>CAJPOT010000005.1 GCA_905372355.1 uncultured Selenomonas sp. | reverse complement strand
AACCTGGGTGGTAATTGTTGCCGATATACGCGCCATTCTTCATGATCAGCTCATTGCCCGTCGAGTCTCCCGTCTCTGCCTTCGTATAGCCGCCATAAGCATAGCCAATAAAGCATGCAGATGCGCCATCCAAAGTGAGTTTGTTGCCCGTCGTCGTATTGCCGAGAGTGGACAGTCCGCCATAGGCTATATTATCCGATGGTGCGCTCGTTATGGTCTTATCTACACCCTTGAACTGGTTGCGGTCGAAGAAAAGTTTCGTCGCATTGGTGATCGTCGTCGGCGTTCCAGGCGTCGCCGACGTCACATTGGCACGCCATCCGTACTCAAACTTGCCGTCAGACGTAACGCTCTTCCATTTCAAAAGGTCATAGTTGTCTAGCGTCAGTCCCGGACCTGTATACAGGGTGATCGGCTTCAGCCCCGTCGTCCCCGTCCAAGTTGCCGCATTCGTCACCTCAATCTTGTTCCAATCAAAAGTTTGTGTAGAATTATACGTATTTATGGTGAGCATGGTGTCGCCAGAAGCTACCGCAGAATTCAACTCGAATACCATCTTCTCGAAATTGTTGACGCTGTCCCCGTAATTGTCTTTTCCTATGATTCTCAGCTTATTGCCTGTCTTTACATCTGCAGCACTATTATTGCTCCATCCTCCATACAGATGCGTGCCATAATAACTTAGGGCACCATTCCCGTTCAATGTAATGGTATTATTCGTCGCATTGCCGTTCTGTGCCCAACCGCCATAGGCGGCATAACCTGGGTGGTAATTGTTGCCGATATACGCGCCATTCTTCATGATCAGCTCATTTTGATAGGCATTTCCCGCTCCCAACGTATACCCACCATAAACATAGCCAAGAAACCATGCAGATGCGCCATCCAGCGTCAACTTATTCCCATACACATTCCCAGCATCAGAAGAATTCGTAATGGCTCCGCCGGCAACAGGCGCAGCCGGGATCGGATGCGCCGGCGTACCATCGACCAACACATCCCCGCCCGTCACATCCGCAGCATTAACATGTTCAAGAGACAGTTGTCCCCCCCCTACATACAAAGCAACCGCCAGCGAAAGCGCTTTCCAGCGCTTTGAATTCCCTTTCTTGAACATGACTTTCTCTCCCTTTCCCATGAAGCTTAGGTGTTCGGTACTTATAGATTTATAGTCCCATTATATCCCATTAAAATTTAACAGTCAATTATTTTTCATGAAGATATGTGGATCTATACAAAAAAAGAAGCGCTGTATCAACAGCGCCCCTTAAAACTATTCTCCCAATTTTACCTACATTAAGAAAAATTGTGTAATCTTTGACTGCATCATCTGCGTGCCCCATGTCTTTTTCAAAGCAGGCTGTGCAGTCTGCCGATCTCCCGAATCTTGTCCAGGGAGATGTCCGACACACGCGCGATCATTTCCAGCGGCAGCTTCTCTTTCAGCATCCCGAGGACGACTGCAATGTTTCGCTCTTCTCGACCACGCTCCATGCCGCGCTCCATGCCGCGCTCCATGCCGCGCTCCATGCCGCGCTCCATGCCGCGTGCCTCGGCTTCTTTCGCAAGTTCTCCTGCGAAATCCCTTGCGAGTTTTTCCATCGCTTCACACATAGCGCTCGCTCCTTCCTCCGTCTCTTTGAAGTACCTCATTCGTTCCGCCAACACGTCATAATACATGTCTTCTGGCCGCGTACAGTGAAAGTCGTGCATCAGCCTGCCCAGCGGAGTATCTTCATCTGCCATCGCGCTATTGACGTAGATAATATGCGATCCATCATCGAAAACTTTGCCGCTTCCTTCAATCGTGCGCCGAACTATATAAATCGGCAACCCTTCGCCGAGCACATCCGTCTCCGTAATGAAGATCACATACGACTCGGGCAATTCATTGTAATCCTCGCCCACATGCAGGGCATTGGCGTCCATCAGGCTCGCGTTGTATCTGGCTCGTCGCTTTGCCGCTCCTCTGCCGCCTCGCTGAATCTCAATGTCGAATTCCTGCCCGTCCGCCCATGCATGGATGTCCAATCGCACGCTGCGACCCTGTAGATTCTTCAGCGTATCCTGTACGATTGCTTCCGTCGCCTGGATTTGCGGCTTGTCCAAGATGATCCGCAGGAGCAGGTCGACGCATGCCAGGTTGCGGAAGACTGCCGTCATGAAATCGTCATCAAGCAGGCGGAATCCCGCCAAAACCTTCAGGAATCTCTGCTTCCATTCTTCCTTCTCGTTCCAAGCCATAGCGTTTCTCCCGTCTTGTTTCCTCGAGTCGGCCTTCTTCCAGCGTGCCTGCATCAAAGCAGGCTGTGCAGTCTGCCGATCTCCCGGATCTTGTCCATGGAGATGTCCGACACCCGTGCGATCATTTCCAGCGGCAGTTTCTCTTTCAACATCCCAAGAACGACCGCAATGTTTCGCTCTTCTCGACCACGCTCCATGCCGCGCTCCATGCCACGCTCCATACCGCGTGCCTCGGCTTCTTTCGCAAGTTCTCCTGCGAAATCCCTTGCGAGTTTTTCCATCGCTTCACACATAGCGCTCGCTCCTTCCTCCGTCTCTTTGAAGTACCTCATTCGTTCCGCCAACACGTCATAATACATGTCTTCTGGCCGCGTACAGTGAAAGTCGTGCATCAGCCTGCCCAGCGGAGTATCTTCATCTGCCATCGCGCTATTGACGTAGATAATATGCGATCCATCATCGAAAACTTTGCCGCTTCCTTCAATCGTGCGCCGAACTATATAAATCGGCAACCCTTCGCCGAGCACATCCGTCTCCGTAATGAAGATCACATACGACTCGGGCAATTCATTGTAATCCTCGCCCACATGCAGGGCATTGGCGTCCATCAGGCTCGCGTTGTATCTGGCTCGTCGCTTTGCCGCTCCTCTGCCGCCTCGCTGAATCTCAATGTCGAATTCCTGCCCGTCCGCCCATGCATGGATGTCCAATCGCACGCTACGACCCTGTAGATTCTTCAGCGTATCCTGCACGATTGCTTTCGTCGCCCTGATCTGCGGCTTATCCAAGATGATCTGCAGGAGCAGGTCGACGCATGCCAAACTGCGGAAGACTGCCGTCATGAAGTCGTCATCGAGCAGGCGGAATCCTGCCAGAACCTTTAGGAACCTCTGCCGCCATTCTTCGTTCTCGCTCCAAGTCATAGCTTCTCTCCCATCTTGTTTCTTTTATTATACTATGAAGTCTCCTGCACGACAAGGAAATGAGCCGCCTCTCTCCCCCTACGTCGCTCACCGCACCTTTTTCGCGTAAATGCCAAAGAGCGGCACATCGTCGTAGCGAAGGGCTTCGTCGCCATGCACAAGGGGCGCGATGTCGGCGTCGTATTGCACGGAAAAACCGAGTTTTTCGAGGAGATCTGCATCCCAAAGAGGACGGCGATGCGTGCTGACGCGAAGCTCGTCTTTGATCTTGTTGCATTCAATGAGAAGCGCCTCGCCGATGCCCGTGTGTACAGAATCCCGAGCATCTGCCGCCGAAAATGTCGTCTTTCCGTAATCCGAATCGAAGTTCAAGAGCATGCCGCCCGCCCTGAGCACGCGATGCCACTCGCGGTACGCCTCCATCGCATCGGGCAGCGTCCATGTGAGGTTGCGGCTGATGACGACATCGAAGAATTCGTCCGAAAAGTCAAGCTGCTGCGCGTTCATTTTCCGAAGATCGGCCCGGCAGCCGAACGCCGCGAGGTTCTTCTGCGCTTCATCGATCATGCCCGCCGACATGTCGATGCCCGTGACCTCATGTCCCATGCGCGTAAGCAGCACAACAAAGAAACCTGCACCCGTGCCGACGTCGAGGATGCGCAGCGGCTTTTTCTCGGGCAAATGAGACGCTATGAACTTTTGCCAACGTGCAGCGTCGGAGCCTTCGAGTTCCCTTCGCCGCACGGCAGAGAACTTCGGGCTCCTCGTATCCCAGTAGCTTTCAATCCGCTTTCCCAGCGCTTCTTCTCTCTCGATCATTTCCTTCGTTTTCATCCTATGTTGTCTTCCCTCCATCTTCCTCTCGCGTCAAACGGAAAAAGTCCGCCGCCAAAAGCTCCTGCGTATGAGGCGACTTCGCCTGACGCACGATCTCCTGCACCGTTCCTTCCTCCACGACCTTGCCGCCGTGCATGACGATGACGCGGTCAGCGATTGCAGGCAAAAGCGCGAGATCGTGCGTGACGAAGAGACACGCCGCCCGCTGCTCCTGCAAGATGCGGCGCAGGAGGCGCACGACCTGCGCCTGCACCGTGACGTCGAGCACACTCGTCACCTCATCGCAGATCAGAAGTTTCGGCGAGAGCGTCAAGGCGCGCGCGATAGCAGCGCGCTGGCACTCGCCGCCGCTTGCCTCGTGCGGATAGCGCGTGGCAAAATGCGCCCCGAGCCCCACCTCATGCAAGAGCGCCGCCACGCGCTCCTTGCGCCGCGCTTTCGGCCAACCGTGCCGCAGAAGCGGCTCGGCGATACTCCAACCGAGCGTCTTTCTGGGGTCGAAAGAATCCTCGGGCATTTGAAAGATCATCTGCATCGCGCCGTACACTTCACGAAGCTCGCGCCCGCGCGTATGTGTGATGTCCTTGCCGCAAAAGGAGATGCGCCCTTCGTCCGCATCCAAAAGGCGTGCGGCGATGCGCATGGCGGTACTCTTGCCGCAGCCGCTCTGCCCGACGATGCCCAGACACTCACCCGCCGCAACGGCAAAGTCCACGCCGTCCAGCACGCGCCGCCGCTCTGCCCCTTTGCCGAAGGACTTTACCAGCCCTTCGGCTTTCAAAATCATTTCCACGCTTCATTCCACCTACAATCTCGGCACGGCGGCGATGAGCTCCTTCGTATAGGCTTCCTTCGGATGGCGAAAGATATCCTCGCGCGCACCTTGCTCCACCATCTCGCCGTGCCGCAGGACGAGAATGCGATCCGCCATGTAATACGCCAGCCCCATGTGGTGCGTGACCAGAAGCATCGCGACGCCCGTGCGTCGGCGAAGCGCCATGAGCTCCTTCGCCACGCGCACCTGCGTCAGCGCGTCGAGCGCCGAAGTCGGCTCGTCCGCCAAGATGAGCTTCGGCTGCAGGAGCATCGCGGCGGCGATGCCTGCGCGCTGCGCCATGCCGCCCGACAGGCGGAACGGGTACTCGTCGAGCACTTCACGCGGAAGCTGCATCTGCACCATCAGCGCCTCGGCTCGTTCGCGAAACTCGGCATAGCTCCACGCTCTATGGGCACATACGCTCTCATAGAGCTGACTGCCGATCATGCGTACGGGGCAGAAAGACGCGCCTGCATTTTGAAAAACCATCGCGATCTCTTCGCCTGCAAGGTTTCGCCGTGCATCTTTGGCAAGCTGCAGAACATCCGTCCCCTCCCAAAGGATTTCTCCCGCGCAGAAACCCGCGTCCAAGATGCCCATGACCGCCCGCAGAATTGTGCTCTTGCCGCTGCCCGACTCCCCCGCCAAGACGAGAATCTCCCCGCGATGCAGGCAGAAATTCACGCCGAGCACCGCCTGCTTTTCGCCGTACGAAACCGTGAGATTTCGCACGGCGAGGAGCGGTGCATCGCTCACGATTTCTTCTCCAAATCCGCGCTGACCTCATAGTAATCGGACGGATGCGCCTTGAGACCCTCGATGCCCGGTTTCATCACAAGACTCATGCGCAGGTGCGATGCGTAGAGAACGGCGCAGTCGTCCAAGACCTGCTGCTCCATCGCGACGGCAAGCGCGGCGCGCGCTTCGGCGCCATAGGTGTTATGCAGCTTGGCGGCAAGCTCTTCCACCTGCGGGCTGTAGTAAAAGCCGCTGTTATCGACAGCATCCTTGAGAAGATTGCCAAGGAAATAGTACTCGGGATCACCTGTCGGCGCCGCTACGAGCGCTTTGGCGAATATATCATAGTCGCCGCTCTTCAAGAACGACTTGTAGCTATCCGTCGAGTTGACATTCAGCTTGATGCCGATCTTCTTGAGATTCGCCTGCAGCGATTCGGCGAGAATCGGCAGCTCTTGACGCGACGGATACGTCAGGTAGCGAAGCTCCAAGTTCTTGCCGCCCTGATCCACATAGCCGTCTCCGTCCGTATCCTCGTAGCCGGCCTCCTTCAAGAGCGCCTTCGCCCCCTCCAAGTCGTAGGCGGCCGCCCGCACGGCATCACCGCCGAAAGGCATGCTCTTGGGGAATGGACCGACCGCAGGCGTACCGTTGCCCTTCAGCAGTACCTTGCAGAAGTTCTCCTTATCGAGCGCCATAGAAATCGCCCGACGCACGCGCACATCCTGCAGCTCGGGCGTCTTGTAGTTGAACGCCGCCTGATAGACGCGCGACGTATCGGCTTGGCTGATCTTGTACTTTGCGCTGTCCTTTTGGAAAAGCTCCAAACTCGCATAGGGCAGACCTTGCGCGGCGTCAAGCTCACCGCTCTGCATTGCCATCGTCAGCGTATCGCCGTCGGCAATGCTCTTGACGATGATCTTGTCGAGCTTCGGCTTGACAGCGCCCCAATACTTCTCGTTTTTCGAAAGTTCCATCTCGGTATCGGTGACCTTCTGCGCCACATACGGGCCGGTGCCGACGACGATGCGATCCTTTTCTCCCGCTTCCATGTCGATGATGCAGGCATAGGGATCTGCCAATGCGTTGATGAGCGTCGGCATCTTCTCGCTCGATACGAGGGTGACGGTCTGTCCGTCCGCCGTGATGGACTTGAGCTTCAGATTCTTCGGTGCGCGGTCATGCTTTGCCACGAGATCTTCCAAGCACGCTTTGACCGCTTCGCCCGTCATCTTCTTGCCGTTGGAAAACACGACATCGTCGCGCAGCTTGATCTTCATCGTATATTCATCGACCTGCTCAAAGCTCTCGGCAAGCCAAGGCACAGGCTCCATCTTCTCATTGAAGCGGAACAAGGTCTCGCCGATGCCGTAGCGCAGGGTGCTCCAACCGTTATAGGAAACATGCGGGTTCGTGCCCGCATTCTCCATCGCCGCGCCATACGACATCGTGCCGTAGGTAAAGACTTTCTCCCCTGCCGCCTCGTTCTTATCCGCACCGCAGCCCGCGAAAATCGCCGCCGCGAAAAGCCCTGCCAAAGCTGCCACCAATTTCTTCTTATTCAGCTTCATTTTCCTGTAGCCTCCTCTTTTTCCTACTCGCTTACTTACTTAATTCCTTCGGTGCCAACACGTCGCGCAGCTTGTCGCCGAACAGGTTGAACGCCGCCACCGTGAGAGTGAGCGCCGCCCCCGGCGCTAAGATGACCCACGGCGTCGTCTGCAGCATGCTGCGCCCGCTGCTCATCATCGAACCCCACTCCGCCGTCGGCGGCATCGCGCCGAGCCCGAGAAACGAAAGTCCCGCCAGCTCCATCGTGAGCGTGCCGAGGTCGAGCGACGCCGTGACGAGAATCGGTCCCGCGATATTCGGCAGGACGTGATGGCGAAGCACGGAGAGAGAACTGCCGCCCGCCATGCGCGCTGCTTCCATGTACGGCAGTGCACACAAAGAGAGCGTCAAGCCGCGCGCGATGCGTGCATACTTCGCCCAGCCAAGAAACGCGAGAGCCGCCGCCGCATAAAAAAGCCCGCCGCCGAAAGCACCCGCGATTGCAAGCGCAAAGACGAGCTGCGGAAACGCGAGCAGCATATCGGCGAGCCGCATGAAAAAGGCGTCGAGCCGCCCGCCGCGATAGCCCGAGACCGCGCCGATCAAACTGCCCGCGCAGCTCACGAAGAGCAGCAGCGCCAGCGCCGAACCGAGCGTCGTCTGTGCGCCCACGAGGACGCGCGACAAGAGATCACGCCCGTAGCGGTCCGTCCCCAGAAGATGCTCGGCGCTCGGCGCGAGAAGCGCCTGCTCCAAATCCTGTGCATACGGATCATGCGGCGACAAGAGCGGCGCACAGGCGGCGATGATGAGCACGACGCTCACAGCTGCCGCGTATGGCAGCAGCGGGCGATACCTGCGCACCGTCATAATGCCCCTGCCTTTTCATAGCCGACGCGCGGATCGAGCAGACGGTAAAAAATATCCGCTGCAAGATTCAGCACGACATAGATCACCGCCATCCATGCCACATACGCCTGCACAAGCGGATAGTCGCGCGCCAAGACCGCCTCGACCGCCATTTTTCCCACACCGTCCCAAAGGAAAATCGTCTCGACGATCGCCGTGCCGCCGAGAAGAGAGCCCATCGACAGTGCGAGCAGCGTGACGATGAGCACGAGAGAGCTGCGCAGCACGCTTTTCACAAGGATCGTGCGTTCCTTCACACCGCGCGCACGCGCCCCTATGACATACGGCTTCGCCAGCTCCTCCAAGATCACGGCGCGAATCTGGCGCGTGTACTTCGCGCCCATGGCAATCGCCAAGGTCAGCGCAGGCAGGAGGACCGCACGCCCATCGCCCGCCTTCGCCAAGATCGGCAGCCACTCAAGTCGCACGGCAAAGACATAGATGAGCAAAAGCCCCACGAAAAAATTCGGCAGGGAGTTGCCAACAAAAGTGCCGATGCGAATGAGAACATCTACCCAATGATTCTGCCGCACCGCCGCCAAGATACCGAGAGGCAAGGCGAAAGCGAGCGTCATGAGGACGGAAGCAAGCATCAAGTAGAGCGTCGCCGGCAGCTTTTCCATGAACGTCTCCCATACCGGCTTGCCCGAGATATACGATTTTCCCATATCTCCCGTGACAGCTCCCTTGAGCCATGCTCCGTACTGCACGAGGAATGGCTGATCGAGGCCCAGCTCCGCACGCTTCGCCGCCTTGACCTCCTCCGTCACACCGCCCGACTTCTCATACATCAAGTCAACGGCGTCGTCGCCCGCCAACCGCATCGCGGCGAACGCCAAAAACGTGATGCACAAAAGCATCGGCACCATCTGCAGGAATCGTCCGATTACATAATTCTTCATCATTTTTCTACCATTCGCAAGGCCTCTCATCTTTCCTACACAAAACATTTCCATAGGAAATTTCCCGAAAAGATTAAGCTGCCTCTTTCATGTCATAACAAAAAAGCAAGGATGCGGAGTCCCACCTTATAGGTGAGACTCCCGTTCCTTGCTTTCTTACTTTCAGCGGGTCTTCAGACAAGCTCCAAAAGCGCCATCGGCGCGGCATCGCCGCGACGGGGGCCAAGCTTCAGGATGCGCGTGTAACCGCCCGAACGCTCCGTATACTTTGCAGCGATATCGCTGAAAAGCTTGCGGACTGCTTCTTCATCGCCAATATCGGCAATCGCCTGACGACGGGCGGCAAGGTCGCCACGCTTTGCCAGCGTGATGAGCTTTTCCGCGAGGCTTCTGACTTCCTTCGCCTTCGCTTCCGTCGTCTCGATGCGCTCATGCTTGAAGAAGGAGGCCAAGATGCTGCGGAAGAGTGCCTTGCGGGCACTCGAATTACGCCCTAATTTTCTATAGCTCATGGTTTATCCCTCTCTTATTCTTCTTCTTTCTTCAATGTCAAGTCGTACTCTTCAAGCTTCTTCTTGACTTCTTCCAAGGATTTCCTGCCGAGGTTCCTGACCTTCATCATGTCTTCTTCCGTCTTCGAGACAAGATCTGCGACCGTATTGATGTTCGCGCGCTTCAAGCAGTTGAAAGAGCGAACAGAGAGGTCAAGATCGTCAATCGTCGTCTCAAGAACCTTGGAAGCGTCCGGCTCCTCAGGCTCGGGAGGAACAATCTCCTCCTCTTCCTCAATCTCTGGAATGCCCGCCATATTTTGGAAGAGCTTAAAGTGCGAGATGAGGATAGTCGCCGCGCGGCTCACGCCCTCTTCGGGGCGGATGGAGCCATCCGTCCACACTTCGAGGATGAGCTTGTCATAGTCGGTGACGTTGCCCACGCGCGTGTCCTGCACGGTGTAGTTGACGCGCTGAATCGGGGAAAAGATGGAGTCGATCGGAATGACGCCGATGACATGATCGGGCTTCTTATTTTTCTCCGCTGCCACATAGCCTTTGCCGCGTTCAACGGTCATTTCCATGTGCAGCTCTCCGTCCTCGTTAAGCGTCGCGATGTGAAGATCGGGGTTCAAGATCTCAACGTCGGGATCGGTGATGATGTCCGCCGCCGTGACTTCCTTCTCACCCTTGACATCGAGGCGAAGAACGCGCGGCTCTTCGCTGTACATCTTGAAGCAGAGCGACTTGAGGTTCAGCACGATGTTCGTCACATCATCGCGGACGCCCGGAATGGTGGAAAACTCGTGCAGTACGCCGTCGATGCGGATCGAAGTGATCGCAGCGCCCGGCAGGGATGACAAGAGGATGCGCCGCAAGCTGTTGCCGAGGGTCGTGCCGTAGCCACGCTCCAAAGGCTCGCAGACGAACTTCCCATAACGATTATCTTCGCTGATTTCCACTATCTCGATCTTTGGCTTTTCGATCTCGATCATCTGGGATAACCCTCCTCCATTGTTCTCATGCAGTCAATCATATTGAAAATACCGGCAAGAGATTATCTGGAGTACAGCTCGACGATCGCCTGCTCGTTGACGGGGACGTCGATCTCATCGCGGCTCGGATAGCGCGTGACCGTACCGCTGAGCTTCGCACCGTCGGCAGTGAGCCATGCGGGAAGGTTCAGAGGCTTGTAGTTCTCGGCGAGCGCCTTGAAGAACGCATTCGAGCGGCTCTTCTCATCGATCGTGATCTCATCTTCGGCACGAACGAGCGCGGACGGAATATCGAGGCGCTTGCCGTTGACACGGATGTGACCGTGCGTCACGAGCTGGCGAGCCTGACGGCGCGTCTGCGCGAGACCGAGGCGGTATACGACGTTGTCGATGCGACGCTCCAGGAGACCGAGGAGGTTCTCACCCGTGACGCCCGGCATCGTCTTCGCCTTTTCATAGTACTTGCGGAACTGCTTTTCCAAAACGCCGTAGATGAACTTCGCTTTCTGCTTTTCCTTGAGCTGCATGCCATACTCGCTGACCTTGCGGGCCTGGCGGCGCGGCTGACGCTTGGACTGGCGGCTGATGCCGACCATGCCCGGCTCAATGCCGAGCGAACGGCACCGCTTGAGGGTTGCGGATCTATCAATAGCCATATTTCTTCTGCACCTCCATCAAACTCTTCTGCGCTTCGGCGGACGGCAGCCGTTGTGCGGAATCGGGGTGACGTCCTTGATCATGTTGACTTCAAGACCCGTCGCCTGCAGGGAGCGGATTGCGGCTTCACGGCCGGCGCCGGGGCCCTTGACATAGACCTCGACCTGCTTCAAGCCATGCTCCATCGCGGCCTTCGCCGCGACTTCCGCCGCCATCTGTGCAGCGAACGGCGTGCTCTTTCTGGAGCCGCGGAAGCCGAGGCCGCCCGCGCTCGCCCACGAGAGGGCATTGCCGCTCTTGTCCGTCAGCGTGACGATCGTGTTGTTGAAGGTGGAGCTGATATGCGCAACGCCATATTCAATGTTCTTGCGGTCTTTTTTCTTCGTCCGCGTCGTTTTCTTTACTGCCACTCAATGACCCTCCCTTTTATTTGTCCTTCTTCTTGCCTGCGATGGCCTTGCGGGGACCTTTCCTCGTGCGGGCGTTGTTCTTCGTGTTCTGTCCGCGCACGGGAAGTCCCAGGCGGTGACGACGACCGCGGTAGCAGCCGATATCGACGAGACGCTTGATCGCCATCTGACGCTCACGGCGAAGATCGCCCTCGACGATCGCTTCCTTGTCGATGACGTCGCGCAGTTTCACGACTTCGTCTTCCGTCAAGTCGCGCGTGCGCGTGTCGGGGTTGACGCCTGCCAGCTTCAGAAGCTTCTGAGAGGTCGTCAGGCCGATCCCATAGATATATGTCAAAGCAATCTCGATTCTCTTGTCACGCGGTAAATCCACACCGGCGATACGTGCCATAGAAAAGCACCTCCTTAACCTTGTCTCTGCTTATGCTTCGGGTTTTCGCAAATGACCATGACGCGTCCCTTGCGCTTGATGATCTTGCATTTTTCGCAAATCCGTTTGACGGACGGCTTGACTTTCATTGACTTTGCCTCCTTCTGCGCTGCCTGCCGAATAGCGGCCGCGTCTACTTAAAACGATAGGTGATGCGGCCGCGCGTCAGGTCGTAAGGCGTAAGCTCAATCGTGACCTTGTCGCCGGGAAGGATGCGGATGAAATTCATACGGATCTTCCCCGAGACGTGCGCCAGGACGACGTGACCGTTTTCCAGCTCGACTTGAAACATCGCGTTGGGCAGCGCTTCCAGCACTTTGCCCTCAACTTCGATTACATCTTGTTTTGACATGAGCTTCTCCCTCTCTGAAATTGGGTTGGGCGAAAGCTGTCCATCTTCCGTGAAAGGAGCGTTCCGCATCGGGAATTGCCCATGCCCAACATCGTATTTTCTCGGACGCCAAACCCGCGCCCGCCGTGACGCTCTCGCGTCTTTATCGTTCGGTGGCTCTCGGACACGCAGCTCAGTCCTTCAAGGCGGCGAGCATGGCGGCCTTGACATCGTCAATGGCCTGTCTGCCGTCGATCTCCTTGTAGACGCCTGCCTTCTCGTAGTAGGCGATCAAGGGCTTCGTCTGCGCCTCGTAAACGGAGAGGCGATTCTTCATCGTCTCCTCGCTGTCATCTGCACGCTGGTAGAGGTCGCCCGCGCATGTGTCACAAACCCCCGCCTTCTGGGGCGGGTTGAACTTCACATGGTACGTCGCGCCGCAGGATTTGCAGATGCGGCGTCCGACAGCACGCTCGATGAGGTCCGCTGCCGGCACCGTGATGTTGAGGGCTGCGGTGAGGGATAGCCCCAGCTCTTTGAGGATGCCCGTAAGAGCATCCGCCTGCTCCACCGTGCGCGGAAAACCATCGAGGATGAAGCCCTTCTTGCAGTCAGGCTTCGCGAGCCGCTCCTTTACGATGCCAATCGTGACCTCGTCCGGCACGAGCTTGCCGGCGTCCATGCAGGCCTTCGCCTGTAGCCCAAGCTCCGTCCCCTCCTTCACGGCGGCGCGGAACATGTCGCCCGTTGAGATGTGCGGAATGCCGAATTCTTTCACGAGATTGGCCGCCTGCGTGCCTTTGCCGGCGCCCGGCGGACCCATTAACAGGATATGCATCAAAGGACTCCTCCTATTTCATGAAACCTTGGTAATGGCGCATGACCACCATGGATTCGATCTGCTTCATCGTGTTCAGCGCAACCCCGACGACGATGAGCAGTGCCGTGCCGCCGAAGTACACACCCTCGATGTGGGTCGCGCCCGCGACGAGGTTCGGCAGCACTGCGATGAATGCCAGGAAGAACGCGCCTGCCAGCGTGATGCGCGTCATGACAGTATCGAGATATTCTTCCGTCGGCTTGCCCGGACGTATGCCCGGGATGAAGCCACCGTATTTTTTCAGGTTCTCTGCCATATCCGATATCTTTACAGTAACCGCGGTATAAAAGTACGTGAAGAAGATGATGAGCAGCGCGTAGATGCTTGTCTGCAGCGGTGTGCCCCACGCAAAATAACCGGCGAGTGTGGTCACCCAGGGAACTTCAATAAACTGGGCGACGGTTACTGGAAACATCAGCACGGATGACGCAAAGATGATTGGGATGACTCCCGCATGATTGACCTTCAGCGGGATATGGCTGGAACTTCCGCCATACGTCTTTTTTCCGACGACCCGTTTCGCGTAGGAAATCGGGACTCTGCGGTTGCCCTCTTGGATGTAAATGACGAACACGATCATCAAGAGAGCGATGACGGCAAAGACGAATGCGTTGAAATAGCTGATCGTCCCCGCCTGCAAATAACTGTAGATCGTGCCGAGATTCTTCGGCAATGCTGCGACGATACCGGCAAAGATGATAAGCGATATGCCGTTTCCGACGCCGTTCGCCGTGATTTGCTCGCCGATCCACATGAGGAATATCGTGCCTCCCGTCAAGGTGATCGCGATGATCAGAATGGAGACGGGATTGGGATTCAAGATCGCCTGCTTCAGGCCGATCGACATGCCGACAGCCTGGAAAAAGGCGAGCGCTACGGTCAAGTAGCGTGTGACCTTCGTCGTTTTCTTGTGCCCTTCCTGCCCTTCTTTGGACCATTGTTCCAAAGTCGGAATGACAACCGTGAGAAGCTGCATGATGATCGACGCGTTAATGTACGGCGTGATGCTCATCGCAAAGATGGAAAACTTGCTGAATGCACCGCCGGAAAAGAGATCCAACAGGCCGAACAGGTTGCCCGTGGCAAACAGCTGCTCAATGGCTGACGGATCAACGCCCGGCACAGGAATGTGCGTACCGAGCCGGAACACGGCGAACATGATGAGCGTGAAGATGACCTTCTGTCTTAGCTCCGGAATCTTGTAGATGTTCGCAAGGGCTGAAAACAATCAGATCACCTCGACTTGTCCGCCTGCCGCCTTGATCTTTTCTTCCGCCGACTTCGTGAAGCCGTTGGCGCGAACCGTGAGCTTCTTCGTGAGTTCGCCCTTGCCGAGAATGCGGATGCCGTCGCGGACGTTCTTCAGGATGCCCTCTTCGACGAGTGCGACGGGATCGACGACAGTGCCGTCCTCAAAGCGGTTCAAGGTTTCGATGTTGACCTCCGCATAAATCTTGCGGAACACATTGTTGAAGCCGCGCTTCGGAAGCCTGCGGTAGATCGGCATCTGGCCGCCTTCGAAGCCCGTGCGGACGCCGCCGCCGCTCCTCGAATTCTGACCCTTGTGCCCGCGGCCTGCGGTCTTGCCGTTGCCGCTGCCGATGCCGCGCCCCACGCGGTTGCGCGTCTTTTTGGAGCCAGGCGCCGGGGACAATTCATGTAACTTCATACTGCTTGCACCTCCTTGTTCTTTCTTATATGTTCTCGACCTTCACGAGATGTTCGACCTTGTGGATCTGCCCCTTCAATGCGTCGTTCATCTCACGCTCCACCGACGAGTTGAGCTTACGAAGTCCGAGCGAACGAACGGTGGCTCTCTGCGTCTCGGGACGACCGATGAGGCTCCTCGTAAGAGTGATTTTAACCTTTGCCATCGAACTTCCTCCTTAACCTAAGAGTTCCTGCACCGTCTTGCCGCGCAGTTCAGCGACCGCTTCAGCACGCTTGAGCTGCTCGAGACCCTTGACCGTGGCGCGAACCATGTTGTTCGGATTCGACGAGCCAAGAGACTTCGTGAGGATGTCGCGAATGCCCGCAAGCTCCAAGACGGCGCGCGCAGGGCCGCCCGCGATGACGCCGGTACCTTTGGCGGCGGGCTTCAAGAGCACGCGGCCTGCACCGAAGATGCCGATCATCTCGTGCGGAATCGTCGTATCCTTCAAGGAAACCTCGATGAGGTTCTTCTTCGCGTCCTCGATGCCCTTTCGTATTGCCTCGGGCACTTCGCTCGCCTTGCCGAGGCCTGCGCCAACCTTGCCCTTCTTGTTGCCCACGACTACGAGGGCACTGAAGGAGAAACGGCGGCCGCCCTTGACGACTTTGGCGACGCGGTTGATGTAAACGACCTTCTCCTCAAATTCAGGAGTCTCGTTGTTTCTGTCCCGGTCCCTGTCATGGTTCCTGTCCATTCTAGCCATTCATTTACCTCCTTGCAAGTCAGAATTTGAGGCCTGCCTCGCGCGCTGCTTCTGCGAGCGCCGCGACGCGACCGTGGTAGATGTAGCCCCCGCGGTCAAAGACAACCTCGGTGATGCCCTTTTCAAGCGCACGCTTCGCGACAGCAGCGCCGACAGCCTTCGCGGCCTCGATGTTGCCGCCGTAGTTCGAGAATCCCTTGTCCTTCGAACTTGCCGAGACGAGCGTCACGCCCTTCTCGTCGTCAATCACCTGCGCGTAGATGTTCGCGAGGCTTCTGTATACGTTGAGGCGCGGACGCTCTGCCGTGCCCGAAACGTGGTTACGGACGCGCAGGTGGCGCTTCTGCCTTGCCTTGTTCTTGTCTGCCTTGATCAGCACTATGGTCACTCCTTTCCTTTAAGCTGCCTTATTTCTTCGCCTTGGCGCCGGCCTTACCGACCTTGCGGCGGATGTGCTCGCCCTCGTACTTGATACCCTTGCCCTTGTACGGTTCAGGCAGACGATAGCTGCGGATCTTTGCAGCGATGGCGCCGACAGCTTCCTTGTCGATGCCCGAAACGACGATGCTCGTCGCGCTGGGCGCGTCAAGCGTAATGCCTGCGGGCGGCTCGACAATGACGGGATGGGAAAAACCCAAGGAAAGGTTCAGATTCTTGCCCTGCTTCGAGGCACGGTAGCCGACGCCGTTGATTTCGAGCGTCTTCTTGAAGCCTTCCGTCACGCCGATGACCATGTTGTTGATGAGCGTGCGCGTAAGGCCGTGCAGGGAGCGGTGCTCCTTGTCGTCCGACGGGCGCGTGACCGTGAGGACATTGCCCTCGACCGCGATCTTCATGTCCGGATGAAGCTCGCGGAAAAGCTCGCCCTTCGGACCCTTTACTGTCACCTTGTTGACTTCCTCGATCTTGACGGTTACGCCAGCGGGAATCTCAATCGGTGCTCTGCCAATTCTCGACATCTTTTCACCTCCAGACGTTTACCAGACATAGGCGACGACTTCGCCGCCAAGGCCGGCCTTGCGGGCTTCCTTGTCACTCATGATCCCCTTCGACGTGGAGATGATGGCGATGCCGAGTCCGCCGAGGACGCGCGGCAGTTCATCGTGCTTCGCATAAGCGCGAAGACCGGGCTTCGAGATGCGCTTGATGCCCGTGATGACCTTCTCGCGTGCGGGGCCATACTTGAGAAAAACCGTCAGCATGCCCTGCTTCGAGTCTGCCGTGAAGGTGTAATCCTTGATGAAGCCCTCTTCCTTCAAGACCTCGGCAATTGCCTTCTTGATCTTGGAGGCGGGAATCTCCACCTTGGAGTGGTAGACGGAGTTCGCGTTGCGAACGCGCGTCAGCATATCTGCAATAGGATCAGTCATTACCATGGAACCGATATCCTCCCTTTCATACGTTTCGTAGTTTACCAGCTGGCTTTCGTCACGCCGGGAATGGCGCCGTTGTAGCTCTGCTCGCGGAAGCAGATGCGGCACATGTCGAACTTCCTCATGTAGCCATGCGGACGACCGCAGATCTTGCAGCGGTTGTGCTGGCGCACCTTGAACTTCGGCTGCTGGCTCCACTTTTCGATCATCGATTTCTTAGCCACAGTTCATACCTCCTTCTTCAAGCCTTGAAGGGCATGCCCATGAGCTTCAAGAGCTCGCGCGCCTCTTCGTCTTTTTCTGCTGTCGTGACGATGACGATGTTCATGCCGCGCAGCTTGTCAATCTTGTCGTACTCAATCTCGGGGAAGATGAGCTGCTCCTTGAGACCGACCGCATAATTGCCGCGGCCGTCAAAAGCCGTGCTGCTCACGCCGCGGAAGTCGCGGACGCGCGGCAGGGCGACGTTGATGAACTTGTCGAGGAACTGGTACATGCGCGTGCCGCGCAACGTGACCTTCGTGCCGATCGGCATGCCTTCCCTAAGCTTCCAGGCGGCAAGCGACTTCTTCGCGCGCGTCAGGATGGGCTTCTGTCCCGCAATGATCGTCAGATCGTTGACCGCAGAGTCAAGAGCCTTGGGATTGCCGACGGCTTCGCCGACGCCCATGTTGATGATGACCTTCTCGATCTTCGGAAGCTGCATGATGTTCTTGTAGCCGAACTTCTTCGTGAGCTCAGGCACAACTTCGTTCTTGTACTTTTCCTGTAATCTATCCAAACCGTGCTCCTCCTTCCTCAATTATTTCGTCTGGTCGATGACTTCGCCGCACTTCTTGCAGGCGCGAACCATCTTGCCGTTGACTTCCTTCTTGCCCGTGCGCGTTGCCTTCTTGCAGGCCGGGCATACGAGCATGACCTTGCAGGCGTTCAGAGGGGCTTCCTTCTGGATGATGCCGCCCTGCGGGTACTTCTGGCTCGGCTTCGTGTGGCGCTTCACCTTGTTCACGCCCTCGACGACGACCTTGCCCTTCTTCGGCAGAGCCTCGACGATCTTGCCCTCTTTGCCCTTGTCCTTGCCTGCGAGGACGACGACCGTGTCGCCTTTCTTTACGTGCAGTTTCACCTGTGACAAAATAGCGCCTCCTATCAAAGAACTTCAGGAGCCAAGGAAACGATCTTCATGAAATCCTTCTCGCGCAGCTCCCTGGCCACGGGGCCAAAAATACGGGTTCCTCTCGGCGTCTTGTCTTCCTTGATGAGCACGGCGGCGTTCTCGTCAAAGCGGATGTAAGAGCCGTCCCGACGACGGATGCCCTTGACGCTTCGAACGACGACAGCCTTGACGACATCGCCCTTCTTGACCGTGCCGCCGGGGGCCGCTGCCTTGACGGCAGCCACGATAACATCACCGATGTTGGCATACTTGCGGTACGAACCGCCAAGCACGCGGATGCACATGATCTCTTTCGCGCCCGTATTGTCGCCAACATTCAGCATGGTCTGCTGTTGAATCAATGTATGAACCTCCCTTTCGAGATCGTGGCGAAATTATTTCGCCCTCTCGACGATTTTCACGACTCTCCAGCGCTTGTGCTTCGAGAGCGGGCGGGTCTCCATCAGAGCCACCGTATCGCCGACATGCGCCTCGTTGTTCTCGTCGTGCGCCTGGAACTTCACCGTCTTCTTGACGGCCTTCTTATAGAGCTTGTGCTGCTCAATGTCGACAACGGCGACGACGACGGTCTTGTCCATCTTGTCGCTTACGACCTTGCCGACTCTCGTCTTGCGTTCATTTCTCTCGCTCATCAAAGAGCCTCCTTCCTCTGCATATCAATCAATTCTTCGCCAAGCAAACGTCCTGATTCTCAAGTTCGCGCTGCACCGTCTTGACGCGCGCGATCGACTTCTTGACTTCCTTGATACGCATCGGATTCTCCAGCTGGCCGGTAGCGTGCTGGAAACGGAGGTTAAACAGCTCCTGTTTGAGCGAAGCGAGCTTTTCAACAAGCTCCCCGGCATTCAAGTCGCGTATCTCATTAACCTTCATTTACTTCACCGCCCTCTGCTGCTTTCAGTGACTCCTCGCGCGTGACGAACTTCGTGCGGATCGGCAGCTTGTGGCCTGCAAGGCGCATGGCCTCCATGGCGACTTCCTTCGACACGCCGTCCATCTCGAAGAGCACACGACCGGGCTTGACGACGCACACCCAGTACTCGGGCGAGCCCTTGCCGCTGCCCATGCGGGTCTCGGCCGGCTTCGCCGTGACCGGCTTGTCGGGGAAAATCTTGATCCAGACCTTGCCGCCGCGCTTGATGTAGCGCGTCATGGCGATACGGGCGGCTTCGATCTGACGATTCGTGATCCAAGCCGGCTCCAGAGCCACAAGGCCGAACTCACCGTGGCTGACCGTGTTGCCGCGATGTGCCTTGCCCTTCATGCGTCCGCGAAACTGCTTGCGGTATTTGACTCTCTTCGGTAATAACATTAAGCTTCGCTCCCTTCAGCGGCAGCCCTCTTGGACTGCTTCTTCTCTGGAAGGATTTCGCCCTTGAAGATCCAGACCTTGACGCCGATGCGTCCGTACGTCGTGCGGGCTTCCGCCGTGCCGTAGTCGATGTCGGCTCGCAGCGTGTGCAGCGGAATGCTGCCCTCGCGATACGCCTCGCTTCGAGCGATTTCCGCGCCGCCCAAACGACCCGAAACCTTGACCTTGATGCCCTTGGCGCCGAGGCGCATCGTACGGCCGACCGACTGCTTCATGGCACGGCGGAACGCGATGCGGCGCTCAAGCTGCTGCGCGATGTTCTCGGCGACAAGCGTCGCGTCGAGATCAGGCTGACGAATCTCGGAGATGTTGATGTCGACCGTCTTTTCCGTCTTGCCCTTGAGGCCTTCCTTGATCTGCTCGATGCCCGAGCCGCCGCGGCCGATGACCATGCCGGGCTTCGCCGTATGGATCGTGAGCTTCAGACGGTTCTTCGAGCGCTCCGTCTCGATCTTCGAGACGCCGGCAGCGCCGAGGCTATCTTTCAAATACTTGCGGATCTTGATATCTTCATGCAGGTTGTCTGCAAAGTCCTTATCTGCGTACCATTTTGCATCCCAATCCTTGACGATGCCGATGCGGATGCCGTTCGGATTTACTTTCTGACCCAAACCTTTTCCCTCCTCCTCATCTTTCTTCCACGGCGACGGTAACGTGGGACGTGCGCTTCAAAATCTTGAACGCCTGCCCACGAGAACGCGGGTGGATGCGCTTGAGTGTCGGGCCCTGATCGACATAAGCCGTCTTGATGTAGAGCTTGTCGACATTCATGTCGAAGTTGTTCTCGGCATTGGAAACGGCGGATTTCAATACCTTCTCTATGACGTCCGCACCGATTTTCGGCGTGAACTTCAAGATTGCGAAAGCTTCGGCGATGTTCTTGCCACGGATGAGATCCATGACGACACGCACCTTGCGCGGCGCAATCCGTACATACTTGGCTGTAGCTTTTGCTTCCAAAGGGGAAATGCCTCCTTTCGCTCTTATCTCAGCGAAGTCTTGCGCTCTTCGCCGGCATGGCCTTTGAACGTGCGCGTCGGAGCGAACTCTCCGAGCTTGTGTCCGACCATATCTTCCGTCACATATACAGGAACGTGCTTGCGGCCGTCGTGCACGGCGATCGTGTGACCCACGAAATCCGGCAGGATCGTGGAACTCCTCGACCACGTCTTCACGACCTTCTTGTCGTTCGCCGCATTGAGCGCGTCAATTTTCTTCACGAGACTTTCTTGTACGAAAGGCCCCTTCTTGACTGATCTCGACAAAATATATCCTCCTTCCGCTCAGGCAGCCTGAGCTGCCTTCCCCCACGAATTACTTGCGGCCACGCACGATGAGCTTGTCCGACGCCTTCTTGCGGCGCGTCTTGGCGCCCATCGCGCACTTGCCCCACTTCGTGACCGGATGCTTGCGGCCGACCGGGCTGCGCCCCTCGCCGCCGCCGTGCGGATGGTCATTCGGGTTCATCGCTACGCCGCGGTTCTCCGGACGCTTGCCGAGCCAGCGGTTGCGCCCCGCCTTACCGATCGTGATATTCTCATGCTCGAGGTTGCCGACCTGGCCGATCGTCGCGCGGCAGTTGATGTGCACCTTGCGAAGCTCGCCCGAGGGAAGACGCAGGAGCGCGTAGTCGTTCTCCTTCGCCATGAGCTGCACGGCGCTGCCGGCGCTTCTTGCGAGCTGTGCGCCCTTGCCGATCTTCAGCTCGATGTTGTGGATCATCGTGCCGACAGGAATGTTCTTGATGGGAAGCGCGTTGCCGACCTTGATGTCAGCCTCTGCGCCCGACTCCACCTTGTCGCCGACCTTGAGGCCGTTCGGTGCGAGGATGTAGCGCTTCTCGCCGTCCGCGTAGTTCAGAAGAGCGATGCGTGCGCTGCGGTTCGGATCGTACTCGATCGTCGCGACGCGGGCGGGGATGCCGTCCTTCGTGCGCTTGAAGTCGATGATGCGGTAGCGGCGCTTGTGACCGCCGCCCTGATGGCGAACCGTCATGCGGCCCTGCTGATTGCGTCCGCCATGACTCTTGAGGCTCTCGACGAGGGATTTTTCCGGCTTGTCCGTCGTAATTTCGTCAAACGACGCGACCGTCATGAACCTGCGGCCTGCGGAATAAGGTTTGAAACTTTTGATTGCCACTTCTTTTTACCTCCTTTGCTCGATTTTATGCCTGGAAGAACTCGATCGTCTCGCCCGGAGCGAGCTTCACAATCGCCTTCTTGTAGTCCGAGCGCTTGCCGACGAAGCGACCCATGCGCTTCATCTTGCCGCTGACGTTGACCGTGTTCACGTTTGCGACCTTCACGTTGAAGACCTCAGCGACCGCCTTGGCGATCTCGATCTTGTTCGCTTTCTTGGCGACGACGAAGACATACTTGCCTTCCTCCATGAGCTGGGTGCTTTTCTCTGTGATCAGCGGGCGGATGAGGATATCGCGTGCGTCCATTATGCGAGCACCTCCTCAATCTTTTCTATCGCAGCCTTCGTGATGAAGAGCTTCGTGTGGTTCAGGATGTCGTAGACGTTGAGGCCCATCGTGTTGATCGCCTTGACGCCGGGGATGTTGCGCGAAGAAAGCTCGACGTTCTCGTTCTCATCGAGCGTGATGATAAGGCTCTTCGCATCGACACCGAAATCGCCGAGCATCTTGACGACGCTCTTCGTCTTCGGGGCATCGAACTGAAGGTCGTCGAGGACGATGAAATCACCGCTCGCCACCTTGTCCGAGAGCGCGCACTTGATCGCGAGGCGGCGCTGCTTCTTCGGCATGCGGAAAGCATACGAGCGCGGCTGCGGGCCGAAGACCGTGCCGCCGCCGACCCACAGCGGCGAGCGTGTCGAGCCGCTTCTCGCACGACCCGTGCCCTTCTGTCTCCACGGCTTCCTTCCGCCGCCCCTCACGAGGCCGCGCGTCTTCGTCGCATGCGTGCCGAGACGGCGCGATGCGAGCTGCATGACGACGGCCTGATGCACGAGACCGGCATTCATCTCCACGCCGAAGACGCTGTCATTCAATTCGATATCGCCAACCTGCTGGTTTGCGCTATTATAAACTGCTACTTTTGGCATAAGTTAGCAATCCTCCTTCCAGATTATTTTTCCGCCTTTTTCGGCTTGTCCGGCTTGACCGTGGCACGAACCACGACAAGACCCTTCTTCGGGCCCGGGATTGCGCCCTTGATGAGGATGAGGTTGCGCTCCGCGTCCACACGGACGACGGAAAGACGCTGCACCGTGACCCTCGCATGACCCATCTGGCCAGGAAGCTTCTTACCCTTCAAGACGCGGCCGCCATGACCGCTGATCATCGCGCCCGTCGAGCCGGGTTCTCTGTGCGACTTCGAACCGTGCCCCATGGGGCCGCGCGCGAAGTTGTGGCGCTTGATCGTACCAGCGAAACCTTTACCCTTCGAGGTGCCCGTCACATCGACGAGGTCGCCGGCAGCAAATATGTCAACGCCGATGGTGTCACCGACGTTATATTCCGAAGCATCAGTAAGACGCATCTCGCGGATGAAGCGCACAGGCGCGACTCCCGCCTTGGCGAAGTGACCTTTCAGAGGCTTCGTGACCCTCTTCTCCTTGACTTCGCCGAAGCCGATCTGGACAGCGTTGTAGCCGTCGTTCTCCACGGTCTTGTTCATGATGACAACATTGTTGCCTGACTCGACGACCGTGACAGGGACGACAGTGCCCTCTTCCGTAAAGATCTGCGTCATGCCAAGTTTTCTTCCCAAAATAGCTTTCGACATAAATTCCACCTCCCCTTACAGCTTGATCTCGATGTCCACCCCGGCCGGCAGGTCAAGGCGCATCAGTGCGTCCACCGTCTTGTTGGAAGGATCGAGGATGTCGATGAGGCGCTTGTGCGTGCGCATCTCGAACTGCTCGCGCGAATCCTTGTTGACGTGCGGGGAGCGCAGGATCGTGTAGATGTTCTTCTCCGTGGGGAGCGGAATCGGACCCGACACACGAGCACCCGTCCTCTTCGCGGTATCGACAATCTTAACCGCGCTCTGGTCGAGAGCCTTGTGATCGTAGGCCTTCAAACGAATACGGATTTTCTGCTGTTTCGACAATGTTTTTTCCTCCTTGTCGTCCGGACTCCATGGCCCAAACATTTCTCCGCAGCAGTTCCCTCGGCTCTGCCGAGCCATCTGCCGCGTCATCGCATGGGAGCAATAAGGAAGCGCTGAACTTGTCAGTGATTCCGGAAATGAGATAAATACACAAGGCCTTTATAAAGGGCTGCGAGACCGCAGCCCTTACAAAAGCCTTTATGGAATTAGCGTCTTAGCCCTCGATCTCCGTCACGCGGCCGGCGCCGACCGTATGGCCGCCCTCGCGGATCGCGAAGCGCAGGCCCTTCTCGATGGCGATCGGCGTGATGAGCTCAACTTCCATCTCGACATTATCGCCAGGCATGACCATCTCCGTGCCCTCGGGCAGGCGGACAACGCCCGTGACGTCCGTCGTGCGGAAGTAGAACTGAGGACGATAGTTCGTGAAGAACGGCGTATGACGACCGCCCTCTTCCTTCTTGAGGACGTAGACCTGAGCCTTGAACTTCGTGTGCGGGTTGATCGAGCCGGGCTTCGCGAGAACCTGGCCGCGGACGATGTCCTTGCGATCGACACCGCGCAAGAGAGCGCCGATGTTGTCGCCGGCGACAGCCGTGTCGAGCATCTTGCGGAACATCTCGATGCCCGTAACAACCGTCTGCTTCGTCTTATCTTCGAGACCGACGATCTCAACCGTATCGTTGAGCTTCAGCTCACCGCGCTCGACGCGGCCCGTTGCGACCGTGCCGCGGCCCGTGATCGTGAAGACGTCCTCAACCGGCATGAGGAAGGGCTTCTCCGTATCGCGCGTCGGCGTCGGAATGTACTCATCGACAGCATCCATGAGTTCGAGAATCTTCTTCTCCTGCTCCGCATCGTCCTCAAGAGCCTTGAGCGCAGAACCTGCAATGACCGGAATATCGTCGCCGGGGAACTCATAAGCCGTGAGGAGGTCGCGGACTTCCATCTCGACAAGCTCAAGAAGCTCAGGATCATCAACCTGGTCAACCTTGTTGAGGAAGACGACGATCGCCGGAACGCCGACCTGGCGAGCCAAGAGAATGTGTTCGCGCGTCTGCGGCATCGGGCCGTCGGCGGCGCTGACGACGAGGATCGCGCCGTCCATCTGAGCAGCGCCCGTGATCATGTTCTTGACGTAGTCGGCGTGGCCCGGGCAATCGACGTGCGCGTAATGACGCTTGTCCGTCTCGTACTCGACGTGCGCCGTGTTGATCGTGATGCCGCGCTCCCTCTCCTCCGGAGCCTTGTCGATGTCCGCGTAGTCCTCGAACTGCGCCATGCCCTTCTTGGACAGAACCTTCGTGATTGCTGCCGTCAGCGTCGTCTTGCCGTGATCGACGTGGCCGATCGTACCGATGTTGACATGCGGCTTGGTTCTCTCAAACTTCTGCTTTGCCATATTGTTTTTTCCTCCCTCGTTACTCGCCCTTGTTCTTGGCGATGATAGCCTCGGCTATATTCTTAGGAACTTCATCATAGTAAGAAACTTCCATGGAGTAGTTCCCTCGACCCTGTGTCTTGGAGCGCAGATCCGTCGAATATCCGAACATCTCGGACAGCGGAACGAACGCATTGATGACCTGAGCGCCGTTTCTCGCTTCCATGCCCTCGATGCGGCCACGGCGTGAATTGATGTCGCCCATGACATCGCCCATATACTCTTCCGGCACAATGACCTCGACCTTTACATAAGGCTCAAGGAGCACCGGATTCGCCTTCTCAGCGCCGTTTCTAAACGCCATCGAGCCGGCGATCTTGAACGCCATTTCCGAAGAGTCGACCTCGTGGTACGAACCGTCGTAGACCGTGACCTTGACGTCGACCATCGGATAGCCCGCGATGACACCGTTGTCCATAGCCTCGCGCACGCCGTTCTCGATCGGGTTGATGAACTCCTTCGGAATGACGCCGCCGACGATCTTGTTCTCGAATGTGAAGCCTTCACCCGGCTCCTGCGGCGTGAGCTCGAGCCAGCAATGGCCATACTGACCATGACCGCCCGACTGACGGACGAACTTGCCTTCCGCCTTCGCGGACTTGCGGATCGTCTCGCGGTACGCAACCTGCGGATTGCCGACGTTGCAGTCGACCTTGAATTCGCGCAGCATGCGGTCGACGATGATTTCCAAATGAAGTTCGCCCATGCCCGAGATGATCGTCTGACCCGTCTCCTGATCCGTGCGCACACGGAACGTCGGATCTTCTTCCGCCAGTTTCTGCAGGGCGATGCCCATCTTCTCCTGATCGTTCTTCGTCTTCGGCTCGACCGCGACCGAGATGACCGGGTCAGGGAACTCCATCGACTCAAGAATGATCGGCTTCGACTCGTCGCACAGCGTGTCGCCCGTCGTCGTGTCCTTCAAGCCGACGGCAGCAGCGATGTCGCCGCTGTAGACCGTATCCAACTCGGCACGGTGATTCGCGTGCATCTGCAGGATGCGGCCAATGCGTTCCTTCTTGCCCTTCGTCGAATTGAAGACATAAGAGCCAGAGGAAAGCGTACCCGAGTAGACGCGGAAGAACGCGAGCTTGCCGACGTAAGGATCGGCCATGATCTTGAACGCGAGCGCCGCAAAGGGGCCGTCGTCCGTCGAATCGCGATGATCCTCTTCGCCCGTATCAGGGTTGACACCCTTGATCGCGGGGATGTCGATCGGCGCGGGCATGAAGTCGACGATCGCATCGAGCATCGGCTGTACGCCGCGGTTGCGGTACGAAGAGCCGCACGTCACCGGCGTCATCTTGCAGGCGATCGTCGCCTTGCGGATGGCCTTACGGATCTCATCTTCCGAGATTTCCTCACCGCCGAGATACTTCTCCATGAGGTCGTCATCCTCTTCGGCGACGGCTTCGAGGAGCTTGTCGCGGTACTCGTCGGCCATATCCTTCATATCATCGGGAATCGCCACCTCATCGGCGACCTTTCCGAGGTCGTCCTCATAGATGATCGCTTCCATCTTGATGAGATCGACGATGCCGGAGAACGTATCCTCCGAGCCGATCGGCAGCTGGATTGCCACCGGATTTGCCTGCAGGCGCTCCTGCATCATCTTGATGACGTTGAAGAAGTCCGCGCCCGTGATGTCCATCTTGTTGACATAAGCCATGCGCGGGACATTGTACTTCTCCGCCTGACGCCAGACCGTCTCCGTCTGAGGCTCGACGCCGCCTCTGGCCGTCAGGACGGCAACAGCGCCATCGAGAACGCGCAGCGAGCGCTCCACCTCGACTGTGAAGTCAACGTGACCGGGCGTATCAATGATGTTGATGCGATGATTCTTCCAATGGCAGGTCGTCGCAGCCGACGTGATCGTAATGCCGCGCTCCTGCTCCTGTGCCATCCAGTCCATCGTGGCAGCGCCATCATGAACCTCACCGATCTTATGTGTAATGCCCGTATAGAAGAGGATACGCTCTGTCGTCGTTGTCTTTCCGGCATCGATGTGAGCCATGATGCCGATATTGCGAGTTTTTTCCAGAGAAAACTCTCTTGCCACTTATTATCGCTCCTTAACTAGTTGAGATACTGCTTGGGATTACCAACGATAATGAGCGAATGCCTTATTAGCCTCAGCCATCTTATGCGTATCTTCTTTTTTCTTGATCGCCGCGCCCGTATTGTTCGCTGCGTCCATGAGCTCGCCCGAAAGCCTCTCGTCCATGGTCTTCTCGCCGCGCAGTCTTGCGTAGTTCACAAGCCAGCGAATACCGAGCGTCATGCGGCGATCGGGACGAACCTCAACCGGCACCTGATAATTCGCACCACCGACACGGCGTGCGCGCACCTCGAGAACCGGCATGACATTCTTCAGAGCCGTCTCGAAGACCTCCAGAGGATCCTTGCCCGTCTTGGCGCGGATCGTCTCAAACGCATCGTAAACGACGCGCTCGGCAACGCTCTTCTTACCCGAGAGCATCACCTTGTTGATAAACTTTGTAACCGTCTTGGACTTGTATACCGGATCCGGCAACACGTCACGTCTGGGTACGGCACCTTTTCTTGGCATACTTACCCCTCCTGGCTATAATCTCTTCTCAGAAAAAGCGTCTCACTTCTTCTTCGCGCGCTTCGCGCCGTACTTCGACCTCGCCTGACCGCGATCCTGAACACCTGCCGTATCCAGCGAACCACGGATGATGTGGTAGCGAACACCAGGCAGATCCTTGACGCGGCCGCCGCGGATCAAGACAACGCTATGCTCCTGCAGATTATGGCCAATACCGGGAATGTATGCCGTCACCTCGATGCTGTTCGTCAAGCGAACACGGGCGACCTTGCGGAGAGCCGAGTTCGGCTTCTTCGGGGTCGTCGTGTAAACCCTCGTGCAGACGCCGCGCTTCTGCGGGCAATTCTTCAGTGCCGGTGCATTCGATTTCTCCTGCATGCTCTTGCGGCTCTTGCGAACCAGCTGATTGATTGTAGGCATTTGATGCACCTCCTTCCTTCATATTGAGAATTTATTATTTATAATTACTCCGCCGCAGCTCTTTGAGCCGCTCGCCTTGCGGCAGGCGAAGCATTTACCGACCTGAGGCATCGCTCTCGAGGAACCACTGATAAATTCAGCCACCCATCTTCACACATCTGCACTGTCCTCTCGTCGTCGACAAATCCTCGACGTAGCACAGCTACGCCTGCGGTTTGTCTCCTCGATAGATACAGAGCATCTGTGCAAATCTGGGGGACTTTATTTTATCATCGTTTCCTTCAGTACGGCTGCCGCAGCGGCGCCGACCTCGATGGAGCAAGCCTTTCCAAGCTCCTGCATCGTGGGGACATGCACGACTTGCACGCCGATCTCACTCGCGAGATCGAGAAGCGGCTGCGTCACGCGTTCATCCGCATCGTCCGCCAAAAAAACGGCATCCGCACGGCTCTTCTGCACGGCCTTCGTGACCTGCTTGACCCCGATGACCCGCTCCGCGTCCCTCAGCGATTTCAACGTCATGCAGCTTCCCTCCCAACGCACGATTCCTGCTCAGTGTCAGGCACCTATATATATTAACAAAAGGGAAAAACTATGTCAACACTTTATTTTATCGCTGTTTCCATGTACACTGCGCCTTGTGTGTCGCATATAAGAAATAGGGACGCCTTCCTCCATCAGAGCATAGACCAGCGGCATCGTCATATGCGCCTGCTTCGTGACCATAACGATAGGGAACCACTGATAAATTCAGCCGCCCATCTTCACACATCTACGCTGTCCTCTCGTCGTCGACAAATCCTCGACGTAGCTCTGCTACGCCTGCGGTTTGTCTCCTTGCTGAGCCGTCCAAGAGCCAAGTCCGAAGGACGCAGGTGATTGGGCAACGGCTCGTATGCGAAAACGTCCCAAGAATGCAAGCACGAAGTGCGCCGCATGATTGGCTGACGTTGACCGCCATAGGCACAGCGCATCTGTGCAAATCTGGGCAACTTCATTTTATCAGCGTTTCCCTAAAAATGCGCGAAATCGGCTGACTCGCGATCTTCTCATTCTTGCGATAAAGAAGCAGCCTGCCATGGTCTTTGATTGCTTTCGTATCCTTCGACATCATATAAATAACACACATTGCTATCCCTCCTCAAAAAGAATCTTCCAACAACTCCATTATGCCATAAAAAAAGCGCGCGTTTGAAAAAACGCGCTAAAAATAAAAAAAATACCGCAAGCGGTATGGATTGCATGCAATTCAAGTTCAATTTCAGGGTCGATTTCAATGTGGAGTTTCAATACCGCAAGCGGTATGGATTGCATGCAATAATTGGTGTTTCAAGCATTGGGGTATCTTCGTAATGTTTCAATACCGCAAGCGGTATGGATTGCATGCAATGATGGACGATTCGTCTCTCTGAGGATGTTACTGAAGTGTTTCAATACCGCAAGCGGTATAGATTGCATGCAATGCCGTTACTACGAGCGCAAGCCCCGCAAGGGGAAGTTTCAATACCGCAAGCGGTATAGATTGCATGCAATGCCGTTACTACGAGCACAAGCCCCGCAAGGGGAAGTTTCAATACCGCAAGCGGTATGGATTGCATGCAATTGCTGGAAAACGTCAGCCCTGCGGACGTCGACTTGTTTCAATACCGCAAGCGGTATGGATTGCATGCAATATGTTCGTAAACTGCTGTGTGAGAGCGCAGTTGCTGTTTCAATACCGCAAGCGGTATGGATTGCATGCAATGCCCACGAAGACGGATCTTTGGAGATGGAGGGGAACGTTTCAATACCGCAAGCGGTATGGATTGCATGCAATAGGCAGAACGATAACTCGGTATCGCTTTTTGTGGGGTTTCAATACCGCAAGCGGTATGGATTGCATGCAATTCGTGTATATCAACCTCACCCCTCATGACCTCGCCATCGTGTTTCAATACCGCAAGCGGTATGGATTGCATGCAATCTCGTCGGTTCTTGAGGCAACGATATTAATGCAGCGTTTCAATACCGCAAGCGGTATGGATTGCATGCAATTTTGGCGCTACGGTTCAGTCCGAAGCGTTCAGCGGTTTCAATACCGCAAGCGGTATGGATTGCATGCAATACTGTCTCCCAGAACCCTTGAAAACAGTGAACCCAAAAGGTGGTTTTCTAGTACGCCCTCCCTTTTGCACTTTTCCCCAAACCTCAGGGAATTTTTTTGTCGCAAAAAGTGGCTTAAAATGGGTGCGAAGCCAGCTATATCAAGGAAACTTTTGTCCACGAAAAAAATCTAAAACTCATGGAATCTTTTCGCAAATCTCGGACTTCACTGTAACGAAGTATAGCATGAAATTGAAATGCTGTCAATGGCCTAAGAAATTCCTTCCTCCGCAAACGGCAAAAGCGGGAAGACTCATAGAGAGCGTTCCCGCTTTTGCTGCCGCTCTTACAGCGTCGCCTACAGCCTCTTCTTTAGTTCCGCCTGCGGTATGCCGATCATCTCAAGAGCCGATACAGCGCCCGCGTCTCGCCGAATCCCTGTCCTGTGAGTCTGCCGACGCCGGAGAAGTTGGCGAATTGGGCGAGGAGAAGGAGTGCGTGCTGCTCTTCTTCATTCAAAGCCGTGACATCGTAGCTAAACCTGCCCGAGAACGCTAGCATGCCGCGGTCGCCGCCGAAGTAGACGCGGCGCGAGCTGCCGTGCCATTCTGCCAGAAGCGCCCTCGCCGCCGCCTCGCGAACCCAGGCGCGATCCATCTCCACGGGCATGACGGCTTGCTGCCACTTGTCGGCAAGCGACGAAAAGATGAAGACGGGATCAGGCGTCGGATAGTCCTTATCGTCGCGGCGAAAGGCGACGGGCGAGAGGAAGCGCAGACGAAGTTCCGCGATGCGCCCTGCGCCAAGCGCCGCGCCGACAAGCTCCATCTCATCGACGACGCCCGAATCCTCTGTGCCATCCGCCTTGACTTTCTCGACGCGAAGCGGCAAATTCCCCGCTTGCAGAACCTCGCCCGTGCGAACATGGAGCGCCGCCTGCAATACGTCCTCCCGAAGCGCCGTGACGCGCCAGCTCAGGCTCTCGCCCCTGGTAACCACACGATAGCCGCCCTCGTCTTTTTCCTGCCGCCACTTGAGGAGCGACACGGTGAACGGCTTTACGTTAAGCGTCTCATGGACATAGGTGGAAAGCTCCGCCGAATATCCTTCCATAATCTTGAAGAACAGCCCATGCAGCCAACGTCCGTGAAAAACTGGCACACGGGCAGTATCTTCTGCCCGCAGCCGATAGACAACAGCACCGATCATTTGCCTATCCCTTCATCATATACCTCATGCGCCGTCGGCAAGACCCAACGATTGCGGAATTGGTTTTTCTCTGCGTCGGAAACTTCGTCACGATCAGAAGAATCCCTGTCGCCCAAGGTCATCTGCCGCGTCCTTGCCGCCCAGTCCTTCTGCTCTACAGCCTTCCAATCGAGAAGATCGAGCAGAGCTTGCTGTGACAATTCATAGCGCGCCCGCTCCGTTTTGCCGAGCTGTGCGATGACATCATCAAAGGCTTTCAGATATGCTTCCATCGAAGTTTCTTTTTCCGCCTTGTTCCAGTCGCCGTCCGCCGCAAAAAGCTGCTCATAGCCATGCACTTCGTCCACGAGGACGAGCTTCGCATCGATGCGCACGCTGCCGAGCCCGATGCCCTTGCCCTGGCCAATCTTGAAGCAAAGCTTGCGATCTTTTGCCGCGAGCGAAAAGACCTTGAGCAATGCGCCAAGCTCCACTTCGCTTAGGTTCTTGAAGCGTATTCTACCCTCGAACACATTGCCCGCCTTCAAGGGGCGCAGTTTGCGGTCGACATTTTCCTTCACGACACCGTTTTTTTGCCAGCGAAAACCCGGCTTCTGATGCCAATACAGCTTATAGCCGCGAATCGCGGCATTTTCCGTGCCCCAGTGATTGAGATTCTTTCCATCTTCTTGCTCCATGTAGAGCTGGAACGACGTGGGTTTCGGCTCGCCCAAGGTTTTCGAGTAATGCTGCCCTTCAAATCCCTTGCTTTCTTTGAGCACGGCATCCTCAAAGAACAAACGGCTGCCCCAAAGCTCCGTGCGACCAAAAAGAGCATCCGCATAATCAACGGCTTTCGACTGAAGGATCTCGGGAATATGCCCTGCCTCACCAAGCCGATAAGGGTAGCAAATACGATAGAACTGCCCAAACCCGAAATGTTTCACCGTGCCATTTTCATTCTTGTAAAAGCAAGGCACAACGAAATCATAGCGATCATCTCCCGTAAAGTTCCTTGCCTCCTCATTCTTGCGCGCCAGCTTGAACAAATCCAAGACATCGCTGCGCAAAAGATCTTCTTTGTATTGCGCTATAACCTCCGGCGTGACAAGCACACGGTCATTCCAGTCTGGATTGAAATGCACGGTATAGCGCTTCTTGGAAAACATCGCGCCGGTAAAGCAGGGAAGTTCTCCCGTCCTTTCGTACGTTTCCCAAAGAATCTTTCCTGCATTGTGCTTAAGAAAACCTTTATCTTCGACCTTCTTATGGCGATATTCGGCACGGCACATGTAATGGTTTCCATCTTGGCTGTCATGGACGAGAAACGCTGCTTCTGCCTTCGTTATGCTGATCCGCTCGCCATCTTCATCCGTATCAGTCCTTTCGAGCAATTCTTCATCATAGAGTTTCGTGAGACTGTTCTTTTTCGCAGCTACAGTGCGAAAATAGAGTCTCCGATTGTCGACATCGAAATCTTGTCGCTGACCGCCCACAACATCGGATTTCATCATGCGCATCGCGCCGCAGGTCACGATCTTGAAGATGTTCTTGACCATGCCGCGAAGCGTGCTGCCCGGCAGGACGGGTTTGCCGACAGGGGCGAAGAACGCGCCTTCCTTGTCGCCCGTGCCGATGAAGACAGGCGTCATCGTGCGGCAGCTCAGCTCAATATAGCCGCTGAGCCTGCCATGTTCCTTCACATATCTCTTGTAGTTTTCCTGCCGTTCTGCATCATTCTTCGCACCGCCGTCGATGGGCGAACGGATGACCGTCGCTGGCAGCGGCACGAAGTTGTACGATGCCGTGGCTTTTTCATCTCGCATTGCCATCTTCCATACCTCCTTCCACATCCGCCGCCGCTATGCGCACGTAGCGATAGTCCGCATAGCCGGCCTGCCCCGTCGCCTCGTAGCCGATATAGCTGCGCGTCACCAAGCCGTAGTATTTCGCGCGCTCTTCGGCCTGCGGCAAAATCTGCTTGAGCTTTCGCGCTGCATCTTCGAGCTTCATATAGCCTTCGGGCGCATCCGCTGCCTCTACTCTCTCGCCCCAGAAGCGTGAGATGCTGTCAACGTATTCCGTCGCCTCGCCCGCGCCGTCCTTGCGCCAACGCCCGAGCCACATGTCGCCGCTCTTCTTCAAATGAAGCTCTTCTTCCTCGTTGAATACGCGCAGTTCCAGCCACAGGCTGCACTTCTTCGCCGCATCGCCTGCCAGCTTGAGCGAGCCGTTCTGCCAGCGTCCCCAAGTGATGCCGTGCACCTGCCAGACGACGACATTCGCTTCCTTCATGCCGAGCGTTTCGAGCTTTTCGCAGAGGGCGGTTTCATTCCTCTCGAGACTTACGGCGAGCCTCTCTGAGCTTCCCTGCTGTATGCACATCTGATCTTCCAATGCCAGTTCGATGCTCATAGAGCTTTCGCCTCCCTCTTTTTCAGCAGGGCTTCGACGAATCCCTGCAATTTCCGCCGCTCTTCATCCGTCAAGGCGCCGGGCGTCGCATCCCAGGAAATTTTCTCACCATGATAATGCAGGACGGCGCCTCTTCCCTCAAGCACACCGCGGCCGATGCCCTTCTCGCCGCCGAGCGCCAGTCTGCCGAGTGACAATTCCTTGAGCAAAAGGAGCAGAAGGCCGATCTGCCAGGCGCGCTCCTCTTCCTTCGGCTCATGCAGGACAAGGCGCATGGAAAGCACCGCGCGCTCTTTTTCTGTCTGCCATACAGGAGCCTCTGTGAAGAGGCTCGTAGGAATCTTGCCGCCCGTGAAGCGGTCGATCCGCACGCGTGTCTGCAGTCTTGCTGCAACACCGTCTTCCAGACGCACTTCCGAAACGAGCAGGCGGCTCTTCCACTTTTCCTCCGGCTTCTCCTTGATGCGATCGAGCGACGGCCCCATCATGCGGTCGAGCAGTGTGCTGTCGATATCGAGCTTTCGCAGGATCTCTGCCGCACGATGGCGCAGCGCCCCCTTGATGCTCGCGCCGGGAATCAGCCAATGATCGTTTTCGCGCAGCATGAGCGCCTGCACGGACGTCCCCTTATCATCCATGCGCTCTGCCGTCTTCACCTCCATAGCACGCGCATAGTCGCGCACGAGAAGCGAGCTTTTCAAGGCGAACTTCGCTTCGAGCACGCAGTCATCCTTGGCATAGAAGCCCTTCTGCCGTTCGTATACTTCCGGCTCGACGAGAGCTTCGCTCTTTCCCTCTGAGCCAAGCCAAGCTCTGACGTGAGCGGGATTTTTGAAATCATAGCGGCGAACCTGCAAATCCCTCACATACACTTCGCCAAAGCCCTTAGCCGTATGTGCGCCCAAGGAGAACCCTGCAGCGAGTCTATGCGCCAAGAGGTCAACCGCCTCCTTCATAGCGTCCCCGTACCTCTCATGGATGCCGCGCTGCGTGATCTCGGCGAAGAACTTCCCCGTCGCGCCGCTGCCCACCGCCTCGTAGTCGAACTTATGATGCTCGATTGCCGTGCCCGTGATCTCGTCGAGGCTCACGCCGTCGCGCACGACGATTTCCACGTTGTTCAGCTTGACGTCGTCGATGCGGATGGAGCTTTGCCAAGCCGCATTATGCTGTCTTTCATACGCGGCTTCTGTGCCAAAAAGCAGACGCATGCCGAGCGCATTTTCCGCTGTCATGAACTCTCGCAGCGCCCCGGCGAGCGATGTGCCGGGGATGAACGGCTGTCCTGCTTTTGTCTTCAGCACCTCGGTATCGATCTCATTGCCTGCACCGCTGCCGCCCGCACCGATGAGGAGCGGCGCATCGAGGACGAGCGTGCCTTTGAGGATGACCTTGCTCTTGATACTCTCTTCGCTCATCGCCATCACTCCTCGCCTCCTTTTCCTGCCGCTGCCTTTCTCGCGAAGCGGAAGAAATTGTGCCAATACGCATAGAAGAGCGCGTCCTGCGCCGTGCCGCTCGTCAGGAAGTCCGGCTCGCCTACATCTTCCAGGAATGCCTCGAGATCTTCGCCCAGCTCTTTTTTCCAACGACGTTCCTTGTTGTACGGCATATCGGCGAGATTCGCCTTCATCAAAAGTTCCTCCAAGGAGCGCCCGTTGAACTTGATCGCCTCTAGATTCCTGGCAAAGGGCGTCGACGCATTGCTTTTCTGACTGCGGATTTCCTCGCGCAATGCTCCCTGCATGTTTGCCCGTCCACGCATCCACATCGAATCGAGTCGTGCGAAAAAGTGCGATACCCCTTTACCCCCCGTGAGCTTCTGCACATCTTCCGCCGCATAGACGACCATCTTCCGCTGCGCCGCGCAGAGGAGGAGTTCTTTCGCCCGCCTGCGCACCTCGGGCGACTTGACTGCACGCCGTTCCTTTTGCTGCATCCTCTTCGCGAGAGAAAGCGGCTGCAGATGCCAGAGGCGAAGCTGACCAAAGCCCTCTTCCGTGCGTACGCCGACGCCATCGTACAGCAGTCTTTGCAGTCGCTCCTTGTCGCTCTCTGTCCACGCGCTCTCCTTCTCTACGGCAAAGACGCTTCCTGCCGCGAGGGCAACGGCGCGCGGGCGCTTCATGCCCCAGATGCCTACGAAGTTGTCCACCTCGACAAAATCGGCAAAGACCGTGTTTTCCACATCTCCCTGTGCTGCACTCCGCTTTGGATCGTAGGCGTGAAGGGAAAACTCTCCCGCAGTGCCCTCGTTGAGGCGGTCAACGATCTGCTGCAGAGCCACAGCAGCGCTCGACAGGAGGTCATCCGCCGCGAGAAGCGGCGTCTCTAGACGCAGATTGATGCGATTGTCTGCATCCGGCTCGACGCTTTCAGGCATGAATTCCACCGGCTCAAGCTGTACGCGGCAGGCGCCGTATTGCGCATGGCGCGCACGCCCCGCCTGCGCCGTCCATGAAGCCGTTCCCAAGGCGTCCATGAAGCTTTCCAACGCCGCATCCTCACCGAAGACTTCGCCTTCGAAGCGCACGCCTTTCTCTACAGCTTCATAGTTGTAGATCGCGCCGTCGCGCGAACGTCCCGCAAGACGCTCCAAGGACGAGCTTCCCCTCTCCTTGCCCTGCCGTTCCTTGACGTTACTGCGGCTCATGTGCAGCGATATGTTCTTTGCGACATCCACCTTCTCGATGCCGCCGTCTTCGATCACGGCAAAGCCGCGCAATGTCTTGTACCCTGCCTCGGGAGCATCTGCGAGCAAGTCCTTGACCGCCTCTCCGTCCTTGAGGCGCTGCACCGAAGCGGGTACAAAGGAGGCGCGCTTTCCATCCAACGCACGCACGGGATAGGCGGCGACGAAGCGCAGTTTGTCGAAGAAGAGTCCGAGAAAATCCTCGTCCTCCTGCGCCTGACTGCCAAGATTCTTCGCTTCAATGTAGCGCTCGGCCAGCATACCGCGCACGAGCGTGCCGCTGAAGAAATCGTGCGACGACGTCATGACGGTCGTATTGGTGCGCGTCGCCAGCACGATCGGCGAAAGGGTCTCTATTTTTACACGGATCTTTTTCATCTCAAACCTTGCCCCCTTTCAGCGCTTCATTGACGAGGACGCTCCGTATATCTTTCCCCTGCTGCAGCATCGCGCACGATATGCGGCCGAAGCCTCGATTGCGCTTCATGCCCGCCTGCGAGAGGTTGCGCAGCGCCAGCGCAAGAATCGTGAGCTTTTTCCGCGTTCCTCTTTTGAGACGTACCGTGCCGCAAAAAACGAGGCCTTCATCGACGACGCGGATGTTCCTGAGCGACGTTTCGGCAGCCGTACCTGTCTCACGATCAATCATCGTCTGATAGCGCAGCGAGGTATAGAGCGAAAGAACATCCTGCGCAGAGACGAGGTCGGGATAGTGCTGCTGCAGGTAAAGCCAGTCTTCTTCCATCTGCCGCGCTGCTTCCTCCGACGCAAGCTGAAGGTTCGGTATCGTCAGCTGTGTATCGCTCTGCACGTTATGCTGGAAAAGCTCCTCCATTTCCTCTTCTGTAAAGAGGTTCAATCCTGCCAATTCGGACATCTCAAGGACTTCCAGCGCACTCTCGTAAATGAGCCCCTTGAGCCGCTTTCCGGGGAAGTAGGGCAATCCCGCCCGGTCATGCACGACCTCAGCATCGACGTTGACATCGGCGCGCCCCGAGCCGAGGTGCAGCGGTGAAAGCGCCGCGACTTCCAGCGTAAATTCGTCGAAGCGAATCTCCTTGGACTCAGGCAAGGGATGCTCCGGGAGTCGCACAGGAGGAAACGAGTTCCTGGGCACACGCTTGAGCTGTTCTTCCAGCGTCGGCATGCCATCGTCCGCCGCATTGCTCTCGCTCGGAGCAGGCCTTTGCGCTGCCTGCTGCTTCTGCTGGTTCATCTCCATCTGCTGTCTGCGACTCTCGGCATGTTTGACCAGCAGCTCTTTCTTCTTGTTTTCGCGCGCCTCCTTTGCGTTCTTCTTTTTAGCCATGCTGCACCTCCCCGGGCACATAGAAGTCGATCATCTCGATGGCGTCGACGTAAGGCGTCCTTCCCTCCTGCCACAAAGATTCGCGGTACGACGACCAAGCCGCGATCTCGGGCAGGCGCATCGCTCCGCCACTTGCAATCAAGCGGTGATACTGCGCCATGAATTGCGCATGTTCATGTCTGCCCGCCGCCAATACGGCACGCAGTTCCTTGATCTTGTTCATCGGCATGCGTCCCTCACCCTGCACGAGCTGACGCACGGCCTCGATGAGATTGCCGACGTACTCGGGCTTCGATGCATCACCGTCGACGCGGTAGGGGCCGAAGTGCATCGCACCGCACTTGCCGCTGTACTGCTGCTCGCGGATTTGCTCCAAGGTCGGCGGCTGCTCGCCGTGCAGGATGGCGAAGTCGAGCCAGCACGAGCTTCCTTCCGTGCGCATGGCACGCATCTTCGACTTCGCCGCACCGCAAAGCTGCTCGGCAATCTCGTAGCCGCGGAAGAACGGATAGGCGGTCGGCAGGATGCTGACGCCGCCGCAAGTATCGATGCCGAGGTCATTGAGCGCTTCCATGATCGTACGCGTGAAGGAGAGCGCGTACTTCGCCGTGCAGACGAAGGTCATATCGTCGCCGCCGAGCACGATGGGGCGGATCGGCAGAAGCATCTTGCCGTCGTCAGCTTCCTCCAGTGAGAGATGCTTATGCATCGCCGCATAATCGCCTAAGATGTCCGCAAGGAGCATGCAGAACGCCAGAACTGTCTTCCAGTACACGGCGCGCGACATGTTCTTGCGCTTTGTCAGTGTGCTGCAGTCACGGAACTTCTCGCCCATGTTGTTGCCGTCGATATGGACAATCGCCATGTAGTCTTCCGTCTCCCTCTGCCCGAGCTTCTCGAACTCGGAAGGAAAAGCATACTTTTGCAGCTCTCGTGCCAATTCCTCGGGATCACTCATAGCGCGGACTCGCGACGGCGGCAACGTCTCACCCGCCAAGGCCTGTGCCCTCAGGATGCTGCGCAGCTTGTCGAGAAGCGCTTCCTCAGCGGGTGCGATGACGCCCCCCTTCTGACGTGCCGCCAAGAGCTTCCTCTTCACTTCCCACGAAAGGAAGCGGCTCTCCTTGCGCACATCGTCCACATCGTAGGCATTCGCCGTTTCCGCGCTCGCCTCGCACGAAAGCGTCAATCCCGTATAGGGGAGCGACACGGCAGGAAAGAACAAGTTCTGCTGCGCCCTGAGCTTGCGGACGAGATGCGTGAGATCGTCGATCGCCTCTTCCTCGCCATCCGCACGCTTCACGCGCGTCACGCGATAGGCGCCGTCCGCTTCGAGCACCATTTCGCCGCGCGCCGCTCCCGTGCGCAGTCCGGGAGTCGTCCACAGCAGCCGCTTCGTGAAGGATCGAATCACCTCGACGAGTTCTTCATCCGTCGTTCCCTCAGAAAACAGCACGAGAGCGTTGCCACCGCCGATATAGCCGATGCGGCACTTCTGCTCCATCTTCGTCCAATCGGGAGACTCCACCTCGCGCCACGTCACATCATCGACTTCACCCTCGCCGAAACGCTCGCGCAAGACATGAAGCAACTCGCGAGAAAAGGCGCTTTCCACCAAGAACGACGCCCCGATATTCGTCTTGAGGCGGTTGCTCGCGAAGATATACTTCTGAATCGAGCGCGTATCAAAAAGAATCGCCTGCAATTTGATTGCCATCCATCCTTCCCCCTTGCCTCTTGTTCTAATTTCCGTCGTATTTATCTAATTCGCTTTTAGAGAAAGAAATCCTCTCAAAAAGCGAGAAGTCTGCACAAATATTCAGGAAGATCTCCCTAAGCCGAGACAATCCACATGAAAAAAAGCCACCTGTACAGCTGGTGGCTTTTCACTTTCGAGCATAGCCCGGATACGGTCCATAATGTACACGAGAACCGTGCCGCTGCACCTGTCCGCACACTGCTGTCACAGCTTCGCATGGAGCATCTTCTTATACGAAAGATGCTCCGCCTGCGGTATGCCAATCATCTCAAGAGCCTGTTCGACAGGAATTTGAGATTGCGTAACAAGTCGCCGTAGAATTGCCACACGCTCGTCCCGCTGTCCTTCCTTGCGTCCTTCTTTGCGTTCTTCCATCATCTTCATGGCAAATGTCATGTAATTCACCCTCTCTCCTTCTTCAAGCTTGACTCTTCGAATTTCCTCTTCGACCTCCTGTACAAAGCTGTTATCTGTGACTACACCGTCAACATACTGCAGAAATGCGCGAATCGTATCATCAATATCGCCGATCTGTCCTTTCGTATTGAGAAAAATCTTCGTCGCACCATCCAGTAGATTGAGGTTCTTATTTTCCAGACAAATATTTTCAAACGTATACATATAGCGCCCTTCACCAAAGGGATCGAAGGGACAGATGAATATGATGATTGTTTTATTCAATTCATCGTAATCCGCTCCCGCCGCGAGAAGATCGGCATCCATCATGGACTGGTAATATCGTGTCCTTTTGAAAAGCGCATCTCCTTCCAGTCGCCGAATCTGCATCTCAATGTTATAGACTGTATTTCTCTCATCCTTGACGTAGACATCCAGGCGTATTCCCTTGCTTCGATAAGGTGCTGTTATAGACTTTTCCGTTTCCAGATACCGAATCTTCTCAATCCTTATGCGAAGTGTTCCTTCAAGCATCTTCTTGCAAATGCGCCTGCGCCTCATAACGAGTTTGAACATGTAATCATCACGAATCGTCAACTCTTCCCACGGCTTGATCTTGTAGTCGCCCATATTCTCACCCCTTTTCTCCATTGTACGAATTTTTTCGCTTCAAGGCAACAAAAATCGCACACAAAAACGCTCCTCAACGGAGCGTCTTTTGTGTGCGGCATGACAGGCTTTCTACACCACAATGTGCACATTTCCCAGACAACATCGCCGATTATTGACGCACATATCTAAAATTTCAATTCCATCAGCACCTCATCCGTATCGAGGTCGAGGATCGCAATCTTTTCATCCGTCATCAAGGCGATGGTCGCCCTGCCGTCCTCGCGCTTTGACAGAGACGGCGAGCCAGGATTGACGAACACGGTCGCACCGCGCTTTTCGAGGACGTTCGTGTGGATGTGACCCGTGATGAAGACGTCGGCGCGCATCGTCTGTGCCGCCTCATCCTTGGCGGCGTCGCTCTCGATGAGATGCCCATGCGTCGCGACGATGCGCTTGCCGCCCGCAAAAGCATAGGCGTAAGGCGCTTGGATCGGCGTCTTGAGCACGAGCTGGTCGACCTCAGAATCGCAGTTGCCGCGGCAGATAAGGACGGGCGGCTCGCTCTCGTTGATCTTATCGGCAAGCCCGGCGGGGTTGTAATCTTCGAGCATCGGGTTGCGCGGGCCGTGGTAGAGCACGTCGCCCGCGTGGATGATGAGGTCGGCGTCGGAAAAGTGCTTATCGTAGGCAAGCTGCCAGCGCTTCTCGCAGCCGTGCGTATCGCTGATGATGCCGATTTTCATGACCTCGCCCCCTCAGCCGATCTTCTTCAGCAGGCTTGCAAGCTCCATCGCTGCCAGGGCGCAGTCCGCGCCCTTGTTGCCCGCCTTCGTGCCCGCACGCTCGATCGCCTGCTCGATGTTCTCCGTCGTCAGAACGCCGAAGAGCGTCGGCACGCCCGTCGAAAGCCCGACCTGCGCGACACCCTTCGACACTTCATTGCAGACATAATCATAATGCGTCGTCGCGCCGCGAATGACCGCACCGAGACAAATCACGGCATCGTATTTGCCGCTCTCGGCCATCTTCTTGGCAACAATCGGAATCTCAAACGCGCCCGGCACCCAGGCGACGTCGATGTCATCCTCCTTCGTCTCATGACGATGCAGCGCATCGAGCGCACCGCCCAAGAGCTTGCTCGTGATGAACTCATTGAAACGCGCCGCCACGATGCCGATATGAAGTCCCTTGCCTGTAATGAAACCTTCGATCGTCTTTGCCATGATTATCTCTCCTTAATTCTGCATCATCGTTACAAAACGATTATGCATAGCCGTATTATAGTACCCTAATTTATGTAGAGCATACCAGTCCTCAACCAGAGCCTCATCCGCAACATGCAATGCAAGCAAAACTTCTCGGGCAAATTCCAACGGTGCAGAACCATTGGCTGTAACCGTATTCTTGTCACAAACCGCCTGTTTGGGCTGAAAATGCGCCGCACCTTTATACTGCGAATCTCCCCACTGAAGCTCAGACAAACTGTTTCCCGTGTGCTTCACAGCATCCAAAGCACCCGCCGCAGCTAAAAATCCTACTGCATCACAAATACCGCCTAACAATCTGCCATTTTGCGAACAATGCGTTACCAGAGGAAACAGTTTCCGTGCGCGTTCTTCACGCCACCGCATTCCTCCAATCAAAAGCAATGCCGCATAATCGTCTGGCACAGTATCTATCGTATAGTCTGGTATCGTCTGAAGTCCACCGATGGAACGCACACTCTGTGTCGAAAGCGAAACCGTCTTGATTTCAAATTTTCCTTGACCAAGCAGGTGAACCCCCGACGAGATATACGCAGCTTCCCAATCAGCATATTCTTCAAGAAGCACCAATAGAATTGTTTCCATTATTTTTCTCCCATGATTCAAACCACGAAGTCATTATCATTTCGCCAGATCTTCGTCGTTCAAAAGGTGTCCCATCTTGACTTTCTTGACGCTCAAGTAGCGCTTGTCGAACTTGTTCGCCTTGACGACGAGCGGCACGCGTTCGACGATTTCGAGATTGTATCCCTCAAGTCCCGCGCGCTTGGCGGGATTGTTCGTCATGAGGCGGATGCTCGTGAGGCCGAGGTCGGAGAGGATCTGTGCGCCGATGCCGTAGTCGCGAAGATCGGGCGCGAAGCCCAGTTCGACGTTCGCTTCGACCGTATCCGCGCCCTTGTCCTGCAGTTCGTAGGCGCGCATCTTATTTGCGAGGCCGATGCCGCGCCCCTCCTGGCGCATGTAGAGCACGACGCCCTCGCCTTCCTTCTCGATGTTCTTCAAGGCAATGGCGAGCTGGTCGCCGCAGTCGCAGCGCAGCGAGCCGAGCGCGTCGCCCGTCAGGCATTCGGAGTGGACGCGCACGAGCACATTCTTCTTGCCCGCCACATCGCCCTTGACGACGGCGATGTGGCACTTGCCGTCGAGCGTGCTCTCATACGCCTTGATGCGGAAGTGACCGTAGCGGCTCGGAAAGTCGACGTCGGCAACCTGCTTGACGAAACTCTCCGTGCGCTTGCGGTACTCGATGAGCGATTTGACCGTGATGATGTTGAGTCCGTGTTTTTTCGCAAATTCTTTCAACTCGGGCGTGCGCATCATGTGCCCGTCGTCCGCCATGATCTCACAGCAAAGCCCCGCGGGATAGAATCCTGCCAAGCGTGCGAGATCCGTTGTCGCCTCCGTGTGGCCCGTGCGCCGCAGCACGCCGCCCTCGACGGAGCGCAGCGGGAACACATGGCCGGGACGACGGAAGGATGATGGCCTTGCCTTCGGATCGAGCAGAAGCTTGATCGTCTGGCAGCGCTCGAAAGCCGAGATGCCCGTATCCGTATTGTAGGCGTCGATGGAAACCGTGAACGCCGTCTCGTGATTGTCCGTGTTGTTCACGACCATCTGTCCGATATTCAGCTCGTCGAGTCGCTTACCGTCGATCGGCGTGCAGATCAGGCCCTTCGCGTACTTTGCCATGAAATTGATATCCTCAGGCGTGACCGTCGCCGCCGCGACGATGAGATCGCCCTCGTTCTCGCGATCCTCGTCATCTACGACGACGACCATCTTGCCGTACTTGATATCCTCGATTGCCTGCTCCACCGTTGCAAAATCTGACATATTGCTGCATCTCCTTATCTCTGGGAAGTACGGATAAATTCCGCACTCCCTTAAAATCCCTGCTGTCGCAGGAAATCCATAGTTATTTTGCCCGCGCTCTTCGGCGCATCGCTTTCTCCCTGTGTGCGCACTCCCGGAAAAAGTTTCTCCACGTACTTGCCGAGGATGTCCGTCTCGATGTTCAAGCGACTGCCGCTGCGCTTTTCGCGTAGGTTCGTGATCTCGCGCGTATGCGGAATGAGGCTGACCGTGAAATCCGCCGCACTCACGCGCGCGACCGTAAGGCTGATGCCGTCGAGCGCGACTGAGCCTTTCTCCACAATGTAGCGCAGGATGTCGGCACCTGCGCGTACCGTCAAGAGGATGGCATTTCCCTCCTCCTGCATGGCGGCGATCGTGCCCACGCCGTCGATATGGCCGCTGACGATGTGACCGCCAAGGCGGCTTCGAAGCGTCAGGGCGCGCTCCAAATTTACGCGGCTGCCGCGCTTCAGCTCTGCAAGCGACGTGCGTCGGACCGTCTCGGGCATGACGTCCGCCGTGAAGTGCGCCGCATCGAAGTGCGTGACCGTCAGGCAGATGCCGTTGACCGCGATGCTGTCGCCGAGCGCGACGTCTTCGAGTACCTTCTTCGCGCGGATGGCGATCTCACCGCCCGCAAGGCGCTCCAGTGCGCCGACCTCTTCAATGATTCCTGTAAACAAAGGCTACCTCGCTCCCTTCGCCACATAGCCTGTGAGGAGGATGTCCGCTGCGACCTGCTCCACCGTCAGTCTTGTCAGAAGTGCGGCATCGGCAAGCTCGGCGAATCCCGCGCCCTCGACGGGCGTCAGAGCTGCCTTGCCTCCCACGATCTTCGGCGCGATGAAAGCATGAATCTTGTCGACAAGACCCGCCGCCAAGAGTGAAAAGTTCAGCGTGCCGCCGCCCTCGACGAAGACGGATGTGATGTCCCGCGCTGCAAGCAAACGCATCAATGCCACGAGATCGACGCGCTCACCCTCGCCCGCACGGACGATCTCGACGCCCGCCGCTTCCAAAGCTGCACAACGCTCCTCGGGCGCGGCGCATGTCACGGCGATGAGCGTCTTCGCCGCACCGTCCTGTACGACCTTCGCCGCGAGCGGCGTGCGCGCGCGGCTGTCGACAATGACGCGCACGGGATTCCTGCCCGTACCGTCCGCCAGACGCGTCGTCAACGATGGATCGTCGGCGAGCACCGTGCCGATGCCAACGACGATGGCGTCCGCCACATCGCGCATCTCATGCACGCGCTGACGTGCCGCCTCGCCCGTGATCCACTGCGATTTCCCCGTTGCCGTCGCGATCTTACCGTCGAGCGTCATCGCCGTCTTGAGCGTGACGAAGGGCAGTTTCTGCGTCACCCATTTGAGATATGCTTCATTGAGCCGCCGTGCCTCCTCGCCGAGCACGCCGACCATCACCTCGACGCCCGCCGCTTCGAGCATCGCCTTGCCTTTGCCTGCGACGAGGGGATTCGGGTCGAGCATGGCTGCGACGACACGCTTGACGCCTGCCTTGACGAGCGCCTCGGCGCACGGTCCCGTGCGTCCGTGGTGCGAGCATGGTTCCAGCGTCACATAGGCAGTCGCACCATGCGCGAGATCGCCTGCCATGGCGAGCGCATGCACCTCAGCGTGCGGCGTGCCCGCCTTGCGATGCCAGCCTGCGCCGACGATGCGCCCCTCGCGCACGATGACAGCACCGACGAGCGGATTGGGCGAGGTGCGGCCACGCGCATTCGCAGCGAGCAGGAGCGCCTCGCGCATAAAGTCCTCGTCCTGCTGCATCTCTCCACCTCCTTCCTGTTCTTTGCACAAAAAAAGACCGCAAAAAGAACACTCTTTTCACAGTCTCCGTAACGCAACTTGCACGTCTTTTCCCATCCAGACTATACTGTCGGCTTCGGAATCACACCGAATCTGCCAAAAGGCTCGCGGGCTATACCGCCGGTGGGGACTTCCACCCCGCCCCAAAGACTGCTCTTCTGCTAGAAAGAATACCATAGGACTAGGATATTTGTCAAGTTCATAGGCTGAGACGCCGGACATCCTATATATGCGCACAAAAAAAGAAGGAGGCTTGCAGCCTCCCCCAAAAAAGATTACATTACCCTGCGAGCCCCGATGTAGCAGGACCCCCAGTACGAGCTGTAAAGCGAATCAATCGCCACGCCACGGCTCGATGATGCGTTGATGAAGTTGCCGTCACCGAGATAGATGCCGACATGCGATGCACCATAAGTGTACGTCGTGAAGAACACGAGATCGCCAGGGATAAGCTCGTCGGTCGAAACGGGAGTACCCACCTCAAACTGCTCATCCGCCATGCGCGGCAGATAGATGCCGGCGTTGGCGAACACATAACGCACATAGCCCGAGCAGTCAAAACCGCTCGGCGTCGTGCCGCCGAATACATACGGCACGCCGAGATACTGCATCGAATCCGAGATGATGCGGCGCGAAATATAGTTCGAGCCGCGGCTCACTTCCGGCATACCCTTGCCGAGAAGCGCCGAGTACGTCGCTGAGCCGACGAGGCCGTCCGCCTCAAGGCCGTGCGCACTCTGGAAAGCCTTGACCGCCTCTGCCGTTGCGGGGCCGAAATCGCCGTCCGCCGCCACGTCATATCCAAGGCTCGCCAACCGTCCCTGAATCTCCGCTACATCGCTTCCCTGGTCTCCGATTCGGAAAGCCGAAGCCCCCGCAACAGAAAACCCACACATCAAAACCATGGTCAGCACGAAAATACGCATTACTCTACTCAAATAGACACTCCCTCTCTGATTTCGCCTACGAGGTTAGCTGCCGGGTTAGGGAAGAGAACACCCTTTTTGACGCGACTGGAAAGCAACCTTATCCCTGCCGTCCTTCTGCCGCCTCATCATTCACCCCAAAAACTATGGTTCCCCCGCTCCTGAGCTGGATTCGGCTTTTCTTCGCTGATGCGTATTAGCTCCTCGTTGTTTTGCTCGCTGGGCGTCCTATAAGCCGGGTTCTGTGCTGCCTTACGGCAGTGGCAATCATTTATCTGGACCGCCCGTTGCCGGACGGCTCAAGCGACGCTACCCGGAAGGTCGGCGGGCCGCCTCATCCCTTCCCTATTCGGTCTTGCTTCGCGTGGGGTTTGCCTAGCCAGCCAGTCACCTGACTGCTGGTGCGCTCTTACCGCACCTTTCCACCCTTGCCAACACGGCTATGCCGTGCGGCGGTCTAAGTCTCTATGGCACTTTCCCTAGGGTTGCCCCCGCTGGACGTTATCCAGCACGCTGCCCTCTGAAGCCCGGACTTTCCTCAGGCGAAACGCCCGCGATTGCCCGGATGCTCAGCAAACTCACAACGTGACCATTATACCAGTTGCCCAAGGATTTGTCAAACGATTCGAGGCACATGCAAACAATTATTATAAGAGAACATTAATTCTATTTTCTCCATTTATCATACATCTAGTTAATAAACTTGAAAAAATCACTAGATTTTGTTTCGGCGACAATTTCCACACCATCGCCAAGTTCCTTCTTCAGCCGTTCAGCAAGACGGGCAACGATCGGCTGCTCCGTCGCGAAATGCCCGGCATCAAGAATATGGATCCCAAGACCTATGGCGCGTTCGGCATCGTGATACTTGACATCGCCCGTCACATAGACGTCGGCGCCCTTGGCCGCCGCCCTGCCGATGAACTCTGCACCGCTGCCGCCGCAGAGGGCGACACGGGAAATCCTGTGAGCGCCTGCACACACAATGCGCATCGACGAAAGCCCCAATTTCGCCTTGACGCGTGCAGCAAAATCATCCAGGGAGAATTCCGCATCGAGCGAGCCGATGCGCCCAAGACCCGGCTCGCCGTCTGCCGCGCCTTCGGCAAGCGGCACAACTCCCTTCAATTCCAGCTTTTCAGCGAGCACATCGTTGACGCCGCCCGCCGCACTGTCGAGGTTCGTGTGCGCGGCAAAGACAGCGATGTCTGCCTTGATCAGACGCGCGATCTTGCGTCCCGTCGCATCGTCCGTGCGCACCGCCTTGAGTCCACGAAAAATAAGAGGATGGTGCGCGACGATCAGATCGCAGCCATCCTCGATTGCACGTTCCACTGTTTCCTCGCGCACATCGAGCGCGACGAGGATCTTCCTCACTTCATCGTGCGGCGAGCCGACGAGGAGGCCGGGGTTGTCCCACTCCTCTGCCAAGCGGCGCGGCGCGATGCGTTCCATCGCCTGCATGACGTCCTGCAACTTTACCATATAAGCTTTTCCTCCAATGCGGCGGCCTTTTCTCCAAGCGCGCGATACGCCGCCCCTTCCCTTGCACGCGCACTCTTTCCCATGCCTTCTCTCGCACGGCGCACACGAGAAAGCAGCTGCTCGATATGTTCTTTCAAGAGCGGCGGCTTCTTTTGCCAAAGGCAAGGGCCGATCTCCAAGAGGATCGGCTCTGGCTTCTCCTTTTTCCCTCGCCTTGCCAGAAGGATCTCATAGAGCCTACCGCCCGCACGCACAAGGCTTTCCTCCGCAACGTGCCAGCCGTTGTCATAGAGCCAGGTGCGAAGCTCCGCCGCATCGCTCTGCGGCTGCAGGACGAGGGTTTCCAGCGTCTGCAGCACGGCAGCACCGTCCGTGAGGATGCGCGCGATCAGCGAGCCTCCCATGCCCGCGACAGCGACGCTGTCGACCTCGCCAGGTGCAAGCGCCGCAAGACCATCACCGAGGCGCACCTCGACCGTCCGCGCCAGCCCTGCCGTCCGCACGGCTCGCCGCGCCGCCTCAAAAGGCCCCTCGTTCACATCGACGGCGATCGCGTGTGCAATCTTTCCCGCAACGACGAGGGCGAGCGGCAGTTTCGCATGATCGGTGCCGATGTCGGCAAGGCGTGCACCCAAAGGCACGAAAGCGGCGACGGCCGCAAGACGCTCATCGAGTTCTGGCACCGTCACCGCCCCTTTTCATCTTTTTCGGCATCCAATCAATCGAGAAAGTCCTTGAGCTTGCGGCTGCGGCTCGGATGCCGCAGCTTCCGGAGAGCCTTCGCCTCGATCTGACGGATGCGCTCGCGCGTCACGCCGAAGTTCTGTCCGACCTCTTCAAGCGTGCGCGCCCTGCCGTCGTCCAGACCGAAACGCAGGCGCAGGACGCGTTCCTCGCGCTCCGTCAACGTGTCGAGGACTTCTTCGAGCTGCTCTTTGAGGAGCATGAAGGATGCGGCCTCCGCCGGCGCAGGCGCGTCCTGATCCTCGATGAAGTCGCCGAGATGGGAGTCCTCTTCCTCGCCGATCGGCGTTTCTAAGGAAACCGGCTCCTGCGCAATCTTCATGATCTCGCGCACGCGCTCCACGCTGATCTCCATAGCCTCGGCGATTTCTTCGGGCGACGGCTCCCGGCCAAGCTGCTGCAGGAGCTGGCGTGAAACGCGAATGAGCTTATTGATCGTCTCGACCATGTGGACGGGGATGCGGATCGTACGCGCCTGATCGGCGATAGCCCGCGTGATCGCCTGCCGAATCCACCACGTCGCATAGGTACTGAACTTGTAGCCCTTGTTGTAGTCGAACTTCTCGACCGCCTTGATGAGGCCGAGATTCCCCTCCTGTATGAGATCGAGAAACAGCATGCCCCTGCCGACATAGCGCTTGGCAATGCTCACGACCAGACGCAGATTCGCCTCCGCCAATTCCTTCTGCGCTTCCTCGTCGCCCGCTTCCATGCGCTTGGCAAGAGCGATTTCCTCATCTGCGGAAAGGAGAGGCACGCGGCCGATCTCCTTCAGATACATGCGCACGGGATCGTCGATGCTGATGCCCTCGGGAATACTGAGATCGATATCCACTTCTTCCTCAGCCTTGTCCTCGTCTACCTCCGCTTGTGCACGGTTCGAATCATCCACAATCTCGATACCCTTGTTGCTGAACGTCTCGTAAAGGTCGTCGATTTCATCCGGCGTGAGTTCCTGCTCCTGCAATGCCGTCATCAGCTCGCCGTAAGTCAGCACGCCGCCGTTGCCCCGCCCTTTTGTGAGAAGGCTCGACACGATGGCAGAGCTCTGCGTCGGCTTCTTCTCCACGTCGAGAACCGTCTTGTTCGCTTTCTCAGCCATGGAATCGCGCCTCCTTTCTGCTGCTCATTTCGTCATGTCGGGCAAGGACGCCCGCTTGGGAAAATGCCTTTGTTTTGCTCATAGCCCTTCCATTTCGTTCTTTATTCGCTGAATCTGCGCTAATTCCTGCAAGAACCGCGCATCATTTTCCTTTTCCCATCGATCGGCGCGCCGCGTATGCTCTTCAAAGAGCTGCGCAAGATACGTCCTGCGCAAGCGCCGCATGGAGTCATCGTAAGCCTCCAGCGCGTCCATCGTCCCCGTGTCCTCGGCAAGCGATCGACTGATCTCCGTCGCGACCGCCTCGGAAAGCTCCGCCTGCGCACGCGCATCCGTCGGCCTCTCGCCCGCAAGATGAAGCGCATAGAGCCACGCGAGCGCCTTCGCCTGTTCCTCTGTCGAAAAAGCCTCGAACGGCACGAGGGAGGCAATATGCTCCGTAACAGCCGGATCGTGCCACGCTGTCCGAAGCACGATCCGCCCTGCACGCTGCAGAATATCGTCCGCCTTTTTGAAGGCGCGCCGCGTCATCTGTCGCACGGCAGCGGGCGGCGCAGAAGATCCTGCCGCCCGGCCAAGCTCGGCGCGTATGAGCCCTTCGTCGAGCGTCAGTTCACGCGCCGTGCGCACGATATAGCCATCAAGTTCCGCAGGGCTTTTCACCTCGGCGAGCACGGGCAGAAGCGCCGCGAGTGTATCGAGCCTGCCCTGCAGGCTCTCCTTGTCCGCCGTCTCCAATACGCGCACCATGCGGTACTCGATGAAGGGAAGCGCCGCTTCGACGAGTTTTCGAAAAGCCGCCTCGCCATGTTTTCGGATGTATTCGTCGGGATCTTTGCCGTCGGGCACGCGCAGCACCTTGACCATCGCCCCCGCCGCGCGCGCGACGGAAAGCGCACGAAGCGTCGCCTCCTGTCCCGCCGCATCGCTGTCATAGCAGAAGCGCAGTTCCGGCGCATAGCGCAGCAGAAGCTTCGCCTGCTCTGCAGTAAAAGCTGTGCCGAGGGAGGCGACGACGTTCTCTATGCCCGCAGCCGCGACGGAAATCGCATCCATATAGCCCTCGACGACGACGGCGAATCCCGCGCGCGCAATGGCACGATGCGCGCGATCGAGACCAAAGAGCAGCCGTCGTTTGTTGAAAATCAGCGTCTCGGGCGAGTTCAGATATTTCGGCTCGCCGTCTCCCAAGATGCGTCCGCCGAACGCCACGACGCGCCCTCGCGCGTCGCGGATCGGGATGATCACGCGATTGCGAAAGCGGTCGTAATGACCCGCGCCCTTCTGCCGCTTCGCCGTCAAGCCGCTCTCTTCAAGGAGCGCAGCAGGCACGCCGCGCCTCTCGAAGGCGACGGCGAGCTTGTCCCACGCGGGCGGTGCATAGCCGATGCCGAAAGCCTCGATGGCGCTCTCGCCGATGCCGCGTCCCGTGAGGTAGGCCTTCGCCGCCTCGCCGTAATGCGTCTTGGTCAGACAGTTGTGAAAAAAGGCCTGCGCCATCTCATGCACGCGGCGAAGTTCCTCCGCCTTCTTGTCACGCGCGATTTCCGCTGCACTTCTCTCTCTCTCGGGCAAAGGAATATTGAGCTTTTCCGCCTGCAGTTTGATTGCCTCGAAATAGGGGATGTTCTCGATAAGCGAGAGGAACTTGAATACGTTTCCTCCGACGTGACAGCCGAAACAATAAAAAAATCCCTGCTCGGGAACTACCGAAAAAGACGGCGTGTTCTCGTGGTGAAACGGGCAGCAGCCCCAATAACGATTTCCTTTTTTCTTTAACGCGACATAGGAGGAAACGACGGCAACGATGTCGGAATCTGCGCGTACGCGCTCGACAAAGGCGTCCATCGCCTCATTCCTCATGCTTCTTCACCCTTCGCTGCTCCCTCTCCTTGATTTTCTGCGATTTTTCTACCGTCTTGAAACAAACGAGCCACGCGGAACATCCACTCAAATTCCACTAAATTTTATATTCCCTATAAATTGAAAATATCCTCTTTTTTTCCGTTACGCCAAAAAATTTTGCCGAAATCTGCTGCAGCGGTACAAGCACAAAAAACCACAAAAGTTCCGTCCTGAAAATCACGCATCGCCCGGCACGGAAAAGCCGACGGGCGGCATGAAGATGCGTGCGAACGTATGCACGGCATAGTTGTCACTGAGTCCCGCCACATAGTCGACGACGGTCTGCTGCCTGCCCCAGCGCGTTTCATAGCGGCGAAACTCCTCGGGCAGTTCCTCGAAATTCTCCATGTAGTGCGCGTAAAGCTCGCGCAGCACGAATACCGCCTGCTTCCTCTCACGCGCCAGCCGCTCCGAATGGTAGATATGCTCGAACATGAAGGCACGAAAAGCATCCATGACCTCCTGCATGGCAGGAGAGAGCGCAATGTCCTCCCGCTTCTCTGAATGCACAATGAGGTCGGAGACCATGCCCGTGATCATCTCCGACGTCGTATGCCCGAGCTTCGCGTAAACGAGCGTCGGCAGATCACCCGCCTCAAGCATACCCGCGCGCAGACTGTCGTCGTAATCGTGGCAAAGGTAGGCGATGCGGTCGGCAATGCGCACAATGCGCCCTTCAAGTGTCTTCGGCAAATGCTTTCCCGTGTGGTTGACGATGCCGTCCTTGACCTCGAAGGTCAGATTGAGACCCGCGCCATCGCGCTCCAAATACTCGACGACGCGCAGACTCTGCTCGTTGTGCGCGAAGTGTCCGATGATCTCCGCCATCGCCGCCTCGCCCGCATGACCAAAAGGCGTATGACCGACATCGTGACCGAGTGCGATCGCCTCCGTCAGATCTTCGTTGAGGCAAAGCCCTCGCGCGATCGTGCGGGCGATCTGCGACACCTCCAAGCTGTGCGTCATGCGCGTACGGTAGTGATCACCCGAGACGATGTAAACCTGCGTCTTGCGCTTCAGACGCCGGAACGCTTTCGAGTGCAGGATGCGGTCGCGGTCGCGCTGAAAGTCCGTGCGGAAAGGGCACGGTACGATCGGTGCTCGCCGCCGGCTCTCCCTGCTCTTCGCCGCAAGGGGGGAAAGTATTTCATACTCCAACGCCTCACGTTTTTCCCGTATCGTCATTTGTCCGCCTCCTCTTCCTGCTTCTCCTCCATTATATGATGAAATAATACGGCAAGAACACTGCTTTATCCTGCTGAAACTTAGCCTTTAAGGAAAATTCGCTGGAAAAACCCGCCTTCATGCTGTATGATAGAAAAAGGACCTGCATGGAAAATACTTTTCCCGCCCATGAAAGGAAGCGTCTTTATGAAAAAAAACCTTGTTTCGGTTCTCATGATGTTCGTTCTGCTCACCCTGAGCGCAACGGCTCTTGCCGCACCGAACTTCTCCTTTGATTCCTACCGTCTCGACTTCTCCTCGGGACGCTGCGTCTTCGACGGCAACATCCGCATCGTTGCCAACGGCTGCACCTTCCAGGCCGACCATGCCGAGGTCGACCTTGCGACGGCGCTCAAGTACCTGAAAAACGGCGCTTTCGATGCCCAGAGCGGCGTCAACTCCCCCGATTTCGAGGTCTGGTGCGAGGGCAATGTCAGCGTCTCACAGGACGGCTTGAAACTCACGGGCGACAAGGCTCATGTCATCGGCAAGACGCACGAGGCTGTCGTCGAAGGCAACGTCTTCCTTGAGCGCCCCAAGGTCACGATTCAGTCGGACAGCGGCCTCTTCAACTGGGACACTCAGGTCGCACAGTTCGACGACAACGTGAGGATTCGCCAAGGCAAGCGCGAGATCAAGGCGGAGCACGCCTTCTACGACGTCGCCAAGGACGAGCTGCTCTAAGCTGCAGTACACGACCTTCTTCACACCGCACCGTCGAAACGAACACGAGATTTCACAAACTGAAGCCCACCCATTCCTCTTACTCACGGGGACTGGGCGGGCTTTTTTGGCGTCTGCCCAACGACTCGTTGAACATTGACTCGGCAATATCGTTACGTTTTTCCCTCTGCCTGTGTGGATTCGGGGAAGAACTGCACCTGTACACGGCGCTGCGCCTTAGTGGAAATCCATTCGGTCAAACGAGCACGCAACGCTTCGTCCATATTGGCCTTCAAGTATATAAAAGCAATCGGCATTTCACTCAGAGAATCCGATGGATCTGCAGTCGCAGCAGGGCCGCGCACACTCCCAACGGCGATGCGGGAGATTTCCGGGAACACGATACGTGCCTCACGATTCCAGTCCAATATATAAGTGCCCTGCTTTTCACTTTCCTCTCGAGCAGATTTGAGTGCGGTCACTGTCTGTTGTTCCTGTACGGAAGGAATGGCTCTTTTTTCAACCTCGCTGAGTCTCTGATCGATCATCGCCTCCATCTTTTCCCGCTCTTCCACCGTTTCTGCAGAAAAAACCTCCAGACGGAAAGGTTTGAGATATGCCTTTTCATGCAGTTTCTCCGTCAATACCGTCAAATCATCCTCCGATATTCCGGCAATCGTAAATACCGTCAATATTTTCTTCTCACTATCCAAGGTATAGGAGATCGCCAGATGAGGCGGCACTTTGAAATTCTCCTCGATATAAATCTTCGCCTGCTCGCTCTCCAGATTTTCCTGCACGCTCTGATACGCAAAGAAACAACTGGGCAATGTGACAAGTATGGCAAATGTCAGCAGGTAGCGTTTCTGTCTTGAAAATTCCACGGAGTCCCGCTTGATCTTGGATGGAATGTCAATGATTTTCAGGACACTGAATGCGGTCAAACAGATAAAGAAACTATTGATGAAGAAAAGATATAACGCACCTACGGTATATGCAGTCACACCCGTAGCAATGCCGTATCCTGCGGTACAGAGAGGAGGCATGAGAGCCGTCGCAATCGCAACGCCGGGGATGACATTTCCACCTTCTTTACGTGTTATACCGATGATGCCTGCCAGTCCACCGAAAACAGCGATCAAAACATCCCAGATGGTCGGTGATGTCCGTGCAAGCAGTTCCGACGAAGGTGTAGCTATGGGCGTAAGGGAAAAATAAAGTGCCGATGTGGCAACCGAAATGAGCACTTGGGCCAACAGACTGCCTGCACTAGAGCGGATATATGTGCTGTCATACCGGGCAAGGCCATAGCCGATACCCAAGATCGACCCCATCAGCGGAGAGATCAGCATCGCGCCGATGACGACCGCCGTGCTGTCCATGTTGAGTCCGATGGAGGCGATAAAGATGGCCAATATCAGCACACAGAGATTCGTCCCCCGAAATCGCACGCCGGCGTTGATCCGATCTGTAATTTCCCGTATCGACGCGATGTCGCCATGCAAATCAAAAAAATCTTTCAGCTTATTCCAAACCAAACAAACCATCTCCTTCGTCTGGGCATCGGGATACTTTCATTATATAGAAGCATACCATGTTTCATGAATATTTTCGAGCCCTTCACCATCATATCGAACCTCCCAGCTCAAAAACCGTCAGCCCGGTAAGAAGTCGTACAATCTAACTTTTCCAGCAGAAAAGCATGTGTATAGAAAGAAGTATACTATAAGAGCATAGACAGGACCCGCATGCAAAAGGAGCTGCCGTAAAGCAGCTCCTTTTGCATGCGAGTCCTGTGGGTAATTCCCAAAGGCCTCTTAATGTTCCTTCATCCAAGCGTTCAAGCAAATTCCAGATACTTCTCGCCCGTACCGTACTTCTCAATGACGTAGTCGAGATCCTTGTCGCCCCTGCCGCTGAGATTGACGAGGATCGAGCCCGTATCCATCTCCTTGGCGCGGCGCATGGCGTAGGCGACCGCATGAGAGCTTTCGAGCGCGGGGATGATTCCCTCGTAGCGCGAAAGTTTGAAGAAGGCGCCGATCGCCTCCTCGTCCGTCGCCGTATCGTACTTGACGCGCCCAATCTCGCGCAAAAAGGCGTGCTCGGGGCCGACGGATGGGTAGTCGAGTCCGCTTGCTACCGAATACACAGGAGCCGGCTCGCCCGCCGCGTCCTTGAGCATGATACTGTCAAAGCCGTGCATGACGCCCTCTTCGCCATACGACATGGACGCCGCATGATCGCCGAGCTTCTTGCCAAGCCCCAGAGGCTCGACGCCGACGATCTCCACAGGATCGTCGAGGAACGGCACGAACATGCCGATAGCGTTGCTGCCGCCGCCCACACATGCCGTCACGACATCGGGCAGGAACCCCATCATCTCCTTGAACTGTTCGCGCGCCTCGATGCCGACGACCGTCTGGAAATCGCGCACCATCATGGGGAACGGATGTGGCCCGACAGCAGAGCCGATGCAATAGATCGTCTCCTTGTAGTTCGCCAGATAATCCTCAAAAGCCGCATCGACAGCTTCCTTGAGCGTCTTCGCACCGCGCGAAACGGGCACAACCTTCGCGCCGAGCACCTTCATGCGCGCCACATTCGGCGCCTGCTTCTTGATGTCGACCTCGCCCATGTAGATCGTGCAGTCAAGCCCGAAGAAGGCCGCCGCCGTCGCGAGCGCCACACCGTGCTGTCCCGCGCCCGTCTCGGCAATGATGCGCTTCTTGCCCATGAACTTCGCCAGAAGCCCCTCTCCCATACAGTGATTGAGCTTGTGCGCACCCGAGTGGTTCAAATCCTCACGCTTCAAATAGATCTGGCAATTGCCGATCTTGCGCGAAAGGCGCTCGCAGTGGTAGACGGGCGTCGGCCGCCCTTGAAACTCGCGGCGTATGCGCCGCAGCTCATTGATGAACTGCGAAGAATGGCAAATCGTCAGATACGCCTCGTTGATTTCCGCAAAAGCAGGCACGAGTTCTTCTGGCAGGTAGGCGCCGCCGAACTTGCCGAAACGCCCCTCCTTGTTCGGATATTCCTTGAGATAACGCTTGAAATCCATACATCTTCCTCACTTTACCTGATTCAATTTCTCGGCGAGCGCCGCTGCGGAGTCGTCGCCTCTAAGGCAGGTCATGACCGGCTGTGCGCCGAGCATGACGACGTTTCCGTCCGCATAGGCACTCTCCTTGTTATGCCCGTTGTGGTATGCCGCCGCCAAGTTTCCCTGCACGAAGTAAGCGCGCTCGGCGCTCGACATATTGTCGGTCTCAGCGGGAACGACGAATCGTTTGCCCTTGACATAAACGACGCCGTCCTTGACCTCGACATGACCGCCGCTGTACTCCTTGACGCTCTGCATGTACTTGTCACGGCGCTCCTTGTTCGTCGGATGATCGGACGGATCGAACATCTCGCTGACGAAATTCTGCCGATTGTCGCCCATCTGCTCCATGAAGCGCTGCCAGACGGCGGCTGCAGCACCGGGATTGTACCCCGCGTCCGTGATGTACTTGAGTGCAAGTCCGTCTGCTTCCCATTCGTGCGCACGGCCGATCGACACCTGGTTGATCTGCGTGACAACCGTATTGAGCACGACGTTTCTAACCGCCGACGCATTCGTCATATCGGCAAGAACCTGCGCACCGATCGCCACGTCGATCTTCTTGCGCCAACCATCCGCCACATGGTTCTTCATTCCATGCCCCATCTCATGCCCCAAGACGACGGCAATTTCGTCCTCATTCTGCAGATAATAGAAAAGTCCGCGGTTGATCGACATCACATGACCGAGCGAACAAAAGGCATTGAAGGTGTCGTCCTGATTAATGAACCAAAGAAACGGCTTGTCGCGGACAGAAGGATCGCTCTTAGCGATACCAGCCGAAACGCGTTCAATCGCACGGCTGCAAAGTCCCTCCCACGGAGAATATTCTTCTACGCCAAGCTCTTCTTGGTACGAGGCGAAAAGCGCCTGCCGCCCCTCCTCCGTCTGGTCGAGTTCCTTGATTTGATTCTCCGCCTCAGCCTTTGCCTGGAAGCCGCCTATGACCGTACCGATGAGATCGCCCCAACCCGCATCCGCCACAGGAGCAGGCTGCAGGGCGAAGCTTCCTCCGAAGGCGAGCACGCCCGCTGTAAGTCCGGCTGCCACACGTTTTTTCCAAGTATTCATTTTCATCATCTCCCTTGCTTTCATCAAGAAGCGGCTACGCATAAACCCATAAACAATAGTTTACTCTTTAACACCTTTTCGACGATATTCAATGAAAATCCTTTTTCGGTAAAAAAACAAGACCTGCGACCATCTTTTTGCAAAGATTGCACCGCAAGTCTCTATCTTCACAAACATACCTTTCGTCTCTGCGAGGTCTCTGATTCTCTAGCGCTTGTTGTGCACCGTCGGCGCCAGGAAACGGATCGATGAACCGCACAGGAGACGGCGAAGATCGGCCGCGCTCTCAGCAGGAATCACGGCGCTGCTGCCGCAATCCCTACACTCTAGAAATACGGACGCACCATCGACATGTGCGATGAAATCATGACTGCCGCACGGGCAGACGACATCGCCCGCAGCGACAAACTCATGCACACGGTTGACCGCCTCAAGAAGAAGCTGCTGCTTGCCGATGAAATTTGCGCCGTCAGCAGGATGAAGCCTGTCAAACTCTGCCTGATTGAACGCCAAAAGTTCCTCGATGCGACGGCGCTTTCCGATGTAGCCCAGTTCGAAGCGATCTCGACTGCAATAGATCTTCTCAAGATCCATGCGCCGGAGCTGCGCGAGACTGCAGGCAATCACATGCTCCTTATTGCAGGCGACGCACGGCACATGGACCTCAAAGCAGCCCTTGTCCCCACGCACCAGCAGCGCCTGCTCGTGCCCGCAGCCTGCACAGCGAAGAGAGAAGCGCTTTACGCCGAGAAAATACGGCACATCGTGCACATGAATCTTGCCGCAGCGCTGACAATAAAACGCCATAGAACAAACAACACCACCGACGAGCATAGCAGTTCCTCACCCTCCTCGCGAATTTCTCTCAAAAAATGTCAAATCTTCTCTGTTCGCTGAAACACTTCGTCGCGGAAAGGAAAAATCCTTCCTAAAAGGCGAGCATCCTCTTCATTAAAATTAACGCATGCTTTTCTCTATCTTTTTCAACAATCATCTAAGGAAGCACACAAAAAAGCACCGCCCGATCGGACGGTGCTGCTTCTGCCTTATGGTGACGCGTACGGGATTCGAACCCGTGAAGCCGCCGTGAAAGGGCGGTGTCTTAACCACTTGACCAACGCGCCGAGAATGGCTCCTCGAGCAGGGATCGAACCTGCGACAACCTGATTAACAGTCAGGCGCTCTACCTACTGAGCTATCGAGGAATCATGCGGTGCTCATGCACCAGCAAGGGATATTATACACGATTATGAAAGGGGGCGCAAGCATTATTTTTACAACTTCCCACTTTTTCCGGCAGTGCGCACAGACCCTCGTCATTTCATATGCTCTTCCTCATACCTTGCGATGGTTTCGCGCCGCTCAGCATACTTGCCTCCAAGCGGCTCATAGGAGAGCCACGTCTTTGCTATCTCCCAGGCCATGTGGTTCGCTATGACGCGCTGCCCCATGCAGAGGATGTTAGCGTCATTGTGCGTACGCGTCATGCGAGCCGTAAACAGGTCGTGCACGACGACGGCACGCGCTCCCTTGACCTTGTTCGCCATGATGCACATCGCCGCACCCGTGCCGCAGACGAGGATGCCAAGCTTCCCTTCGCCCTTCGCCACCTCTTCCGCCACCTTTTGCGCGTAGGGCTGCGTGTTGCAGGACGCTTCATCATACGTGCCCGCATCCTCGACGCTGCAGCCCGCTTCCGTCAACTGCTGCAGCAAGAACTGCTTCATGGGATAGCCCGCATGATCTGCGCCTATGACGATTGTTTTCTTCATCGAAGTACCTCCCTTGATCCGGCTGTTGAGCCCCTTTTATTCATTCGCAGTTATTTCCAATTTCCCTGCCACAAAATTAAATATTGCATTTTCCCCCCATCCATGCTAATATACTACAGTGTAATTTCCTTCAAGGGAGGTGAAACATTTGCCGAACATCAAAGCATCCATCCGCAGCGTCAAGAAGGATGAGAAGCGCCGCGCCAAGAACGCTGCGGAGAAGTCCCGCGTTCGTACGGCTTCCCGCCACGTACTCGACGCCGTTGAGGCAGGAAACGCTGATGAAGCGAAGTCCTTCCTGAAGGCTGCCTGCAAGACGATCGATCAGGCTGCAGCGAACCATGTGTTCCACAAGAACTGCGCTGCCCGCAAGAAGTCGCGCCTTGCCCGCAAGGTCAACGCCATGGCGTAGACTCACCAGCGACACGATAGAATCCCATCTCCATAAGCAACGCGAAAACGCATTGCTTATGGAGATGGGATTTTTCTATGCCCGAAACATTGCGTAAAAAACACTGCCCCATTTCCACTCATCAATCTACAGCCGCCTGAAAGACCGCCTCGACACAACGCTTGCACTCTTCATAGCTCTCGCCGGGCTTCGCCTCATAAAGCTTCACACCATCTACGAACATCGAAGGTACATAGTAATAATCCTTGGCAAAAGGCAGCGCCCTCTCTTTCTCACGAGTTTCCTCGATCCATTCGACGGGAACCGCCTCGTAGGCCGAATACGCCTTTTCCAATTCGTCCATCGCCCGCGCCGCGTTGCGGCAATACGGACAACCTTCCATGTAGAGCACCGTAATCTTCTTCAATCGAATGACCGCCTTCCCTTAAAGAGTCTTTTCGTCCGACAAAAAATCCCACGACGAAACACGTCGTCTCTTCTATATTATATCCATTTCTTCTACATTTGCAAAAAGAATAAACATCAGAAAATTCCACCAAAATACCCAGAGTAAAACCGACCTTTCCACAAGGATTTCTTATTCACACAATAGAATTAGTTTCATAGATACACTTGTATAGTTGTACAGTCACACGAAGGAGGAGATGCATCATGGGTTTGATCCAAGCTGCTATGGGCGCCGCCGGTGGCGTCATGTCCGATCAATGGAAAGAGTTTTTCTACTGCGACAGCCTCGACAAAGATTCGCTCGTCGCCAAGGGGCAGAAGCGTACGAGCGCACGCGGGCGCAGCTCCAACACCTCGGGCGAGGAGAACATCATCTCGAACGGCTCCATCATCGCCGTCAACGAAGGTCAGTGCATGATCATCGTAGAGCAGGGAAAGGTCGTCGAGGTCTGCGCACAGCCCGGTGAATTCACCTACGACAACTCGACCGAGCCGACGATCTTCGGCGGCGACCTCGCAAGCGACATCAAAGCGGTATTCCAAAACATTGGCAAACGCTTCACCTTCGGCGGCGATGCGCCGAAAGACCAGCGCATCTACTACTTCAATACGAAAGAGATCATGGGCAACAAGTACGGCACGCCGCAGTCCATCCAGTTCGAGACGATGATCGGCCAGTACATGATGAACGTGAACATCCGCTGCTTTGGCGAATACAGCTACCGCATCACAAACCCCATCCTCTTCTACACGAACGTCTGCGGCAACGTCGAGGACGTCTACACGAAAAGCGAAATTGACTCCCAGCTCAAGAGTGAACTTCTGACGGCGCTGCAGCCCGCTTTCGGGCGCATCGCCGCCAAAGGAATCCGCTACACGCAGCTCATCAATTACACACGCGACATCAAGAACGAGCTGTCGGCAGAGCTTTCCGAGGACTGGGGCAAAAAGCGCGGCATCGAGATCGTTTCCTTCGGCGTGTCGAGCGTCAAGGCGGACGAAGAGGACGAGAAGCGCATCAAGGAGATCCAGGACAGCGCCATCATGAGTGACCCAAACCTGCGTGCCGGCCGCCTCGCGACGGCGACAGCGGATGCCATGCGCACGGCAGCGGGCAACGAAGCCGGCATGGGCGGCGCCTTCGGCTTCATGGGCATGGGCATGGCGGGAAACGCCGGCGCCGGAGCCATGGGTGCTTTCGGCCCTGCGGGCGGCCAAGCGCCGCAGGGCAACCCGCTCGCGCCACAGCAGTCGCCGCAGCCGCCGCAGCAACAAGCCGCCACCGGCGGATGGAACTGCTCGTGCGGTCAGACAGGCAACATGGGCAAGTTCTGCGCAGGCTGCGGCAAACCAAAGCCGGCACCTGCAGGCTCTTGGAACTGCAGCTGCGGCCAGTCGGGCAATACGGGCAAGTTCTGCGCGAACTGCGGCAAGCCTCAGCCGGCAGCAGACGGCTGGCAGTGCAGCTGCGGCGCGACAAACCAGGGCCGCTTCTGCGCGAACTGCGGCAAGCCGAAACCCGCAGGTGCACCGCTCTACCGCTGCGACAAATGCGGCTGGCAGCCCAAAGATCCAACGAATCCGCCGAAGTTCTGCCCCGAGTGCGGCGACGCCTTCGACGAGAACGACTTGCAGTAAGCAATATTCCAACGAGTAAGCGAGGTGAAGCAAATGCCCGATACATCGGTAAGCTACAAATGCCCCAACTGCGGCGCACCGCTCTCCTTCCTGCCCGGTCACGACCATGTGACCTGCGAGTACTGCTCGACGGAGCTTGAGATCGCGACCGTCGAAGCGCTCTTCGAGCGCGAGCAGGAAAAGGCGCGTCTTGCCGCAGAAGCGCGCGACTCGCGCTGGAACACAGAGAATGCAGGCGGCGAATGGGATGAGCAGGACGCCGCCACCATGAAGGTGCAGACATGCTCATCGTGCGGCGCGGAGCTGGTCTCAGACGGCAACACGATGGCGACGGAATGCGCTTACTGCGGCAGCCCAAACATGCTGCCGCAGCAATTCTCCGGCATGCTGCGCCCCGATTTCGTCATCCCATTCAAGAAAACGAAGGACGAAGCCATCGCTGCCCTCAAAAAGTTCTACGAGAAGCGCTACCTCTTGCCCGACTCCTTCAAATCGAACAACCGCATCAAAGAAATCCAGGCGATGTACGTGCCGTTCTGGCTCTTCGACTCTGCCATCACAGCAAGTGCCTCCTTCCGCGCGGAAAGGGACAACATCTACGAGACGGCGGACGAGATCATCACGGAAACGAGCGTCTACGACTGCGAGCGCACAGGCTCGATGAAGTTCGAGCGCATTCCCGTCGACGGCAGCGAACGCATGGACGATACCTACATGGAGAGCATCGAACCATTCGACTACAGCGAACTCGTGCCCTTCTCGGCCGCCTACTTCACGGGCTTCCTCGCCGAGAAGTACGACGTCGACGCCGAGGCCTCCGCGCCACGCGCCGACAAGCGCGTGACGGAAAGCGCCCTCGGCGTCCTCGAAAGCACCGTCGAAGGCTACGACCGCTGCTCGCTCGATGGCGAGCCGTGCATCATCAAGGAGGACGGCACCGTCAGCTACGCTATGGTGCCCGTCTGGATTCTCACAACGAAGTACGAAGGCAAGCCCTACACCTTCATGATGAACGGACAGACAGGCAAGGTCATCGGCTCCTTGCCCATCGACAAGCGGAAGGCGACGCTCTATCCCCTCGCCGCCTCACTCATCAGCGTGCCGATTCTCTACTTCATCGCGAAATTCCTTTTGGGAACAATATGAGGAGGGCTGCACATGAAACGTGAACAAAGAAACTTCTTCAGCGCCGTCCTCCTCTCCCTCATCCTTTTGCTCGCACTCGCCGCCCCTGCCTTGAGCGAGGCGGCTGAAAAGAGTCGCGCACAGGCGGACGCATGCGTCATGGATGATGCGGGACTCTTGAGCGATGCGGACGAATCCTCACTCAAAAAGACGCTTGCCGACATCGGAACGGCACACAAAGCGCGTATCGTCGTCTACACAGTCAAAGACCTCAAGGGGGAGAAAGCGGGCACAGTCGCGAACAGATTCGCTGACAAATTCGCAGTAGGCACGGAAAATGGCGCCCTCGTTCTCCTTGTCGCGCCGAAAGAGCGCGACTGGTATCTCGCGACAGACAAGAAGATGAAGAGCCGCATCACCGACGACATCGGTACGGACTACCTTTCGGGCAAGTTCCTGCCGTCGTTCAAGAAGGACGACTATGCGGCGGGATTCAAAGCCTACGCCGCTGCAGCTGATGAAATGCTCACCTACTATGAAAAGGAAGGCAAACCCTTCGACCCCAAGGCAGGTTTCAGCTTCATCGCCCTAGGCATCGCCGTCGTGCTCGCAGGCGGTGTATTCTACCTCGTGCGCAGCAGCCTCATCGCCTCGATGAGCAACGTCACCTCGGCAACGGAAGCCGACGCCTATCTGAGTCACGAAGGACTGCATCTGACAGAAAACCGCGACTCCTTCCTCTACATGAACGTCACACGGCACGAAAAGCCCAAAAAGCAAGGAAAAGACACTTCGAGCCGCGATGAAAGCCACGGCGGTGGTGGCGGAAAATATTGACATAAAAAAAGCCCGCGAAAGCGGGCTTTTTTTATGTCTTACTCCTGCATCAAAACGAGAAATGGATGCCTTCCCTCGCAAAGGACGACGCGTCAATGCGCTTTTGCGGCTCATGCGAAAGGCTCTGCCCCAAAAAGCGTGCGCCCGCATGCTCGATCTCAAAGAACGCCGCCATGGGAAAGTCACTCTTGTAAACACTGAAGGTGCGTATGAGTCCCCACGTGGCAGGACTCTCGAACGTCGAGGAGAACTCTCCCGTGCGCTCGCCGTAATAGGGCCGGCTCAGCCAGCGCTCAAACTGCTCCGCCGTCAAGAAGAAGCATCCCGAATGCGGATTGCGCACCTTGACGAAGCACACCTCGCCGCCGGGCATGGAAGCCGTCAAGACGGGGCGCGCAGCGAAGTCAATGTACTTCTGCGCAAACGACAACCTCTCCACAAGCTCGCTGCCCGCCTCGAAGCCGTCCGTCTCCACATACCCTTTGGGGAATACGCAGCGCTCATTGTACTCGAAACGATGCGGCAAAAGCACGGCGTCCGGGCCGAAGAACGCATCGAACCACGCGAGCTTTTGGAAGAACAGCGGATCGTGCACGACGAGGTCGTCCTCCATGTAGCAGTAGTAGTCGTATTCGCCGCGTCTCTCCTTAAGTACATCCTGACAGGTGAATCCCAGAAGCTTCGGATCGACATCGGGAAAATCCCTTCGCTCGTACATGCCCTGCGGCAATCCAAGCCGATCGAGCGCATGACGCTCGCCCGCCGTCGAGAGCACGATATCGACCTTGGCATGAAGCGCCTCGTTTGCCGCATAGTAGTTCGCCAGTGAGCGTGCAATCGGCCTGCCCGCCTGCAAATCGGCATCCGTGAAGCGCGAGCCGTCCGCATTCTGCAGATCGTAGCGGCAATATGCCTGCGGACTTTCAAACAGGGTTTTCAGATGAACGATGAGTTTCCGAAGATTCCCTGTCTTGCGCTCAGGGTCGCCGTTCGAAGCATAGATGCCTTGTGGGTCATGTGCATAGTAATGCGGTATTGTCACGAGTATTTTCATTGCTTCCTCCTAAGCGCGCAAGACGAAGTACGCAATCTCCGGCGGGCAGCCGAGGCGGTACGGGAACCAGCTGCCGTTGCCCGAATGGACGTAGCCCGTCGTCTTCCCCTTCTCGACGATGCCGCGCGTGTACTTGAACACAGGAAAGAGCGGCAGGCCGAAGACGCCGAACTGCGAGCCGTGCGTGTGCCCCGTGAGCACGAGGCGCACGCCGTACTCGGCGCCGTCGTCGATGAACTCGGGATGGTGCGCGAGCAGGACAGTCACGGCATCTGCGGGAATCGCTTCGAGCGCCGCCTTCGCGTACATCGCCTTCTCGCGCTGGAATGCCTCGGCGTCGAGCCTTTTCCTGTACTCCGACATCGGGTAGTCGACGCCCGCGAAGTAGAGCGGCTGCGCTCCCTGCCTCACGCACTGCGCCTCATTTTTCAAAAAGTGAATCTTCGACGTCGCCAGCGCTTCTTCTACGAGCGCAATGCCGCGTATATGCTCGTGATTGCCGTGGCAGTACCATATACCGTCAGGAAAGGCGGCGGCAAAGCCGTCGATCAGGCGCACGGCGTCCACCGTCCAATCGGGATGATCGAAGATGTCGCCCGTCAGCAAGAGAGCGTCGGGAGAAGCGTCGGTGACCCGCTGCAAGAGGCTCTTCAGCCGCTCAAGCGAGAAGAACATGCCGAGATGCACGTCGCTGAGCTGAGCGACCGTATAGCCTGCGAGCGCCGGCGCTGCAACGGGGATGTCGTAGCGACGCTCAACCGTCGCATTCCGCTCGTAGAGATTGCCGTAAAGCGCCGCACCGAGCGCCGCCGCAGGATACGCGCCCGCTGCCTGCAAAATCCTACGCCGCCCCGCATCCTCGGGCACGGCGAGCGTCCTGCGATAGACGGCACGAAGGACGACGGCTGCCAACACAAAGAAAAACAAGAACATCAAAGAGAGGAAGAAGACAGAAGCCAGAGAAATCGTCGCACCGTCCGAAAGAAACGCCGCGAGCGGATTGCGCCGCAAGAAGAAGGACGCCGACGCGACGGTGAACACGACGCCGACCAGCACGCGGCAAATAAACAGCGCACGCGCGGCGAGAAGATAGCGCAGCGCCCAAAGCGCCGCCACGGTGAACACTGCAAGAACGGTGACTAAAATGATGAGAAAGGAGACCAAGCTGCACCTCCGAAAGTCAAACAGATGATATCGCAGACATTATAGCACAAACGGACGGAGAAACATACTCATGTACCCCTTTCTCTTGAATGAATCTCCGTTCTCCTCTATAATGATAAAAGAAAACATATTTTCCAAGAAAAGGAGATGCTGCCATGAACGCCGACCCCAAGAGTCTCGAACTCGCGACGCGCGAGAAGATCGACCGCGTGCTTGAGGCTCATTCCTACGACCCGACGCAGATCGTCGGCATCCTGCTCGACGTGCAGGACCTCTTCGAGCGCCACTATGTGCCCGAGCCTGCCGCCTACTACGTGGCGGAGAAACTGCCGCTGAAGATCTCTCTGATCTACGACTGTCTGAGCTTCTACGCGAGCCTGTCGCCTGTGCCGCGCGCCAAGTACCCCATCCAAGTGTGCGACTCCGTCGTCTGCCGCATCAACGAGAACGAAACGCTTTTCTCTGCGCTCAAGAGCCTCCTCGGCATCGACGTCGGCGAAGTCACCTACGACGGACGCTTCACGCTCGAAAAGACGCCGTGCTTCGGCGCTTGTGACATCGCGCCCGCCGTGCGCGTCAACGGCGAAGTCTACGGGCATCTTGACAGCCGCGAGAAGATCGAGGAACTTTTGCACACGCTGCAGTAAGTAGTCTGCACATCTTCACCGAACCTGCGCTGCAAGGGCGCTCCACCCCTTGCAGCCGCGCCTCCTCTCTGCGAGACGCACAAAAAGGACCGGAAACAAAACGACATCCACACGAAAGGAGACTATATGAGCAAGGTTTCTTTCATGACAAAGAACTTCCACCGCTACGATCCCATGTCCATCGAATCGTACCTGGCGATTGGCGGCTTCAACGCCCTCAAAAAGGCCGTGACAATGGACGGCGAGGACATCGCCTCCCTTCTCTCCGAAGCCCGGATCAAGGGGCGCGGCGGCGCCGCCTACCCCATGGGACGCAAGTGGTCGCAGGCGCGTGCCGTCAAGGGCGAGCACAAGGTCATCATCTGCAACGCTGACGAGGGCGAGCCTTGCACCTTCAAGGATCGCGAACTGATCACGAACGACCCCTTCAACCTCATCGAGGCCATGACGATCGGCGCCTGGAGCATCCGCGCACAGGACGGCTACATCTACCTGCGCGAAGAATACGCGCACCTTCGCTCGCGCCTCAAGAACGCCATCGAAGAAGCGGAGCGCTGCGGCTTCCTCGGCAAGAACATCCTCGGCAAGGAAGGCTTCAACTTTCACATCCACCTCCGCTCGGGCGCGGGAGCCTACGTCTGCGGCGAGGGCACGGCGCTCATCCGCTCCATCGAGGGCAAGGCGGGCCGGCCGCGCATGAAGCCGCCCTTCATCAAGCAGAGCGGCCTCTTCGCGCTGCCGACGTGCGTCAACAACGTCGAGAGCCTTTCCATCGTGCCGCATCTCCTCCTCGACGACAAGAAGGAATACATCAGCTACGGCTCGGGCGAATCCCTCGGCACGAAGCTCGTCTCCGTCGGCGGCAATGTCAACTGTCCTGCCGTCTTTGAAATCCCCTTCGGCACGACCGTGCGCGAAATCATTTATGACCTTGCGGGCGGCATTCAGGGCGGCCGACGCATCCGCCTCATCCAGTTCGGCGGCGCGTCGGGCAAGATCGCCGACGAATCCATCCTCGACGTCCCCTACACCTACGACGACCTCAAGGCGGCCGGCGTGACCGTAGGCTCGGGCGCGATCCTCGTCGTCGACGAGCGCACGAGCGTCCTCGACTTTCTGCGCATGACGCAGGCGTTCTTCTCGCACGAGAGCTGCGGCCAGTGTACGCCGTGCCGCGAGGGCGTCCTTCACATCAAGCTCATCTTGGAAAAGTTCGCGCAAGGAACAGCGACGGAAAAGGATCTCGAAAACATGAAGATGATCGCGCGCATCATGCCCATGTCCGCTCTCTGCGGCCTCGGCGAAAGCGCTGAAAACGCCCTTTCCGCCGCCTTCAAGCTCTTCCCTGAAACATTCCGGATCGGAGGCGTACACTGATGGCAGAAGAAAGAGAACTCGTACACCTGAAAATCAACAACATTCCCGTCGAAGTCCCCAAGGGCACGAAGATCATCGACGCCGCACGCAAGGTGCACATCAATATCCCGCATCTCTGCTACCACCCCGATCAGCGCGTCAAGGCTCGCTGCCGCATCTGCTCCATCGAGGTCACGGGCAGCCGCCGCCTCATGGCAGCGTGCGCGACCGAGGTCTGGGAAGGCATGGAAGTCCATACGGACACGCAGATCGTGCGCGACACGCAGATCGCCATCCTTCAGCTCATCCTCGCCAACCACAACCAGGACTGCCTGAACTGTCCGCGCAACCACCGCTGTGACCTGCAGGAGCTTTGCAGCCGCTTCAACATCGGCCATACAGGACTGCCCATCGTCGTCGAAAACAAGGAGGACGCGGCGAACAACCCGAGCATCGCTCGCGACCCGACGAAGTGCATCAAATGCGGCCGCTGCATCCGCGCCTGCAAGGACGTCCAGGGCATCGAAGCCCTGAATTTCGCCGGACGAAGCGACAAGATTGTCGTAACGACCGCCTACGACAGCCCGCTCGAAGCGACCGACTGCATCCTCTGCGGCCAGTGCAGCCTCGTCTGTCCGACGGGAGCGATCACGGAAAAAGATGATACGCAGCGCGTCCTCGACGCCCTGCAAGACCCGAAGAAGCACGTCATCGTGCAGGTCGCGCCCGCCGTGCGCGTCTCCTTGGGCGACGAATTCCATCTGCCGCCCGGCGCCATCGTCACGGGACAGATGGTCGCCGCCTTGAAGCGCCTCGGCTTCGACCGCGTCTTCGACACGAACTTCGGCGCCGACCTCACGATCATGGAAGAAGGGCATGAATTTTTGCATCGCTTGGAACACGGCGGTACGCTTCCCATGATGACCTCGTGCAGCCCCGGCTGGGTCAACTACGTCGAAAAACACTACAGCGACCTCTTGCCCCACCTCTCGACAGCGAAGTCGCCCATGCAGATCTTCGGCGCTGTCGCCAAGACCTACTATCCAAAGCAGTCGGGCATCCCCGTCGAGGACATCGTGACCGTCTCCGTCATGCCATGCACGGCGAAGAAGTTCGAAGCCGCGCGTCCCGAGATGGGCAGGGACGGCCATCAGGACGTCGACATCGTCATCACGACGCGCGAGCTTGCCAAGCTCATCCACTACGTCGGCATCACCTTCCACGATCTGCCCGAGGAGGACTTCGACAGCCCGCTCGGCACATGCTCGGGCGCGGGCGCGATCTTCGGCACGACGGGCGGCGTCATGGAAGCCGCGCTGCGCACCGTCTACGAAAAGGCGACGGGCAAGACGCTCCCCTCCATCGACTTTCTCGCCGTGCGCGGCATGGACGGCATCAAAGAGGCGACCGTCGACCTCGGCGAGCGCAAGGTGCGCGTCGCCGTCGCGCACACGCTCAAGAATGCCAAGCACATCATGGACGAACTCAAAGCCGGCAAAAGTCCCTACGACTTCATCGAAGTCATGGCCTGCCCCGGCGGCTGCCAAGGCGGCGGCGGACAGCCGCTCAATACGACGAACGCGCGCCGTGCCGAGCGCATGAAGGCTCTCTACGAAATCGACAAGAACCTCCCCGTGAGAAAATCGCATGAAAATCCCGAAGTCGTGCGCATCTACAAAGAATTCCTCGGCGCACCCTTGGAAGGCAAGGCGCACGAACTGCTGCACACCCATTTTCACAAGGCGGAGAAGCTCTACGACTTCACGGACGCAGGAAAATAAAAAAGAAACGAAATCGGAAATAGGGCGGGCAGTCCAAGCCCCCCCTATTTTTGAAAGAATTTCTTATTTCACCTTGCCATCCAATAAATTTTAAGGCACAATAAAGGAAGGATGCATTATGCACCCGATTTATTTTTATCGTAACAAAGACGGAAAAGAGCCTGTTCTCGAATATCTGCGGCAACTCTCCATGAAATCCGGCAAAGACAGCCGCATCAAGGCAAACAAGATTCAAGATTATATCGAAGCATTGAGCAAGATGGGGACACATTTAGGTCTGCCTTATGTAAAACACATCGAAGATGACCTCTGGGAACTGCGCCCTCTGCGTGACAGAATTTTCTTCGTCACTTGGCACGAAGGCAGCTTCGTTTTACTCCATCACTTCATGAAGAAAACGCAAAAAACACCACTGCGTGAAATAGAAAAAGCGAGAAAAGAAATCGCTGACTTGAAAGAAAGGGGCGTTCATCATGAAAAATAATTCTGCAATCGGAAAAAACTGGCAGGAAGTGCGCAAGGAACTTTTTTCGACCGAGGAAATCGCGGAAAGCAATCTGCGCGTCGCCCTCATCACTGAGTTGATTCAAGCTCGCCAAGAACAAGGTCTCACGCAGAAACAGCTGGAAGAATTAAGCGGCGTGAAACAGCCCGTAATTGCCCGCATGGAACGCGGAACCTCAACCCCAAGCGTTTCCACCATCATGAAACTTCTCGCTCCCTTAGGCAAAAAGCTTGCCATCGTTCCTTTAGAAAGTTGATCCCTTCAAAAGTGCCGATTCAACTGAGAAGAACTCCCTAACCAACAAACAACACAAATAAAAGAGGTTAACAAACCATGGAACCATCCCTTGAACAAGTATTCAAAGATCCGTTTTACAAGATCACCTACAAGATGTCCCTGATCCTGACAGTCGGCAGACTCATGATGGAGAACGGCGCGGATTCTGACCGCACGGCGCGCTACATCATGCGCGCGGCGGCGTACATGGGCATTCCGGCGGAAAACGTCAGCTGCCACATCATGTATACGACGCTCCTCTTAAACGTCAAAAACGAGGAGCACACCTACACCGAGATCACGAAATGCCGCAAGCACAATGTCAGCATGAGCGTCCTCGCCGCCGTCAGTCGTACGATGTGGCGTGCCATGCGCGACAACTGGACGCTCGAACGCTTCGAGAAAGAACTCGACCGCATCAAAAGCCGCAAAAGCCCCTACTCCTCCTTCGCGACCGCCATCGGCTCAAGCTTCGCCTGCGGCGGCTCGTGCCTGCTCTTCGGCGGCGATTTCATCGCCTTCTTCGTCACGGCGGTCTGCGCCTTCTTCGGCTTCTACGCACGCACGATCTGCAACGAGCGCGGCTTCAACAACTATGCGGGCATCGCCATCGCCGCCTTCGTCGCGACATCCTTGGCCGCCCTCTCCCAAGGCGTCGTCCAATCCGCGACGCCCATGCACCCCATCGTTGCCTGCGCCCTCTTCCTCGTGCCCGGCGTGCCGCTGATCAATGCGGCCGACGACATGCTCAACAACTTCATCATGGCGGGCATCACACGCGCCTTTCACACCGTTCTCATCGTCGGCTCGATGGCGTTTGGCACGGCAGCGGCGCTGCACCTCGGACACGTCACCGATTTTGCGACCATCAGCCTCAGTCCCGGCGACATCTACCTCTACCACCCGCTCGCTGCGGCGATCTCCGCCGGCGGCTTCTCCATGCTCTTCAAAGTGCCGAAGCGCGTCCTCTGGGTCGTTTCCGTCGGCGGCGCCATCACCATCCTTCTCAGAAACATCTGCATGTTTGACCTCGGTCTGAGCCAAGCGGCAGGCACATTCATCGGCGGAGCCGTCGTCGGACTCCTCGCGCTCAACGCCCTGCGTTGGTTTCATGTGCCGAACGTCGTCCTCAGGACGCCGTCCGCCATCCCCCTCGTCCCCGGCATCCTGCTCTACCGCCTGCTCTTCACGCTCCTCAACATCAACGACGTCAGCACGGACATCCTCTTGGGCGCCCTTAGAAACGGCATCGAGGCGGCGACCATCATCATCAGCATCGCCGTCAGCGTCGCCATACCGAACATCTTCTGGTCGCGCCAAATTCGCAAAAACAAACTCGCACAGGAAAAGAAACTGCTCGCATCAAGATTCGTCGATCAGGAAGACTGAGGAACACGGACACACGGACTGCCTTTCAGGCAGTCCGTCATCAATTATCGCAATATTCCAAACTACGATTACAATATAACCCGAAAGCATACATGTCGGACATCTTCCATTGCCGTCCGCCTATAAGAAAGGAGCCTCCCATGGAACCCACGAAAGAACATGTTCTCACACACCCCTTCTCCCAGATCATCTACAAGATGCATCTGATCCTGCTCGTCGCCCGCACAATGATGGAAAACGGCGCCGATTCCGACCGCACCTCGCAGTACATCATGCGCACGGCGGCATACATGGGCATCCCTGCGGAAAACGTCAGCTGTCACATCGCCTACACGACCATCATGCTCAACATCAAGGACGAAGAGCGCACCTACACGCGCTTCAGCAAGTGCCGCACGCACCGCGTGAACATGCTCGTCCTCTCCGCCGTCAGCCGCATGATCTGGCGCGCCATGCGTGACGCCTGGTCGCTCGAACTTTTCGAGCGCGAGATCGAAGCTCTAGAAAAACGAAAATCCCCCTACAACGGCTTCTTGACAGCACTCGGCGCAGGCTTCGCGTGCGCCGGCTCCTGCGCCCTCTTCGGCTGCGACCTCGCCGCCTTCTTCCTCACGGCGGTCTGCGCCTTCCTCGGCTTCTATGCGCGTCGCCTGTGCAACGAGCACGGCTTCAACGCCTACGCGGGCATCGCCATCGCGGCCTTTGCCGCGACGCTCGCCGCCGTGCTGCTGCAAGACCTCGACCTGTCTGCGACGCCCATGCTGCCCATCGTCGCCTGCACCCTCTTCATCGTGCCCGGCGTGCCTCTGATCAATGCGGCGAACGACCTTCTGAACCACTTCATCACCTCGGGGATGACGCGGGCGTTCGACACGCTCCTCATCGTCTGCAGCACGGCATTCGGCATGGCGATCGCCCTGCGCCTCGGACACGTCAGTTCATTCACGACCGTGAGCCTCAGTCCCGGCGAGATCTACCTCTACCACCCGCTAGCCGCCGCCATCGCAGCCGGTGGTTTCTCCCTGATCTTCAGCGTGCCGCGCCGCCTGCTATGGGTCGTCTCCGCGGGCGGCATCATCACGATCCTCCTTCGGAACATCTGTATGTTCGAACTTGGCATGAGCCAAGCGGCCGGCACCTTCCTCGCCTCCGCCTTCGTCGGCGTTCTCGCACTCTTTGCCATTCACTGGTTTCACACGCCGAACATCGTGCTGACGATCCCTTCCGCCATTCCGTTGATTCCCGGCGTTCTTCTCTACCGCTTCTTCTTCACACTCTTAAATATCAACGAGGTCAGCACCCCCCTCTTGCTCGCGGCGCTTAGAAACGGCGTCGAAGCCGCGAGCATCATCGCCGGCATCGCCATCGGCGTCGCTATTCCCAGCATCTTCTGGTCAAGACAAATCCAGCGCAACAAAATCGCACAGGAGAAGAAGCTGCTCGCATCGAGGTTCGTCGATCAGGAAGACTGACAGAGCGATGCTCCCATGAAATCAACATGCAAAAAGCGTGCAGCAGATTCGATTCCGCTGCACGCTTTTTATCGGCCAGACTCGGTTACAAGCACATCGTTTCGAGATTGCTCGAAACGATGCAAAAGATGCGCCAAAAGACGCAAACTGGATGCTGCGTCTCCTTACATCGCACCGCCGCCCTCGATTGATGCATTGTGATCGTTCGCCCACTTGTAGCCGAGGAACGCACCGACGAGGTTGACAATCACAGAGACTTCCGGGCTGACAAAAAAACTGAGAAGCCAACTGACGACAATCATTCCGACAACGGCAATGATGCCCTGCTTGCTGAAGCCCGTGCTGTAGAAAATGCCGAGAACGAAGAAGCCAAGAATCGCTGCAAGAATTGGACTTTTTTTGCTCATAATGAATCTCTCCTTAGGATGTTATATGATCTATATACTGGAATAATACTGGCGGCAGAAGGTCTGCCGCTCATTCATCAAATGTCGTGATGTTCCCGCCCTCGATGTTGAATACAGCGATCTCCGAAAGGGCGCTTTCACCCGTCGGCGCAAGAAACTCAAATATATAGCCGTATGTGCCGTCGCCGAGTTCTTCGTCCTCGACCGCAGGATGACTGCCGATTTGGAAGGTCTCGGCTTCGACAGCAGCGAGTTCATCATCATCATTGTCGGAAACGGACTTCGCGAAATGGATCGTCGTGACCATATCGCCCTCCCTCAAGGGAATCAGCTCTTGATCGCTCATGCCGCTTTCCTCAAGCTCGCGGTACGCGCCGAGGATGTGATACGTCTCATCGTTGTAGTTGTAGGAAACCTGCAGGATGCACTCCTCGCCGTTGAGCTTGATGGGTATGGAATAGAGGTTGTAATCGTCGCCTTCTTCGGTGAGCTCGATGTAGACAGGATGCCCGTCGAGCATCGGCCATGTACCGTCGAAGTTGTCACGAAAGACGCCCGTGTCCCAATCGGCGTCGATGTTCGCATCGCTGCCGAGGTGGATAACGACATTTTCGTCGAGATAGAGCAGGTTGCAGCGCACGGACGAGAGGAGTTCCATTTCGCTTTCACTGAGCGTAACGGAAACGCTTCCATCCGACGGCTCAATATCGACGGCGCGATCTTCGAGTCCTGCAAGGTCATGGGAAGCGGCAAAACACCATCTCGATTTCACCGCTTCACCATAGCCGCCCGCAAGGATGAGTGTCAGTAAAAGAACCGCGAAAGCCTGTCGCAGTATGCGGCAAAAACGATTCATCATCATATTCCCTCCTTCGCGATTCCCTTTATCTTGCTGCATATTGCTCATACAAAGCAGCCGCTCTTCCCTCACGGAGATACGAGCGCCTTACTTCTCGCCGTCGAGGAACTTCTGGATCGCCTTCGGATCTTTCGGCGCCCAGTGCAGCGTCTTGCCGTCATCGCTCTTCACCATATCGCACGGCACATCGAGCGTCTTTTCATCGTCGTAAGGAATCTCGTCGATGAACTTGCGCAAGACGTCCATCGCTCCCTGCTGATAAGAGGGATCCTTGCGGACATCGACGCCCTGCTGCTGTGCAAGACCGAGGACAACACCCAAAGCGACGAGATCCTCGTTCGTCTGCATGATCTTGTCAAACTCCGCCTTGTCGACCGGCGTAGCCGTCAGCTCGACAACGGGATGCTCGCTGTCGTCCTTCTTGACCTTCGCCTTGAGCGTGATGTTCGCCTTGCGATCGGCAATATAGTAATTCGTGACAGCGACCGCATTGTCCTCGGAAAGCATCATGCTCTGGAACTGCTGATCGACCTCAGTCAGGAGCGCCTCACTGATCTTCTCCTTCTGCTCTTTCGTCAAGCCCGCCGCCTCGGTCTTGTCCGTGTCACCGTAAGCATAAAGCTCCGCATAAGCGAGGACAGCCTTGTCCGCCGTGTCCTTTGGCTTGTCGCCGCAGCCCGCGACGAGGAGCATCGCCAGAACGGCGATGAACGGCAGCAGTAACCTCTTTGTCAACATCATCTTCCTCTTCATATTACCCTCTCCTTTTATATTTTTTCGGAAAAGTACGGCAATGGGCAAGGAGATGAAACCCTCAGCCCGCTATCGAACATCCTTGCCGAATTTCCCCTTCGCTTAAATTGTAGCAAAAAAAAAGCACCTCCTGCAAAGAATCTGCAGAAAGTGGCTTCTTCTTGCACGAAAGTGGTCACAGATATGCCAGCAGAAAGACCCATGGGACTTATATCTTAAGCCCCCCAACTTGCTGCTACTTATTCAGCATATACTGCATATACTCTACCTTGACCGCACCGTACCGCCTGCGGCTGATCGGCAATTTCATGCCGCTCGTGAGCACGAACGCCCCCTCTTCCATGCGCTCGATTCTGTCCATATTGACGATGATGCGATGGTAACATTCAAGGAAGCGCTTGTCGTGCAGCAGCCGCTCCGCGCTCCACTCATAGGTGAAAGGGCGCGAGAGGTGAAAATCGCGCTCTTCGAGGACGATGTGCAGCCTGCCGCCTTCGATGTCCGCATAGAAAATCTTTTGAAAGGGGATCTCCAGGGCGCGTCCGTTGTATTCCACGCTGAGAACGTGCGCCGACTGATCGCGGCGTGCGAAGACATGACGCAGAGAGGCCTGAAAAGCCTCCTCATCCGTCCCCAGAGGCTTGAGGAAGTAGCCGTCGGCAAAGACGCGATAGCCCTCCATCAGATACTCCTCGCTCGTCGTGAGGAATATGATGCCGATGTCGGCGCTTTCGGCACGCAAGCGACGCGCCGCTTCCATGCCGTCAAGACCGGGCATGCAGATGTCGAGGAGCACGAGATCGTAGGACTGCCGATCAAAGCCCTCCAGGAGCGCTTCAGCAGAATCGAAGAGGTCAAGCTGCACGACGGCTGTTTCCTTCGACCAATATCTCGCGAGCATCTTCGCCAGATAGCGCCGCGCCACCTCGCGCACCTCTTCCTCATCATCGACAATAGCAATGCGCATCCTTTCCCGCCTTTCTGTTTCCGTATGACTCCGTCATTCATTTGACGAAGTACGACTTCTATCGTATAATACCACAAAACCATACATAAGCAAACAGTCTGGAGGGTTTGTCTTGAACGAAAACAGTCTTGCCGTCATCTTCAACACCTTCCTGTTCCTACTCTCGCTCCTGCCGGCCGTCTACCTGCGCTACCTGCCGTTTCGCTCCATCCTTGCGCCGAAGGTGCGGCGGCGACTGCTGCAGGGATACGCCCTTATCTTCTTTGCCGAGTTTGCCATTTCCGTGCTGCTCTTTTTTTTCGGCATCCTGTCCTACGGCTTTCACACATTCAAACTCTTTTATATCTTTTTCGGCTTTCTTCCCTACTTTCTGCTGAACCTCTGCATGATCCGACCATACATCGCGCAGCACATCTTCATCCTCGGCATGCAGTTCATTCTCAGCAGCACGATCTCGACGATCGCGATTCTCCTCGTGCTGACATTCAACAACGAAAGCGACTTTTTCGACCACTTCGCCACTTACTGCGCCTTGAATCTCACGATTTATCTCACCGCACTGCCCATCGTGCGCCCTTTCTTCCGGCAAATCTTCCTGCGCTTTTCCACGATCAGCACCGACCGCTTCTGGCTCTACATCTGCCCGCTGCCGCTTCTCATGCTCGTTCACGATGTCTACTTCTCCACCTCGCCTGAGGTCCTTGCCTCCCGCTACCTCTTCCCTCGCGTTCTGCTGTTCGTCTGCGGCGTGCTCATCGCTCTCGCCGCATGGCGTGGCCTTGAGTACATCCTCCAGCAGGCAGCAACGACGGAACGAAATCTCGCGCTCCTGACGCGCATGAACTCGATCGGCGAGTATACGCGCACCCTGCAGGAAAAGCAGGCGCGCCTCTCCATCGTGCGCCATGACCTCCGACACAATGCGCAGATGCTCGCCGACCTCATCTCGCGCGGCGAAGATGATGCCGCCATGCGGCTCGTCCAAAGGATGAGCGGGCAGATCGATGCGACGCGCGTCGAGCACTTCGCCAGCAATCCCCTGATCGATGCAGCGCTCTCCGTCTATGTGCGGCAAGCGCGCCAAAAGGACATCGCCGTCGAGGCTCGAATCGACCTCCCCGCCTCCTTTGCCGCGGAAGTCGATCTCTCGCTCGTCCTCTGCAATCTCTTTGAAAACGCCATCCATGCCGAAGAGGAAGAGCCGCAGCAGCAGCGAGCCATCCGTCTCCTCGCGCGTACCAAGGGTGCCAGTATCTTCTTCTCCATTGAGAACCGCCGCAGCACGCCCGTACCACTCGCCGCAAACGGCCTGCCCAGAAGCAGAGATTCCTTGCCTGGCCACGGCTACGGCACGCGCTCCCTTCTGCTCTTCGCGGAAAAGTACGGCGCCGAGTTCTTCACGGAGCAAAAGGACGGCTGGTTCAGCATCCTGCTGCATGTGCCGCAGGTCGAGCGCATGGAAAAATGAGGCAAATGACCACTTTCATGCAAGATCTCGACACTTTTTTCCCATTCGTTGAAAAGCATCCACCTTCCTGTTACACTAGAAAAAGAATAGAGCAAGGCACACATAAAAAGGGGATGTTATTTATGAAAAACTGGTTCAAAGCTTTTGCAGTCATGGCTTCCTGCACCATCATGCTCGGCACGGCAGGCGTCGCTTCGGCGGACGAATACGAGTATGAAGGGTACGATGAGAACGGCAACTACGTCTACGCCGTAGCGGACGAAGAGGGCAACGTCGCTGCCGTAGCCGTGGATGCGGACGGCAACTACTCCGTCAGCGCCGAGGGTGCAGACGGCAGCACCTACGACGAGGATGGCTACTACTATTAAGCAAGAAACATGAAAAGCCCGGGATGTGCATGTTCTCTATGCACATCCCGGGCTTTTTCATGCCACGAACCCCGTCACACCAAACGTCGACAGAGACGACCGCCCAAAACAAGAACGAGACGCCACCGCAAACCGCAGTGGCATCTCGCTATTTATCCCGCCAAAACTCAGCAGGTATGGCACTTCTCGAAGAGACCCTTCTCCTTGAGGAGCTTGACCATCGTCTCGCCGATGTGGGCGACCGTATCGGCAACGGGAATGCCCGCAGCATTCAGAGCCGCGACCTTGTCAGCCGCCGTGCCCTTGCCGCCCGAGATGATCGCGCCGGCATGACCCATGCGCTTGCCCGGAGGCGCCTGACGACCTGCGATAAAGGCGGAAACCGGCTTATCCTTCATGTTCGCCTGAATCCACTTCGCAGCGTCCTCTTCCGCCGTGCCGCCGATTTCGCCGATCATCAGAACGGCCAACGTTTCGGGATCATCCTTGAAGAGCTGCAGAGCGTCGATGAAGTCCGTGCCCTTGACGGGGTCGCCGCCAATGCCGACCGTCGTCGTCTGACCGATGCCCGCATTCGTGAGCTGGAAAGCAGCCTCGTACGTCAAGGTACCGGAGCGCGAGATGACGCCGACATGACCGGGCTTGCTGACCGTAGCCGGCGTGATGCCGAGCTTCGACTGCTTGGATGTCAGAAGACCCGGGCAGTTCGGGCCGACAAGACGCGTCTTCCTGCCTTCCATGTAACGGCGCACCTTCACCATGTCGAGGACAGGGATATGCTCCGTGATGCAGACGACGAGATCGAGACCGGCATCAACCGCTTCCATGATGCTGTCCGCCGCAAAACGAGGTGGAACATAAACGACCGAAGCCGTCGCGCCCGTAGCCTTCACAGCATCCGCAACCGTATTGAACACGGGAACGCCCTCGACCTTCTGACCCGCCTTGCCCGGCGTTACGCCTGCGACAATCTTCGTGCCATAGTCGAGCATCTGCTTCGTGTGGAACGTCGCCGCTTTGCCCGTGATGCCCTGCACGATGACCTTTGTATCTTTATCAATCAAAACTGACATGTGTTTGACCTCCCTTTCGATTTAAGCCTTCGCCTCAGCAACGAGTTTGACAATCTGCTCGGCGCCGCCCTCCATCGTAGGTGCGGGGAAGACGTTGGCAATCGGCGTGTTCTTCAGGATCTCGCGGCCTTCTTCGACCTTCGTGCCCTCAAGACGGACAACGACAGGAACCGGGAGGGATTTGCCGTCCTTGGAGATGATCTTCGCAGCCTCGATGATGCCGTTCGCGATGTTGTCGCAGCGATTGATACCGCCGAAGATGTTGACAAAGATGCCCTTCGCCTGGCCGCCTTCGAGCATGATGTTGAACGCCTTCGCGATCTTCTCAGGCTCGGAGTCGCCGCCGACATCGAGGAAGTTGGCGGGCTCGCCGCCGTAATGCTTGATGATATCGACCGTAGCCATGGCAAGACCTGCGCCGTTGACCATGCACGCGACATCACCGCCGAGGTTGACGTAGTTGAGGCCGGCAGCCGCAGCTTCGCGCTCCTTCGGATCCTCTTCCGTCTCATCGCGCAGTTCGACGATGTCGGGATGGCGGAACAATGCGCTGTCGTCAAAGTTCAGCTTCGCATCGAGGCAGATCACATCATCCTCGGCCGTGACGACGAGCGGATTGATTTCAACCTGCGAGCAGTCCTTGCCAATGAACGCATTGTAAAGCTTCTCCATCAGAGCCGCCGCCTTGCGAATCGCAGGAGCCGGGATGTTGATGGCATACGCCATGCGCGTCGCCTGGAACGGAGCAAGTCCGATGACAGGATCGATATACTCCTTGATGATCTTTTCCGGAGTCTCGGCAGCGACCTTCTCGATCTCGACGCCACCCTCTTCAGAACCCATCATGACGATCCTCGCCGTGGCACGATCAACGACAAAGCTCAGATAGTATTCCTTTTTGATGTTCGAGCCTTCTTCAATCAGGAGGCGACCGACCTTCTTGCCCTCAGGACCCGTCTGATGCGTGACGAGAACCTTGCCAAGCAGCTCCTTCGCGTAGCCTTCGACCTCTTCAACGGACTTGGCGATCTTGACGCCGCCCGCCTTGCCGCGGCCACCCGCGTGGATCTGCGCCTTGACGACCGTGACAGCGGCGCCGAGCTTCTTCGCGTTCTCGACCGCCTCTTCCACGCTGAACGCCGGCAGGCCGTTCGGCACATTGACGCCGAATTCCCGCAGGACTTGCTTGGACTGGTACTCATGAATATTCATAACCATGCCTCCCTGTTGATGGTTCTCGGGACGAGGATATTACTTCCTCTGATTTCATCCCATAAACAACTATATTGTATAATTTTTTTGCTCATTTGTCTAGTGATTTCTTAGAAATATTATCATAGGCAGAACTTATCATATCCTGGATTTATCGAAAAATTCTCGCGCTACGAACCCATTCTCTCAACGTACCAGCGACACGCCCCGACACTTTATGGCACATCCATTCCCAACGGCAGGATGCGGCTCAAACCACACCCTGCTTCAAAAGATCGGTCAGATGGATCATGCCGACCGGCGCCCCCTTCTCGTCGATGACGGGCAGCACCGTCACGGGGCGCGGCTCGTGCTTCTCCATGACGGAGAGCGCCGCCGTCGCCAGTTCATCGGCATGGATCGTCAGCGGCTCAGTAAACATGATCTCGTGCACAGGCTCATCGAGGAAAGCATAGTCCTTTGCGAGTGCGCGGCGAATGATGCCGTCGGTCAGAAGCCCGATGAACTTGCCCGCTGCATCCGTGACAGAGACAGCGCCCAAGCCTTTCTCCGTCATGACAAAGAGCGCATCCTTCGCCGTCTTCTCCCCCGAGACGACAGGGTTTTCCTCGCCCGTGTGCATGACGTCCTGCACCTTGAGGAGAAGCCGTCTGCCGAGTGCGCCACCCGGATGGAAGAGCGCGAAATCCTGCTTCTTGAAATTCCGCACGGACATCACAGCGACGGCGATGGCATCGCCCATGGCGAGCGTCGCCGTCGTACTCGTCGTCGGCGCAAGTCCCAAGGGGCAAGCCTCTGGCTCATGCCCGATGTCGATGACGTAGTCCGAGTACTCGGCGAGCTGCGAAGCACGGTTGCCTGTCATGGCGATGATGGTCGCACCGATGCGATGGATGACGGGCAGGATCTTCACGACCTCCTGCACCTCGCCGCTGTTGGAAATCGCCAGAACTACATCCTTGTCCGTCACCATGCCGAGATCGCCGTGAAACGCCTCCGCTGGATGCATGAAGAACGAAGGCGTTCCCGTGCTCGCAAGCGTCGCGGCAATCTTGCGTCCGATATGCCCGGATTTTCCCATGCCCGTGACGACGATGCGAGCCGTGCAGTCCAGCACGCACTCAACCGCACGGCAGAACTCCTCATCCACATTCTCCGTCAGCTTCTTCACTGCCGCTGCTTCCAGCGCCAGCGTTTCCTTTGCCTTTTCCCGTATCACATCTCGCTTCATTCGCCGCTCTCCTTTTCCATTCGACTGTAAATCAACTAAGAAATCTACCTCCCTATTATACACCGCGCGAGAAATTCTGTGTAGAGCGCGAAAAAAGTTGCCGAATCTTTCGGGCGATTCGGCAACTTTCGGCTTGCTGTTCGTCTTTAGCATTCCACGACTCGTCCTCGTCTGCCGCACAGACAGAAAATTTCTTCACTCATGCCGCAGCACCGTCGTGCGCAGGAAGAGGAACAAGAAGAGCGCAGCGGCGGCAATACCGACGGGATATGTAACATCTGTCGAAAGGCCGAAACCTTCCTTCGCCTGCAGGATGTACGTCACCGTGACAGCCGACATGAAGGTCGCAGGAATCATGCCGATGATGTAGTAGATTTTGCCGCGGAACGTACGATAGAGGTAGACAGATCCCGTCCACAGGACAATCATAGCGAGCGTCTGGTTCGTCCATGAAAAGTAGCGCCAGATGATCGAGAAGTCCATCTGTGTAAGAGCAGCACCGACACCAAGGATCGGCACGGCAAGCGCAAGACGTCTGCTCGTCGACTTCTGCTCAAGGCCGAACCAGTCGGCGATTGTCAAACGTGCCGAGCGGAACGCCGTATCGCCCGAAGTGATCGGGCAGGCCACGACGCCGAGCAACGCGAGAGCCGCCCCGACGGGACCGAGGAAGCCGACGCAGATATCGTAGACGACGCCACCGGGACCTGCCGAGGCAAGCACGGCGCCGAGGCCGCCCGTGCTCTCGTAGAAGGTCACGCCTGCCGCCGCCCAGACGAGAGCGATGAAGCCCTCAGAAACCATCGCGCCGTAAAAAACGGGACGCGCGAGACGCTCATCCTTCAGGCAGCGCGCCATCATGGGCGACTGCGTGGCGTGGAACCCCGAAATGGCGCCGCAGGCGACCGTGATGAACATCAGCGGCCAGATCGGCATATCCTTCGGATGGAGGTTCGCCAAGACCATCTCCGGCATGACGTGACCGCCGACGCCCGCAAGCATCGCCCCCATGATGCCGAACGCCATGACGATGAGACAGACGCCGAAAAGCGGATAGAAACGCGCGATCAACGTATCGATCGGCAAAAGTGTAGCAAGGAAGTAATAAATCAAGATGATGATGAGCCAAATCTTGATCGCGCCGATAGAACCGAGCGACAACAGCTTGCCGTCGATGAGCATAGCAGGCCCCGTCGCAAAAACCGTGCCGACGAGGACGAGAAGCACGACCGAGAAGATGCGCATGATGAAGAGCATCGTCTTGCCCATGTGATTGCCGACGACCTCCGAGATGCTCTTGCCGTCTTCACGCAGAGAAATCATGCCCGACATATAGTCGTGCACGCCGCCCGCGAAAATCGTGCCGAGAACGATCCAGAAGTAGACGCACGGCCCCCAAAGCGCCCCCTGCAAAGCGCCGAAAATCGGTCCGAGACCAGCGATATTCAAAAGCTGGATCATGAAGACCTTCCACGTCGGCAGAGGAATGTAATCCACACCGTCATCGTGCACCAACGCAGGCGTCGGCTTGTCCGTAGGCGAGAAAATCACGTCGACAACCCTGCCGTAGATGACGTAGCCCAGAATCAAAGCGAGCAATGCCACCAAAAATGTAACCATCGCAAATCACTCTCCTTCTGTCCGTCAGTCTATAGACTGTCGTGCCGCCCCTCCTCTCCTTCATATAGGCAATATTCGGACTATTGTTGAAATACATTTACGGATTCAATGTAAACCTTTTTCGCCAAGTTGTCAATAGTGCTTTTCCAACGAAAAAGAGGAGCCTTATCTCGCGCAGCTTCTCTCGCAGAAGAATCGAACGAAAAGCGATGTCATCCGCACCTCGGGACTCGAAGCCACATACGCCTACCATATCTTTTCCGGCGACAAGAATCCCTCGCGCGCAAAAATTCTGGCGCTCGCCCTCGCGCTCGGACTCGACCTCAAGGAAACGAGCCGTCTGCTGCACGCGGCTCATCTGCCGCAGCTCTACGCCAAGAAGAGCTGGGACAGCGTCCTCATCTTCGCGCTCACGCACAAGAAGAGCGTCATGGAAACAAATCTGCTGCTCGACAAGCTTGGCGAAAGCCCCTTGCTCGGGTAGGAGCGCTTCGTATCGCTAAAGTTTATCGTCAAATTATATTCAAGTGCCACTTTTTTTGAAAAATGTGATATAATATTAAAAGATTCCAGATTCCGTCTTTGTAAAGTAGTAGATGAAGTCAACTAAATTAGGAGGCGCATTTCTTGACGAAAAATGCGCGCGCCTCCCCGAAAAGGAGCTGTACAACATGAACAAAACAAAGGAAACCCCGCAAAAGGGCGGCTACGGCATCGGACTGCAAGTCAATGTTGTCATCTTCCTCGGCGTCACGCTGATGATCGCCATTCTCATGAGCTTCATCGGCTATCGCTCGTACAACACCATGATTGAAGACGGCATACGGGAAAAGTACAACGAGGTCGGCATGAAGACGGCCGCCATCGAGACGCGCTACACTGCCGTCTATCAATCGGGGCAGGATCTGAGATCGCGCGTCCAACAGATTCTGTCTCTGCCGCCCGAGCAGCGCAATCGCGACGATCTGATCGCCGCCCTGCGCTCGACCGTCGCTTCCAATGACGACATCGTCGGTTCGGGCATCTGCTTCGAGCCAAACGCCTTCGACGGCAAAGATGCCGCATTCGTGAACTCCCCCGCTTCCGACGCCACGGGGCGCGCCATCCCTTATGCGGGCAAGGAAGGCTCCGACATCGTGATCACGCCGCTCGCCGGCTATGAGACGGACGAGTGGTATCAATCCCCGCGCAAGACGCAGAAAATCACGCTGACCGATCCCTACTGGTACGATGTCACGCCGACCCAGCGCACCTACATGCTGACCATCGCCTTCCCTCTCATCGAGGACGGTCGTTTCGTCGGCGCCGTCACGGTGGATTTCGACGCCGCTCCTTTCCAGAGCGACATGGCGGCGATCAGCACGCCGAACAATTTCTTCGCCGTCTTTACCCCGCAGGGAACGCTGCTTGCCCACGGGCTGAAAGATGACGCGGTCTCCAAGAACGTCTATGAAATGCTGGGCGTAAGCGAAAGCGAAGGACAGAAATTCTTCGGCCAGGAGCTCTTCTCCATGGAGCGCACCTCCGAATCCACGGGGCTTCCTACCACCTATATCTTCAACCCCATCAAGCTCAAGGGCATCGAACAGCCTTGGGGGGCGCTCGTCGCCGTCTCCAACGAGATGTTCACGCATGAGGCAAAGGCACTCGTCCTCATATCGCTGCTGATTGCAGTAGCTTGCGGTGCAGGTCTCATCGCGCTCATGAGCTTCTTCATCCACAAGCGCGTCTCCGCACCTCTAAAGGATATGGCGGGCATGATCGAGCGCTTTGCAGGACTCGATCTGCAGAAAGAGAAAAATATGCACCTTGCGAAATACCTGGAGCGCGGCGATGAAATCGGCATCATCACACGCGCCTGCGGCAAGATGGCGAGCAGCCTGCGCGACATCGTCGGAAAGATCAATGGCAATTCCCAGTCCGTCGCTGCTACGAGCGAGGAACTGACCGCCACGACGCAGAGCACGGCCAACAGCGCGCGCAACGTGACGACGGCCATCCACAACATTGCCGACGGTGCATCGAAACAGGCACAGGACACGCAGGAGGCCTCCGATCACTTGGACGAAATCCAGACCCTGCTCGACGGCAATCAGGAAATCCTCGAAAAAATCAATGAAGGAACCGCTGCCGTGCGCCAGCGCAAGGATGAAGGCATCGCCATCCTCGCCGATGTCATGAAGAAATCGGCAGAAACCTCCCGAGCGACCGAAGAAGTGGCTCGCGTCGTCATCGAGACGAACAAGAGCGCGGAAAAGATCGAAGTGGCCAGCCAGATGATCCAGTCGATTTCCGAGCAGACGAACCTTCTCGCCCTGAATGCCGCCATCGAAGCAGCACGGGCCGGAGAGGCAGGACGCGGCTTCACCGTCGTCGCGGACGAGATCCGCAAGCTCGCGGAGCAGAGCCGCAGCTTCACCGACGAAATCAGCGCCATCATCGGCGGACTCAAAGAGAAATCTCAAGAGGCGGTCGACACGATGGAAGTGTCCCGGCATCTCGTCGACGAAACGCGCACGAGTCTCGATGAAACGCAGGAAAAATTCCGCCGCATCGACGAAGCCGTCGAAGAGACGGAGCAGGTCGTCAAGAGGATGAACGACTCGACGCGGAATATCGTGGACAAAAGCCACTCCGTTTCCCAAGTGATCGAGAGCCTCTCGGCGCTCGCACAGGAAAACGCCGCGACGAGTGAGGAGGGCAACAGCGCCGTGGAGACGCAGACGCAGTCCCTGCAGAATATCGCCGATGCAAGCGAAGGGCTCGCCGAAATCGCCACAAGTCTGCAAGGCGAAGTCGCCAAGATCCAAGTGTAGGACGCATCCTTAACGGCAAAAGCGAAGAATCCCCCGAGAAGATTTCTCGGGGGATTCTTCATGCAACAGCACTCTGCCGCGCTTCACGCATCGTACGGTAATGAAGAACTCATGCAAGTCACTTCACTTTTCGACGACCTCTTACTCGTAGCGAAGCGCGTCGATCGGGTCGAGCTTCGCGGCCTTTCTTGCCGGATAGATACCGAAGAAGAGGCCGATGCCGACGGCGAACGAGAAGGACATGAGGATCGGCATCGCCGTGATGACGGTCTTGAATTCGCCAAGGTGGGAGATGGCAACGGAGATGGCGCAGCCGAGGCAGATGCCGAGGATGCCGCCAACGACGCCCATGACGACAGACTCAATGAGGAACTGCAGCATGATGTTGCCGAAGGTCGCGCCGAGCGCCTTCCGTATGCCGATCTCGCGCGTGCGCTCCGTGACCGAGACCATCATGATGTTCATGATGCCGATGCCGCCGACGAGGAGCGAGATGCCCGCGATACTGCCAAGGAGGATCGTCAGCATCGTCGTCTGCTGCGTCACCGTCTCGACGAGGCTCGTGAGGTTGTTGACGGTGAAGTCATTCTCCTTGCCATTCAGGATGTGGTGACGCTGGCGCAGCAGCGTTTCGACCTCGCTCTGTACCTGGACGATCTTCGAGGCCTCGCTGACCTGCAGGTTGATCATCTGGATGTGCGTGATGCCGAGAAGGCGCTCCTGCTCCGTCATCAGCGGCACGATGACCACATCGTCCTGATCCTGGCCCATGGAGGACTGTCCCTTGCTCGCGAGAACGCCGATGATCTTGAACGGCTGATTGTGGATGCGAATGTTCCTGCCGATGGGGTTCTCGCTGCCGAAGAGATTCCTAGCGACGGTCGGGCCGATGACGGCGACGCGCTGGCGCTTGTCGTTGTCCGTCTGCGAGATGAAGGTGCCGACGGTCAGCGTGAGCGAGCGGATCGCCATATACTCGGGCGTCACGCCCATGACAACGGTATTCCAGTTTTGATTGCCGTAGACAATCTGATAGGAGCGCTGCACGATGGGCGAAACGTGGTCGATGTTCTTGATCTTCTTTTTGATCGCGACGGCGTCGTCGTACTTCAGCGACTCGCGCGATCCTGCCGCGCCGCGAATGCCGCCTGAGTTCGCCGCGCCGGGCGTGACGATGAGCATGTTGCTACCGAGGCTCGCCATCGAGTCCTCGACGTTGCTCTTGACGCCCATGCCGATGGAGACCATCGCAATGACGGCGGCGACACCGATGATGATGCCGAGCATGGTGAGGACGGAGCGCATTTTGTTCGCAAAGAGTTCATGCAGGGCGATGGTGATGCTTTCCCAAATCAACAAGCGACTTCCCTCCTATACGACATCCATCTTGACGCCCCTGCCCTCGTCGCGCGTGATGAGGCCGTCGCGCACGAGAAGCTGACGGCTCGCGCAGGCGGCGATGTCCGGCTCGTGCGTGACGAGGATGATCGTGCGCCCGGCGGCATGAAGCTTCTCGAAGAGCTCCATGATCTCATGCGTCGACTTCGTGTCGAGATTGCCCGTCGGCTCATCTGCCATGACGATGTGCGGATCGTTGACGAGGGCGCGCGCGATGGCGACGCGCTGGCGCTGACCGCCCGAAAGCTCGTTGGGCTGATGGTCGGCACGGTCGGCAAGCCCGACGGCTTCCAAGAGGTGCATGGCGCGCTCGCGCCGCTCGCCTCTTCCGACGCCCGCATAGATGAGCGGCAGGGCGACGTTTTCAGCTGCGCTGCTCTTCGAGAGCAGGTTGAAGTTCTGAAATACGAAGCCAATCTTCTTATTGCGCGTGAGCGCGAGCGCGTCGTCCGAGAGGTGCGCGACCTCCTCGCCGTCGAGCTTGTACGATCCTTCCGTCGGGCGGTCGAGGCAGCCGAGGATGTTCATGAGCGTCGACTTGCCCGAGCCGGACGGCCCCATGAGGGCGGCGAACTCGCCCTTTCGTATCGTAAGATCAACGCCCGCGAGCGCGGCGACGATTTGATCGCCCATCGGATAGAGTTTCTTGATGCCCCGAAGCTCGATCGTCGCCTTTTCCTGCGCCGCTCGCTCTTCCTTCGCCTTTTGCTCCATGATCGTTCCTTTCCGCACTTACATCGGCGGGTGGCCGCCGCCGCCCATCATCATGACCTGCGGCTGCGTCGCCGTGTAGGAAATCGACACGGTTTCGCCCTCGATGAGACCGTCGAGGATTTCCACATAGTCATCGCTGTAGATGCCTGTCTTGACAGGGCGGTTCTCCTTCGTGCCGTCGGGCATCTCGACGACGACGTATGTTCCCGAGGCGTCCGTCTTCAATGCGGCGATGGGAACGGCGAGTGCGCTGGGTTTCGTCGCCGTCTCGATTTCAAGACGTGCCGTCATGGCCGGCAGCAGCAGGTTCTCGGGATCGTCGACATCGAGCGTCACATAGTAGTAGATGACACTCGCAGTAGAAGTCGTCGTCGTGCTCGACGAGGACACGGTCTGCCATGTATTCGCGGTGTCCGTCTGGCTGATCTTCGCGACGCGCGCCGTGAAGGTCTTGCCCGAATAGGCATCGACCGTGAACGTCGCCTGCTGGCCGACCTTGATATTGCCGATGTCCGTCTCGTCGACCTTCGCCATGATTTGCTTCTTCGAGAGGTCGGCGATGCGCATGATGACGGTCGGATAGTCCGTTCCCGCCGTCGCCATCGTACCCGCCGTCTTGGGCTTGCCGACGACGATGCCGCTGATCGGCGCCTGGATGATCGTCTCAGCGAGATCGGACTCCGTCTCTTCCAAGACGCTCTTGGCAGCATCGTAGTTGTACTGCGCGTCCTCGAACGTCGTCTGCGGATTCGCGCCGATGCTGTAGAGGTATGCCTCGCGGTCGTACTTCGCCTTGGCGTTCGTGACCTTGAACTGCGCCTGATCGCGCTTCGTCGCGAGCGACTTGGCGTCGAGTGTCGCGACCGTCTCGCCTGCCGTCACGATGTCGTTTTCCTTGACGAGCACATTCTTGATGCGCGCCGTGATCTTCGAGCTGACCTCGACGGAATCGACAGGAATGATCGTGCCCGTCGCCGACACGGTGGACTTCATCTCCATGCGCACCACCGTCGCCGTCTCGCCCGCAGACTCTCGCATGGCCTTTTCTGCCTGCTGCGCCTCATAGTAGCTGTAGCCGCCAAAAGCACAGCCAACGAGGACGAGCGCGGTCACTGCTATCTTCGCCTTCGTGCCGAAGGTGATATCCTTGCCGAAAATCTTCATGCCCGTCCTCCATTTCCGGCTGCCGCTGCCGCCGCATTCGCTGCACTGTCTGGATCAGCTGCATTCGTCGCATTTGCCGCGTTCGCTGTATTCATTGTATTCGAATCCTTCGCGCCTGACGCTCTTTCCTTCTGCACGGCGGACTGTTTCGCCGCCGCTGCCTCAGACGCGGGGAAAGGAATGACCGTCCTGTCCTGACGCTCCTTCATCGCCTTCTCGTTCTCTTCATAGGCGTGCACCGCATCCCTGCGGCTGATCTCAGCTCTCGCCAGCGGCACGGCGTCCATGGCGTCCGCCGCACGCTGCTCACTCTCCGTGAGGCTCTGCCCCATGGCGTTTTCCACCTGCGCCTTGCCGCGCGCAAAGTCGTACTGTGCGCTGATGTGGTTCATCTCCGCCTTCGAGAGCGCAAGCTGCGCGTCGATGATGTCGAGCATGATGCCTTCACCCGCGCGGTACTTCTCGCGTGCGATGAAGTAGTCCTCCTTCGCCTTGTCTACGGCGTCCTGCGTCGAGTTCAGACGGTTTTCCGCCTCCTTCATCGAAAAGTACGCCGCGCGGATGTCGTAGTCCACATCGTTCCTGTCCTTTTCCAGCTGCAGCCGCGCGGCATCGAGCGCCGCTTCCGCCGCCTCGATGCGCGCCTTCTTTCTGCCGCCGTCGAAGATGTTCCAATTCATATTGATGCCTGCCGTCACGCCGCGACTGCTGTCCGACGCAGGCTCGAAGTCCTTGTTCGCCGACGCGCTCAGCGAGAAGTCGATCTGCGGCGTATAGCCGGCCTTGACCACCTCGATGTCAAGCTCCTTGCGCACGACATCGTAATTGTCGATCCAAATCTCCTTGCGATTTTCAGCGCCGAAGGCGAGACAGTCGGAAAGCGCAGGGGCGAACGGGCTGTATACGGCATCATCGGTGAGGCGAAGCGGCTCATCCCTGTCCATGTTCACAAGATTCCTAAGCTTCGCCAGACTGATCTCATAGTCGTTCTCCGACTTGATGAGCGTCTGGCGTGCATCGGAAAGCTCCACGGAGGCACGCAGCACGTCCATGCGCGCCTTGCTGCCCGCCGAGAAAAGCTGTTCGACGTTCGTCAAATGCGCCTGATAATTGTCGACGGACGCCTTGTTCACACCGACGGTCTTCTTCGCCTGCAGCGCGTTGTAATACGACTCGATGACGGAAAGACGCAGCTTCTCCTCGGCGCGTGCCGTTTTGAGGCGCGCCGTCAAGATGGCGATCTTAGCGCTGTCGATACCGCCGCTCGCCTTGCCGCCATCCCAGATATTGATACCGCTCTTGACGGACGCATTAAGCCCCGACGACGTCGCGTTGCCGCGATCATTCCAATTTCTGCCGACGGAATAACCGCCCGCAGCGCTGACGGAGAATCCCTTCTCGCTCTTCGCCTCGCCGAGCGAAGCAAGCGCCGACTCCTCCGCCTGCTTCGTGATCTTCAGATCCGCATTCTGCGAAAGCGCAAGCTCGACCGCGCCCGCAAGCGAAAGGTCAGCCGCCGCTCCCACGGATGACACGCTGTAAAGGAAAGCTCCCGCCAATAAAAGCGACCAAGGCTTCCTGCACCATTTCTTCATCGTCTCTCTCCTCCCCGAGGGGTATACTTCCACTTTATGTTATTTATTATACTGCCCGTCCCCCCGCGTAACAATAAGAAATCGCTGAGCTTTAAAGGGATTTAACGATTTCCCGCGAAAGGTGTAACTGTAAAAGCACGACACTTCTCGTGTATCGCAATCTTTTCAGGATTCGTTACGAGATGAACGAATCGATGTACACAAAAAAGGCATCATGCTCTCGATGCCTTTTCTACCATCGTATTCTATGACGCCAACCCTCATGCCAGCGCCTTGATCTGTTCGCGCGCAAGAGCAACATCCCTGCAGCGCTGCTCATAGACCTGTCGATCAAATTCCACGAGTGTCACAAAGCAGTCCGCATATTCCGCCGTATCAATGTCATTCACCTTGCTTGCCTTCGGATAATCCACCTCTGCCACGTCCTCAAGCATGCAGCCAATCGCATCCTGCGCCATCCACATTGCCTGTTCCAGCGTTTTCCCTTCCGTGAAGCAACCGTCGATATCGGGCACCGTCACCGTATAGCCGCCCTCCTGCGCCGTTTCAAACACAGCAGGATAATAATGCTTCATGGCTCATATCCTCCCTTCGATTCGCACAGCCTTTCTAGCAAACCTGCTTGCTTCAATATCTTATGTTCTAAGCCCTTGCCCAATGTTCCTGTATGGACGGGTACAATCGTCATTTTCCCTGTCGCAGAATTTTTCATCTTCTGATGCGAGCCGGAGTTTGATGATACCGCTGCAAAGCCATTCTTTTCAAGCAGCCGTATCATCTGTTTTGCCGTCATCGGCACTCGTACCGCCTCCTTGACATACATTATACCATGACACGAAAGGAAGTCCATCCATGCCCGAGCAAAACTTCGCCCGTGCGCTGCAGATCCTGCAGCAGACCTTCGGCTACAAGAGCTTCCGCCCTGCGCAGGAGACGGTCGTCAAGAGCCTGCTCGAAGGCCGCGAAACCGTCGCCATCATGCCCACGGGCGCGGGAAAGTCCATCTGCTTCCAAGTGCCTGCCCTGCTCTTTTCGGGCATCACGCTCGTCATCTCGCCTTTAATCTCGCTGATGAAAGATCAGGTCGACGCACTCGCAGAGGCCGGCGCACCTGCGACATTCATTAACAGCTCGCTCGGGCAGGCGGAGGCTCGCGAAAGGCTTCGCGCCATCGCACAAGGCGCGTACAAGATCGTCTACGTCGCGCCCGAGCGGCTCGAAACCGACTTCTTCCAATCCCTGCTGCAAGAGCAGACCGTTTCCTTCGTCGCCATCGACGAGGCGCACTGCCTGTCGCAGTGGGGGCACGACTTCCGCCCGAGCTATCGCGCCATCGCACCCTTCATCGAACGTCTGCCGAAGCGTCCCTTGATCGGCGCCTTCACGGCGACGGCGACGCCGCGCGTCAAGGACGACATCATCTCGCTTCTCGCGCTTCACCGTCCCGCCGTGCACGTCGCAGGCTTCGACCGGCCGAACCTCTTCTTCGGCGTCCTCACAGGCGTCGACCGCAAGGACTTCATCACGAACTACCTGCGCACGCATCGCGAAGAAGCCGGCATCATCTACTGTGCGACGCGCAAGGAGACGGACGCCCTGAGCCGCTTCCTGCAGCAAAAAAAATTCGTCGTCAGTCCCTACCATGCTGGACTCAGCGACGAAGAGCGCTCGAAGGCGCAGGACGACTTTCTCTACGACAACGTGCAGGCGATCGTCGCGACGAATGCCTTCGGCATGGGCATCGACAAGTCGAACGTGCGCTTCGTCATCCACTACAACATGCCGAAAAACATCGAGTCGTACTATCAGGAGGCGGGACGCGCGGGACGCGACGGCGAGCCGGGCGAATGCATCCTGCTCTTCTCGCCGCAGGACGTCATGACGCAAAAGTACCTGATCGACATCTCGACCGAGGATGCCGCGCGTAAGGCGCACGAACTCGGCTGCCTGCAGAAGATGTCCGACTACTGCCACACGCCCGAATGCCTGCGTGCCTTCATCCTGCGCTACTTCGGCGAGGAAAGCCCCGCCGCCTCGTGCGAGCGCTGCAGCAGCTGCAAGGGCGACTTCGAGCGGCGCGACGTGACGCTTGATGCGCAGAAAATCTTTTCGTGCGTCTACCGCATGAGAGGACGCTACGGCATGACGCTGACAGCGCAGGTGCTCAAAGGCTCCGCCGAGCAGCGCGTGCGCACGCTGCACCTCGACGAACTGTCGACCTACGGCATCATGCAGGAGCAGACGCTCGCCGAGATCAAGCGCTCGATCCAGCGCTTCATCGCCACGGGGTATCTCTCGCTCACGGAGAGCGAATATCCCGTGCTGCAGCTCGCAGAGCCCGCCTACGCCGTGCTGCGCGGCAAGGAGCAGGTATTCCAGAACTTCCCCCGAAAGCAGAAGGAAAAGCCCGTCGACATCTCGCTCTTCGACTACCTAAGGGCGCTCAGAAAAGAACTCGCCGCCCGCGACCGCGTGCCGCCCTACGTCATCTTCTCCGACGCGACGCTGCGCGACATGTGCCAAGTGCTGCCCGAAACGCTCGACGACTTCCTGCACGTCAAGGGCGTCGGCGAAAGAAAGTGCCAGCGCTACGGCGAAGCTTTCCTCGCGTGCATCAAAGAGCATCGCACTTAAGCGAAAAGGCGGCGCAAGAGCTTTTGCTGCTGCCCTTACGCCGCCTTTATAGGCACGCGCCGATGAATTTTTTCTCACGCCACCTTGCGGAACACATGCAGCCCAATGAGGAGCTGCACGAAGAGCAGCACGGCCAATAGTGCGAACGATGCCAAAAGACTCGTGCTGTGTGCGATGAAACCGATGGCGGCAGGCCCCATGAGCACACCGAGGTAACCGCACGTCGACACCGCCGCGACCGCCGCATTGATCGTCATATCCTGTTGCTTTCCCATCAATGAGAAGAAAATCGGCACGATGTTCGCGCAGCCGAAACCGATCGCGAAGAAGCCGGGGAAGATGAGCCACGCGGAGGACGAAACGATCACGAGCAAGAAACCCGCGATGGCGATGACCGAACCGAAGAATACGACGCGGCGCGCACCCAGGCGATTGACAATCGCATCACCCAAGAGCCGCATGAGAAGCATCGCCGCAGAAAAGACAGCGAAGCCCGTGCCCGCAAGAGACATGTCCATCGTGCGCACCTCCGTGAGAAACACGCCCGACCAGTCCATGACAGCGCCCTCGACGAGGAAGGATATACCGGCGACCGCCGCGACAAAAGCGACGATGCCGTGCGGCACGGCGAGTGCCCTGCCCTCAGGCGCACTCCTGCCCGCGAGCAAAAATCGCGCGAAGGCGAGCACCATGAGCACGATGATGCCCGCCGAACACGCCGTCGCGCCCAAGGGCGTGAATCCGAGCGCCATCCAAACGCCGAAAATTCCCGCCCCCATGAAGCCGCCCACGCTCCAAAGCGCGTGCATGCCGCTCATCACGCGCCTCTTCAAAAGCTGCTCGACGCGCACGGCATGGATATTGATCGTGACATCGATAATTCCCATGGAAGAGCCGAACAAAAGGAGCGTCGGCACAGCAAGAACGATATTGTCCACCCTGGCAAGAGCCATAAGAAGCGCCGCAAAGACGAGCGAATCGACAGCGATCACGCGGCGGCAGCCGAAATGCCCAGCCAATACTCCTGCAAAAGGCATCGTCACCAGCGAGCCAACGCCGATGCAGAGAAGCAAGAGTCCAAGCACATCCTCAGCGACGCCGAGCCGCGCCTTCAAAAGCGGCACGAGAGGCGCCCAAGATGCCACGCCGAAGCCGCCGACAAAGAAAAAAGCCTGATTGGCGCGATGCAGCAAACTGCGCGAGCGATCAACAGGCAACCCGTTGTTTTGCATATTCAACCCCCTTGTTTTAGGGAGACTAACATATTCCCGATGGCTTGTCAACCGATAAACGGCGGCCTAAACGAAGTCTTGCTGCAACTTCACGCACGATTGCACACGAGAAAAAGCAAAGTATATGCAGATCCATCAAAAAGGAGGTTCATCCCATGAGAAAAATCCACGCACTCTCCCTCGCAGCCGTCCTCCTGCTCGCTCCCATTGCGCCTGTCTCAGACAACTTGCCCCTTGCATCCGTTGTCCATGCGGCAGCGCAGCAGGATACAATCAAAGAGTACACGCGCCCGGCAAAAACTTCCGGCGACAAAGACGAAGAACGCTCCGTCGAGGCTCCCGTGCCGTGGCTCCTCGTCGAAGACCATCGCATCGAAGCCTACGACGCCAACGGTAAGTGCGTGACCTACAGCAGTCACCCCCTGCTGCGCATCAAAGGCAGTGCACGCGCCCCGCTCGCACGCGGTCTCGACGCTTGGAACAGGCAGGAAGCGCAAGATGCGAAGCGTGGTTTCGATTTCGCCTACGAATACAAGAAAGAGGATCGTGATAACGGCGTTCTCAAAGAGACCGCCTACTTCGACTACTCCGTCATCACGAAGTGGGGACGCGTCGATGAGAACATGATCAGCTTCTGCAGCTTCGCTATCACCTACGCGGGCGGCATACACCCGATGCACGGCAAAGGCGGCACGAGCTTCGATACAAGAACGGGAAAAGAAGTACCCCTAGCCGCCATCGTCACGAATCGCGAAGCATTGCTCCAAGCCCTTGCTGCCGCCTTCCATGCTCAATACCCAGGACGTGAGGAAGAACTGTTCGCCTTCGACATCCGCGAGCAACTCGAACGGATTCACCCCGCAGAAAAAGGCCTCGACACCTTCTCTTGGTACATGGGCACGCGCGGCGAACTCGTCTTCCTCTACCCGCCCTACGCCCTCGCTCCCTACGCCTCCGGCGACTTCACGCTAACGATCGAACGCGCGGACGCTCCGCAGCTTTTCACCGACGCGTATTCTATAGATTGATAAAAGGAGATCTTTCTCATGAAAGCAAAAGCACTCGCTCGCTTCCTGCTCCTCGTCGCCCTGCTGCTCCCTACACACCTCTCTTCGGCAACCGCTTTGCCCGAAGAAGCACTCTCTCTGGGCGGCCTCAAGATCGGCAGCTCCCGCGCCTACGTGGAAAGCATCTACGGCACACCCGACCGCCTGGAAAGCAGCATGTATACGAATATCGGACCCAACCATTCCGACGTAAAAGTTCTCTATTACTATTACGGCAACTCATTCAAAATCCTCATCCGCACGGACAGAGACAGCGTCATGGATATCAACACTACCGCCAACAACGGCATCGAAACACCGCAAGGCCTGCACGTCGGCAGCACCACAGCCAACATCGAGCGCGCCTTCGGCTGGCTGCCCGAGGGACTTGAAGGCAACAGCGGCGAACCCGACTATGCCTATAGCTATGAGGGCGCCGGCTCCACCCTCATCTTCTACACCCACGGAGACGGCACAATCTACGAGGTCCGTCTGATGGAGGATCCGTTCTAGTGCAGTGCAAAAATAAAAAACAGGTGCGGTCTGTATGGTTTCAATACAGACCGCACCTGTTTTTTACAGACGGCTCCCTCACTCCTCCACCAGCCCCATAAAAGTCGCAAAGAACGTCTTGAGCTTTTCGATGACGCCCGCCTTCTTCTCGGCGCGAGCGCCGCCGAAGCGGCGAACGGGCGGCAGGATCGTATCAATCGCCGTGCCTGTCGTCTTGAACCTGCCGTCGCGCAGCGCACTTCGGACGAACTTCTCCGTCTCCTCGGGCTTCAGCTTTTCCTCCTGCACGATTTTCTCAAGCGCCTTCTCCTTCTCCGCATCGACATAGGTGCGCCAGTCCTCCATCACCTTCGTACTCGTGTTGACCGTCTTGATGAAGCCGTCGATCAGCTCCTTCTTGCTCCGAAGCTCGGGACTTGCGCCGACGGCGCGGTCGATCGCGCCGATGATGCTCTGATCCATGCCGTTCGATGCATGATACTTCTCCACGAGCAGCAGAATGTAGTCGATATTGATGTCCACCTGCCGGATCAATTCCAGCTCGAACACGACATCGTCGTTGATGTTCTCCTTCTCCGCATTTCCTGCACCCGTCATCTCGCGATGAATGTCCAAGTACATGCTCTGGTAATCCTGCAAATCACGCGGCGGCAGGAGAGGATCATTCTCCTCGAAATCATCAAACGCCGTGAGAATGTTCCTGAGGCGCAAGATGCTGCCGAAGACGCGCACGAAATCCTTCTGCACCTGCTCGCCCAAGATCGGCTCACCGACAGCGAACTTCTCGCGCAGCTCCAGGATAAGCTCCGCATAGCCCTTGTGATGACGGCCGCTCGCATCGTCATAGCCGTCGTAGTAGTCACGAAAACCGCGCAGCAGCACGACGCTCTCGGCATTCTCATCACCGAAAAGCGAGATTGCATCATCCGTCGCTTTCGCCAGATTGCGAAAAGCGACGATATTGCCAAACGTCTTGACCGAATTCAAAATGCGGTTCGTGCGTGAAAACGCCTGAATCAGCCCATGGTACTTGAGGTTCTTGTCCACCCAAAGCGTGTTGAGCGTCGTCGCGTCAAAGCCCGTGAGGAACATATTGACGACGATGAGCAAATCGATCTCGCGCTTCTTCATGCGCTGAGAAAGATCCTTGTAATAATTCTGGAAGGAATCCCCGTCCGTCGAAAAATTCGTAGAAAAACGCGCATTATAGTCCGCAATCGCGTCCGAAAGGAAGTCGCGGCTCGTGCGGTCAAGCCCCGCCGTATCAAAATCCTCATCGGGCAAAGCGTCCTCGGGATCGTCCTCGTTCGCCGCATAGCTGAAAATCGTCGCAACCGCAAGGTCGCGCCCCGCCGCTGCCAGCTGACGCTTGAACTCCTCGTAATACTTCATGCAGACAGGAATCGACGCGACCGCGAACATCGAATTAAACCCCAAGACGCGCTGTCCCTTGAGCGAATACGCCTTGCCGCGCATCGTCTTCTGATCGAAATGCGCGAGGATATATTCCGTCACGGCACGGATGCGCTCGGGCGCGGCAAGCGCCTTCTCACGGTCAATGGCACGCACTTCCTTGTCCTCGATCTCCGCCTTGCTCTTCATCGTGTTGATGTAATCAATGCGAAACGGCAGCACATTGCCGTCGTTGATGGCGTTCACAATCGTATAGGTGTGGAGCTTGTCGCCGAAAAGCTGCGGCGTCGTCCGCGCCGAAGGCTTGCCCGCGCCCGACGCATTCGGCGCGAAGATCGGCGTTCCCGTAAAGCCGAAGATATGATACTTCTTAAACGCCTTCGCAATCGCCGTGTGCATATCGCCGAACTGTGAGCGATGGCACTCATCGAAAATCAGCACGACATGCTTGCCGTAGATCGCGTGCGTCTTGTTCTGCTTGATGAACATGGCGAGCTTCTGAATCGTCGTGACGACGATGCGCGCCGCATCATTCGCGAGCTGACCCGCGAGCACGCGCGTCGACGTATTGCCGTTCGCCGCGCCCTTTTCAAAGCGGTCGTACTCCTTCATCGTCTGATAGTCAAGATCCTTGCGGTCGACCACGAAGAGTACCTTATCAATATCCGGCAGCCCTGCGGCAAGCTGCGCCGTCTTGAACGAAGTCAGCGTCTTGCCCGACCCCGTCGTGTGCCAGATATAGCCGCCACCCTCGATCTTGCCCCAAGTCTTGTAATTCGACGCGATCTTGATGCGCGACAAAATGCGCTCCGTCGCCGCAATCTGGTACGGACGCATGAGCATCAGCACCTCTTCCGTCGTAAAGATCGAATAGCGCGTCAAGACGGCGAGCAGGGTATGCTTCGCGAGGAACGTGCGTCCAAAATCCATGAGATCCGTGATGAGGCGGTTGCTCGCATCCGCCCAAAACGATGTGAACTCAAAACTGTTGCTCGTCTTCTTGCTCGCCCTGCGCCCCGCCGCATCCATCTCGCGGATATGGCTCGCACGCGTCGTATTGGAATAATACTTCGTATTCGTCCCGTTCGAAATAATGAAAACCTGCACATACTCATACAGCCCCGCACCTGCCCAGAAGCTGTCGCGCTGATAGCGATTGATCTGATTAAACGCCTGCCGAATCTCCACGCCGCGCCGCTTCAGCTCCAAATGCACGAGCGGCAAGCCGTTGACGAGAATCGTCACATCGTAGCGATTCGCATGAGCCGCCGCATTCTCTGCTTGAGCGTCCGCACCGCCCTCCACCACATATTGATTGATGACCTGCAAACGATTGTTGTAAATGTTCTCCTTGTCGATCAGCTTGATGTTCTTCGTCGTTCCGTTATCGCGCCGAAGATTCTGAATGTAATCCGTCTGAATGCGCCGCGTCTTCTCTGCAATGCCGTCGCCCGCAGGCGCGATCGACACCTTGAAGAACCGCTCCCACTCCGCATCGCTGAACGCATAATCATTGAGCGCCGAAAGCTGCTCTCGAAGATTCGCGACCAGCTCCGCCTCGTCATGAATCCGAAGATACGTATAGCCTTCCTCTTCCAGCAGCCCGATCAATGCCCGCTCAAGCGCCGCCTCCGACTGATACGCCGCATACGGCGCACGCTCCTCGCGAACATACTGCGCGAGCACCGTGCTCTCTTCCGCGCTTGCAATCAGGTTATAGTACAATGTACCGACCTCCTCGCCCCATCAGACAAAACTGACTTGGACTTCCTTTCCCAATGCCTTTGCAATCTTATCAAGCGTCACCAAGGAAGGTACCGCCTGTCCTTTTTCAATACGGCTGATGTTCGATTGGCGAACCCCCGATTTCTCCGCCAATTCTTTCTGTGTCAGATCCTGCTCCATGCGTGCCGTAATCAGGAGTTCTGTAAGTGCGAATTCCAAACGTGTCCGTTCGTGTTCTTCGCGAAAAGCGGGGTCTTTCATCTGCTCTGCAATATAGCGATCCAAATCATCCATGTCATTTCTCCTCTCTCTCGCAATAAATCACACGATATTTTTTCGCACGTTCGATTTCTCGTACCGGAGTCTTCTGTGTTTTCTTAATGAATCCATGCGTTAGAACTATCCGTTGCTTCTTGGAAAGGTCAGCAGTTTATCGCGGTAGTGTTCGTATTGCTTCTTGCGTGCGGCGATCTCGGCAGGGAGGCCGCTTGTGAGATCGTTGCATAGGGCGTCGAAGCGGTCGAGGATGGAGACGATGCGGCACTGTTCAGAAAGAGGCGGAACAGGGATAGGATAGTTGGCTATAATTTCTGCACTCAAATCTGCCCGTGCGCCGCGCCCTAGCCCTTTCAACTTTTCATATTGGCTTTTTACCCAATAGAACACATATTTATACTCAACCATTTCCTCGTTAACTTCAATGTTACAACAATGCTGATTCGTTGTAACAGGGATATTATTGACAGCACTTCGTCCAGCTGTCGCACCAGATATGGCAACAATAACACAGTGTGCAGGGATCCATTTCGCCGATGAGTTTTTTAATCCCTCTTCTGTAATAAAAGATGTCGCTTTCTCAATATAATTAAATTCCACCTCTTGAGTTCGCAACCAAGGAATTGTACCGCCAGTATAATAAGCAGAATTTGTTTTTCTTGGCGTTCCTCCCGAAGAAATTCGCACGGAAATATCTCGTAAACTTTTCCACTCTATATGTTGCGTTTTCCGCCACAGCCCAAATTCACTTATTCTTTGAGCTTGTCTGTCTGTCTGTCTGTCTGAACGATTGTATCATCCACACGGACAAAATTCAAAAGGCTGTCGCGGTAAAAATTATACTGCTTTTTCCGCAAGGTAAGCTCCGCTGTAAGCTCTGCGGTAAGCTCCGTTGTAAGCTCCGTAAAACTGTCTAATAATTTTACGATTTCATTTTGAATTTCCAATGGCGGGACGGGAATGATCGCTTTCGCTAAGCCTTGCGCCGAAATAGACGATATTTTCCCTGTAGTAATATATTTCTTAATTAGTTTGTGGTAGCTTTCTGTACGCAAGAGATACGATACATATATCGGATTCATATTATGTCGAAAAATATAGCAAGCATCATGTACAGCTACATCGTCTTTTCCCAGCCAAGCTACACCGATTCCAATATCCTCAACAGTTTCGCCTGCGCCTACAATAATAACATCATTGGTTTGTGCATACCTCATCTTTGATGAGATTTCTGCACGTATTTTTGTTTTAGCTTCACTACTAGAAATTCCGTAATAGGTATACATTTCCCCATAATGAATGGCTGGTACTCCAATATCTGCAAAATCATTTTTTACAAATCTTTTTCCTCTGACAAGTGTTCCAATCTCACCAAGTTGTTTATACTCCACTCCACTCGGGCAAAGCTCTTCCATCAACTCCTTCAGCCTGCTCATAGAGCAATTCCCTCCTCGTCTTCGATCTCGGCAATAATCTTGTCGATCTCACACCGCAGCACTTCTTCCCTTGCGACGATCTCGCGAATCTCTGCATTGAGCGCCACGATGTCGATGACTTCGCGCGTGTCTTCCGGTTCGACGTAAGTGCTGACGGAGAGGTTGTAGTCCTCGGCGGCTATTTCCTTGCCTTGAACGAGGCGCACCGTGTAGGCAACATCTGCGCGGTCAGTATACATCTGCAGGATATGCTCGATGTTTTCCTGCGTGAGCTTGTTGTTGTTCGTGACCTTGATACATTCCTTCGAAGCGTCGATGAAGAGCGTAGTCGTGTCCGCTTTCGACTTCTTCAGCACCATGATGCAGGTCGCGATGCTCGTGCCGAAAAAGAGATTGTCCGGCAGCTGAATCACGGCATCGACGAAATTGCTGTCGATCAGATACTGGCGAATCTTCTTCTCCGCGCCGCCGCGATACATGATGCCGGGGAAGCAGACAATCGCCGCCGTGCCGTTCGCCGCCAGCCACGCGAGCGCGTGCAAGATGAAGGCGAAGTCGGCTTTCGACGGCGGCGCAAGCACGCCCGCAGGCGCGAAGCGCGGATCGTTGATAAGGGTAGGATTGTTCTTGCCTTCCCACCGAATCGCATACGGCGGATTGGAAACAATCGCTTCAAACGGCTCAAACGCATCATGCTGCGGATCAGTCAGCGTATCGCCGCGCGCAATGTCGAAGTCGTCGAAATTGATGTCATGCAGGAACATATTGATGCGGCAAAGATTGTACGTCGTGATGTTGATCTCCTGCCCGTAGAAGCCGTTTCGCACATTCTCCTTGCCGAGAATTTTGGCAAACTTCAGTAATAGAGATCCACTGCCGCAGGCGGGGTCGTACACTTTGTTCACCCGCGCCTTGCCGATGACCGTGAGGCGCGTCAGAAGCTCGGAGACTTCCTGCGGCGTATAGTATTCGCCGCCGCTCTTGCCGGCATTCGAAGCGTACATCCGCATGAGGTATTCATAGGCGTCGCCGAAGGCATCGATCGTGTTGTCCCGATAATCTCCCAGCTGCATTTCGCCGATGCCGTCGAGGAGTTTCACGAGCTTTGCATTGCGCTCCTTCACCGTAGCGCCGAGCTTGTTGCTGTTGACGTCGAGGTCTTCAAAAAGCCCCGCAAGATCGTTTTCACTCGCCGTGCCAGTCGCCGAGGCTTCAATGTTGTGAAATACCTTTTCCAGCGTTTCATTGAGGTTTTCATTTGTCGGCGCACTTTTTCGCACATTGGCAAAAAGCTCGCTCGGCAGGATGAAGTACCCCTGCTCCTCCACGAGATTCTCGCGCTCCGTCTCCGCCTCTTCATCGGACAGTGCGGCATAGTCAAATGCCGCATCCCCCGCCTCATGCGCCTCACGGTTGAGGTAATTCGTCAGCTTCTCCGAGATATAGCGATAAAAGAGCGTGCCCAAGACATACTGCTTGAAATCCCAGCCATCCACCGAACCGCGCAGATCGTTCGCAATCTGCCAGATCGCCCGATGCAGCTCCGCCCGCTCCATTTCCTTTTTATTGTCCATCGTATCGCCTCCGTAGTCAGTATGCTCTTCTAATTCTTGTTGAAGCCGCCTTTGTCCTTCTAGTGAAAACGTTCCCCGCAAAACAACCAGACATCCACGGAGCAGATAGCTTACAAAATTTCGTCAAATTTTTCTCTCACTTCATCGCTATCCCTGCCGGAAATCGGCTTGCCGGTGACATTTGCAATGGCATCGAGAATTTTTCTCGCGCGATGAACGATAAATCTCTCGAAATCATCGGACATGCAATCGGCCATATCAATCCAATGACTGGCGAGATAATCGCACAAGTCTGTCTGCTCTACCTTTTTCTTCTCGATACGCGCCAGGTATTCACTCGGAGCAACACCGCCTATCTCCCGATTGGTACTGTACGATAGGGGCGTCTTGTTAATGATGGAATCCCACTTGATATAATCATATCCCCTGCTCTTGCAATAGTTTTTCGGAAAGATATGGTGAATGTCAATGCCGGCGGCTTTATAGAGAACAAGATCCATCTCCTGCCCGCTGATGAAGTCACGACTGTGATTCTTCATGATAAGCGCCATGATTCCCTTATAGGCAGCACTCCGTCTTGACTGAAGCATCAACAGGCGCATGGGATTGAAATAGGAATCGACAATGGTCTTGGGCAGCTCACCACCGTTCAACCAATTCATCACGCCAACTACATCATTTACATAACGCGTCTCATTGGCACTTCCATAAAGCTCACCGAATACACCGCACCAATACCATCGCTTGATTTTGTTCTTCACATTGGAATTTTTTATTCGACGATCGAGCAAGAGCAAGGCGCACAAAACGGCCAATGGAATGAGCTGCGTCGTATAAGGAAGGTCGCGGCTGACGAAGATGCGCTCCTCGAAGAGCAACATTTCCGCTTCCTCGAATCCTTGCATCAAAACATCGGCGTATTTTTGATAATCGGCAAGCTTCAGGTTCAGCACGTCCTTCTTCTTGCAGCTCACCACACCCTTCTTCTCATAGGCAGAAAGAAGCGTGCAGGCAGTCAGGAAATCCGTAGCCGTGACAATATTCAGAATATCTCCGTTGAGATGATTGTTTTTGCGCTTTTCCCAATCTTTCCTGAGTTCAAAATCATCCATAGCGAATACAGCTGTGACGAGTTCGAAAACCGTAAGCGATACGCCGCCTTGGTTCACATTCTCAAAAACTTGGCACACCGCTTCCTTCGGCGTGTCCTTGTCCAGGCTGATGACAGGAATTTTGTAATGAGTGACGGTCATTATAATTTTTCCACGAAAAGTTCTATACTCGTCGCTTGCCTCGTGTGAATTACTGTGATAAGCAAGATATGCCCGTTCCCACTCAAAGGACTTCTCGTCATCCAAGATGATATTCAGAGGAAACAGCTTATTCGCATATTCCCTTTCGGCAGTCGAAACATCGAGGTCAATTTTCCTGCCAAAGTCGGATGTGATTCGCTTCGACTCTGGGACGGATATAATAGCCTCCACTCGATCGATAGCAGGATCAATTGCCTTGGCAATATCGATGTAGTAAAATCGCTTGATCTCATTGCCTTTGTCGGTTCTGGTTTTGATGGCATTCGGACTGCACATAGACGCATAGATGGAAGTGAGCCGCTGCTGACCATCCAGAATAAGCTGCTCGGGCTGTGCTTTGCAGGACGGTGCGCCCTCAATCATGCGATATTTGAAGCGTACATTCGCATTGCCATATTCGAGGAACATGGCGGCACCTACTGGAAAATTCTGCGTAATGCTGGCAATAAGCCCACGAATGCGACTGTCATCCCATACCCAGCCGCGCTGGAAATCAGGCAATTGAATGTTTCCCTTGTCGATGTCCTTCATCAAATCCAAGATCGGAGTATCGTTTGTTCTCATGCAGTCCATCTCCTATCTTTTATTGCCATCGCAGCGCATACTGCCACAGCTGTTATCTATCTCTATATTGCTGATCATATCGCCCGTCTTCTTGGAGTCGGTTTATTCTACGAATTCATTATATCGTACATTGCCCTGCATTAAAAGCACAGACGGACTGTCCTCTATATAGCTAAACGGCAAAGATCTCAAAGTATCTCCTCATAGCACTGGCGTTTCTATATCCATCCAGATGTTGCTTTCTTACTGCCTCTTGAATCTTTTTTCGTACCTGTACATTTCTCCAATCGTTTTTAATAAATTTTCTGCACACCATGCAAGCCAATCAATATTAAAATTTGCATAATCAAAGTTCTCCCAATCGGATATCCAAGCATAAAAAGGGGTGCCGCTCTTTTGAATGAACTCGCGTGCCTCCCACCAATAATCGCTTGCAATATCGAATCAAGATATTCATGCAGCAGAGATATGCAATCTTCGTGCTCTTTACTAATACACTTCTGACGAGCAATTCGTGAAAAAAGATTCGCTACTTTGTTTGCTCTTGAACGAACATCAATGCCAGAAACACGCTGTGTTAACTCATGCAAAATCATTGCAATCAGCTTGGTTGGCAACAGTATGTAATACAGCAGAAAGAGTTTGCTGAATGGGTTCATGGAATCCTCCTTGTATAGCGATAGCTTTTATGCTATCATATAAATAGTGAACAGAGGGAGTGGACTATGTATCAAATTGATTTCTACGAAAAAAGAAACGGCATATCTGACGTATGGGATTTCCTCGAGGAACTGCGCCTCAAAAGCGGAAGCAACAAAGATGCACGCATTCAGTATGAACAAATCATCTTTTATCTCGATCTTCTAGCACGCAACGGAACAAATTTGCCAAGCAAAATCACAAAACATCTGGAAGATGGTATATGGGAACTCCGCCCAGGAAATAATCGCATTTTTTATTTCTATTACGCCGATAATCGATATGTTTTGCTGCACCACTTTCGTAAGAAAAGCCAAAAGACTCCGCCTAGAGAACTTGCCCACGCTAAAGAGGCACGGAAGGATTACATCCGTCAACAAAAGGAGTGACCGCAATGAAGACATGGGAAGATTACAAGAATCATGTAAAATCCATCGACGCAGAAAATCGTCGCAACATGGAGGGAATCGAGGAGATTGCAGCCATCGTATCTTCTATGATTGAACGTCGCACTGCCCTCGGCATCAGCCAAAGAATGCTTGCAGAACGCTGCGGCTTGCCGCAGTCCTCTGTCGCACGCATCGAATCCTTTAAAACCACACCAAAAATCGACACACTGCTGAAACTCATGCAGCCACTAGGGTTGAAACTTCAAGTAGCAACCCTTTAATCAGTCTCGCATGAATGCAGGAAGATGAGATGTCTGACGGATGCTATTCGAGGAATTTATGCAAATCATGACCACCCGTCAAATGGGGGGCTGTTGTGGTCAAGCATTTTTGTAACATAAGTGTCCAATAAACTTATGACGAATACCTTGCTTCGAATGGCGTACGGTAACCGTTATAAGAATGCGGACGTACATGGTTGTACGTGGTATAGGCAAAATGCTCAACGGCGCGATAGAGAGATTCCTCATCGTGATACTCGTGAAGATAAATCTCCTTTCATTCGATGTTTTTCTTTAGACACTTCTGTTACAATTTTAGTTTATCACAACAGCACGCCTCTTCTGCACCTATGAACGAATCTCTACCGCACACCCCATACTTCTTTGCCGCCTCATCTACCCCACGACAAACCTCGCCGTGCTCCCGTCCTCACCCTTTTCTACTTCGAGCCGTACGTCGATGCGGTTTTTCAGTTCCTCCACGTGAGAGATGATGCCAACGAGGCGGCCGCCTTTTTGGAGGTCCATGAGAGTTTTTATGGCGAGATCGAGGGTTTCGGCGTCGAGAGTGCCGAAGCCTTCGTCAATAAAGATGGTGTCGAGGCGGATGCCGCCGGCGTAGTTGGTGACGACGTCGGCGAGGCCAAGCGCAAGGGCGAGGGCGGCGAGGAAGGATTCGCCGCCCGAGAGGGTCGCCATGGGGCGTGCGTAGCCCGTGTTCTCGTCGAAGATTTCAAGATCGAGTCCCGCGCTCCTGCGCATGTCGGCGACGCCTTCCTTGCGCTCCAAGCGGTACTGCCCGTGCGTCATGCGCAGGAGGCGCATGTTCGCGGCGTCCGCCACGTCGGCGAGAATCGAGCGGAGGACGTATGTCTGGAAGTGCATGCGGTGGGCGTTCTGCCCTGCAGCAACTTCCGCGAGCCTGCCCGTCGTATGGTAGGCGGCTTCAAGCGAGGCCGCTTCAAGAGCGAGCTTTTCGAGCTGCTCCTCGCGCGACCTGCGCTCCTTCAGCTCCTGTGCCAGTGCTGCGGCTTCGCGCGTGCCTGCCGTCCACGCGGCAGCCGCTTCTTCCCGCGCCGCTTTGAGTTTGGCGAGGTCGGGCGGCGCGATGCCGGCCGCCTCCTCGGCGGCTTTTTTTTCTGCCTCGGCAAAGGCCGTCCGCTTGTCCTCATAGGCGCGGATGCGATCGGAGACTTCCTTGCGGCCTTCCGCTGTCGCGAAGTGTCCTGTGAGCACGACGCGAAATGCCGCTTCGTCCGAGAATCCCGCGCTCTTTAAGCGCTCGGCGAGAAGCGCCTCGCTCTTTCGCGCTTCTTCCTGCGCGAGCGCCGCTGCCGTCTTTGCCGCCTCGGCGGCTGCCCTAGCGGCTGCAAGCTCTTTCCCCGCGCCGGAGAAAGCGTCCTGCGCTGCGGCCAGTGCTTTCTCCCGCTCTGCGACGCCACGTCTTGCCGCCGCGAGCGCCGTCTCAACCGCCTTCGGCTCGCGGTATGCTTCGGGCAGCGCCGCACGCTTTTCCTGCAGCGCTCCTGTCGCCTGTGCGGCCTCGGACTTGGCGGTTTCCGCGTCCTTCGCCGCCTCCTTTTCTGCGGCTTCCGCCTGCACGAGCCTTGCGGACAGTGCCTCGCGCTCGGCGGCAGCCGCCTTCTGCGCCGCTGCCGCCTGCCCGGCCGCCTTGACCTCGGCCTGCAAGGAGGCAATGGCGGCGGCGAGGCTTCCCTCGTCCTCCGTCGTCTGCGTCAGCGACTTCTGCGCCGCCGCCAACTCGCCGCGCACGGCAGCGAGGTCGGCTTCTGCCGCCGTCTTCGCCTTTTCCACCTGCTCGCGCGCCTTCTCCGCCTTTTCCACCTCGCTTCGCGCACGCTCCACATCCGCCTTTTCGGGCACTTCGTCTTTGCTTACTGTCGGATGCGGATGCGCAGTCGAGCCGCAGACGGGGCAGGCCTTGCCGGCTTCCAAACTGCGTGCGAGGAGCGCCGCCTGGCCTTCCATGTAGACATGCTCCAAGGCGCGCTGATTCCTGCGCTTCGTCTCGTGCTCCTCTCGCGCCGCACGCGCCTTTTCGCCTGCGCTCTCGGCGGCTTCCTGCGCCTTTGCCGCACGCTTCTTTAATAGGGCGAGATTCTGCCGCTCCTCGCGCTCCTTTTCCTTCTGCGCGAGTGCAAGGGAAAGCCCTTCGACCTTCGCCGCACGCTCGGCAAGCTCTTTCTCGCGCGTGCCGAGCGCGAGAAGCTCGGCGGCGAGCTTTTCCTGCGCCGCCTTCGCCTGCGCCGCCTTCTCTGCCGCCTGACGCGCCGCCTCTTCGCGGCTCTTCGCACGCGCCCGCGCCTGTGCCAAGTCGATCGCGCACGCGCCGTATTCTTCGAGCTTGCGCACCTTCGCCTTGCCCTCTTCCAGCTCGCCTTCCCGCGCCTTCTCGTGCGTCAGCGCGTCTTCGGCACGCTTCAGCTCATGCGCCGCCTTCTCGCGCCGCTTCTCCTGCACTGCGCACTCAGCCTCGCGCTCCTTCGCCTTCTCGCGGTCACGCGCCGTGCCCGCCGCCACGTCTTCGATCTGTGCCGCACGCTGCGCCTCTTCGAGCTGTGCGCGGTAGCGCTCGACAGAGCCGCGCTTCTCCTCATGGTCGGCGAGCGTCTTTCGCGCCTTTTCCCAGCGCGTCAGGATTTCCGCCGCACGGATGCCCTCCTGCTCGGCACGCTGCGCCGCTTCCTGCTTTTCCTGCAGCGCCGCCGCCTGCTTTTCGAGGACGGCGAGCGTTTTTTCCTTCTCCTCGCTCGCCGCTCGGTGCGCGTCGAGCGAATCTGCCGCGCCGCCCGCGAGGAGCGCCCCTTCCTGCGCCTTGATGTCCGCTCTACGCGCTTCCATCGCCTTGGCGCGGCTTTTGAAGAGTTCCTCCAATCTGCGGTAGCGCTCCGTCTTGAAGAGCATCGCGAGGAGCGCCTCGCGCTCGTCCACCTTCGCCGTCAAAAGGTCGCGAAACGCGCCCTGCGGCAGGAGGACGACCTGGCGGAACTCGGCAGGGCCGAAGCCCAGAAGCTCCGTCATCTTCTGCGTCACCGACGACGGACGCTGTGCGAGCACGCGCTCCTCATTTTCTGCTGCTTCTCCTTCCTCAACCTGCCAGAGCATCGCTGACGCCTGCACCGGCGTCAGCCCCGTGCCGTCCTTCTTCATGCGCTCATAGGACGGCGTGCGGCAGATATGGTACTTCTGCGTTCCCAAAGCAAAGACGAAGTCGACGCTCGTCCTCGCCTCGCGCGACGCTTCGTCCGTGCGCATCATCGTGCCCGTGCGCCCTGCCATGCTCGCCTCGCCGTAAAAGGCGAAGCAGATGGCGTCGAGCAGCGTCGTCTTGCCCGATCCTGTGCGGCCGTGAATGAGGAAAAAGCTCCTCGCGCCGAGTTCCGTGAAATCGACGACAGTCTTCTTCCCATACGAACCAAACGCTTCCATGGTCAATCGCAGCGGCCTCATATCTTCGCCTCCCTTTCCTCGCGCAGCAACTCTTCGAGCACATCAAAAAGCTCCTTCTTCTGCGCCTCGTCGAGCGTCTCGCCCGTCATATCGGCAAAGAACTCACCGAAGAGCACGTCGTCGGGACGCTCCAGCTTCTTCCTGCCCTGCTCGCGCAGAGCGCCCGCCTGCTCCATGAGTCCCGGGCGCGTGACCTGCAGGACATTCGGATAGATGCGGCTGAGTTTGCCGTGCGCGTCGAGCACCGGTCCCTTGTCCATAAGCTCGACGGCCGTATAGTCCTCACTCTGCGGGAAACACTCGCGGTCTTCGAGGATTTCCTGAAGCGTGCCGCGCACGACTTGGAGGTCGTGCGGCGCGGCGAGCGCGGCTTCCTCAATCGTCACAGAGCCGTCGGCGGCGAGGTCGACGATGGTCGCCCCCTTCCTCTGCCCCGCCTCGCTGAACGAATACTTCATGAGCGAGCCTGCATAGCGGATGTTCGCCGCCCCCGCCTGCTGCGGCGCGTGCAGATGCCCGAGCGCCGTGTAGGAAAAGGGCGCGAAGCACGCGGGACTCACGCTGTCCGAACCGCCGACGGAAAGCGGCCGCTCCGAATCCGACGATGAGCCGCCCGCAATGAAGGCGTGAGCGACGGCGACGCTGCGGCAGCCCTCAGGCACGAGCACCGCCGCGCGTGCGACGGCGAACGAAGTCGCCTCGTCGAAGCCCGCGAGATCTTTCGCCGCCTCGCCGTAGGCGAAGCGCACCGTCGCCGGTTCCATGTAGGGCAGGAGCGAAAAGGCGACCTTGCCGTGCGCGTCGTCCAAGATGACGGGAGCGACATCCGCCTGCAGCTGCCCCGCGACAAAAACGCCGCCCCCTGCAAGGAGGCGGCTGCCGAAGCCGAGGCGCACAGCGCTGTCGTGGTTGCCCGCGATATAGAGCACTTTGAGCTTTTCGTCGAGCAAAAGGCGGGAGAGCACCTCGTCGAAGAGTTCGACCGCCTCGACGGGCGGCACGGCGCGATCATAGATGTCGCCCGCAATGACGACGGCCTCGGCGCGTGCGTCTCTCGCGAGATGCACAAGCTCGTCGAGGACGCGCGCCTGATCGTCCGTCAGATGGCGGCCGAAGAAGAGCCGCCCGAGGTGCCAATCGGCGGTATGGATGAAGCGCATGGGAAACCTTCCTTTCATACGAAGGCGGCGCGAGATGGCCGCAAAGCGGATTTATTTGTCGGGGAAGAACACGCGAAGCCTTTCTGCGGCGGTCGGCTTGCCCAGATACGTGCCGAGCAGGAAGAATGCGAGCGAAGACGAAAGCCCCAGTACGATGGGATGCAGTCCGAATACATGAATCTTCAGTGCCTGCGCCGCGCAGTAGACGACGGTGCCGCCCGCCATGGAGAGCATCGCGCCCGCCTTGTTGGCGCGCCGCCAGTAAAGGCCGAAGAGCATGACCCAGAGGAACGCCGTCTCAAGTCCGCCGAAGGCGAACATGTTGATGAGCCAGATGAGATTCGGCGGCGAGGCCGCAAGGAAGAAGACGAGCGCGCCGATGATGACGGTCGAGGTCATGGACAGGAGGCGCAGGCGACGCATCGAGGGGACGCGCCCCTTCTTCATCTTTTCGTGCATGTAGACGTCCTTGATGATCGCCGACGAAGCGACGATCAGAAGCCCCGAGATCGTCGAGATCGACGCCGCCAGAGGGCCGATGATGGCGATGCTCGCGAGTTCGGGCGGCATCGAGCGTGCGATTGCCTGCGGAATGATGTTGTCGACCGTGCCGTAGTCCGTCACGGGACCCGTCAGAATGCCGTGTGCGAGGATGCCCGTGAAATTGATGCCGATGTTCATGAAGCCGATGACGAACGTGCCGATGAGCATCGCCTGATGCAGTCCGCGCGTATCGCGGTAGCTGATGCCGCGCACGACGGACTGCGGCAGCGCAATCGTGCAGATGCCGACGAGCAGCCACTGCGTGAAGTAGAGGCCGAGCGGCATGTCGCCGGCGGACAGAGGCGTGAGCATCGCCGGATGCTCGCGCTCGATCGTCTCTAGGATTGCCCGGTAACCGCCGCCCGCCTCAAGCACGAAGTAAAAGAGCAGTACGATGCCGACCATCATCATGACGGCGCACAGCGTGTCGGTCAAGGCGACGGCGCGGAAGCCGCCGATCGCCGTGTAGAGGACGACGACGGCGCCGAAAAGCACGAGTCCCGTCAAGTAGCTGTAGCCCGTGACCGCCTCGAAGAGCTTCGCACCGCCGACGAACTGCGCCGTCATCGTGCCGAGAAAGAACAGCACGATGACGAATGCGGAAAGGTTCGCGAGCGCATCCGAGCCGAAACGTGCGCGGATGATGTCGACGATGGTCACGGCATCAAGCCGGCGCGAGAGGAGCGCGACGCGCTTGCCGAAGATGCCGAGCACGAGGAAGATCGCCGTGACCTGCACGACCGCCATGTAGATCCAGCCAAAGCCGACCTTCCACGCCATGCCGGGACCGCCGACGAACGAGCTGACGGAGCTGTACGTCGCGACCGTCGTCATGGCGAGCACGAAGCCACCGATCGCACGGTTGCCGATGAAGTACTGCGAGACGAAGCCCGCGCCTTCCTTTTCCCTGCGCACGCGCACGGCGAAGCTGACGGCGAGCATCAACCCCATGAAGGCGAGGAGCGGCAATAGGAGCGAGAGCTTTTCCATCATGCCTCGCCCCCCTTTTGCCTCTCCTCATCGTCGAGCGGCATATCGCGGAAGACGAAGCGCAGCAGGAGTGTGACGATGACGAGCGCCATCGCCCATGTGCCGAACGTGCCAAGGACGACCCAGAGCGGCAACCCCGCGATGCGGATGCTATTGTCAAGAAAATTCGCCGTGCCAAAACCGGCGAAGAGCCAATAGACGATGAGCGCGGCGAGTGCCAGTCCTGTGGCTATGGCCTCGCGCCTTACCTGGTGGTACTTCTCTTTTCTTGTCATTGTATGATTTTCCTTTCTCCTCGGGAGTCTCCTCCCCGAATGTATCAGCGGGAATCCCCGTCTGATCGGCGTCTGCCCAAAACAGCAAACAGGAGCCGCCTGCAGCGCGAAGACGCTTTTTGCGAACCTTCGCGGCATACAGCCGACCCCTGTTATTTCTCCATGTGACTCTTGTTTTCCTGCTCAATGCACGGGCACGCTTTCGGCGCACTCCGCACGCTCGCCGGCAGCCATCGGATTCTCGGTGCCTTCCGTCTTCTCGCTGTCGAGCAGAGAGCCTTCCGCACATTCTGACCTCTCGCCATCGGGCGACGGGCTTTCCATCTGCTCGATGCGCACGCAGTTGCGCCCTTCCTGCTTCGCCCGATAGAGCGCATCGTCCGCACGCTTCAAGAGCGCCTCCATCGTGTCCTTCTGCACGCCATGCCAGCGCGAAACGCCGATGCTGCACTGGATGGGACGGTAGTTGCAGATCGGCGCCTGTGCGATCCGCTCGCGCAGATGATTGGCGAAGGTTTCCGCCTCTTTCAGTGAATAGTGCAGGCAGAGAATGACGAATTCCTCACCGCCCCAGCGAACCAGAAGGTGACGACGGTCGAGCGAAGTGTGCAGAACCCCGGCAAAGGAGCGCAGCACATGATCCCCCTCATCGTGTCCATAGTCGTCATTCACGCGCTTAAAAAAATCGATGTCGAGGATCATGAACGCGAGATGTCCGTCTGTATTCTGCGCCACCTTCACCCATTCGGGGAACGTATCGTTGAACTTGTAGCGGTTGAAGCAGCGCGTCAAGGGATCGATCTGCGCTTTTTCCTTCGCCTCGACAATTTCATTCTCCAGAGACTTCTGCACCGCTTCGCTGCGCACCTCATCGCGAATGCGCATGCGAATCGTGCTCAGGACGAAGACGACGAAGGACAGCAGCGCGAAAGGCGTGATGTACGTGTCCCACGCAAACAGATGGTACTGAAACCAAAGTCCGTCGAAAAGCCCGAGCGGCGCAATCGCGAGGAGCGGCACGAGCGCCGTGCGGCAGTATTCGTTGCCGCGCTTCGCCTCGCGCCAGAGCAAGAGGCTCGCCCACGGCGTAAAGATGGCCGCCAGCGGATAGTAAAAGTTCATGCAGGTGAAGAAACTGCCGCGTGCGACGAAGACCTCGCCGAGAGCAGAAGCAACTAGAAGGATCACGAAGGGTACGGACAAAAGGCGCATCGTGCGGCGCTGCGCGGCGGGCAGGAAGCCCGCGAGAAACTGAAAAGCCAGGATCGCTATGCCATACACTGTCGTAAGCTGCACGAACCACCAGAAACGCGGCGAATCGAAAAGGAAATACCTCGCGTTCATCACGCTGACCATCCAGACGCCGTAGACGAGGAAGAACAGCAGCAGAAAGACGTAGGCGCCTCGGTTGCGGCGCAAGGTGCAGCTATAGATGGCGACGATCGCCCCCATCATGAAGATCAAAGAAAGTCCGAAGACGAAGGGCAGATCGGCGAAGAAAAGCTCCGCCACGCTCGCACGCATGTCGCGCAGACACAGGTGGTCGAAGCGGCCGAGATCGACCGTGCTGAAAGAATGCATTCCGACGGTCAGTGTCTTCCCCGCATAGCCTTCCGGCAGAGGAACGAGATGCCAGCGCGTGCCGTAGCTGTAGTCACCGTCCTCCATCGAACCGTATTCGTAAAGGAGCTTGCCATCGAGCCACAGACGAACCGACTGGTTCGTCGTCTTGAAGAACAAACCCGTGCCGCTGTACCCCTCTTCGGGCAGACTCGTTGTCAGATAGACATAGCGCGTCTCGCTCGAAAGGAGCGGCTGTGCGGGATAAGTCACACACTTCCATCCTTCGGCACCATTCTGCGCCTCCTGCAGAAGTTCCTGCATTTCTCCCTCGTCCGGAAGGTTCGCGCTCTGCCAATAGTGCAGTTCCGTAGGCTCAGCTTCCTCTTTAGCAGAATGCTGCAGGGAAAAGCCTGCCATCTCATGGGAATCCAAGGAAAGTCCATGCGCGGCGACTGCAGGCAAGGCCTTCGGCAAGGAGGCGGCGAGGACGAAGAGAACAGCTGCGAGCGCAAGAATGCGCAGAAAGTCATGCTCCGCTCTGCGCCCTCTTTTCCCCAACATTGCCATGCACCGCCCTCTCACTGCCGACTACGAAAGCCTTCCGTCCGTCATTCCTGCAAGACACAAGACCCTTTTGCCATAATATATCACATATTAGTACAAAAGTCCAGAGTTGGGGATCGTATTTTTTCTTTTCAAGTCTCCCGCTTCACTCGATAGACAGTGACGTACATGACGGGCAGCACGAGCAGCGTCAATACCGTCGCCACGGAAAGCCCGCTCGCTATCGCCACCGCCATCGGTCCCCAGAAAGAACTCGTCATCAGCGGAATCATGCCGAGGATCGCAGCAGCAGCCGTCAGCATGATGGGACGAAAGCGTAGAACAGCCGAGTCGATGACCGCCTGCCACGGCGACTCGCCCGCCTTGATATGCTTCTGAATCTGGTCGATGAGGATGACCGAGTTGCGGATAATCATGCCCGAGAGCGCGAGGATGCCGAGGTCGGCGACGAAGCCGATCGGCTCGCCCGTGAGGAACATGCCGCAGGCGACGCCGATGATGCCCAAAGGAGCGGTCAAGAGTGTGATGAGCATGGCACGGCCTTCGCGCACCTGGAAGATCAAAAGCGTCATGATGAGGAAGATCATGGCGGGCACGGGCACGAGAAGATATTTCATCGAATCCTCGCTGTCTGCAAGGCTTCCGTCCGGCTCGATGGCATATCCTGCGGGAAGATTCTCGCGCAGTTCCTTCGTCGCCGCGTACGCTTTTTTCGCCGCATCCGTCGGCGTGCCCGCGATGATGTCGGCGCGTACGGTCACGGCGGGCTTCAAGTCGCGCCGCCAGATGATGCCGTTTTCCGCGTCATAGGAAATCTTCGCCACCTGCGCGAGCGGCACATAGCCTGCCTGCGGCAGGTAGATCGGCAATTCTTCGAGGCGCGAGAGATCGTCCCTCGCCTCCTCCCTGAGCCGCAGCACAATGTCCACCGTGCGGTCGCCCTCGTAGAGTTCCGCCGCTTTCACTCCCGCCAGTTCCGTGTAGAGCATCTGCTGCACCATCTGCGTCGAAAGTCCGAGCGCCTTGAGCTTGTCTTGATCGAGCGCGAGGTGCAGAACCTTGCTCTTTTCCTGCCAGTCGAGGTTCACGTCGCGCGTGTTCGCATCGCTCGCCACGAGGTCGGCAACCTCATTGGCAAGCAACATGACTTTTTCCTTGTCTTCTCCCTCGACGCGCAGCATGATGGGGTACGCTGCAGGCGGCCCCGTCTGGATGAACTTGAGATTTGCACGCACGTTCGGGAAGTTTTCGGAAAGCTCCGTGCGGATCTTCGCCGTCAAATCCTCGCGTGACTCCTTGTCGTTCGCGACGATGACGAACTGCGCATAATTGTCCGCAGCCAAGACGGGTTCAAAGGTCAGCACGAAGCGCGGCGCACCTTCGCCCACATAGACGGAATAGTTCCTGTACTCGTCCGCAAGGCCGTCGAGGAAAGCAGCAAAGCGCTTCGCCTCGCCGTCCGTGTTCTTCATAGAAGAGCCTTCGGCAAGGTGCATCTCGACGATGATCTCAGGCCGCAAAGACGGCGGGAAGAAGTCCTGCCGGCAAGCGCCCAAAAGCGCGATGGATGCAGCGAAGACGAGCGCCGTCACGCCGAGCACGAGACGGCGATGTGCTAAAAATGCCTCCAGCACGCGGCGAAACACGCGATAGAATCGGCCTTGATGGAGCAAGGCTTCGCCCTTTTCATCGCGCTTCGGCTCAATGCGGATGATGTGATAGCCGAGGAGCGGGGCGACCATGACGGAGACGATCCAAGAGAGCAGCAGCGCGGCGGCAATGACGGGAAAGAGCGAGGCGCAGAACTCCGCCGCCATGCCCTTCGAGAAAGCGACGGGGATGAAGCCCGCGCATGTGATGAGCGTGCCCGTCAGCATCGGAAGCGCCGTCGCACGGAAGGCGTGCGAGGCGGCGCTGAAGCGGTCAAGCCCCTCTTCAAGCTTGACGCTCATCATCTCGACGGCGATGATCTCATCGTCAACCAGAAGCCCGAGGGAGATGATGAGCGCGCCCAAAGACACCTTCTGCAGGTCGATGCCCGCACCGTACATGAAGAGGAAGACGCCCGTCAGTACGAGCGGGATGCAGCAGGCGACGACGAACCCCGTACGAAGGCCGAGCGTCAGAAAGCTCACGGCGAGCACGATGATGACGGCTTCTCTGAGCGTGTCGACGAAATCATCGATGGATTCTGCGACGACCTGCGGCTGGTCGGAGACCTGATGGATTTCCAAGCCGAGCGGCAAGTCGTCCTTGAGCGCGGCGATTTTCTTCTGCAAATCCTTGCCGAGCGTCAGGATGTTACCGCCCGGGCGCATGGAAACGGCGATGCCCACGGCAGGCTCGCCATTGAAGTACATCTTCGGCTCGGCCGGCTCGGCATAGCGGCGCGTGACGCTCGCGACGTCGCCGAGTCGGAAGGTGCGCCCGCCGGCGGCGATCGGCAGGGCGCGGATCGCCTCAAGGTCGTCGAAAGCGCCCGAGACACGCACGTAGACGTTGTCCGTCTGCGTCTCGATCATGCCCGCCGGCGTCATCTCTTCCTGCGTACGGATGGCAGAAAGGATCGCGTCGGGCGGTATGCCAAGCTCCGCGAGACGCTCGCGCGCGGCCTCGACGTAAATCTTCTCCGGCTGCACGCCGATCAATTCGACCTTCTGCACATTTTCGACCGCAAGCAGGGCGCGGCGCGTCTTTTCCGCCTGCTCGCGCATCTCCTCGTAGGACCAGCCGTCGCCCGTTACGGCGTAGACCGAGCCAAATACATCGTCGAAGCGGTCGTTGTAATAAGGGCCGTAAACGCCTGTGGGCAGGCTGCGCTTCTCATCCTCGCAGAGATTGCGTGCATCGCGCCACGTCGGACGAATATCCTCCTTCGCCACAGCGTCGTCCAGCGTCACATAGATGACCGCCTGTCCCTCGCGCGAATAGCTCTTGAGCTCCTTGAGTCCCGGCACATCCTGCAGCTTCTTCTCCAGTTTGTCCGTGACCTGCTCTTCCATCTGCTGCGCTGTCGCACCCGGCCAGGCGACGGATACGACCATCTGGCGGATCGTGAAGTCAGGATCTTCCATCCTACCGAGCTTGCCGTAGGAAAAAATGCCGCCGATAAAGACGACGAGAATGAAATACCATACGAGCCCCTTGTGCTTAAGGGAGATTTCCGTAAGATTCCTCATGGCGCATCCCCCGTCCGCACTTCGTCGCCCTCGCGCAGTTTGTGGACGCCCGCCGTCACGACGAGCGCATCGTCGGGAAGTCCCCGGACGAGCACGTCGTTGCCGTCATAGCCGTCGACCGCAACTTCCTGCAAGAACACCTTGTTGTCCGCGCCGACGAGCCAGACCGAAGGTTTGCCGCCCGTCTGGTAGATGGCGGCGAGCGGCAGGCGCACGGCTGCCGTCGGCATCCGTCCCACAGCCACATTCGCCGTCATGCCGAGCGCCATGCCGGCCGGCGGTGCGGGCACAGAGACGCGCACGCGGTAGGTGCGCGAGACGGCGTCCGCCATCGGCGCGACCTCGCGCACCGTGCCGGAAACGACGCCTGCGCCGAGCGCCCAGAAGGATACGGCGACTTCCTTGCCCGGCGGCACATCGGCAAGACGATCTTCGGGCACGGCGATCTCGACCTCAAGGTCACCCGACTCGACGAGTGTCACGACCGTCTGTCCTGCGGCGACAACCTGTCCCGCCTCTGCTGCCACGGCAGAAATCACGCCGGGCGCATCGGCAAGAAGCTCCGTATAGGAAACGGCATTGTGCCCCTCTGCCGCTTGGGCGAGCGCCTGCCGATAGCTCGCCGCCGCCGCCCCATAGGCAGTCTCGTACTGGTCGAGCACGGCGGCGGGCACGGCCTCGGCCGCGTAAAGCTCGCGGTAGCGCGCCGCATTTGCCGCCGCGAGGTCGAGCTGCGCCTTCGCTGCATCGACTGCGGCGTCGGCCTGCCTCGACCTCTGCACGATGTCGGAGGCGTCGAGGCGCAGGAGCGGCGCTCCCGCTTCCACGCGGTCGCCGACGTTGACCGCACGCGCGATGACGCGGCCGCCTACCTGGAACGCCAGATTCTTCTCGTAACGGCCGCGCACACTGCCCGCATAGTTGACCGCGTGCGCCGCCTCATTCGTCTCGACGCGCTCGGTGCGCACCAACGGCGGCTTCGCCTTCTCGGGCGGCGCATCGCCGCAGCCTGCGGCACTGACGAGAAGCCCCGCCAAAAGGAGCGCCAGAATACTGCGTACCCCATATCTCACATCGTTTCCCCCTCTCTGCATCCTGCGAGTTTCACCGCGTCGTCTTCCCAATGAGCTCTCGAAAATCCACCTTCGACGAGCGTTCCGCCAAAATCCGGAAGTTGCGCTCCACACAGGAGACATCCTGCGGCGACAACGGATCGATCAAATAATTAACCCACGAATTCATCACGGACAGCAGGAACGGATGCTGCATGCGTCCGTACTCCGTCAGACGGATGCGCTTGATGCGGCGATCCTCCGCGTCCTTCTCGCGACAGATGAAGCCCTTCTGTTCCAAGAGCTTGAGCGTGCGCGCCACGGCGGACTTGTCCGTCTGCAGAGCACGCGACAAATCCTCCTGACTCGCCCCCTCGCAGTCAAAAAGGCGCAGAAGCAGGACGTACTCCGAATACGTAAGCTGCAAAGGACGACATGCTTCCAACACATAGCTGCGCGAACGTCCGTCCAAAATGGAAAAACAACGCGCCACCTGCAAATTTTCCACCAAGATCCCCCTCTCATACACGATCAAATGCAACAGCAGCAATCTCACATCCATGACGTACAGATTTTCTCTTAGTTGATTATATCAACATTTTCTTTATATTTCAACAAATTGGTTCGTTCTGCTCATTTCTGTGCGGTAGATGCATGACCCGTCGGAAACGCATCATGCGGCATTCCGCTCAAAGGCGGGACGGTGACCATGACGATGTTCTTTGTCAGCACTTCCTTGTTGATATAGTCTCTGAAATTTTGTGAAATATGTCTGCCGAAAGCTTGCCACATTCGTCCGTCATCCGAAATACTTTCGAGGATCGTCACATCAACCACATTCCGAACCTCCTCATCACCATTTTTCCAAAGATGCTCAATCAAACCGCAATATTTCTGAAACGCTTCACTCTCTGCCTGAGACTCGAATTCATGCAGCATCGGCGTATTGATCGTTTCCATCGCAAAAACATGCGCGAGCACCTCCCCATATTCCTTGCGATGCTCCGCACAGTACTGCTCATGCTGCAAAAATGCGGCAACAATGCAGTCCGCCATTTCCTGTATGTTCATGCTTCCCATACTCCCGACTCCTTACCGCGCAACACCTGCAAGTTCCACCGTACCGCGGCAGGAAATGAGCACCTCGCCTTCGAGGAAGAAACGCTTGCCCGTCTCAACGAAGAGCGTGCCGCCCGGCTGCTCGACGACGATGCGCCCACGCTCGCCTCCTTCGGCAAGCGCAAGTGCCAGACTTCCCGAACCGCAGGCACGCTCAAAGACGTGGCTTTTAGCGCTCGGCACGGCGACGTAGGGACGGATGCGAAAGTGATCGCGTCCCAAGCGCTCAAACGGCACGACTCCGTAAGCATCGGCGTCCGTCTCGCACATCAGACGGGCAAGCATCTCGTCGTAATCCGCCGCCGAAAGGTCTGCGGCTTCGACGACGAGATGCACGATGCCTGGAAGCGATACACATATCGCCGCGCCCCCAAACGAAAATCCGTCAAGAGAAATACGCCGCACCTCATGCGCCTGCGGCATCTCGGCACGCGCCAGCCAGCGTCCCGAGCCGAGCGGATGCGCCTCTGCCCGAAGCGGTTCGGGTGCACCCGAGCACTCGACAAAAAAGGGGGACTCAGCACCTTCAGATGCCGCCAGAGCCGCCGCTGAAAGCGTCGCATTGCCGCAGAACTCGCCGCCCGACATCTCAATGCGAAAAAGCGCCTCCTCGGAATGCGGCGCAACGAGGAAACCCGCCTGCTCCGCCGCCAGATGATCGTAATCCATCGCCTCAGAGAGAAGCGCGGCACGCGCCTCCGGTGCAGCCTCCCCGCGCAAAAATACCGTCGTATTTCCCAGCGGACTCAGCTTGATGAAATCCAGCTCCATAAACTATATCTCCTACGAGAAATGCGCCTTTTGCTTGCTGTTTCCACAGCGCAGGCAAAAAGCGCACAACACCATCGACAACGAATTCACAAAAGCTGATGCATCTTTCCAAGATTCTCAATCTTGTCCAACGGCCATTGCGAGACTTCAGAAATATCCTGCAATGACCATTTTTTCTTCTTCAGCATGTTGAGCACGATCTCCGTCACACCCTTTTCCATGCCCTTTTCCATGCCCTTTTCCATGCCGATCTCTTGTGCTTCCTGAAGCTGGACACGCTTTGCCAATTCAGGATCCCACTTGAAGCTCACCATGTCAAAAACCTCCTCCATCTCACGCTCAAGAAAATATTCCGCCAAAAGATTCTGCTCGATACAATAGCGGATTGCCTGCTTAACAGCCCCCTCCAAACATACTCCCGCCGCCGTTTTTCGTCGGATTTGCGCCACGAAAACGCTATACCCCTTGAGCGCACGACTCTTTTCAAGAAGTCTGCTGCCCGACATTTCATTAATGTTATATGCCTTGACGCAAAGTTCCAACGAGGAGCACTCTCCTCCGAAAGCCTCCGACAGACGCATTTCCCATTCATCCGGCGCTGGATCAAGACCATTGTAGAATACATAGAAGCATGGTGCCGGCAACTGGAGACGTCGCGTTCGATACGGTGCATCCTTCGGCACTTGCTTCCGATAAAGCTTCGCCATATACCAAAACATACGCAAAGGCATATTCTCGTTCAAAGTGCTCTGGTGCTCCATCAAAAAATTTGCCGCTTACCCGCCAAGAAACTCACATCATTCTTCTCGTCGTTGAAGAATGTCCCCTGCAGCGTCATGAGCTGTATTTCCTGCAAGGAAACATCTCGCCCAAAAAGCCCGCGATATACATCCTGCAAATAATCTTTGCGGCGGAATATATCGCAAAAAAGCGAATCCTTGTACGTCCTCTTCACCCGCGCCATACAGCTCTCTCCATGTCAAAAAATATCCTTTCTTTATTCTATATTTTATCACGAGATCTGTACTCGCTCAATAAAAAAACACGAAATACAGCAAGGCTGTGCACAAGCCCCAAGCTCGCGCACAGCCTCCAAAACTACAACTTCGTGATGTCCTTGCCGAACCACTTCTCCGAGATCTTCGCCATCGTGCCGTCGGCGCGCATCTCGTCGAGAACCTTCTGCATCTTCTCCTTGAGCGCCGTATCATCCTTGCGATAAGCGACGCCGAACTGCGTCACGGGACCAACGTGACCGTCGAGCGCGGCAATCTTGTCGGGGTGCTTCGACATGTAGAAGCGGCCGATGATCTCGTCGCAGACGATCGCGTCGACGCGGCCGTTCTCGAGATCCATGAACGCCGACAAATAATCCGCGTACTTCTTGACGTCCTTGTAGCCCGTAACATCTTTGTGACCATCCACATAGTCCTCTGCCGTGCCCGAGGCGCTCTGCGTCGCGACGATCTTGCCCTTGAGATCGTCTTCCTTCGTGATCGAAGCGTCGTCCGCACGCTTGAAGATCACCTGCTGATCGTTCATGTACGGCTCGGAAAAGAGCAGATTCTTCTTGCGCTCCTCCGTGATTTCCAAGCCATTCCACAGCGCGTCGATGCGACCACTCTGAATCTCAGCCTCCTTGCTTGCCCAGTCGATGCCCTTGAACTCGACCTCCGTGCCGAGGCGCTTCGCCGCCTCTTTCGCCAATTCCACGTCGAAGCCCGTGATCTCGTTCTTCTCGTCGAGGAATCCCATCGGCGGAAAATTGTCATCCAGACCGATGACGATCTTCTTCGGCGCGTCGTTTGCCGCCTTCTGTCCGCCGCAGCCCGCCATAAAGCCTGCCGCGAGCATGAGGGACAAACAGATGAATAAAATTTTCTTCAAAACAAAGCACTCCTTTTCTTCGTTAAAGTATTATCATAGTGATATTATACATGGACAAAGAGAATTTGCCAAGGGGGAATCTCGTCATAATTTTCGGCTCTTTGATGCACAAAAACGCCGCGAAGGAGCACAATTTCCTGCTCCTTCGCGGCGTTTCCTAGGCTTCTGCCTAGAAAAGCACGGATAAATCCAGTGCTTTCTTACATACTCTTCGTCAATTTCTCAATGTCGCCCGATACTTCCTTCGCCTGTACCACAGACGTATGGATTTCCTTCATCCCCTCCGCTTGCCTTTCAATCAAGAGGTTGATCGTCTTGATCTTCTCCTCGATATTGGCCGAGGCCTTCTCCATCGAGCCGAGAGCCTCGACAATCTTGCCGACAGCCTCCTGACTACTGTCAGCAAGCTTTCGCACCTCTTCAGCGACGACGGAGAAGCCCCTGCCCGCATCACCCGCGCGTGCCGCCTCGATCGAGGCGTTGAGCGCGAGGAGGTTCGTCTGCTTCGAGATGTTCATGATGAGCTCCGTCATCTTCAGCGTGTTCTCCGTCTGCGTGCGCGTATCCTCTGCCGCCCGCGTGATTTCCTCCTGTACGCCGGTGATCTCGGTCGTGCGCTCCGCCGTCTCGTTCACGCGCGTCGTGATCGTCTCGATTGATTGATAAAGCCCTTCCATCCTTGAGCCGAATTCCTTGTAGAACTGTTCCTTGCCGGTCTTCAGCAACGTGATGTCCTCGATGGCTCCGGCGACCAGGACGGGCGTGCCGTCGGGCTTTCGGATCGTCTTGCCCACGGCGTGAAACCACAGATATTCGCCCGTCTTCGTCTTCAAGCGATACTCAAGGTCGAACGGCGTCCTGCCGCTGCGATCCATGATATGCGCTTGAAACGCCTGCAAGGTGCGCGCCTTGTCCTCAGGATGCAGGCGATCGGCCCACGAGTTCAGCTTGTTCGGAAAGTCCGTCGTATTGGAGAAGCCCAGGAGGTGGCGGAAACGATCCGACCACCAGAACTCATTGTTCGGATTCGTCGGATCGTCGCCGACGACCTTCATGTTCCACGAGCCTTCCGCCAGGATGCTGTCGATCGCCTCGTAGCGCTTCAAAGTGTAGTCGAGATATTCCTTGTTCTTGACCTCCTCATCGATGTCAACGAAGACGCCGATGATCTCTTCGGGATGTCCGCTCTGGCTGCGCACGACGTTGCCCGAGGCATGAAACCACTTGTAACTTCCGTCGTGCACCTTCATGCGGTAGTCGACATCGTACGGCGTATTGCCGCTCAGATCTTTGATGCACTGCGTGAAGGCGGAAAGCGTTCCGTCCACATCGTCAGGATGCAGGCGCGAACTCCAAGATTCCACCGTATTGGGGAAGTCGTTCTCGTCACGGAAGCCGACCATGCGGCGGAACTCGTCGGACCAGATGGCATAGGCGATGCTGAAGTCCGCATTGATCTTCATATACCAAAGCCCCGAATGGACGGCATCATTGACCGTGCGGATGCGGAACTTCTGGTACTCGATCTCCTCGTTCACCTTGTCGATGAGCGCATTGAACGCGTCCGCCCACGGCTCGCGCGAATCTGCCTTGGAGAAAAGCTGATTCTTCTCATGCCCCTGTGCAACCCTCTGAATGGCTGCCGCCAGATTCTGCCCGTCATTCGGGGCGGCTGCAGCCTTTTTCATGCCAAACATCAAAATCTCCTCCAATGATACTATTCACCGGTCATACCTTCTCTATAAGTACTAGAATATAGCGTTTAACAGAAATTGTCAACCAGAAGCTTCGTCCTGATTTTCATAGAGCTATGGCATTTCTTTCTGTAAACATGTATAATATCCATATTGCGTCAATATTTTCTACATGAATCCATCCGGAATCTTCATCAAGAACTGTTCGGCGACGCGGCTTCAGATGCGTTTCCACACAGAAGAAAGGCGGAATCCTCATGCACATTTCCAAAAAGTTCAAGGCGCTCATCCTCGGCGCTTCCCTTCTCACAGCGAGTCTCGGCTTCGTCGGCTGCGGCCAAAGCGCCGACACAAAGGACGTGAAGATCGGCGTCGTGCAGCTCGTCGAGCACAATGCGCTCGATGCGGCGAACAAGGGATTCGCCGACGGACTCAAGGAGCGCGGCTTCGAGGAAGGAAAGAACATCTCCATCGACCGCCAGAACGCGCAGGCCGATCAATCGAATCTGCAGAACATCGCGCAGCGCTTCGTCAACGCGAAGATGAATCTCGTCTGTGCGATCGCGACGCCCGCCGCACAGAGCATGGCGAACGCGACGCACGACATTCCCATCGTCGGCACGGCGATCACGGACTACGTCGGTGCGAAGCTCGCCGCTTCGAACGAGAAGCCCGGCGGCAATGTTACGGGAACGAGCGACATGAGCCCCATCAAGGAGCAGGTCGACCTCATGCTGAAGATCTGCCCCGAGGTCAAGACCATCGGCATCATCTACTGCTCAAGCGAGGTCAACTCCGAAGTGCAGGCGAAGGCGATTGCCGAGTACGCCGAGAGCCGCGGGCTGAAGGTGCGCACGGCGACGATCTCGACCGTCAACGACATCCAGCAGGCGGCAAACAGCCTCGTCGGCGATGTCGACGCCTTCTTCGAGCCGACGGACAACATCATGGCCTCCGCCGTCCCGACGCTCCTTTCCATCACGAATCCGGCGAAGAAGCCCGTGTTCTGCAGCGAGGACAACTGGGTCAAGGCGGGGGCGCTTGCGACCTACGGCATCGACTACTACAAGCTCGGCGTGCAGACGGGTCACATGGCCGCCGACATCCTCGAAGGCAAGAAGAAGCCCGCTGACATGCCGATCGAGATGGCGAAGGAACTCAAAGTCAGCATCAACAAGAAAAACGCGGAAACGCTCGGCATCCAAATTCCTGCCGACATCTTGAAGGATGCACAGATTTTCGAATAATTGCAGCTCCTGTCCCCGATCAAAACCAAGAAACAGCCGCAAGCAATTCCTTGCGGCTGCTTTTTCAAAAAGGAGAATCTCTCTCTATGGACCTCATCATACCAACGATTTCCCAAGGGCTCCTTTGGGCACTCCTCGCCATCGGCGTCTACCTGACCTTCCGCGTCCTCGACATCGCTGACCTCACCGTCGAGGGCAGCTTCCCTCTGGGCGCGGCGACGGCAGCGAGCCTCCTTGCCGCCGGTGTCACACCGCTTCTCGCCATCTTCGCGGCCTTCGTCGCGGGCATGATCTCAGGCGTCGTCACGGGACTTCTGACGACGAAGCTCAAGATCCCCGCGCTTCTCGCCGGCATCCTCACGATGATCGCGCTCTACTCCGTGAATCTTCGCATCATGGGCAAGGCGAACCTGCCGCTCCTCAATACAGAGACGATTTTCACGCAGGCGCAGAGCTTCGGCCTCACGCGCGAAGTCGCCGTGCTCGCCATGGGCTTTCTCATCGTCGTCGTCATCAGCGTCGCGTGCTACTACTTCTTCGGTACGGAACTCGGCGCGGCGATTCGTGCGACGGGAGACAATCCCCACATGATCCGTGCGAACGGCGTCAATACCGACATGACGATCATCCTCGGCCTCCTGCTCTCAAACGGTCTTGTTGCCATCTCGGGAGCGCTCGTCGCGCAGTCGAACGGCTTTGCGGACGTCGGCATGGGCGTCGGCACGATCGTCATCGGTCTCGCCTCCGTCATCATCGGCGAGGTGCTCTTCGGCACGCGCAGCTTCAAAAACTGCCTTCTCTCCGTCATCGGCGGCTCCATCGTCTACCGCGCCGTCATCGCCATCGTCCTCGAACTCGGCATGCCGCCCAACGACCTCAAGCTCTTCACGGCGGCGCTCGTCGCGCTCGCGCTGTCCCTGCCGCTCATCCAGGCGCGCATCCGCCGCGCGAAAGGAGGCTCTCGCTGATGCTCAAACTTCAAAACATCGCCAAGACCTTCAATCCCGGCACAATCACAGAAAAGTACGCGCTCCGAGGCGTCACGTTGCACCTTTCGCCCGGCGACTTCGTGACTGTCATCGGCGGCAACGGCGCGGGCAAATCGACTCTGATGAACTCCATCGCCGGCACCTTCCGCGTCGATGCGGGCAGCATCGTCATCGCGGGCACAGACATCACGAAGTGGCCCGAGCACAAGCGTGCCAAGTACATCGGACGCGTCTTCCAAGACCCCATGATGGGCACGGCGGCGGGCATGATGATCGAGGAAAACCTCGCCATTGCCGCACGCCGCGGCAACGCACCGCGCCTTCGCTGGAGCTTCTCCAAGGCGCAGCGCGAGCGCTTCCGCGAGCTTCTGGCGGGACTCGACCTCGGTCTCGAAGATCGTCTCGAATCCAAGGTCGGCCTTCTCTCAGGCGGTCAGCGCCAAGCCTTGACGCTTCTCATGGCAACGATGGCCGAGCCTAAGCTCCTACTCCTCGACGAGCACACGGCGGCACTCGACCCCAAGACGGCGGAAAAAGTTCTCGACATCACGAAATCCATCGTAGAAAAGCGCAAGCTCACGACGCTCATGATCACGCACAACATGAAGGACGCCCTTCGCCTCGGCAACCGCCTCATCATGATGCACGAAGGAAACATCCTCGTCGACGTCAAAGGCGAAGAAAAATCGCGCCTGACCGTGCGCGACCTGCTCGCGCTCTTTGAAAAAGCGGCGGGCAACGAAATGGCGAATGACAGTCTGCTGCTGTCGTGAAAAACATTTCGTTGCAGAATAACAGAATGAACTTTTCCCTATAATTTGACAGAAGATCTGTATACGAGTTTCCATGGACTCATATATAGATCTTCTTTTTATATTCTAATGTTTAAACAAGACTTTTATCTCAAGGATTAATAATTAAAATATAGAAGGACATAATGTAACTTTTAGAGGACATCACAGATGTCAATATATGTAATATAGTTTATTTAGGTTCGTACTCAAAACCACAAAGGAGGCTTTGTAATGAAACTGCAAACAAAAAGCGTACTTGCGTTCAACATCTGTCTCATCATCGCCTGCATCGTCATGGCTTTGATCGGGTGGTTCAGTGCGAACGCAGGCTTCGACACCTCGCTGCAGGTACAGGCAGCATCGAATCTACGCATCATGGTCGACAACATGGATTCCCTTTATCCGGGGGATTGGGAAGTCCGAGACGGCATTCTTTACAAAGGCGACCATAATATGAACGAGGATACGGAGATCGTCGACCGATTCGGTAGCAGCTGTCACGGCTTCGTTACATTCTTTGCCGGCGACACGCGCATTTCGACGAATGTCAAAGACCAAAACGGCTCACGCAATATTGGTACGAAGGCTGATGACCAGATCGTCAACACTGTGCTGAGAAACGGCGCGACCTATGAAGGACGTACAACGATTCTCGGCAAGGATTACATGAGCGCCTATCTCCCCTTGAAAGACGCCGCCGGGAAAAATATCGGCATGGCATTCATCGGTATCGACGTGCGCACGTCGGACATGGACGATGTACGCCACTCCTTCATGCTCGCCAGCGTCATCGCTGTCCTCGTCTTGGCAGGACTCCTGAGCTTCCTGTCATACATCATCATCGGCAAAGCGATCCGCCCCCTGCTCACGCTCGCCGATACCTTGAGCCAAATTGCAAACGGAAACCTTCGTGTCGCCAACCTTCCAGAAGATCGCAGCGATGAACTCGGCACGCTCGCGCACAGCGCAAACGGCATGAAGGCTCGTTTGAAGAGCGTCATCAAAAATGTCGCCTCTTCCTCTGAATCCGTCGCCGCCTCTTCAGAGGAACTGACCGCCAGTGCAAGCCAGACGACGCAGTCCGTCACGCAGGTAGCGGAAAATGCCACTAACATGGCAGCGGGAGCTGCTGCCTCTGCCGATACGATAGGCAATCTGACAGAGCAGGCTCATGCGATGGGCGAGACCATCGATCTGCTGCGAAAGAGCGCGGCTTCCATGCAGAATCTCGCCCAGAAGAGTCAAGAAGTGACCGTAGACGGGCAGGAAAAAGTCCGTCATGCCATCACCGAAATCAAAGCCATCGCCGAACAAGTGCAGTCTTCGGCGGCAATCGTCGATACGCTGGGCAAGCGTTCCGACGAGATCGGTACCATCGTCGAAACCATCTCCGGCATCGCGGAGCAAACGAACCTCCTCGCCCTCAACGCCGCCATCGAAGCGGCGCGTGCCGGCGAGGCCGGCAAAGGCTTCGCCGTCGTCGCCGAAGAAGTGCGAAAACTCGCCGAGCAATCGGGCATCGCCACGCAGGACATCACCGAACGCATCACCGCCATCCAGCAGGACACGACAAAAGCCGTCGATTCCATACAGGCTGGAAACGAAAATGTCCAGAGAGGCACCGATGCCGTCAATGCTTCGGGAGCAGCCTTCGACAATATCGCCAACCAGTTCGGCGAACTCGAACAGACGATCCGCACCGCCGTTGATGCCGTACAGGCAGTAAGCCAAACGAGCAGCGAGATGATCGCCGCCATGAACCAGGTGCAGGAGATCAGCAACAAATCGCAGGAAGATACACAGACGATTTCTGCCGCCACCGAGGAGCAGGCAGCCGCCATGCAGGAAATGGCGCACGCCAGCCAGACGCTCGCCGAACTCGCACAAAAACTTCAGGAAGAAGTGCAGAAGTTCCAGTTGTAATTCTAAATGAGGTAAAAGTGGCAGTACAGGGGAAAGGTTTTTCCCCTGCACTGCCACTTTTCCGCTCGCTTCTGCACCGCCGCTACTTCGCACCATGTTCCTTCTTCCAGCGCTTGATATCGGCGAGTCGCGCCTTGAAACGTCCCTCAAGCCCTTCCTCCGTCGGCTCGTAGTAGACGCTTCCCAGAAGATCATCGGGCAGGCACTGCATGTTCGTGAGTTTGTCCTTCGCATTGTGCGCGTACTGATAGCCCTTGCCGTAGCCCTCGTCCTTCATGAGTCGCGTCACGGCGTTCCGTATGACGAGCGGCACAGGCTCGGCGAGACGCTTCGTCGCGTCGGCCTTTGCCTTCAAATAGGCGACTTCCATCGCATTCGATTTCGGCGCGAGCGCCATGTAAACGGCGGCCTCCGTCAGATGAACCGAGCACTCGGGCATGCCGATGAAGTGGCACGCTTGATACGCCGCGACGGCAAGCTCCAAGGCGCGCGGATCGGCAAGTCCCACATCCTCGCTCGCAAAGCGCACGATGCGCCGCGCGATGTACAAGGGATCTTCACCCGCTTCCAACATGCGCGCGAGCCAGTAAACCGAAGCGTCAGCATCGGAGTTTCGCATCGATTTGTGAAGCGCCGAAATCAGATTGTAATGCTCCTCTCCCTTCTTGTCATAGAGCAGCGATTTCTTCTCCAAACACTGCTCCACCGTTTCGCGCGTGACACGGATCGCATCCTTTTCCACCTCGCCGTTCAAAACGACGATCTCCAAGGTGGAAAGAGCCGTTCGCGCATCACCGTTGGCGAACACGGCCAAAGCTTCCAGAAGATCATCCGCTATTTCCACCTTCTGCTCGCCGAAGCCCTCGGGCGCGGCGAGCGCACGGCACAGAAGCCCCAAGATGTCCTCCTTCTGCAAGGCCTTGAGCACAAAGACGCGGCAGCGCGACAGAAGAGCGCTGTTGATTTCGAACGACGGGTTCTCCGTCGTCGCGCCGATGAGGATGATGCTTCCCTTCTCCACAAACGGCAGGAAGGCGTCCTGCTGCGCCTTGTTGAAGCGATGGATCTCATCGACGAAAAGAATCGTGCGCTCGCCGTACGCCGTGTTCTTCTCCGCCTCCTGCATGACCGTGCGGATCTCCTTGATGCCGCTCGTCACGGCGGAAAAGTCGATGAAACGAGCCTTCGTCTCCCGCGCGATGATGCGTGCGAGCGTCGTCTTGCCGACGCCCGGCGGCCCCCAGAAGATCATCGAGAAGATCTTGTCCTCGGCGATGAGCTTCCTGAGCATCTTTCCCTTGCCCACGAGGTGCTGCTGCCCCACATAATCCGCGAGACTTTTGGGGCGCATCCGCGCCGCCAGCGGCAAATCGATCTCTCGCCGAAAAAGTGATTCCTGTTCCATTTCCATCCTCCACACCTCATTTCTTTCCATTATAGCAGATATAGCTATGGGTCAAAAGACGAGCTTAAGACAAACCTCCTAACCTACGATATACTTTAGAAGAGAATTACTATGCAAAAATGGAGTGAGCCTTATGTACCGCTTCTTGGAAAATTTTGAAACAGGAATCCCCTTTATCGACAACGGACACCGCCGCCTCTTGGAAGACATGGAAGAAGCGCGCGTAGCGCTCGCCGCCGGTCATGAGGACGAGTACCACCGCTTGAGCGGTCAACTCCTGGCGACGATGCACGATCATATCGTCAAACAGCACGTCTACGAAGAAGAAATCATGGCCATGTCGCGCGATGACGAGCTTGCAGATCAGAAGGAGGCGCACGCACATTTTCGCGAAGTCATCGACCAGCACAAATCCTCGATGAACTTCCAGAACGACCACGAGGAGCTTACGAGTCTCCTGCACTTCCTCAACGAATGGTTTCTGCAGCACATTTTATCGAGCGACATGCTGATCGGCAGCGCACTGAAGAAGGCAAAGGCCGCCGCCGTCGAGGCGAAGGCACGGGCGGCAAAGGAAGCGCGGGCAGCAGAAACGGCGCACGCCGAAGAAGCCGCCAAGGCACGAGAAGCGGCACATACAAGTAAGGAAATCAAGGAAGAGCACGCGTCCTCCGTCGAAAAGAAGGCGAAAACGACCATCGAGGCAAAAGCGCCGGCAGCCCAGCTGCCAGAAGCGCCCGCCGCTCCCGCCAAAAAGACGACGAAGAAGCGCACTGCCACGAAGCCGACCAATGCCGCTGCACCTGCTAATGAAGGCAGCAAGGGCGATGCGCCTGCCGCGAAAGCAGCCGAACCCGCAAAAAAAGTGACGAAAGCCTCCGCAAAGAAGCCCACGGAGGAAGCAGCCTCCGCACCCACTTCTGCCGTCAAACCTGCGGCAAAGGCAGTCGCGCCCAAGGCAGCAAAGCCGACGACGACAGTCATCAAGGCAAAGAAGGAGCCCGCCGATCCCTTCGCCTTCACCGACGAATTCCGCACGCAGATACCGCTCGTCGACAAGGAGCACGAAACACTCTTCGACTTGGTGCGCCAAACATACGAACTCGTGCATGACGAGTTCCGCGTCGATAAATTCGACGACATCATCGAGATCATCGAAGAACTGCGCGACTACACGATCAAGCACTTCGCCGATGAGGAGCGCTACATGAAGAGCATCAACTATGACGGCCTTGCCGAGCAGGTCGCCGCACACACAGCCTTCGTCGAGAAGCTCAACAACATCGACTTCGACGAAATCGACCGCGATCAGGAAGACGCGCTCGACAAACTCATCAAATTCCTTCTCAACTGGCTCGTACAGCATATCCTGAAGGTTGACAAGAAGATGCCCTACATCGAAGAAGCGGCATCGAAGCTGACAGAATGACACGATAGACCGTCCCTTACATGAACAGGGCAGCGCATAAGTCCATCCCGACTTATGCGCCGCCCTTGTTCTATCTAGGGACATGATTTGTCCCTGAAATAAAATTTCTACATCCCTCTCCGAAATTTTTATAAGAAAAGGGCTCCCCTTACTTTTCGCAAAGGGAACCCTTTTTCGCTATGCGGCTTCAGCACACACGATGCTCAGCCGATCATGCTCTTGATGTCGCTCTCGACGTCCGTGATGCCGCCGATGCCGAAGGTCTCGACGAGCACGTTCGCGACGTTCGGCGAGAGGAACGCCGGAAGCGTCGGTCCGAGATGGATGTTCTTCACGCCGAGGTGCAGGAGCGCGAGGAGGACGATGACCGCCTTCTGCTCATACCATGCGATGTTGTAGACAACCGGCAGTTCGTTCACATCGGCGAGGCCGAAGACTTCCTTAAGCTTCAGCGCGATGAGCGCCAGCGAGTACGAATCGTTGCACTGCCCCGCATCGAGCACGCGCGGAATGCCGCCGATATCGCCGAGATTGAGCTTGATGTACTTGTACTTCGCGCAGCCCGCCGTCAGAATGACCGTGTCCTTCGGCAGAGCCTCGGCGAAATCGCGGTAATAGCTGCGTGTCTTATGACGACCGTCGCAGCCGGCCATGACGACAAACTTCTTGATTGCGCCCGACTTCACGGCGTCAACCACCTTGTCGGCAAGCGCAAAGACCTGCTCATGCGCAAAGCCGCCGACGATCTCGCCCTGCTCCAACTCCTTCGGAGGCGCACACTTCTTCGCCAACTCGATGACAGCGGAGAAGTCCTTCTTGCCGTTCTTCTCTTCGATGTGCGGACAGCCGGGAAAGCCGACGGCAGCCGTCGTAAAGATGCGATCCTGATAGCTCGCCTTCGGCGGCACGATGCAGTTCGTCGTCATGAGAATCGGGCCGTTGAAAGACTCGAACTCTTCCTTCTGCTGCCACCAAGCATTGCCGTAGTTGCCCGCAAAGTGTGCGTACTTCTTGAAGGCCGGATAGTAGTGCGCGGGCAGCATCTCGCCGTGCGTGTAGACGTCAACGCCCGTACCCTCTGTCTGATCAAGCAGTTCCTTCAGATCCTTAAGATCGTGACCCGAAATCAAGATGCCCGGGTTCTTGCGCACTCCGAGATCAACCTTCGTGATTTCCGGATTGCCGTAAGTCTCCGTGTTCGCCTTGTCCAAGAGCGCCATGACATCGACGCCGTACTTGCCCGTCTCCAGCACGAGAGCCGTGAGATCGTCGCCCGAGAGGCTGTCGTCTAAGAGCTTCGCCAGCGCCTTCTGCATGAAGGCGTCGATCGCCTCATCACGGTAGTCTACGACATTCGCATGATGATTGTACGCCGCCATGCCCTTGAGACCGTACGTCGCAAGCTCCCTGAGGCTGCGAACGTCCTCGTTCTCCGTCGCGAGAACACCGACGTCTGCCGAGGCCGCCTTTTCCTGGAATTCGCTCCTCGCACCGTTCCAAAGAGCCGCCGCCGGAAGCTTCGACGTGTCGGCAAGCTCCTTCAGCAGCTCTTCCTTCATGCCGAGCGTCTCTTCGATCGCATCGGCAATCGCTGCATCGTCGAAGTTCGCATTCGTAATCGTGATGAAGAGATTCAGCGTGACGCGATCATTGACCGCTTGGGAAACCGTCTTTCCCGCCTCGCGCAGCGCCGTCGAAACAGCAGAAATCCCTTTCGTCACATAAACCAAAAGGTCTTGAAGTCCTGCGACCTCCGGCTTCTTGCCGCAAACGCCCACCTGCGTACAGCCTTTGCAGCCCGCCGTCTCCTGACACTGAAAGCAAAACATCTTGTTCTCCATATATACCATCCTCTCTCTTTGCGATGTAACGAGAACCCGCACGAGGCAGTTCCTCCTGACAGCCTTATCATAGCAAAGAGATCATCCCCCTTCGGTAACACTTGTTACCGAAACGAAAAAAGTCCTTCATTCTCTTGTATGAGAATCTTTCTTCCTATGCCTTTGTACTTGTACGATCTCAAACACTTTCCATCATGGATCAGCCGAGCACTCCCCCATCCGAAAATCCTGCTGCCGCAAAGTTTTTCTAAAAAAAGAAAATTTCCCCTAGCTTTTTCGGGAGAAGTCTGCTATACTAAAGCAGTCGGGGCGTGGCTCAGCTTGGTAGAGCGCTTCCTTGGGGTGGAAGAGGTCGTGGGTTCAAATCCCGTCGCTCCGACCAGCTTAGTATTTTCAAGGCTTCAGGGGTTATCCAACTGCTATTTGGATAGCTCCATTTTTTTACCATGAAACCCCGAGAGGTCAAGCCCAGAGGGTGCAGACCGATTGGTTAGGTTTCTGTAAGGGCGGCGCACAATGTCCACAAAGTGGACGTTTGTGCGTGTAGTTTATACCTAAAATACCCGCTTATTCGTTTCCAAGACCTAAGCCCCGCAATCCTTCTTCGATTTTCTTCCTGTCTGATGCGTCAAATTCGTTGCTATCGTGACAATATATGTCCATTGTGGTTGTACCATCAGCCGTAGTACGCCAAACACCAAAAAACTTGCAAGCGTGTCGTGAATCTGCTATGATATAGACAAGAAGAGAACCACCGTAAACGGCTACCTCTTCCGAAAGAAATGGGTTAAGAACTAACCGCTATCCTTTGGCGAGGGGGCGGTTATTTCTTTTTTATCACGATAATGTACCCTGTCGCGAAGATCAAAATCACGATCAACTCGAAAGAAGTCATACGCGCCACCTCCCTTCTTTTCAGAATGGAAGTGGAAGAAGCAGCCGCTTAGCCTTTGGTGGTTCTCTGCCGCTATTATACAGTATTTTCGTATCGTCCACAAGGAAAGAAAGGTTTCACTCATGTCCTCTTGGCTTCTCTATGCACTCCTCTCCGCACTTTCCGCCGCCTTCGTCTCCATCTTCGGCAAGATGGGCCTTGAAGGGCTGGACAGCAGCGCCGCCACTGCCGTGCGCGGCGTCATCATGGCGATCTTCCTCGTCGCGGTCATGGTCGTGCAGGGACATGCCTCGCATCTGCCCGAAGTGTTTGCCGACCGCAGAGCCTTGGCATGCGTCGCTTTGAGCGGCATTGCCGGAGCGACATCGTGGCTCTTCTATTTCATGGCACTGAAGACTGGCGACGTTTCGCGCGTCGCTCCCATAGACAAGCTCAGCGTCGTCTTCGCCGTCCTCCTTGCCATCCTCATTTTTGAGGAAGAAGTCAGCCTCACGCACGGCATCGGCATCTTTCTCATCGCTCTCGGCAGTTTGATCATCGCCGTACTGTAGAAAGGACGCACATGATGTATGTTCCCTGCGGCGAAAAGGAAATCGCCTATTTGAAGTCCAAGGACAAGAAACTCGCCGCCGTCATCGAGAGCCTCGGTGTGCTGGAGCGTCCCGTGCATGACGACGTGTTTTCCGCCGTCGTGCATCACATCATCGGGCAGCAGATCTCGACGAAGGCGCAGGAAGCCGTCTGGGCAAGGCTCTGTAAGAAGGTCTGCACGGTGGATGCGGCGCATCTGCTTTCCCTTGGACGCGAGGAACTGCAGGCCGTCGGCACGAGTTTTCGCAAGGTCGACTACATCATGGACTTTGCCGAGAAGGTTGCGAACCGTGATTTCAATATCGCCGCCTTGTATGCGATGAGCGATGACGAGGTCATCTGCGCCCTCTCCTCACTCAAAGGCGTCGGCGCCTGGACAGCGGAAATGCTGCTGATCTTCACGCTCCGACGTCCTGACGTCCTGAGCTTCGGCGACCTCGGCATACAACGCGGCCTTCGGATGCTCTACCGACACAAGGAAATCGACCACAAGAGATTCGAGCGCTACAAGAAGCGCTACTCTCCCTACGCAAGTACCGCCAGCCTCTACCTATGGGCGATTGCAGGCGGCGCAATCGAGGGATTGAGCGATCCGGTCGCGCGAAAGAAATAGCGGCCGCATCGCAAAAGCAAAGGCAACGTGCATATAACATTTAAACAAGAAGCCAATATTGCAAGCACAAAGGGGAGCTGCCGGAGCAGCTCCCCTTTCCCATGCCTTTTCGCGCACAATCACTTCGCGCCGAATATTCATTTGAAGAAACTCTTCAGCGTATCCTTGAACGTCTTCTGCTCGGGATTGACGCTTTCGCCGCAGAGGTCGCCGAATGCCTTCAGTGCATCCTTCTGCTTGCTCGTAAGCTTCTGTGGCGTCAAGACCTTGACGCGCACATGCTGATCGCCGCGCCCCGTGCCCCTTAGATGCGGGATGCCCTTGCCGCGCATGCGGAGAACCGTGCCCGATTGGATGCCCGCGGGAATCTTCAGCTCCGCCTTGCCGTCGATGGTCGGCACCTCGATCGTGTCGCCGAGCGCCGCCTGCACAAAGGAGATCGGCACCTCGCTGATGACGTCCGCGCCGCTCCTCTTGAACAGCTTGTGATGCTTCACATAGATATAGACGTAGAGATCGCCGTTCGGACCGCCGCGCTGCCCCGCTTCGCCGCCGCCCGAGATGCGCACGCGCTGCCCCTCGTCGATGCCCGCAGGGATCTTGACCTCGATCTTGCGGTTGACGCGCGTGTGACCCGTGCCGCCGCACTTCTTGCACGGATTCTTGACGACCTGCCCCGTGCCGCCGCAGCGGCTGCACGGACGCGAGGTCATGAAGTTGCCGAGCGGCGTGCGCTGCGCCTTCTGCACCTGCCCCGTGCCGTGGCAGTCGGGACACGTCTCGGGCTTCGTTCCCTCGGCCGCGCCCGTGCCGTGACACACATCACAGTTTTCCGTGCGTGGAACCGTCAGCTCGACCTCCTTGCCGAACGCCGCTTCCTCAAAAGTAATCTCCAAGTCATAGCGCAGATCATTGCCCGGCTCAGGGCCTTTCGGCCCGCGACGACGACCGCCGCCGCCGAAGAAGGCGTCCATGATGTCGTCCATGCCGAAACCGCCCATGCCGCCGCCAAAGCCACCGAAGCCGCCGCCGAAACCGCCGAAGCCCCCTGCGCCCCCTGCACCGCCGCCCGCACCGTCAAACGCCGCGTGGCCGAATTGATCGTACGTCGATTTCTTCTGCGGATCGGAGAGGACTTGATAGGCCTCGTTGACCTCCTTGAACTTCTCGGCAGCTTCCTTCGGGTTGTCGCGGTTCAAATCGGGATGGTACTTGCGCGCCATCTTCTTGAACGCCTTCTTGATGTCCGCATCCGAAGCGCCTTTGGAGAGGCCGAGCACCTCATAGTAATCGCGTTTCTCGCTCACAATAAACACCTCACAGCGCTCAGTGCGCCTGTCCTTTATCGTCAAAAGAGTGCGGAGCATGAACTCCACGCTCCACACTCTCCGTCACTTCTTACGCTTATTTCTTGTCGTCCTTGACTTCCGTGTACTCGGCGTCGACGACATTGTCGTCCTCGCTCTTCGCACCTGCATCCGCAGCACCCGCACCGGGAGCTGCGCCCGCGGCTGCTGCAGCCTCAGGACCGCCCGCCTGCTGGTACGCCGCCGCGCTCATCTCATAGAGCGGCTTTTCCAGCTCTTCCGTCGCCTTCTTGATGGCGTCCGTGTCCGTGCCCTTCAGCGCTTCCTTGACCTTATCGGCCGCCGCCTGTACTTCGTCCGCCTTCGCCTTGTCGACCTTGTCGCCGAGATCCTTAATCGCCTTCTCCGCCTGATAGACAGCCGAATCGGCACGGTTTCTGACCTCCACGGTCTCCTTCTGCTTCTTGTCCTCGGCCTCATGCGCCTGAGCTTCCTTGACCATGCGGTCGATGTCATCCTTGCTCATGCCGCTGTCGGACTGAATCGTGATCTTCTGCTCCTTGCCCGTGCCGAGATCCTTCGCGGAGACATGCACGATGCCGTTTGCGTCGATGTCGAAGGCAACCTCGATGCGGGGAACGCCGCGCGGTGCCGGCGGGATATCGGAAAGCTCGAAGCGTCCGAGCGTCTTGTTGCCCGCTGCCATCTCACGCTCGCCCTGCAGGACGTGGATGTCAACCGACGGCTGATTGTCCGCTGCCGTCGAGAAGACCTGGCTCTTCCGGACAGGAATCGTCGTGTTGCGCTCGATGAGCTTCGTCGAAACGCCGCCCAAGGTCTCGATGCCAAGGGAAAGCGGTGTGACGTCGAGGAGCAGCATGTCCTTGACCTCGCCGACGATGATGCCGGCCTGAATCGCCGCACCGATGGAAACGCACTCGTCCGGGTTCACGCTGCGATCCGGCTCCTTGCCGAAGTAGCCCTTGATGGCTTCCTGCACGGCAGGGATGCGCGACGAACCGCCGACGAGAAGCACCTTGTCGATATCCGAAGGCGAAAGACCCGCATCCGACATCGCCTGACGCGTCGGCCCCATCGTGCGCTCGACGAGATCATGCGTAAGCTCGTCAAACTTGGCACGCGTGAGCTTTAGGTCGAGATGCTTCGGACCCGTGGCGTCCGCCGTGATGAACGGCAGATTGATCGGCGTCTCCATCATGCTCGAAAGCTCGATCTTCGCCTTTTCCGCCGCTTCCAACAGGCGCTGTGCGCTCATCTTGTCGGCGGAGAGGTCGATGCCATTCTCCTTCTTGAACTCCTCGACCATCCAGTTCATGACGGCGTGGTCGAAGTCGTCGCCGCCCAAGTGCGTGTCACCGCTCGTCGCCTTGACCTCGACCATACCCTCGCTGAGTTCGAGGATCGAGACATCGAACGTGCCGCCGCCCAAGTCAAAGACGAGAACCGTATGCTCGCCGCCCTTGTCGACACCATAGGCCAGCGAAGCCGCCGTCGGCTCGTTGACGATGCGCAGGACGTCAAGACCCGCGATCTTGCCCGCGTCCTTCGTCGCCTGGCGCTGGCTGTCGTTGAAGTACGCCGGCACCGTGATGACCGCCTGCGTCACCGTCTCGCCGAGGTAGGCTTCTGCATCCGTCTTGAGTTTCTGCAGGATCATTGCCGAAATCTCAGGCGGCGTGTAGTCCTTGCCGTCGATGGAAACCTTGTAGTCCTTCTCGCCCATGTGCCGCTTGATCGACGCGATCGTGCGGTCGGGGTTCGATACAGCCTGGCGCTTGGCGAGCTGACCGATGAGACGTTCACCCGTCTTCGTGAAGCCAACGACGGACGGCGTCAGGCGGCTGCCCTCCGGGTTCGTGATGACAACGGGCTTGCCGCCCTCCATGACGGAGACGACGGAGTTCGTGGTACCTAAATCGATGCCAATTGCTTTTGCCATGATGAATTCCTCCTAAATGTTTATATCTATAAAAAGAGTTTCCTCTATTTGACTTAATTTGAAACGACCTGCACCATGCTTGGGCGTATGACGCGCCCCTTTACCATGTAGCCTTTCTGCAGTTCCTGCTCGATCGTATCGTCCTCCTTCTCGGGATCCTGCACGCGCATGACCGCCTGATGGAAGTTCGGGTCGAACTTCTTGTCCTTCGTATCAATGACTTCCAAGCCGTTCTTCGCGAGCGCTTCCTGCATCTGCTTGTAGATCATGGAAACGCCTGCGCGGAAGCTGTCGAGGTCAGAACCTTCGGCGGAAAGTGCACGCTCGAAGTTGTCGAGGAGCGGCAGCATATCCGTGATGATGCCCTGGGTGACGACGGCGGCAAGCTCTTCGCGCTCCTTCACAGAACGACGGCGGAAGTTGTCGAAGTCCGCGCGCAGTCGCAGCATCTGTGCGTCCTTTTCTGCCAGATCGGCTTCAAGCTTTTCTGCACGCTTCACAGGATCGTCCGCGCCATTTTCTGCCTCCTCGGTACCTTCACGGTTTCCTTCGGCAGTCTCCTCGCGGACATCTCCCGTCGCTTCTTCTGCGACGTCCGCAGTGTCTGCGGCCTCCGCCTCGTCGATCTCGCGCTTCATCTCCTCGAGCTTTTCCTCGTCCTTCTTCTTCAACTCATCCTTCATGAATGATGGCATTCCCTTCACCTCGTATTTCATGCTATGCCGCTACCAGCGGAAAGGCTGCACGAGCGCAGCGATATGGCGGTTCAGATAACCTAAGAGCGCCATCGCCTTGCCGTACTCCATGCGCGTCGGCCCTAAGACGGCGATCGTGCCCAAGCACTCGCCATCCAAGTGGTACGTCGCGCGAATGATGCTGCAATCCTCGATGCCGCTGTACTCGTTCTCACGGCCGATCGTGACGACGAGCCCCTCCTGCGATTTCTTCTGCAGAACGTCTTTGACGAAGTTCTCTTCTTCGAGCAGTGAGAGGAGCGCACGCACGCGCGTCACATCGCGAAACTCCGGCTGCGCAAGCATCTCTGTCGTGCCGCCCAGATAGAGCCGCTGCTCCTTGCGCTCCTCGTCGAGCGCTTCGTAAATCAGTTCCATTGCCGCCTGATAAAGCGACTCGTCCATGACCTCGGCGCGTATGCGCTTCAAAGCGGCCGTGCCGATGGAGGAAAGCTTCTCGCCCGAAAGACATCGGTTGATGACCTCCGCCATGCGTTGGAAATCCTCGAAACTCGCGCCTTTCGGCATCTTGACGACGCGGTTCTCCACGAAGCCCGCGTCCGTCATCAAGACGGCGATGACGCGATCTTCGCCCAGCGGCACGAACTGCAGCGTGCGAAAAGCCGCTTCATCCAGCTGCGGCGCAAGGACGAGCGCGAGATTCTTCGTCACGCGCGAAATGATCTTCGCCGTCTCTTGAAAGACGCTCTCGACGCGCTTGACGCGCTTTCGATACCAGTGGTCAATCAACGCCCTCTCGCGCTCGTCAATCGGTGCGGGCGAGAGCAGATCGTCCACATAGAGGCGATACCCTTTCGACGAAGGGATGCGCCCCGAGGACGTGTGCAAATGCTCCAAGTAGCCCATATCCTCGAGATCCGCCATCTCGTTGCGGATCGTTGCCGGACTAACGCCGAAATCATGACGCCGCGCCACAGTGCGCGAGCCGACAGGCTCCGCCGACGAGATGTAGTCATCGACTACCGCCTGCAGGATGCGCTGCTTCCTTTCATCAAGCATCTTCACACCCCCTCTGATAAGGTCTACTATGAAAGTCCAAGAAGCCAAGCCCGAAGGGCGCAGGCCGATTGGGTAACTTTCATTAAGAGCGGCGCACAATGTCCACAAAGTGGACGTTTGTGCGTATAATTCATGCTGTTAGCACTCAATCGTCTTGAGTGCTAACCCATGACTAAAATATACACGATAAAAGTCAAAAAGTCAACATCTTTTTTGCCTTTCGCAAAAAAGTTTTACCATGAAACCCCAAGAGGTCAAGCCGAAGGCGCAGACCGATTGGCTAGGTTTCTGTAAGGCGTGAGGACATATGTACAGCGTGCCTCTCTGATGGTCCCATTGCAGGAAACGGACGCAAAAACAATCATGCCGTTTCGCGCGACGGCTGAACATATGTCCTGAAAGTTTACTATGAAAGTCCAAGAAGTCAAGCCCAAAGGGCGCTGACTGATTGTTCGGTTTTTGGTAAGGGCGTCGCACAATATCCACAAAGTGGACGTTTGTGCGTGTAATTTACGCTTCTTTCTCTTGCAGAAGTTTGCGCTGTCAACCGATCGAGTCAAGCAAAAAGGGGCTGCCGCACATTTTGTGCGACAGCCCTCTTTTTCATACCGCGATATCAATATTGTTGCCGACCGCAGGGTCGAGGCTTTCCAACATCTCGCCCACAGCTTCTTCCGTCGTATCCATCGCCATTTTCATGACGGAGATGCCGAACTGCTGCGAGAAGCGTGCCTGGCTTAGATCGACCGACATCGCCGCTATGCTCATATCCATCGAAATCGCTCCTTTCTCCTCTTATTTATCGTACATATAAGAGGAAAGCTTAAAGTTTGCCAGCAAAGCCGCTTGCGGCAGCTACGCTTCATCTCTCTCCAACAAGAATGCTTCAAAGACGCGATTGCCAAACTTCATGCCCTGCGCCGTCAGACGTATGCTTTTCACCGTTTCTTCAACAAGGCCCGCCGCCTGCAAGCGCGCGATCACTTCGCCGTAGATATCCTGCACTTCCGAAGCGAAGGTTTCTCGAAAGCGCTTCTTGTCAATGCCGTCCACCGTGCGAAGCGCGAGGAAGGCGAATTCTTCGATATGGCTTTCGCGCGAGCAAGGCTCCTCTTCCCTTGCAGGCGACAGGCCTCCTTCGATGCAGGCGATGTAGCGGCAAAGATCCTGCTCGTTCTCCGTGCGCCGTCCGTGCCAATACGAATGCGCCGCTGCGCCGAGACCGATGTAGGACACGTCCTGCCAATAGGCGAGGTTGTGGCGGCTCTCTTCGCCCGCCCTCGCATAGTTCGAGATTTCGTAGCGGCGGTAACCCAAGCATGGCAATTCTGCCGTGATATAGTCGTACATATCGCCGCACTCGTCATCCGTCGGCAGATGAAGCCGCCCCGCCTCTTCCATGCGGGCGAACGACGTGCCGTCCTCAACGGCAAGTCCATAGACGGAGATGTGACCGATGTCGAGCGCAGCGGCTCGCGCCACACTGTCCTTGAGATCAGAAAGCGTCTGCCCGGGCAGTCCGTACATGAGGTCAAGGCTCACGCGAAATCCCGCTTCTTTCGCCATGCGCACGGCATCTTCCGCTTCCCGCGCCGTATGAATGCGCCCGATAACAGCGAGCAGCGCATCAGAAAACGACTGCACGCCGAAGCTCAGACGGTTGACGCCTGCTTCGCGCAATCGCTCGAGAAGCTTTGCGTCGACCGTGCCGGGATTCGCCTCGACCGTGAACTCCTCCGCGCCCGTCAGATGAAAACTCTCGCGCACGGAGCAGATGACAGCGAGAAGGTCGTCTGCCGCAAGCGCCGTCGGCGTGCCGCCGCCGATGTAGACGGTGCGCACTGCCCCTTCCTGCAGACAGCGACAGCCCTGCGCCGCAATCTCGCGACACAGGGCTTCTCGGTAGCGGCTCATCCATCGCTCTTCTCCTGCATAAGAAGGGAAGTCGCAATAAAAGCACTTGCGGCGGCAGAAGGGAATATGGACATACACGCCGAAATCGCCCATTCTGCCGCCTCTTTTCCTTTCAAATTCTCGCTTTCCCCTTCGCTCGGCAATTCCCACAATAAAAGGAAGCGCAGAACCGCGCGGGAATCAGTCGATCTTCAATATCGCCATGAAGGCTTCCTGCGGCACTTCGACGCTGCCGACCGCCTTCATGCGCTTCTTTCCTTCCTTCTGCTTTTCGAGAAGCTTGCGCTTTCTCGATATGTCACCGCCGTAGCACTTGGCGAGCACGTCTTTTCGCATGGCACGCACGTTCTCTCGCGCGATGATCTTATTGCCGACAGCCGCCTGGATCGGAATCTCGAACATCTGCTGCGGAATGATCTCCTTGAGCTTCTGCGCGAGCTGGCGGCCGCGCGTCGCGGCGCGGTCGGCATGGACGATGGTCGACAATGCATCGACGGGATCGCCGTTCAAGAGAATGTCAAGCTTCACGAGGCGCGACTGGCGATAGTCGGCAAGCTCGTAGTCGAGCGAGGCATAGCCGCGCGTCGTCGATTTCAATCGATCGAAGTAGTCGTAGATGATCTCGCTCAAAGGAATGTGGTAGATGATCATGACGCGGTTCGTATCGAGGTAGTCCATGCTCTCGAACGTGCCGCGCTTTTCCTGCGAGACTTCCATGACGGGGCCGACATAATCTTTCGGCACGATGACCGTCGCCTTGACGAATGGCTCCTCGATGAAGTCGATCTCCGTCGGCGGCGGAAGCTTCGACGGATTGTCGACCTTGAGCATCGTCCCGTTCGTCTTGTGGACGTGGTAGATGACGGAGGGCGCCGTCGTGATGAGCTTCATGCCGTATTCGCGCTCCAGCCGCTCCTGGATGACGTCCATGTGCAGAAGACCCAAGAAACCGCAGCGATAGCCGAAGCCAAGCGCGATCGATGTCTCCGGCTCGAAGATCAGCGCCGCATCATTGAGCTGCAGCTTTTCGAGCGCATCCTTCAAATTGTCGTAGTCGGCGCTGTCCACAGGATAAAGTCCGCAGTAGACCATCGGCGTCACGCCGCGATATCCGGGCAGCGGTTCAGGCGCAGGATTTTTCGCGCTCGTCACGGTATCGCCGACAAGCACGTCGCGCACGTTCTTCAAACTTCCCGCGACGAAGCCGACTTCTCCCGCCGTAAGCTCGCCGAGTTCTGCAGGCGCGGGACGGAAACAGCCGACGTCGGTCACCTCGAAAGTCTTGCCCGTCGCCATCATCTTCAGCTCCATGCCCTTCTTGATATGGCCTTCCATCAGGCGCACATGCGCGATCGCGCCCTTGTACGAGTCAAAGTACGAGTCGAAGATCAAAGCGCGAAGCGGCGCATTGTCCTCGCCCTTCGGCGGCGGGATTCGCTCGACGATGGCGGCCAAGATCTCCTCGATGCCTACGCCCGTCTTCGCCGAAGTCAGGATCGCCTCGGACGCATCGAGGCCGATCGCCTCCTCGATCTCCTCTTTGACGCGCTCGGGATCGGCGCTCGGCAAATCGATCTTGTTGATGACAGGGATAATTTCGAGATCGTGCTCCAGCGCCATGTAGACGTTCGCGAGCGTCTGCGCTTCGACGCCCTGCGCCGCATCGACGACGAGAAGCGCTCCCTCGCAGGCTGCAAGGCTTCTCGACACCTCGTATGTGAAATCGACGTGACCCGGCGTGTCGATGAGATTGAGTTCATAGACCTCGCCGTCCTTGCCGCGATAGTGCAGTCGCACGGTCTGCGCCTTGATCGTAATGCCGCGCTCGCGCTCAAGCTCCATGTTGTCGAGCACCTGCGCCTCCATCTCGCGCTCAGTCAAAGTGCCCGTGCTTTCAATGAGGCGGTCGGCAAGCGTCGACTTGCCATGGTCGATGTGCGCGATAATCGAGAAATTGCGGATGTATTTGTTCTGCATCAAAAATTCCTTTCCTTGTCCATCGGCTCGTTGACTTTCCTACGGGGCGAGCCACTCCCCATGACAAAGATGCCCGGCGCGATGCCCGCACCTCACTCCTCATCGCGTTGGAGACGCCGCTCGGCGTTCGGCTCCAAGCTCGCGCGATAGAGCCACGCGAGGTTTTTCGCCGTATAGGTACGCAGGCGCAGGAGTCCCGTATATTCCCTGCTGCCCTGCTGGATGCCGTGAAACGTCAGATCCGTCTCCTCCAAATCCTGCCAACCCGCTTGCGGCGTCCAAGTCTTGCCATCCTTCGTGCTTACCGTGCCCATCGGCACGTTCAAGGCGCGCTTGAGGAACTGCACCTCCAACGTATTTCCCTTGGCGTCCTTTTTCGTGACCCACTCCCAATAAAAGAGCAGTTCCCCTTTGAGCCGCATCGTCGAGGTGTCCGCCATGGCGCTCTCCTCGCCTCCGTCCAACCGCTTTTCTTTCCAAAGCTCATACCAGCGATCCGAACTCGTCAGACGCTCCAGTTCGCCCATGCCGAAAACGCTGTCGACGATTGCCGCATAAAAGGTTTCATCATACTGCTGCGAGTTCATTTCCTTTTCCGAGCCAGGCGTGCGCTTCGACCAAAGGATGTTTCCCTGCGCATCGTAAAAGTCCTCTTCCAGATAGCGGAAAGTGCGATTCTGCGGACTGACCTCGACGAGTGCGAGGCTGTAGGCAAGCGCAGCCGGATCGGGCAGAATATCCTTGATGCCGTAGTTCGCAATCGTCTCCTTTGCGCCTTCATAGCTGAAGCTCGTCTTTATCCAGCCGTGGATGACCGTCGGCATCGCACGCTCCAGGCCTGCGACATTGAGACTCTTGACGACCGTGACTTCGTTCGGCGCAAAATACTTGCTGTACTTCGCATCCGATGCCAACCAATACCATTCTTCCGACGCATCGGGCGCAGCAAGAGCGCAGCACGGCACGACGGCAAAAAGAAGCACGGCAACAACCGCGCAACAGAACTTCTCCCATGCGTTTTTCAAGGCGACTCCCCCTTTTCTCTTTAACAAACGTACAAATCTCTCCCCCATATTGTACGAAAAATCCGCATGTCTGGCAAGAGGTGAAAGGAGCGGCTGCAACGATCAGCCGAGCGGCACGACCTCGCGCTCCCTCTTCGTGAAGCGCAGTGTCGTCTCGTAGCCGAAGCGCCGTGCGTAGGCGACGGCCTCGTCATTGTACGCGCCCGCATCTTCGGGCTTGTGCGCATCCGAGGTCGTGATGACAGGCAGTTTGTGCGCCGCCGCGAGGCGCATGAAATCCTCGTAAGGCGAAATCTCCGCAATCGGGTAGCGGTAGAGCGTACCCGTGTTGATGTCGACCGCCATCTGCGCCTTTTCCATCGCGCACACGGCGCGTTCCAAGAAAGGCGTGACATCGAAGTCGGGAAAGTAGCGGAAGAGGCGAATGTTGAACGGATGCCCGAGCACATCGTAGAGCTTCGAGGCGCAGAGCTTCTCGATCTCCTGCGTGTACCATTCGTAGATGTCAAAGAGCGCGATGCGATCCCACTCCGCCTTGATCTCGGACGAGTCGTAGGCCCAGCCGCGAATGAAGTGAACGGAGCCGATCACATAGTCAAAATCGCAGCTGCCGAGGATTTTGGCAACAGCCGTCTGATCTTGGAAGTTGCAGACCTCGATGCCCGTCTTGACCGCGTGCTTTTCCTTGAGTTTTGCCATGAAGGCGAAGTATTCTTCGAGCGTATACTTGAACTTGTTCTTCTTCAACCACTTCTGCTGAAAACTGCCGACGAAGGAGTCATCCAAGATGAGATCATCGTAATAGAGCGATTCAAACTCCGGAAACGTGTGGCTGTGCTCGGAAAAGCCGATCTCTGCCACGCCGCGCGCCGCCGCCGCCCGAAAGAATCCTTCCACCCACGCTTCATCGTAAGAGCCGTATTCCAAATGCATATGATAGTCGAGCTTCATGATCTTCCTCCCTACATCTTTCCTTCATCGAGCAGCCGGCGCAGGATGCGCAGCACGCCGTGCTGCGTGTTGGGCGGCGCGATATGCTTCGCCGCCGCCTTCGCCTTCGGGTGCGCATTCTCCATCGCGTAGCTCTCGCCTACCGCGCCGAGCATCTCGACGTCGTTCAGATAGTCGCCGAAGGCAAGGCACTCTTCGGGGCGAATGCCCAGAAGCTGCTGCACGCGGCGCACGGCGGCGCCCTTGTTCACATCTTTTTGCATGATGTCCACCCAATAGTTCGAGGAGACGACGACCTTCAGCTCCTCGGACAAGTCCTGCAGCGAAGGATAGATCGTGCGCTCAGCATCCGCCTCCACGGGATCGCATATAGAAAACTTGATCGCCGCATCATGCACGTCAGAAAAATCTTCGACCATCTTGTATTCCGTATAATATTTTTCCATCTCGGCGAAAAAATCCTCGTTGCGTTCCGTCACATAGGCGTACTCCTTGCCGCACCAGACGGTATAGGCGCCCTTGACGGCGGCAGCGCGGCGCACGATTTCCCTGCACAGGTAGGGCGCGATCGTCGTAGAGAAAAGCTCCTCGCCGCGCCGCACGACGTAAGCGCCGTTTTCCGCGCAAAAGATGAGATCATCCGCCCACGGTCGGAAGTGACGCAGAAGCGCCGCATACTGCCTGCCGCTCGCAGGCGCAAAGATCACGCCGTGCGCCTTGAGTTCGGTGAGGATAGCGCCGAGTCCTTCAGGCAGATTTCCCTGCGCATCGAGAAGCGTGCCGTCCATATCGCAAAATACCAGCTTGATCATAAAAGCCGCCTTTCTTCAACCCCCATCGCTGCAGGCTGCACGCACTAACATCCGCCGTTTGAGCATCCCGCGCCGCCTCACGCAAAAGGGCGGCGGCACGCTTTCCGGCGCACCGTCGCCCCTGCCTATCTAATTATACTATCCCTTGCGCCCGTGGTAAAGACACCAAGGCTCTTCCGCCATATAATCGCCATCGTTGTAGTAGGCAGCACGCGCACGGCAGCCGCCGCAGGCACGCTTGTAGTCGCAAGTGCCGCAGCCGCCCGAATATTCGAGCGTGCGCAGCTTGTTCAGCACCTCGCTGCTCTTCCAGATCTCGTCGAACGGCGTCTTTCGCACGTCGCCAAGCTCCATGTTGAGATAGGCGCACGGCTGCACCTTGCCGCGCGGGCTGATGATGCAGTAACTGAGTCCTGCGAGACAGCCTCGCCGAAAGCGCGTCTTGATGCCCATCTGCCCCGCGATGCGCAAAAACTGCGGCGCGCACGTCGGCTTCAATTCGATATCCACTTCTTCCGACTTTTTCATGATGCGCGTCAAGACGCTCTCATACGCCTCGGCACGAAGCGATTCCTCCTCGATCGTCTCGGCGCGTCCCGTCGGCACGAGGAAGAAAAAGTGGTGCGCCACAGCGCCGAGTTCCACGGCGAAGTCCGTAATCGCCTCCAGCTCCTTTTCGTTCCAGTCCATGACCGTCGTATGAATCTGAAACGGCAGCCCCGCCGCGCGGCAATTCTTCATGCCCTCGACAGCACCCGCCCAGCCGCCCGGATAGCTGCGGAACGTATCGTGCTTCGCGGGCGACATCGAGTCGAGCGAGATGCCCATGCCCATCGCGCCCGCCGCCTTCAAGTCGCGTGCCATCTCAGGCGTGATCAGCGTGCCGTTTGTGCCGAAGACCGAACGCAGGCCAAGCTTCGTCGCGTGTTCTACAAGTTCCAGAATGTCGGGGCGCGTCAGAGGCTCGCCGCCCGAAAAGATCATGATCTTGAAGCCCGCGCGCGCGATCTCATCGAGGAGCTTCTTCGCCTCCGCCGTCGAAAGCTCCTCCTCCGCCTTGCAGCCCGCATCGCGGTAGCAGTGCTTGCAGTACATGTTGCAGGCATTCGTCGTGTTCCACGAGATGATCATATCGCCGCCTCCTCACGCGCAAGTCCAATCTCCTCGTCCGTCAGATAGCACGAAGGATCACTTGCCCAGAAATCGCCCGTACGTGCCTCAGCGCGCGTGCGGAAGTTGCCATTGCAGCACGAGAGGTAGCGACACGAGGAACATCGACCCTTAAGAAGCGGCTTTCGGTCCTTGAGTCCCGCCATGATGGCGTTCGACGTGTCCTGCCAGATCTCGCCGAACTTCCTCTCGCGCACGTTGCCGAAGGTATGGTGCTGCGTGAACTGATCGGGATGGACGTAGCCCAGGGGATCGACCTCGCCGAAAGCGATGCCCGAGCGATTGCCGCCGTTCATCGAAATGTGCTTCCACACATGCTCGGCCGCCGCCTCGCCCTTCTCCCTGAGCGTCTTGAGATAGATATAGACGCCGTCGCAATGGTTGTCAACCGTCAGGATCTCCTTTTCCAGACCGCGCTCCTCGAAGTCCTGCGTGCGGCGGATGATTGTATCCATGGCGCGGCGCGATTCCTGTGCCGTCACATCCTCTTCCATCATCGCGTTGCCGCGCCCCGAGTAGACGAGGTGATAGAAGCACACGCGGTTGATGCCCTCCTCCTCGATGAAATCGAAGATCTTGTCGAGTTCCATGATGTTATGATGGTTGATCGTGAAACGAAGCCCCACGCGCTGCCCGACCGCCGTGCAGTTCTCTATGCCGCGCATGGCAGCCTCGTAGGCGCCCTCCTTGCCGCGGAACTTGTCGTTCACATCCTTGAGACCGTCAAGCGAGATGCCGACGTAGCCCACGCCGATGTCCTTAATGCGCTGCGCCGTCGCGCGGTCAATAAGCGTGCCGTTCGTCGAGAGCGTCGGGCGCACGCCCTTTGCCGCCGCATGCGCCGCAAGCTCGAAGAAGTCGGGACGAAGGAGCGGTTCACCGCCCGAAAAGAGCAGCACGGGCACGCGAAAGTCGGCGAGATCGTCGATGAAGCGCCGCGCCTCCTCCGTCGTCAGCTCATTCTGATACTTCTTGGCATCCGAATTCATGTAGCAATGGCGGCACTTGAGGTTGCACGTCTTCGTCGAATTCCAGACGACGACGGGTCCCATTCCTTCAGCAGCACCGTTTTTCATGCGATGCGCATTCTTCGTATAGCGCAGCGAGTCGCCGAAATACTCACGCGCAAAAAGAAGCTTCGTTACACTGATCATGAAATAAAAATCCTCCCGTTCATTCCTTTTGCTCTTCCTGCTTTTCAATCACGCGCATGCCGTCGAGAATCAATCCAAGCTTCAGGCGCACGTTCTCCTCGAAGGGAATTTCCAATTTACTGAACGCCGCTGCTTGAAACAGCGAGTGGAAAAGTTCTGAGATGATCGCCGTCGGGATGTCATGGCGGAACTCGCCATTCGCTTGGCCTTCCTCAACCAAGCGTGTGAAAAGCACCGTGAAAGGCGGCGCCGAAACGCTCGCCTCCGAGCGCTTCAGCAAGGTCGCCTGCTGTGCAGCACGCAGGAAAAGCGGCAACACATAACGATTCTGCCCAAGAAGTCTGGCGGCGGCCAGAAGCAGCTCGCGCAGGATTTCCGTCACGGGCCTACGCTCCTCGGACAGGACGCGCACCCTTTCTCCCAGTTCCTTCATGATGCGCCCCAGAAGTTCCATCAAGACATCGTCCTTGGAGTCAAAGTAATTGTAAAACGTACCGATGCCAAGATCCGCCCCGCTCATGATATCCGCAATCGCAACATCTTCCAGCCCGCGACTCTGAAACAGGCTTGCCGCCGAATCGAGAATCGCCTTGCGCGACTGAATCTTCTTCATCTCGCGGCGGCTGATCTTATCTTCTTCCATACAAATCCTCCTCGCTCAAGGAGTCTCCTGCACACTCCAACTCTCCTTGCCTATTATACATGAATCCCCTTCATTTTTAAAGCAGAAAATGAAGCATCTTCATAATTTTAAGGAAACGCTGCTAAAATGAAGTCGCTTAATAAAGCATTTTGAACGACGAGCGCTCTTGCACACAAAAAAAGCGCCGGCTACTGCCAGCGCAAAACTTCAAAATGGTGACCCAGGAGGGACTCGAACCCCCGACCCTTTGATTCGTAGTCAAATACTCTGATCCAACTGAGCTACTGAGTCACAAGCCGACCGCTCTCGCAATCAACATAAGTGATTCTATCACAGGAAACACCCGTTGTCAAATAAAATTTGCACGTCTCCTATTTTTTCCGTACAGGTAAATTTACCCCTTGATTTCGACGGGTTTAGCTTGCATACAAACAACCAAATATGCTATACTATGGGTGGCAAACGAGAGTAGCATTAGGCGCACGCGAAAAGCCCCCAAGTTGCAGCTTGGGGGCTTTTCTGTTCCCATATTGCAGGCAGGGACTAACGCCTAGGCTTGTTGCCGTTGCTCTCAACCGTCAAACCATTTGCACAGATAGTGGCAGACTATCCCCGCCAAAACGGAGAGCATAAACGAGAGTAACATCCTTGACGCACCCCCTTTCCATTGCCATGTCTGGGGGCGGCAACACATTGAGTATAGCATACTCCGACTGTCGGAAAGCCTTGAAATTCAAGTGTTCCGTGACAAACTCCCCGTTTTTCCGTATAATGAAAGAGTCATTGACTGAATCCGCTTCCTTGAGGAAGCGTCCGGCTGTACGAAAGGATCTGCTTTATGGAAAAAGAAAAGAAAAGTCGCAAGAAGCACCTGCTCGCCCTGATGCAAAAATATGTGACGATCTTCATCGGCGCCGTCATCACGGCCGTCGGCCTTGAGCTCTTCCTCATCCCGAACAACATCATCGACGGCGGTGTCGTCGGCCTCTCCATCATGGCTCATGCCATCACAGAGCAGCCTCTGGGCGTCTTTCTCATCCTCTTCAACCTCCCGTTCCTCTACCTCGGCTACAAGCAGATTGGCAAAGCCTTCGCCCTCGCCACCTTGACCGCCATCGCCCTCCTCTCTCTATGGTCGGCCTACTTCGCACCGTTCCCGACCGTCACGCAGGATTTTTTCCTCGCCGCCATCTTCGGCGGCATCATCGTCGGTCTCGGCGTCGGTCTCATCATTCGCTCGGGCGGCTCGCTCGACGGCACGGAGATCGTCGCCATCATCCTCGACAAGAAATCCGTATTCTCCGTCGGCGAAGTCGTCATGTTCATCAACCTTTTCATCCTTTCAGGCGCCGGTCTTCTCTTCGGCTGGGACAAGGCGATGTACTCGCTCGTCGCCTACTTCGTCATCGCCAAGATGATCGACGTCGTCGTGCAAGGGCTTGACGAATCCTACGCCGTCATGATCGTCACGAACGAACCGGACAAAATCAATGTTGCCCTCGCCGAGCGATTGGGACGCGGCGTCACCCTCCTCTACGGCGAAGGCGGCTACACGGGCGAGGAAAAAAAGGTTCTCTACTCCGTCGTCACGCGCCTCGAAGTCAACAAACTCAAGGAAACCGTCCTCAGCATCGACGAAAGCGCCTTCGTAACGATCAACGCCGTCCACGACATCGTAGGCGGGAGATTCAAGAAAAGCGGCCATTAAACCTGCACAGATAAATTCCCCGCCCTCCCTCTTTACACATCTATGCCGTCCCCCTTAACGAAGGCTCAAGAGCAACGGTCGCAGCACGATTGACGACAAAAAGGGAACTGGTGCATAAGCTGAACTTAACTTATGCACCAGTTCCCTTTTTGTTTGAAAGTCGACCCCCGCAGATTCCCCAAGTTTCACCGAAGCCATGAAGCCTTTGCCCTGCCGCATGGAGATGCACTCTCTGGCGCTCTCTTTCAACAGTCAAGCGGTATCGGCATTATGTGCCCTGCTTTTCCTGCGCATGATTCTTCTACTCGGACTCGGAATTGATCGGAACTGCTCTTCTTCTGCGTCAAACTCATGCATTGTTCTTCGCAGCTGCATGAGCTTCCGCCTTGACGCACGGATCGTATCCGTGGATTCTTCGGCACTTGCGTCTTGCCTTACATCAGTTCCGCAAGCGCCCCTCAACCCTTCATGAATATTCGTTCCGCTTCCTGCCGCCATACTGCAACGGCTTGCCGCCCTTTGGATTCTCTCCGTGAGCTTGTTCATCATAGTCTCGGAATACGCTCTTCCTCCTCCACGATGCGCCTCATGCCTGAACCTTCAGCTTACCTTAAGCTTTTCTGCTATTTTTGCTAGTCTGCATACTAAAGTTTCTCCTCTTTCTGCAAACATCTTCGCGAGGGATGCCTCCTTCCATCTGCACTTTTATTATAAAACATCTCCTATAAGTTGTCAATAATATTTTGAAAAATCTTGAAATATTTTCCGTCGACTAAATTTCTCTGTAAAATAAAGAAGCAGCCCTTGCAGGCTGCCCCTTTATTGCACGCATTCCTTGAGCTTCTCCGGTGGCAGGAGGCGCATCAATCCCATGATTGCCAGGATCTGATCAAACGCCGTCCCCGGATTCGCCACATTCCGGATCTTCACGACATGCGTAGCGTCCTTCCAGTTGTCAAACTCACTGTTGTTTTCCGCATATTCCAAATGATACTTTATCTCACTATTTTTATGTCCGAGACGAATCATGCGCTCGACGAGCGTCACATAGTCGACCATGAGGAAAATCGTCTCGAAATTCTCTTTCAAAAGGCGCGCGAGCTGCTTGACGCCATTCGCCTCCAACATCACAAGGCTGATCTTATGCTCCTGCAACGCCGAAAGAACGTCTTTTTTTAAGACGCCATAATAGTCACCCTTATATGTGACGTGCACAATGAATTCCTGCTTGAAGAACTCCGCCTTGCCGACAAAGCGGTAAAATCTCGTATCGGAATCGATTTTTCCTGGTTTCCGCGTCGTATATAAAGGAATGTAATGAATCCCCATCTGCATAAGTTTGCCGATCAGCACCGTCTTGCCCGAAGCGTGCGGCCCGACCAGCGCATAAATCTTATTTGTCATAATCCTCTCCTAAGAAGGCCGTTTGCACGGCCGGCGGAAAAGAAAAAGAGGGCCGCCCCTCCTCGTTCTTCTTATATCTATCAAAAAAGCCGTCCCTGCAGTAAAAACAAAGGTCATAAAAACCTCTCACATGCTATCATACATCATTTCTTCTCCTTTGCCAACCACATTTTCTCTGGAGAAACACAAAGCTGTCCTTATTTTTCTCTTAAAACTTTCAATTGAGATGCAGGAAAATTTACATAAGAAAAGGAAATGCGCAGGAAAACGCGAATATATTCATGACGACAAAATACTAAACAAAGGGAAATCATATGCCATGACGAAAGGCGGGATGCTCCGTGTATTTTTACTGCGAGAAATGCAAAAAAAAATATCCCATCAGCTCGATGAACTACCGCTGCGAATGCGGCGGCATGTTCCATCTGAACAAGGCGGCAAACGAAGAAACGGTGCATGACGTCACGATCGGACACATGCACACCGATCTTCTGAGCATCAAGATTGACGGCATAGAGTATCTGCTGAAGACAGAGAACCTTCTGCCGACTGGCTCCTTCAAGGATCGCGGAGCCTACACGCTGATCAATGAGATCCACCACGTCGGCATTGAGAAGATCGCGCTCGATTCAGCAGGCAACGCCGGCGCCTCCATCGCAGCGCACGCAGCGGCAGCGGGCATCGACTGCACAGTCTATGTGCCAAAGGAGACGTCGCCCGACAAACTGCGTCAGATTGCCGCCTACGGCGCGAAGATCGTCAAGACCGAAGGCGGCCGCATGGGCGCGTGTCAGGCGGTCAAGGAAAACCTCGGCGACGCCTACTATGCTTCGCATGTCTACAATCCGCTCTTCTTCGAGGGCATGAAGGCGATGGCATACGAGATTTATGAACAGCTCGGCGAGAGTGTGCCCGAGTACATCTTCCTGCCCGTCGGTAACGGCACGATGCTCTTAGGTCTTTACTACGGCTTCATCGAGATCGGCCGCCTGCCACGCCTCGTGCCCGTGCAGAGCAAGAACTGTGCACCGCTCTACGAGGCGTTCAACAAGATACCGGCGAGCCCAAAGACGGAAACAATTGCCGAATCGATCCGCATCGAAACACCCAAACGTTTGCACGATATGCTCGCTGCCGTCACGAACAGCGGCGGTGACGTCCTTATCGTTGAAGATGAAGAAATCGTGAAGTGCAAAGAAATGCTCGGACGCCGAGGCATCTATGTGGAAACGACAAGCGCCGCAGCTCTCGCCGGCGCCATGCAAATCTTCGGTACGGCAAAACCCGACAACTATCGCGTCGTCGTGCCACTGACAGGATCGGGACTCAAAGGATAATATGAATCAGGAGGCTGTATCATGTTCAAGAGAATCCTCATCGCCAATCGCGGCGAAATCGCCGTCCGCGTCATCCGCGCCTGTCAAGAGCTCGGCGTCGAGGCGGTCGCCATCTACTCCGACGCCGACAAGAACGCCCTGCACGTCCAGCTCGCCGACCTCACCTATCGCGTCGGCCCCGCCGATGCGACGGAAAGCTACCTCAACAAGGAAGCCGTCCTTGAGGCAGCCATTCAGACGAAGTCCGACGCCATCCATCCGGGCTACGGCTTCCTATCCGAAGATGCCGACTTCGCCGAGATGGTCACGAAGGCTGGCATCGTCTGGATCGGCCCCATGCCCGAGACCCTGCGCCTCGTCGGCGATAAGGATGCAGCGCGCGCTGCCATGGCGCCGTCCGGCATTCCGATGTCAAAGGGCAGCGCCCCTCTCGAAAGCAACGAGATGGCCTTGAAGGCTGCCGCGGAAGTTGGCTACCCTGTCATCTTGAAGCCTGTATCAGGCGGCGGCGGCAAGGGCATGTTCGTCGCACATTCCGAAGAGGATCTCAAGAACATCCTACATCTCGTCGATCTCAAGAAAGTCGTCCACTACTTCGAACACTATATCGAGCATTCACGCCACATCGAGGCGCAGATTCTTGCCGACAACTACGGCACGGTGCTCTTCCTCGGCGAGCGCGAATGCTCGCTGCAGCGCCGCAATCAGAAGCTCCTCGAAGAGTCGCCTTCCGTCGCCCTGACGGAAGAGATGCGCCGCGAGATCGGCCGCCTTGCCATCAAGGCGGCGAAGAGCGTCCACTACTCGAATGCCGGCACGGTGGAATTCCTCCTCGATCTCGCCGACAACAAGTTCTACTTCATGGAGATCAACCCGCGCGTCCAGGTCGAGCACGCCATCACGGAAGCCGTCACGGGCGTCGACATCGTGCGCCGCCAGATCCAGATCGCCGACGGTGAGCCTCTGGGGCTCATGCAGAAGAATATCAAGATCCGCGGTCACGCCATCGAGTGCCGCATCAACGCCGAAGATCCCGACAACAACTTCCTGCCGTCTCCCGGTCTCATCACCTTCATGCACGAGCCGAGCGGTCCGCGCGTACGCTTCGACAGCGGCGTGACGACGGGACTGACAATCGAGCCGTGGTACGATTCCCTCATCGCCAAGGTCATCGTGCACGGTAGAACGCGCGGCGATGCCATCAAGATCATGGAACGTGCCCTAAGCGAATTCCGCATCGAAGGCGTCAAGACAACGATTGCCCTGCACCAGAAAATTCTTGAGGACAGCTACTTCCGCACGGGCAACATCGACACGCAATTCATCAAGCGCCGCATCACCCACTACGAGAACGAGCCGAAAAAGCTCAAGCTCAAGGACAAGCTCGATCTTGCCGCTTCCATCAACGCGAGCATGTATTACGCGTGAGACCTGCACATGAAAAGAACCCGACGGCCATCCGTCGGGTTCTTTTCATGTGCGGCGGCATCCCGCATGTGCTCACTACGCTTCCTTCGGCGCCGGCGCTTTCTGCCCGAGCGAGATGATGAATCCTAAGACCGCTCCGGCGAGCGCCGGGCAGACCCAGCCCATCATGACGCCGTAGAACGGAACATGCGCGGCAAGCATTTCATAGAGGGCGGCAGAGCCGAAGCCTGCGGCATGCATCGCGTCCGTCAGCGAAAAGACGAGCGTGAAAAGAATCGCGCCCTGGTAGATGCTCTTTCGCCAGCCAATGAAGCGATCGAAGAGCGAGAGGATGACGAAGACGATGACGAGCGGATAGATCGCCACGAGGAAGGGCACGGCGAGCGCAATGATCTGCGTGAGGCCGATGTTCGACGCGCCGAAGCTGAAGAGGATGGAAAAGAGCAGCAGGCGCTCGTAGGAGATCTTCTTCTTGAAGAGCTTGTGGAAGAACATGGCGGCGCTCGATGTGATGCCGCAGCACGTCGTGATGCATGCGAGGATGATGATGAGCGCGAGGAGCACGTTGCCCGCCGCGCCGAAGAAGATGCGCACGGCTTCGGCGAGCAGCTGGCCGCCGTTCTCCGAATGTCCGAGAACCGTCGCGCTCGTCGCTCCGAGATAGGCCAAGGAGCCGTAAACGCAGGCCATGAGGAATACGGTGATGAAACCGGCTGCGAGGCATGCCTTGCCGATGGTGCGCGTGTCGGTCACGCCACGATAGCGCACGGCATTGACAACGAGCGCGCCGATGGCGATGGTCGCGAGGAGATCCATCGTCTGATAGCCGTCCTGGAATCCCTGCGCATAGGGCGATTCCAGGTAAACGCCCGTCGGAGCGAGCACCTCCCCCATCGGCGACCAGAAGGTACGCAAAAAGAGGATCACAAGAACGACGAGCAGCGCGGGCGTAAGCATCTTGCCCACGCGGTCGATGAGCTTGTTCGGATTGAGCGACAAATAGTACGATGCGCCAAAGAAAAGCGCCGTGTAGATGACTTGCGGAAGCGTGACATCGCCCGCACCGACGAAGGGACGAATGCCGATCTCAAACGAGACGGCGCCCGTCCTCGGCATGGCGAACAACGGCCCTATGATGAGGTAGAGGATGACGAGAAGCGCCGTCGCAAACCAGGGAAACGTGCGCCTCTTCAGAAGCTGCACATATTCGCCGCCCGCGAGAGCGATCGCCATGATGCCAAGGAGCGGCAGACCGACGCCCGTCGTCATGAAGCCGAGCATGGCAGGCAGCGTGTTCGTCCCCGCCGCCTGTCCCAAGGCAGGCGGAAAGATGAGGTTTCCCGCCCCGAAAAAGACGGAGAACATCATGAAGCCCAAAGTCAAAAGATCCTTCTTCTTCAATCGATTCATTTCACATTCCTCTCAAAATTCTCTTCCAACAGCGGCTTCAGGAACTTGCCCGTATACGACGCCTTGACCTTCACGATGTCCTCGGGACGGCCTTCGGCAACGATCGTGCCGCCGCCCGAACCGCCCTCAGGGCCGAGGTCGATGATGTGGTCGGCCGTCTTGATGACGTCGAGGTTGTGCTCGATGACGACGACCGTGTCACCGCCGTCGACGAGGCGGTGCAGGATGCCGAGGAGCTTCGCGATATCGGCGGTGTGAAGTCCCGTCGTCGGCTCGTCGAGGATGTAGAGCGTGCGCCCCGTCGAGCGGCGCGCCAGTTCCGTCGCGAGCTTCACGCGCTGCGCCTCGCCGCCCGAGAGCGTCGTCGCACTCTGCCCAAGCTTGATGTAACCGAGCCCGACGTCCTGAATGACCTTGAGCTTCGTCTCGATGCGCGGGATATTCTTGAAGAACTCCACAGCTTCGTCAACCGTCATGGCGAGCACGTCGGCGATCGTCTTTCCCTTGTAGCGCACCTCAAGCGTCTCACGATTGTATCGCGCTCCCTTGCAAACCTCGCAGGGCACATAGACGTCGGGCAAGAAGTGCATCTCGATCTTGATGATGCCGTCGCCGCGGCACGCCTCGCAGCGGCCGCCTTTGACGTTGAAGCTGAAGCGCCCGGGCTTGTAGCCGCGCATCTTCGCCTCCGTCGTCTGACTGAAGAGCTGCCGGATGGCATCGAATACGCCCGTATACGTCGCAGGATTCGAGCGCGGCGTGCGCCCGATCGGCTGCTGGTCGATGTCGATGATCTTGTCGACGTGCTCAAGTCCCAGAATCTTCTTGTGCTTGCCGGGCTTTCCCTTCGCATGGTAGAGCCTTGAGGCGACGCCCTTGTAGAGGATCTCGTTGACGAGCGTCGACTTGCCCGAGCCGGAAACGCCCGTGACGAGGATCAGTTCCCCGAGCGGGAACTTCACGCGCAGGTTCTTGAGATTGTTCGCCGCCGCGCCGACGATCTCGATGAAATTGCCCGTGCCCGTCCGGCGGCGGCTCGGCACGGGGATGAACTTCTTCCGTGCGAGATACTGTCCCGTGACGGACTCGGCGACCTTCTTGATCTCTTCCGCCGTACCCTCGGCGACGACACGCCCGCCATGCGCCCCTGCGCCGGGGCCGATGTCGATGATATGGTCGGCGGCGTACATCGTATCCTCGTCATGCTCGACGACGATGAGCGTGTTGCCGAGATCGCGGAGATGCTGCAGCGCCGCCAAGAGGCGGTTGTTGTCACGCTGATGAAGTCCGATGCTCGGCTCATCGAGGATGTAGAGCACGCCCATGAGTCCCGAACCGATCTGCGTCGCAAGCCGTATGCGCTGCGCCTCGCCGCCCGAGAGCGTCCCCGCCGCACGCGAGAGCGTCAGATAATCAAGCCCGACGTTCAAGAGAAAGCCGAGGCGCGCATGGATCTCTTTCAAGATCTGCGCGGCGATCTTCGCCTCGCGCTCCGAGAGCGAAAGCTCGGAGAAGAATTCATCGCATTCTCGAATCGTCAGCGCCGTAACCTCGGCGATGTTCTTGCCGCCGACCTTGACGGAAAGCACCTCGGGACGAAGACGCGCTCCATGGCACGCAGGGCATGGTGTGATCGTCATGTAGTTCTCGTAGTCCTCGCGCATCGCGTCCGTGTCCGTTTCGCGGTAACGCCGCGTAAGCATCGGCATGACACCCTCGAAGGCCGAATGATGCAGCTTGTACTCGCCGAACATGTTCTCGTAGCCAAACTCGAACTTCTCTTCGCCCGTGCCATAGAGAAGAAACTCCTGCACCTTCTTGTCCAAGTCGCGAAACGGCGTGTCAACCGTATAGCCGTAATGCTTGAGAACGGCCTCCATCTGGCAGTTCGCATAGGTGTTGAGATTCTTGGAAAGCGGCGCGAATACTCCTTCGGCAAGCGACAGCGAATCGTCGGGTACGACAAGCTCCAGATCGAACTCCATGTTGCTACCGAGGCCGCTGCACGTCGGACATGCGCCGTAAGGGCTGTTGAACGAGAACATACGCGGCGTGATTTCGGGCAGGCTGATGCCGCAGTCGACGCACGCGAAGTTTTCGCTGAACATCAAAAGTTCGCCGTCGACGATTTGCACGTAGACGACTCCCTCGCCCATCTTCAAAGCCGTCTCCAAGGAATCGGCAAGCCGCTGCTCCATGCCCTCGCGGACGACAAGACGGTCGACGACGACTTCGATCGTATGCTTCTTCGCCTTGTCGAGGTGAATCTCTTCACCGAGGTCGACGACCTCGCCGTCGATGCGCACGCGCACATATCCTTCGCGGCGGATGTGGTCGAGAATCTTCTTGTGCTCGCCTTTCTTGCCGCGAACGATCTGCGCCATGATCAGGAGCTTCGTGCGCTCGGGCAAAGCCTCAAGCTTGTCCATCATCTGATCGACCGTCTGCTGCGCGATGGGCTTGCCGCACTTCGGACAATGCGGGCGGCCGGCGCGTGCGAACATCAATCGCATGTAATCGTAAATCTCCGTCACCGTGCCAACGGTCGAGCGCGGGTTCCGGCTCGTCGTCTTCTGGTCGATGGAAATCGCCGGCGAAAGTCCCTCGATATTGTCAACATCGGGCTTGTCCATCTGACCGAGGAACTGCCTTGCGTAGGATGACAGCGACTCCACATAGCGCCTCTGCCCCTCAGCATAAATTGTATCAAAAGCGAGCGAGGACTTGCCCGATCCCGAAAGCCCTGTGACGACGACGAGTTTGTCTCGCGGTATCTCCACGTCGATATTCTTCAGATTATGGGCGCGCGCGCCCTGTATGCGAATCACATTCTCCATAAAGTATTTTCCTCCGTTTGCTGCTTCCCCCTATTATATCGGAAAGGCGGCGGAAGTTGAAGCCCTTTTATTATTTTATCTTCTCTTTGCACAAATCAGAAGAATCGTGCCTCGATCAGAATAACCTTGCTCATGTCCCACGAGAGCCTCCCATACAAAAAGGCTGCCGCACGAAGCCCATCCTTGCTTCGTGCGGCAGCCTGCCTTATGTATTTTTCGCCATTACCAGATCTTGCCCGCAAGGAACCAGAAACGACCGCGATCCGCCGATATGGTTTCGTTGAGTGATCTCCCCAAGCCGATGCGACGTGCATAGTCGATGCGCGCGAACCAGTCGGGCGCATTGTAGGCGAGACCGACACCCCACCCTTTCAGCGTCGTCGTGCTGCCGTCAAACGAACTGCGGCCTGCGTCGAGGTAGGTACTCGCGACAAGCCCTGGCACATTGGTGTAGTAACGGAACTCAATCGTGCCGAGTATCCCTTTATCCCCCGTGCCTGTGCCCTGCGGATAGGCGCGTACGGCATTAGCACCGCCCAAATACATCTGTTCGGAACTATCGAGATTCTTCGATGCCGCCTGACCTGACAGTTTTACCATGACATCCGCCTGCTTGCCAAGCGACTGAACGGCTGTGACCTTTGCCTCCGCCTTCGTGAAGCCACCGTCTGTTCCCGCACTTTTCGCCAGTTTCTTTGCATACCACGAATCCGCCGTAACATTGCCTGCTGTCAGCACGAAATTGTAGTTCAGCGAAAGGCCGCTCTTGCGGTCACGCCAAAAGCCTTCTACGCCGGCATGGATATCGTGCGAGTGCTTCTTGCTGTCCGCCATGCCGCCGAAAGCGTCCATATCATCCTTGAGGCTGCGATAATCATAGCCGTAGGTAAGGGCGAGCTTTTCATCCGTCGTATGGTAGATAGGGCGGCTGCCATAGACGCTGATCGTATCCGCCGTGCCATGCGCTCCCAGACGCTTCAGAGGTCCGCCGACCTCATAGTCCATGCGGCTGTAGCCGATACCGAGCGACGTGCCGCCGTGCCCTACAAGCGCTTCGTAGTTCACATAGTAATTGTGCAGCGACTTGTTGGAAATCAAGGCGCCGACATTGACCTTCGATCCCATGCCGTCGACGTTGTAGATCGAATGCTGTGCGCCGTAGCGGTAGCGTCCCGTAGCCTCGCTGCCATAGTTCTCGGCGTAGACGATGGTCGAGGACGGTTTGCCATCCTCAATGTGCACAGTCACGTCGCTCGTTCCGAACGATTTTCCCGCACTGAGCGTGCCGACGGCACGCGCTCCGCTGAAGTCGCTGATCGTGTAAAGAGCCGTCTCAAGATCCTTCGTGCGGATGATCTCGCCCTTCTTTAGCCCCGCGAGGAAGCCCTGAGCCGCTGCATCCTTGAATCGGCTCTTGTTGTCGAGCTTCACATCACCGTAACGGCCAGGAATGACCTTGATGATGACATTGCCGTCCTCGGACTCCTGCGCGGGCAGGTAGGCGGCGGCAGCCGGATAGCCATGACTGCGGCAGTACGCCGTGATCTGATCCTGCAGGTCGTTGAGTCCCGCGAGCGTCGTCTCCTTGCCAATGCGCGCTAAGAGAATGTCACGAATCTCGGCATTGTTGAACTTGATCTCGTCCTCGACGTCAAGCTGGATGTTCTTCACGAGGAACTTCACTTCGTTCGTCGCTGTATTCTTCTTCATGTTGTTCTCGACGCCCGCCTCTGCCCCAGGCAGCGTCCCTTCGATGTCCTGCCCGGGCTTTGACAGCGAAGACGCGGCATACGCCGGCGCCGCCGCCGTGCTCGCGAGAAGCCCCAAGAGCACCGCCCTCGTCAAAGTATGGTGCAGCTTGTTTTTCATGCCAATGATCTCCCTTGCTCTAAATTCATGGATATGCTGCTTCGTGCAGTCTTCTTCCTAAAATAGGAACCTGCCGGACCTATGCCCACCCATTTGCAGGAAAAGCCAATCTATCAGACATAGCCTAGCTTTTTTCTTTTTCGACATGCACCTTTTGAAATCCTTCCCTTAGGATCATTTATTGTGCTTCACGAGAAATTTTAATCCTCTGCCATCCATGCACATCCTCCTGCGTATTTTGTATACAGTCGTTCCATTGACATGACTTTTCTCATGGTGTACGATGTAGGGGAAAAAGAAGTTTCCCCCAAGCAGGAGGCACAGGAATGAGCATACATGAAGAATGCGGCGTATTCGGCGCATTTTCCCCCGAGCCGGCGAACGTCGCCGCGATGGCGTATTACGGACTCTACGCGCTGCAGCACCGCGGCCAGGAGAGCTGCGGCATCACCGTGAACGACGACGGCGTCTTTTCCTCGCACAAGGATCTCGGACTCGTCAACGACGTCTTTTCGCGCGAAGTCCTCTCTCGCTTCCCCGAGGGCACGATGGCCGTCGGCCATGTGCGCTACGGCACGACGGGAGCGACGAGCCGCCGCAACTGTCAGCCGCTCGCCATCAACCACCAGAAGGGAAAGCTGGCGCTCGCACACAACGGCAACCTCAGCAACGCCGATGTCCTGCGCGACAAGCTCGAACTCGCGGGCGCAATCTTCCACACGACGATCGACACAGAGATCATCGCCTACCTCATCACGCAGGCACGGCTCAAGACTCCCTCCATCGAAGACGCGGTCAGTCAGACGATGAACCGCCTCGAAGGCGCTTATTCACTGTGTCTGATGTCGAGCGCCAAGCTCGTCGCCGTGCGTGACCCGCAGGGCTTCCGTCCGCTTTGCTACGGCAAGATGCCCGACGGCACCTGGATCGTCGCTTCTGAGAGCTGTGCTCTGAGCGCCGTCGGCGCCGAATTCGAGCGCGACCTCCTGCCCGGCGAGATCCTCGTCTTCACGAAGAACGGCATGACGAGCCGCTTGGAACACTGTCATACGAAGCCTAGAAAATCGTGTGTCTTCGAGTACATCTACTTCGCACGTCCCGACTCCATCATCGACGGCGTTTCCATCCACGCGGCAAGGACGCGTGCTGGCGAGATCCTCGCCGCCAAGCATCCCATCGACGCTGACGTCGTCATCGGCGTGCCCGACTCGGGACTCGACGCGGCACTCGGCTACAGCCGCGCCTCAGGCATCCCCTACGGCATCGGGCTCATCAAGAACAAGTACATCGGCCGCACCTTCATCGCGCCCGGGCAGGAAAACCGTGTCGACAAGGTGCGCATCAAGCTCAATCCCATCGCCGAAACCGTCTACGGCAAAAGGGTCGTGCTCATCGACGACTCCATCGTGCGCGGCACGACGAGCAAGCGCATCACCGACCTCATCCGCAAGGCGGGCGCGAAGGAAATCCACCTGCGCATCTCCGCACCGCCGTTCCTCCATCCCTGCTATTACGGCACGGACATCGACTCTGCCGATCACCTCGTCGCCGCGCATCACACGCTTGAGGAAATCACGAAGATCGTCGGCGCCGACACCCTCGGCTACCTGCCGATCGAATCGCTGCCCGCACTCGCCGGCAACATCCCATGCTGCGACGCCTGCTTCAGCGGCGATTATCCGACGAGTATCCCGAAGAATACAAACAAAGACCGCTTCGAGAAGAAACTCTCCGAAAGCGAAGGTTAAGGAAGCGCTCCCTCGAAAGCGCACAAAAAAACCGCTGCCAGGCAGCGGTTTTTTCATGCATTTCTGCGCATCAGGGCGCGGAAATCGCGGAGACGGGACAGCCTTCCGCACACGCACCGCACTCAATGCACTTCTCCGGGTCAATCACGTACTGGGACTCACCCTCCGAGATCGCCTCGACGGGACAGGTACCAGCGCACGAACCGCACGAAATGCACTCTTCGCTAATCTTGTAAGCCATGACAGGACACCTCCTTTCGCAGCCGCGCTGCAAGCACGAGCTTTATCTTATCGCCTTCTCGCCTCTGCCGCACGACATAGGGAGACTGCTCATCTATCGGAAAAAAATCTCGTGTGGGACGTGTCCACTCCACATCATAGAGGAATCCGAGCGCCTCAAGACGCTCTTTCGCCTCCTGCCAGGGAATGCCCAAAACATCGACTTCTTCCATCAGACTTCCATGATTTCCTTTTCCTTGACGACGCGCGCATCTTCCACGGCCTTGATGTACTTGTCGACAAGCTTCTGCATGTCGTCCTGGCCCTTCTTTGCGTCGTCCTCGGTGATTTCCTTCGCCTTTTCGAGCTTCTTCATCTGCTCGTTCGCATCGCGGCGGATGTTGCGGATCGCGACCTTCGCATCCTCCGTCTTCTTGTTCAGCGACTTCACGAGTTCCGTGCGACGCTCCTGCGTGAGCTGCGGAATGGAAAGCCGTACCGCCGTGCCGTCGGAGTTCGGTGTGAGTCCGAGATCGGACTTCATGATCGCCTTCTCGATGTCGTGCAGAATCGTCTTCTCCCAAGGCGTGATCATGAGCATGCGCGGCTCGGGCACGGCGATTGCCGCGACCTGGCTCACGGGCGTGGGCTGACCATAGTAGTCGACCATCACGCGATCGAGAAGCGCAGGGGTTGCGCGTCCAGCGCGCAGTGAGCCGAAATCACGGCGCAGCGCTTCGAGCGTCTTCTTCATGCGCTCTTCCTGCGCATGGAAAATATCCTTGATCATGCTTCCTCTCCCCCTACAATCGTGCCGATATCCTCGCCGACCGCAGCCTTGAGGATATTCTCATGCTTGTCAATGTTGAATACGACGATGGGAATCTTATTATCCATGCAGAGGCTCGTCGCCGTCGAGTCCATGACAGCGAGGCCACGATTCAGAACCTCCATGTATGCGAGGCGGCTGAACTTCTTTGCCGCAGGATTCTTGCGCGGGTCAGAATCGTAGACGCCGTCGACGCCCTTCTTCGCCATGAGGATGACGTCCGCTTCGATCTCAGCAGCACGAAGAGCCGCGGTCGTGTCGGTCGAGAAGTACGGATTTCCCGTGCCTGCCGCCAGGATCACGACGCGTCCCTTTTCGAGATGGCGCACAGCCTTACGGCGAATGTACGGCTCGGCAATCTGACGCATCTCGATGGCGCTCTGCACGCGCGTATCGACATCGATATTTTCCAAAGAGCTTTGCAAGGCGAGCGAGTTCATGACGGTCGCGAGCATTCCCATGTAATCTGCCTGCGCCCGATCCATGCCCTTGTCGCTTCCCGCAAGACCGCGCCAGATATTGCCACCGCCGACGACAACGGCAACGTCAATGCCGTGCTCGCGCACCTTCTTGACCTCGGCCGCAATGGCGTCGACGGTCGGCAGGTCGATACCGAAGCCCTGATCTCCTGCGAGAGATTCACCGCTGAGTTTCAAAACGACACGCTTGTAGCTGGCAATATCCAAAATGAACGTCCTCCTTGCAGAAGTATCTTCCCATCTCGTTGCTTTTCTTCCCTATTCGACGAAGATGGAAATAATCCTCTTCACTTTTCAGAAAACCGCCCTGCCGTTAGAACTTCCTAAGGTGTTGTGCATTTTCGCGACAACTTCCTGAAAATGGCAGGAAAAAAGCTGCCGCACAGAAACATTTTTCATCCATCGCCATGCAGCAGCTTTTCTTATTCCAAATCTCTTAGCCCTTGATCTGAGCAGCGACCTCAGCCGCGAAGTCTTCCGACTTCTTCTCAAGACCTTCGCCAAGCTCGAAGCGCACGAAACGCTCGACCTTGACATCGCCGAGAACCTCCTGAACTTTCTTGTCAGGATCCTTGACGAAGGGCTGCTCCAGCAGGCACACTTCCTGATAGAACTTGTTGATGCGACCCTCGACCATGCGCTCCACGATCTTCTCGGGCTTGCCCTCTTCGAGAGCCTGCGCGCGCAGGACTTCCTTCTCGTGCTCAAGGTCTTCCGTCTTCACGCCCGAGCGGTCGATTGCCGTCGGCGCAGACGCTGCGATGTGCATGGCGACATCCTTGCCGATCTCCGCCGTGCCGCCCGAAAGGTCGACGAGCACGCCGATCTTGCCGCCCATGTGGATGTAGCTTGCAATGCGACCCGAAGCGTTCTCATAGCGCTCGAAGCGGCGCAGCGAAATCTTCTCGCCGATGCTCGCGACAGCTTCCGTGACGATTTCCGCCACCGTCTTGCCTTCAAGCGTGCTCGCATTCAAGGCGTCCAGGTCGGCAGGATTCGTCTCTGCGATGTGCTTGGCGATCTTGTCGCAAAGCGCATGGAACTTCTCCGTAACGGCGACAAAGTCCGTCTCGCAGTTGATCTCAACGAGCGCCGCGACCTTCGCATCGTCCGCAACATAGGCTGCAACGACACCCTCGGAAGCGATGCGGCCGGCCTTCTTCTCAGCCTTCGCAATGCCCTTCTCGCGCAGGTAGTCGATCGCCTTGTCCATGTCGCCGTCGGTCTCCGTCAGCGCCTTCTTGCAATCCATCATGCCTGCGCCCGTACGCTCGCGCAGCTCCTTGACCATCTTTGCGTCAATCTTTGCCATCTTGCGCCTCCTCGCCTGCACCTGCCTGACCCTGACGACCCTCGACGATGGCGCTCGCCATCGCGCTCGTCAAAAGGCGGACGGCACGGATCGCATCGTCGTTGCCCGGAATCACATAGTCGATCTCATCAGGATCGCAGTTCGTATCAACGATTGCGACGATGGGGATGTTGAGTTTCTTCGCCTCAGCGACGGCGATGCGCTCCTTGCGCGGATCGACGACGAAGAGCGCTCCCGGCAGACGGTTCATCTCCTTGATGCCGCCGAGGAACTTCTCCAGCTTCGTCATCTCGTGACGCAGCTGCAGGACTTCCTTCTTCGTCAGAACGTCGAACGTGCCGTCCTCTTCCATGCGCTCAAGATCCTTCAAGCGGCGGATGCGCTTCTGGATCGTCTGATAGTTCGTCAGCATGCCGCCGAGCCAACGCTCGTTGACATAGAACATCTCAGCCTTCGTCGCCTCTTCCTTCACGGCGTCCTGCGCCTGCTTCTTCGTGCCGACGAAGAGAACGCTCTTGCCCTCTTCCGCCAAGCTGCGAAGGAAGTTGTACGCCTCGTCAACCTTGCGCACGGTCTTCTGCAAATCAATGATGTAGATGCCGTTCCTCTCCGTGAAGATGTACTTCGCCATCTTCGGATTCCAACGGCGGGTCTGATGTCCGAAATGGACACCGGCCTCCAAAAGTTGTTTCATAGAAACTACTGCCATAATTGGTGCACCTCCTGTTTTTTCCTCCGCGCCCCTCATCCTCTGCACCACTCCCAAAGGAGCACAGGGCAGACGTCAGTGCGCGTGCGTTATAGACACCGTGAAGAATTTTAGCATAGATGGGGCGGAAAAGCAAGTGGGAAAAGCACACAAAAGCGCAAACCTATGCTATAATATGAATGGTGCTGCCCAAACGGTAGGCGGTCGATTCTTGCCCCTGAAAGGCGGTCAACGTCAGCCAATCGCGCTTCGCCTTCGGCTCACGCTCTTGGGACGTTTTCGCATACGAGCCGTTTGCCAATCAGCTACGCCCACGGGCTTGCTTCTTGGACGGCTCAGCAGGGGCGTTGCTTATGGAGCTGTACGATTTTTTATCGTTGGTTTTCTGCGTGACGATTTGCATCGTTGCGTTAAAAGCAAAATAAGAATACCCCGCCTCTAGCACCCAAACTTTAGGCGGGATATTCCTTTACTAAAACTTTGGGGCTGACCGCTTGCCGGCAGCACCTTTTCTATGCTTATTATACGACATGACGAAACTTTCGTCAAATTTCCGAAACAACATCACATGCATGTCTGCCTCAATCTTCCTTGGGCAAGATCGTGTAGCTTTCGAGCGCCATGACGTCCTTGGCGACGACGGTCAGGCGGAGCGCGAGTTCGGCTGCGAGGTGTGCGAGCGGCTCGGCGGTTTCCACGGCGCGTGCGATGCGGCTCGCCACTTCGATCTCATATGCGCCCGCGTGCGCCTTGCTCTCCAAGCGGCGGATGTCACGGCAGATTCGGATGGCGATCGTCTCGGGCGATTCGACCCTGCCCCGGCCGTGGCAGTAAGGGCACGGGCTGTAGATGATGCTCTCCAAGTTTTGCCGCGACTTCTTGCGCGTGATCTCGATGAGGCCGAGCGCCGTGATGTCGACGATATTCGTCTTCGTGCGGTCGAAACGCACGCGGTCGCGCAGAAAGGTGAGGAGCTTTTCCTTCTGCTCGTCCGTGTCCATGTCGATGAAGTCGACGAGGATGATGCCGCCGATGTCCCTGAGGCGAATCTGCTTCAAGATCTCGGCCGCCGCTTCGAGGTTCGTGCGGTAGACCGTGTCGCCGAGATTCGCCTTGCCGACGTAGCGCCCCGTATTCACGTCGATGGCGGTCAGCGCTTCCGTCTTGTCGATGACGATGGAGCCGCCCGAGGGAAGCACGACCTCGCGCTCGCCGAGGCGCTCGATTTCTTCCTCCACGCCGTAGCGACGAAAGAGCGGCTCGCGCTCTTCGTAGAGATGGACTCTTTGTGCAAGCTCGGGCGAGATGGATTCGACGAGTTCCTTCACGCGACGGCAGGCGTCGGCGTCATCGATGTAGAGCGCATCAATCTCTTCTGTGAAGGAGTCGCGCACGAGGCGCACGATGAGGTCGGCATCGCGGTAGAGGAGCGCCGGCGCCTTCGCCATCTTGTTCTTCGCCTGCAGGGTTTGCCAGAGGCGCACGAGGCGGTCGACATCCTCCTGGAAACTCTCCTCCGTCTGCCCGTGCGCCGCCGTGCGGATGATGAGTCCCATGCCCGCCGGGCAGATGCGCGCGGCGATCTCCCGAAGCCGCGTGCGCTCGGCCTCACCCTCGATGCGCCGCGAGATGCCAATGTAGGCGGCCGTCGGCATGAGCACGACGTTCCTGCCCGGAATCGACAGGTGCATTGTCGCACGCGGCCCCTTCGTGCCGATGGCGTCCTTCGTGATCTGTACGGGAAGCCGCTGGCCGATGTGGATGCGTGCGGCGGGCGTCGTTTTCTGTGCGCCCTCGTGCGGCACGCCGTCGCCGATGTAGAGGAACGCATTCTTCTCCCAGCCGATGTCGACGAAAGCCGCCTGCATGCCCGGCAGGACGTTCTGCACCTGTCCCTTGTAGATGTTGCCGACGAGGTGCGACTGCGACTCGCGCTCAACCTCGACCGCCAGAAGCTCGTCGTTTGCCACGATCGCCATGCGCGTCTCTTCGGGAGCGCAGTTTACAAGAATGGTTTTCATCACATCAACTCCATCGATGGGTATCGGTCTTACGATTCGATCAGGGTGAAAAGGTCTTTGCCGCCCGAGAGGAGCGCCGTGCGGCAGATCTGGGCCTCCCTCGGCTCGACGGCGAGACCGAAGTCGTGCGCCAGAAGCCCAATCGCCTCGCCAGGCTTCAGACTGCCCTCAGGCGTGACGGCGATAGCGAGGAAAAGCAGCAGAGCGCCGCCCTCTTTTTCGACGCGGATTTCCTTCAGGTACGCTTTCGCATCGACCTCGCGCGTCTTCTTCGGCAGGACGCGCCGATAGATGGCCTCGGGCGCAGCAAAGAAGGCGGCGACAGCGCGCCGCGCCGCCTCCTCCGCGCCCGCATAGGGCACGCGCACGCGGTACTCGGCGCGGTCGACCGCCGCCATCAGCGACTTCGCCTTGCCCTCGTACGGGACGAGACGACCGAGGCGCACGCCCAGCGGCAGGGCGGCGGCGAGCCTGTCCCACGCCTCGGGCTGCGCGACGGGGCGCGAAAGCTCCACGTCCATGACCTCCGCCTCGCTCGTCACGCCCACGGCGAGCGCCGAGGCGAACGAGAACTTCATGTGCGGGTTGAACCCCTCCGAATAGGCGACGGGCAATTTGGCGCGGCGGATCGCCCGCTCGATGAGCGCAGCGTAATCGAGATGGGAGATGAAACGGATCTCCTCGCCCTTCGTCAAGAGTGCGCGCAGCTTCATGCTTCTCCCCTCCAATCGACGACGTCGCAGCCAAGCTCGGGACAGACGCCGCAGCCCGTACACGTTTCGCGCCGGCAGTCATGCGTGAGCGCCGCCTCCTGTGCACGCTGCCACTCGCGGCGCAAAAAGTCCTCAGACACGCCAGGGCTCGTGTGCGCCCACGGCAGGACTTCTTCCGGATCGCGCGTGCGCCGGCTGTAGAACTCGGGCGCAACGCCGCAGCGGCAAAAGGCGTCCTTCCAAACCTCGTCTTTGAACTGATCCGTCCAGCCGTCGAACTTCGCGCCGTTTCGCCACGCCGTCTCGATGACGGCTGAGAGCCTGCGATCGCCGCGTGACAGCGCTCCTTCGAGGACGCTTGCGCGTGCGTCATGGTAGTGAAACGAGATCGCGCGGTCGCGTATGCTCTCCTTCAAGAGCTGCTGTCTGCGCTCGAATTCTTCCTGCGGCACCTGCGCGAACCACTGGAACGGCGTGTACGCCTTGGGCACGAAGCACGAGACGGACACCGTGACCTTGACACCGCGCTTCCCCTTGACTTTCTTGTAGCAGTCGACAACTTTCTGCGCGAGCTCTGCGATGCCGACGATATCCTCGTCCGTCTCAGTCGGCAGCCCCATCATGAAGTAGAGCTTGACCGCCTTCCATCCCTGCTCAAATGCCGTGCGCACCGAGTGCAACAAGTCGTCTTCCGTCACGTTCTTGTTGATGACGTCGCGCAGGCGCTGCGTGCCCGCCTCAGGTGCAAACGTCAAGCCGCTCTTTCGCACCTGCTGCAATCGCTCGGCGATGTCGACGGAGAAACTGTCGATGCGCAAAGACGGCAGAGAAAAGCTCACGCGCTCGCCCTGAGTGCCGGCAAGAAGCCCGTCGACGAGCGGCGAGAGACACGAGTAGTCGGCGGACGAGAGCGACGTCAAGGACATCTCGTTGTAGCCCGTCGAATCGAAGAGGGTGCGCGCCAGAGATTCGAGTGTCTCGGGACGGCGCTCGCGCACGGGACGGTACGCCATGCCCGCCTGACAGAAGCGGCAGCCGCGCGTGCAGCCGCGGAAAAGCTCAAGCATGAGGCGGTCGTGCACGATGCCGAGGTACGGCACGACGGGCTTTTCCAAAAACGGCGTGGCATCGAGATCCTTGACGACGCGCCGATAGATTTGCGGCGAAGCTGCCTCATCGAGGATGCGAAGCCCTGTGAACATGCCCTGCGCATCGTACTCGGGCGCATAAAAGGACGGCACGTAGACGCCCGGAATCCGCGCAGCGCGGCGCAGGAAGCCACGCCTGCCGTCCGGGCGACCCTCCTTCTTCCATGCGATCAAGGCGTCGCACACCTCGACGACGATTTCCTCGCCGTCGCCGAGCACGAAGAAGTCGAAGAAGTCGGCGATTGGCTCCGTGTTGTATACGCAGGGGCCGCCGCCGATGACGAAGGGCTGCTCGTTCGTGCGCTCCGCCGCATGGAGCGGCAGCCCTGCGAGGTCAAGCATGTTGAGCGTGTTCGTGATGAGAAGTTCGTACTGCAGCGAGAAGCCGAGGATGTCGAAGGAGGAAATCTCCCGGAAGGTTTCGAGCGAAAAGAGCGGGATGCCGCGGCGGCGCATTTCCTCTTCCATATCGAGCCAGGGCGCATAAACACGTTCCGCCGCGATGTCATCGCGGCGGTTCAAAATCTCATAGAGAATCTTCAGCCCGAGGTTTGACATGCCGACCTCATAGACGTCCGCCATCGCGAGCGCGATGCGGCAAAGGACGGCGGCGGAGTCCTTCGGCTGTGCGTTCCATTCGCCGCCCGTATAGCGTGCGGGTTTCTCGACAGCCTGAAGCATCTCCTGTTCCAACTTGACCATAAATCCTCCCTGGAATAATTCCTCTCTCAGAATACAAACTTTGCCTTGCGCATGTGGATGTTGAGCAAGATCGTAATCGCGATCAAATTCGTCGTCAGCGAACTGACGCCGTAGCTCATGAGCGGCAGCGGTATGCCCGTGACGGGCATGATCCCCGTCGTCATGCCGACGTTGACGAGCACATGAAAGGCGAGCATCGAGGTGATGCCGACGGCGAGCAGCCGGCCGAAAGTGTCGCTCGCGTCACGCGCGATCTTCACGCCGCGCCAGAGCACGACGAGGTACAAAAGAAGCAGCGCCGCCGCACCGACGAAGCCCAGTTCCTCACCGACGACGGCGAAGATGAAATCCGTGTGGTTCTCAGGCAGGAAGTTCAGTTGACTCTGCGTACCGCCGAAAAGCCCCTTGCCGAAGATCAGCCCCGAGCCGATGGCGATTTTCGACTGAATGATGTGATAGCCCGAGCCGAGCGGGTCAACGCTCGGGTCGAGAAAAACCTTGAGGCGCATCTTCTGGTAATCCTTCAAAAAGAGCCAGAGAAGGGGCGACGCCGCCACGCCCGCCGCAAAGCCTGCCGCAAGTATGCGAAGGTTCACGCCCGCGACGAACATCATGCCCAAGAGAATGGCGATGAAAACGAGCGACGTGCCGAGATCGGGCTGCTTGAGGACGAGGAAGAACGGCAACGCCACATAGCCGACGACGGGCAGGATGTCGCTTACGGTATTGAGCTTTCCCACGCGATCTTCCAGCATCGCAGCAAGCGCGATGATCATGATGATCTTCGAAAACTCCGACGGCTGCAGGGTGATGGGACCGAGCTGAATCCAGCGCTGTGCGCCGAGCGCCGTCTGGCCGATGATCATGACGAGGAGAAGCATGACGGCATTGAAGATGTAGAGATTCTTGCCATAGTTCTGCAGTGCCTTGTAGTCGAAGTTCATGAGGAATATGGCGAAGAGTACGTTCAAGACGACGAATGCGCCCTGCTTCTGCACGAACCAGTAGTGATCGCCGCCCGCCGTATTGATGTGCGTGGCGCTGCCGATGACGATGAGGCTCATGACGATGATCGCCGCCGTCGCACCGATCAATGTGAAGTCCATGCGCCTGAGCCAACGCTTGTTCATTTTCCCCTGCGCCTCCTAGCGTCTGCTGCTTTCCTTGGGCTTCATTCGGCTCACGGGAATGTTCGCGATGAGCGCGACGGAATCCTGATCGTTGGCGAGCGAGATCTCCATGTCCTTCTGATTGATCTCCACATAGTTAGAAATGACGTGGATGATGTCGGTCTTGATCTTGTCCATGACCTCGGGCGAAACGCTCAAGCGGTCGTGGATCAGGACGACCTTCAAACGATCATGGGCGATCTCGCGCGACGACTTGCCCTGCTTGCCGAAAATCTTGAGCAAAGCTTCAATCATCACGCTTCCCCCTTCCGAGGATCATGTTCTTGAGCCGCTGCAGGAAGCCCTCGTTCGGTGCTTCAAGAAAGGGCACATCCTCGCCCATGATGCGCGAGACGACGTTGGCATACGCCTTGCCTGCGAGCGAGTTCGCATTGTCAATGACCGGCTCGCCGCGGTTCGCCGAATCGATGACCTTCTCATCGTCGGGAATCTGTCCGATGCACGGCAGGGACAGGATGTCGTTGATCGCATCCATGTCGAGCATCGTGCCGTCCTTGACCATCTGCGAGCGAATGCGGTTGACGACGAGCTTGATCTCCTTGCCGTCGTTCTGCAGTCTGCCGATGATCTTATCGGCGTCGCGCACGGCGGCGATCTCGGGCATCGTGACGACGATCGCCCAATCCGCTGCGATGACCGCCGTCTGGAAGCCCTGCTCGATGCCCGCCGGGCAGTCGACGAGGATGTAGTCGAACTCTCCCTTCATCTCAGTGATGAGTTCCTTCATCTGCTCGGGTTCGATCGCCGACTTGTCCGCGACCTGTGACGTCGGCATCAAGAAGAGCGTCTCATACTTCTTGTGGCGCACGAGCGCCCGCTTGTACGTCGTGCGCTTCTGGATGACGTCGACGAGTGTATAGACGATGCGGCGTTCGAGTCCTAGGAGCAAATCGAGATTCCTGAGCCCCGTATCGGTGTCGATGAGCACGACCTTCTTGCCGCGCTTCGCGAGTCCCACGCCAATATTCGCCGTGGTCGTCGTCTTGCCGACTCCTCCCTTGCCTGAGGTGATAACGATAACTTCTGCCATCGGCTGCTTCCTACCTTTCTATCGGTTCAATCACGATTCGTCCATCCTGCACGCTCGCCCTTTCGGCAAGCTCCGGCTTCTCATACTGCTCGGGCGACTGCGCTATGACATCGGCGATGCGGATCTGCACGGGCATCAGGTGATCCGCGATGATGATGGCGTCCCTGTCGCCATAGGCGCCCGCATGGACGATGCCGCGGCAAGTGCCGCGAATGTCGATGCTGCCGCCTGCGATGACCTGCGCCCCGGGGTTCACGTTGCCGAGAACGAGCACCGAGCCTTGGCTCTGCACCTCTTGCCCGCCGCGAAGCGTGCGGTTCACGACGAGCATCTGCACGTCCTTCTTGTCCGCGTCCGGCTCTGTCTTCATCTCGGAAGACTCCGCCTTCTTCCTGCCGAGGACGGCTCCCGCCCGCGCCGCTGCCGCCGCCCCGCTCACCGCGCTGACGACAGGCTTCTTTGCATCAGCTTCTTCCTTCATCTCACGGAAGTACAAACCGTGCTGCAGGAAGAGCTTCTTCAGAGCGAGGCTTTCCTTCGCCGTGAACGTCCCCGTGCGCCACTCGATGACCGTGCCGCGCCGAAAGAACAGGGCGCTCGATTCCAGCTTTTCACGAATCTCGCGCTCAACAACAGAAAACTCGGGCTTTCCCACCAGCACGAGCAGAAGCCCCGTCTTCAGCCCCTTGAACAATACGCTTTCTTTCTCCATGATTTCCTCGCTTTTGCGTGCGTGTGCGACGATGCGCCGCACAAAGGGTCAAGAAACGGCTTCGGTGCATTTGCCCTGTCGTTTCTCCTTGCTGTAATACGATTCTATTATATCAAGATTTCTGCCGCGCCGCCACTTCTTGACGAACAGCTTTGACTTCGGGCGTATCGAGGCCAAAAGCCGCGTCGAGGATCTTCTTGCCGATCGGCACGGCGGACAGAGAGCCGAAGCCGCCCTGCTCGACGATGACCGCGACGACGATCGTCGGGTTGTTGAACGGCCCATAGGCAACGAACCAGCCGTGGTCGCGCCCGTGCGAGTTCTCCGCCGTCCCCGTCTTGCCCGCGATGTCGACGGGATACTTCGCGCCAAAGGCCGCCGCCGCCGTGCCGTACTTCGTGACGTCCCTGAGTCCCTGCTGCACGAGCGCGATGACCTCGGGGCGCACATCGAGCCTGCCGATGCGCTTGGGCTTTATCGTCTCAACCGTATTGCCGTCAGGTCCTACGATGCGCTGCACGAGATGCGGCTGATAGCGGTCACCGTTCGCTGCAATCGTCCCCATGATGGCGGCCGCCTGCAGCGGCGTCACAAGGTCGAATCCCTGCCCAATCGCCGCATCGAAGGTCTCCGACAGATACCAGTCGTCCTCGTAGACCTTCTTCTTGTACTCGCGGCTCGGCACGAGACCTTCGGCCTCGTAGGGCAGGTCAATGCCCGTCTTCGAGCCGACGCCGAACATGCGCGCATACTCGCCGAGGCGGTCGACGCCAAGTCGATTGCCCATCTCATAGAAGTAGACGTTGTCCGAGTGGGCGAGCGCCTGGATGAAATTGATAGGGCCGAGCGCTTCGCCGCCCGCATTGCCCTTTGGGATGATCCAATGACGTCCCGAGTCGTAGATGATCTCATTCGGCGAGACGACGTTTTCCTGCAGCGCAGCGGTGCCCGTGACAATCTTGAAGGTCGATCCTGGCGGATATTCGCCTGTGATCGCCTTGTTGTCCATCGGATGATACGGATTCTCGTTGATAACCTTCCAATCCTTCGTCGATATGCCATTGACGAAGAGGTTCGGATCAAAGGACGGACGGCTCACGAGGGCGAGCACCTCGCCCGTCTGCGGATTCATGACGACCGCCGCCGCCGCATTGGCGCCGATGGCGGAAAGCTGCTGATCGATGGCGCGTTCGGCGGCGACCTGAATCGTCGCATCGATCGTGAGGACGAGGTCGTTGCCCGCGATCGGCTCCTTCGTACCGAGATTGTTCACGGGCTTGCCCGCGACATCAACTTCGACCTGCCTGCCGCCGTCCGTGCCGCGCACCGTCTTGTCGTAGACGCGCTCCAAGCCAAACTTGCCGACGATGTCGCCCGACTTGTAGCCTTCCGCCTTGCGCTTTTCCAGTTCCTCGTTGCTGATCTCGCTGACGTAACCGAAGACGTGTGCGCCCCACGTCTTGTAGACGTAATCGCGGATCGGCTGCGCCTCGATCATGACGCCCGGATACTTGTCGCGCTGTTCCTCGATGATCGTATAGACTTCAGGGCCGATGTCCTGCTTGATGCGTATGGGATCGAAGCCGACATGCGCGTCGATCTTCTTGTGAATCTCTTCCGTCGGCACATGAAGGAGCACGGACAATCGCTCGATGACGTCCTCGGGAATCGTACCCGACAGTGGCAAGAGCGACACGGTGAAGCTCGGGCGGTTCATGACGAGAGGCGTGCCGTTGCGGTCGAAGAAATTGCCGCGCGGCGCGACGCTCGGGATGATGCGGATGCGGTTGCCGTCCGCAAGGCTCGCATAATAGTCGCCGTCGTAGATCTGGAGATAGACGAGCCGCAGCAGAAGCACAACGATGACGGCGACGATGACGCCGCCGAGCACATGCATGCGCCCTGCATACTCGTTTTCATTTTCTTCCAAAGGTATATCTCCCCATTCAGACAAGAAGACGCCCCGCAAGGCGCCTTGATCTTTTCCCTGAGAGGCGCTGCGCCCCGGCCGTTACTTTCGCCGCCCCAGCCACGACTGCATGCGGCTCGCCGCGCGATAGACGGGGTAGGCGAAAAGAACGTTCCAGCAAAGCGCCGGAAGAAGTGTCTTGACAACATAGAGCAGACTGAAGCCGTAGCCGAGAAGCAGCATGAGAACGAGCACAAAGAAATAGTGCGCGGCCGTCGCCCACATCGTCGCCATCGCAGGCAGGAACACGGGATCCTTGAACACGTTGCGCGAAAATGCGCCCGTGGCATAGCCGATGATCGTCAGGGCGAAGACGTCCATGCCGAAGAACATGCCCGTGGTGAGATCCTGCAGGAGTCCCGTCATAAAGCCCAGAAAAGCACCGCGGCGCGCCCCGTAAAGGAGGCTCCACGAAACGGTAAGAACCAGCATGAGGTTCACCGAAACGCCGTTCCATGAAAATACGGGGAAAAATGAGGTCTGCAGGACGAAGAGTGCGATCACGAACGCAAGCCAAAAGAAGATCCTGCGGTAGCTGATCATGGCCGCGCACCTGCCTCGCGCTTCTGTGCGCCCTGCGGCTGCACGGCAGGCTGGGCGTTCTGCTGTTTCGCCGGCTGCTTCGGCTGCGCCGGTGCGGCCGGCTGAGCGGGAGCAGGCGCAGGCTGCGATGCCGCACGCTTCGCCGCTTCTGCTGCCGCCTTCTCTGCCGCCGGGTCCGTCTCCGTGCCCGGCGTCTGCGCGGGCGGCGTGATCGGTGCGGGCGGCGCCTCGCGCGACGCCACGATGACGGCGACATCCTCCAAACGCTGGAAGTCGACGGCAGGCTCTAAGACGGCGTACTTCAACAGGCCGCCCTCGTCGTTCTTCAACGCTTTGACCGTGCCGACGAGAAGCCCCTTCGGATAGACGCCGCCGTAGCCCGACGTCACGACGACGTCGTCCTCGACGACATCGGCGGACTTCGGAATGTTTTTCATGCGCGGCATCAGGGGATTGGCTGGATCGCCCTCGACGATGCCCGCGACGCGCGACTCCTGCCGCTGCACGATCGTGCCGACGGCGGCGCGCGGGTCGAGGATCAGCCGCACCTTCGAGGAGTACGGCGCGGCCTCAACGACGACGCCGACGAGTCCCTTCTCCGTCACGACGGGCATGTTCTCATGCACGCCGCTCGATGTACCGCGGTCGATGACGATGACGCCCGACCACGTCGCATAGTCGCGCCCGATGACGCGGGCTGCCACGAGGTCGAACTGCGTCTTCGTCTGCTTGTAGCCGAGAAGCGCCTTGAGGCGTGCATTTTCAGCAAGCGCTTCGTTCGCTTCGAGATTCTGCACGCGCAGCCCTTCCACCTCGTTCTTCAGCATACGATTCTGGTCGTAGACGTAATAGACTTCCCAAAACTCCGTACCGAGGCTGTGGATCTTGTCTCCCACCCAGGCCGTCGCGGACTGGAGGGGACGCAGCACCGTCTCGGCGGCGCGGCTCAGGAAGGGGGACTGAAACCTGCCCTTTCCCGCAAAGAACACGAGGCAGAGGACGCAGACGAGCGCAACGAGGAGCAGCCAGACCTTGCGGTTCGAGTCCTGGTCGTCTCTGCGTATGCGGCTCATTGTCTCAACTTCTTAGAGATCATCACGACGCGCTTTAGAAGCTCGATGTTTTCAAGCGACTTGCCCGTGCCTTCGCCGACACAGGACAAGGGGTCTTCCGCGATGAGGACGGGCATGCCCGTCTCGTGGCTCAGCAGTTTATCTAGGTTCGTCAGGAGCGCGCCGCCGCCCGTCATCATGATGCCGTGATCCATGACATCGGCCGCCAGCTCCGGCGGCGTCTTTTCAAGCGTGCCTTTGACGGCGTCGACGATCTTGTAGATCGGCTCATTCAGAGCATCCCTGACCTCGCTCGCGCGGATCGAGAGCGTCTTCGGCAGACCGCTGACGAGGTCGCGTCCGCGGATGTCCATTTCACGGTCAACGTCGGGCGTCACGATGGCGGAGCCGATCGTGATCTTGATTTCCTCCGCCGTGCGCTCGCCGATCATGAGGTTGTACTGGCGCTTGATGTACTGCACGATGGACGAATCCATCTCGTCGCCGCCGATGCGGATCGAGCGGCTCGTGACGATGCCGCCGAGCGAGATGACGGCAATCTCCGTCGTACCGCCGCCGATGTCGACGACCATGCTTCCCGTCGCTTCCTCGACAGGAAGCCCTGCGCCGATCGCCGCCGCCATCGGCTCTTCGATGAGGTAGGCTTCACGCGCTCCCGCCTGCTGCGCCGCATCGATGACAGCACGTTTTTCGACCTCGGTCACGCCCGAAGGAACGCCGACGACGACGCGCGGGCGCACGAAGGACTTCGTATTCATCGACTTTCGGATGAAGTACTTGAGCATCGCCTGCGTCACGTCGAAGTCGGCGATGACGCCGTCCTTCATTGGACGGATGGCGATAATGTTGCCCGGCGTCCTGCCAATCATGCGCTTCGCGTCCTCACCGACAGCGAGCACCTCGCCGTTCTCACTCTTTATCGCTACGACAGACGGCTCGCGCAGAACGATGCCCCTGCCTTTCACATGCACCAATGTATTCGCGGTTCCAAGGTCGATGCCCATATCGCGGGACAAGCCACCAAAAAGACTCCACATGTTGAAATAAAACTCCCTTCTCTTCACACGCATCCCATAAAACACGTCTGCAAAAATCTGTCAAAAAGCCTCGTCAATCATAGATATAATGGCTGATGAAGATACGAGTTCTATTGTATCATACCTTCTTCTTTTAGGGAAATAAATTTATCATAACCTACGATGACGTGATCGAGCACGGGGATGTCCATGATCTCCCCCGCCTCCACCATGCGGCGCGTCACGGCGAGATCCTCGCCGCTCGGCGCAGGATCGCCCGACGGATGATTGTGGACAAGGATGACGGCCGCCGCCGACTGCTCGATCGCCGCCTGGAACACCTCGCGCGGATGAACGACGGAAGATGTGAGCGTTCCCACGGAAATCGTCTTCAAGGCAAGGATGTGGTTTTTCGCATTCAAAAGCAGCACGGCGAAGTGCTCCCTGCGCTCGAAGCGAAAGCGCGGCATGACATAGGAAGCGGCATCCGCTGGGCCGTGCACGATTGTCCGCTCCTCTGCCGCCTTGAGCGCGAGGCGGCGTCCGAGTTCGACGGCGGCGAGGATCGTCGCCGCCTTCGCCATGCCCACGCCCTTGATGGACGAAAGCTCCTTCGCGCTCATCTGCGTGATGGCGGCGAGTCCGCGCTCCTTGTAGAGCGCGAGCACCTTCTCGGCGACGCGGAGCACCGAGTCGTCCTTGACGCCCGTGCGCAGGAGAACGGCGAGAAGTTCCGTGTTGGAAAGGCTCGCCGCGCCCTCGGCCAGAAGCCTTTCGCGCGGCCGCTCGTCGGCGGGCAGATCACGCACGAGAAGCGTCATAGAGATCGACCCCCGCTTTTTCTGCAAGATGAGCCGCCGCATGAAGCGGCAGTCCGACGACGTTCGAGAACGAGCCTTCGATGCGTTCGACGAAGACGGCGGCACGCCCCTGCACGGCATAGGCGCCCGCCTTGCCCAAAGGCTCGCCCGTAGCGACGTAACGCGCGATCATCTCTTTTGAAAGTGCGGCAAAGAAGACGCGCGTCTTCTCGACCGTCGAGAACTCTTTGCCGCCCCTGCACCAGGCGACGCCCGTCAGAACGTCGTGCGCACGCCCCGAGAGCGCGGCGAGCATCTCGTGCGCCTCCCTCTCATCTGCAGGCTTGCCGAAGATGCGTCCGGCGAGCGCGACGACGGTATCAGCGCCGAGCACGGGAAGCGCCGCGTGCGCCGCCACGGCGCGTGCCTTGGCGAGCGCATTGACGCGGACAAGCTCCTCCGCCGTCTTCGCCTCGCGCACCTCTTCAGCCTCGCTCACTTCCACGCGGAACGAAGCGCCGATCTGCGCGAGAAGATCGCGGCGGCGCGGCGAAGCCGATGCCAGGATGAACATGAATATTCCTCCTCAATAACGTCGGAAAAGAACGAGCGCGACGATGACGCCGACGAGACTCATGATGTTCGGCGTGAAAGAAAGGCCGAAACTGACGCTGACGACGAAGAGATTGATCGCCACGGGCGCCAAGACGAACGCCGGATGCGTCTCGGAAAGAAGCGGCGCAATCGAAGAAAGCGCCTCCACGCCGCGCAGAGCCTCACCCAAGAGTCCACCGAGCACCGCGCCGGTAAAAACAAATACGGCGCACATGCCAAAGCCGCGCCCCGAAGAAAATTTCACAGAAAATCCCTCCAAAGGAAACACCGCTTGCCTCGACGATTCAGGAAATCGCTGATCCCCTCAATCGCCCATTTTTGCACATTCAGGCGACTTCATTTATCAGCGATCCTTCAGCGAATGCATCGACAGTCAAACGGCGCTGCACAATGATTTTAATTGCTTCTGCCTCTTTTCTAGCCGCGCGACATAAATCCTGCTCGACTAAGGTCATTTCTTTCGCGTGCCGCATAGAAAAAAGAAAGCCTCCCCCGCAAGCGAGGGAGGCAAAAATACAGATTACATGAGATAGCGCAGGTAGACGTAGACCGTCGACGTGAGGATCGTCAGGATCATCAGCGGGAAGCCGACCATCATGAAGCGGACGAACGTCATGGGAACGCCCCTCTCCGCTGCCATGCCCGCGACGATGACGTTCGCGGAAGCGCCGATGATCGTGCCGTTGCCCCCGAGGCAGGCGCCAAGCGCGAGGCTCCACCAGACCGGCTCAAGATTCGAGACGCCCATCGCGCCCATATCCTGAATCAGCGGAATCATCGTCGCAACGAACGGAATGTTGTCGAGGAAAGCCGAAACGATCGCGCTCATCCACAGGACGAGCATCGACGTCTTCGTCACGTCACCGCCCGTGAGATTGACGCCCTGCACCGCGAGATCGCGGATGACGCCCGTTTCCACGAGGCCACCGACGGCGATAAAGAGACCGATGAAGAAGAAGATCGTCGGCCACTCGACGCCGTGCATCGCGTGCTCGACGAACTCTTCCTTGCCGACCAGAAGGAGCAGGAGGAACGCGCCCGCAATCGCGATGAGCGAAGACTCAAGGCCCGTGAGCGAATGCAGGAAGAACATCAAGATGACCAGTCCGAGCACGAACAGACACTTCCTGAGAAGCGGGATGTCTTTGAGCTCGTCCCACTCGTTCTCCTGCATCACGAGAGCCTTGAGTTCGGGCTTCGTCGTCAAATGCTTGCGATAGAGCAGAACGAAGATCGCCGTGATGAGGATGAGGTTGATGATCGAGATGATCGCAAGGTTCTCAATGAACGCTGCAAACGTCAGTTCCTTGACGGCGCTGCCGATCATGATGTTCGGCGGATCGCCGATGAGCGTCGCCGTGCCGCCAACGTTCGATGCGATGACCTGCGCCAAAAGATACGGCATAACATCGACATGGAGCTTCGTCGTGATGCTGAACGTGACCGGCACCATCAAGAGAACCGTCGTCACGTTGTCGAGAAACGCCGAGCAAACAGCCGTGATCAGTGACAAGTAGACCAAGAGATTCACGGGGTCGGCCTTCGCCTTTTTCGCCGCCCAGACGGCGATAAAATTGAAGAGTCCCGTCTTGCTCGTGATGGCGACAATGATCATCATGCCGATCAGAAGCCCGAGCGTGTTGAAATCGATGTGGTGAACGGCGGTCTCCTGCGTCATGATGCCCATGACGATCATGAGGATTGCGCCGATCATCGCAATGATCGTGCGATGGATCTTCTCAGAGACGATCACCGCATACATCGCAACGAAGATGATACCAGCTATTGTTTCCTGTTCCATAAAAACCTCCTTGAATTTGACTGTCTGCCAGACAGTCTCCTGCACCTTTCTGTCCGCCCTCCCCCGTCAAGCTGGAGAGGCAGAAGAACGACGGACAGCCGACCGAAAAATAGACGGAGCCCTTGATTGAACAGACTCCGCCTAAATTTCACTTATTGAATTGTCCTGCGCCTATTATAGCAGATTATCGTAAGTTTGGAAAGAGTCCTTGTATATTTATATTATTTTTTCTTATTTCTTCTCGGAGCAGATGTTTTCTCTGTCGTTTTCATCAGGATTCCGCCAGATGGCGCAAGAAAAAAATCCGCAGAGCATACGCTTTGCGGATTTTTGTTTCAGCTTCTCTCACACGCTTCCATCACGAATCATCATGCGCGGAACTTGCGCTTACGAGCCGCCTCGGACTTCTTCTTGCGCTTGACGCTCGGTTTCTCGTAATGTTCACGTTTCCTAACTTCTGCCAAAGTACCAGCCTTCTGGCAGGTACGCTTGAATCTGCGGAGAGCACTGTCGATCGTTTCGTTCTTTCCTACTTTGACCTCATTTGCCATTGTTCTTCCCCCCCTCCACTAGATTTGGGGCGCACGGGAAGGCAGGCATGAAAATTGCCAACACTGCATCGTGCACGCTAACATTATACATGATTTCCCTTTTTGATGTCAACCATCAACCAGGCGGCCATTGCATGGAACGTCCGCCCAAGAGATGAAAGTGCAGATGCCCGACGGTCTGCCCGCCTTCCTCGCCCGTATTGACGACGACGCGGAAGCCTTTTTCCGCAAGTCCCAGTTCCTTTGCAAGCTGCGGCACGACATCGACATGGATGTGCGCGACGAGTGCTCTGTCTTCCTGCGTCAAGCCGAGCAAACTCTTGATATGCTTCTTCGGAATGATGAGTACATGCACGGGCGCCTGCGGCTCAAGATCCTTGAAGGCGATGACGGAATCATCTTCGTAGACCGCTGTCGCGGGAATCTCCTTCGCCGCGATACGGCAAAAAATGCAGTCTGCCATCTTTTCCACCTCCCTTCAAAAATCGCTGTAATCTTCGCCCTTATCACCATCATTCGACTTTCATGGCGAAAAACCTGCCGCCAGAGAAAAGATTGGGAAGAAACGCTCCGTTTTCAACGGTTGTCTAACTCTTCGATAGGGTTTGTCTGACATTTAGCTTTTTTATGACTATTTTTGGAATTTTTATGTCCAGTTTTTGTTGACAATTGCACCAAGATAAAAGCATTATCCCTAATAACACAAAAAACCCGAGGAATTCCGCGCACCAAATATCGACGGCGAAATTTTTCTCGGGTAAGTTTTTGAATAGAGCAACGGATCTCAAAACCACTCGGCAAACACGTCTTACAGTGCCAGAATCTCCGCACGCGTCAAACCACTCGACTTCTCGATCACCTCGACAGGGACGTTCAGCGTGAGCAAGGAACGTGCCATATCGATCATTCCCTCACGGTGTCCTTCAATGCGGCCTACCTCACGCCCCTCTTCCAATTTCTTCTCTCCGAATTTTTCCATCAGTTCGCACATAGCATTTACCCCCTCTGCTTCTGCTTTAAAGTAATCCGCTCTTTGGGCAAGTTCTTTGTAATTCATCTGCTCCGGACGCTCGCAAAAGAAATCCTGCATCATGCTGACCTATCCAAGAAGCAAGTGCAAAGCATGCAGCTGATTGGTTAATAGGTCGTATGCGAAAACGTCCCGCAAGTCAAATCCGAAGGATGCAGACGAGCGGTCGACGTTGACCGCTCGTCCCAAGCGGCGTATCATCACGGTTCGACCCGTTGACGTAGAGGATATGTGCTCCATCATCAAACGGTCGCTGAAGCTCCTCTATGATTCGCTCCACATGGTACAGAGGAAATCCCTCTTCATAGATGTCATTTTCATGTTTCCGGAAGGCCAGAAATTTTAGCAACAAAAACCCGAGAGATGCCACACACCGAATGTAACCAGTAGCTTTCTCTCGGGCAAAATGTTGAGGAACAGTCGATCTTCTCTTATGCTCCTGTTGACCCTGCCAAGCGTTCAACTTCTTCCTGGGACAACTGTGTTGCTTCAGCAATCTGGGAAAGTGTGAGTTTCCCCAAAGCAATTAAAGCCGCCGCCGTCCGACGAGCCGATTCGACACGTCCCTCAGCACGTCCCTCAGCACGCCCCTCAAGGCGTCCTTCCATACGCCCTTCTTCCAATTTCCTCTCGCCGAATTTCTCCATCAGTTCGCACATGGTATGTACCCCCTCTGCTTCTGCCTTAAAGTAATCCGCTCTTTGGGCAAGCTCCTTATACTTCATCTTTTGGGGATTCTCACAGAAGAAATCCTGCATCATGCTGACCTATCCAAGAAGCAAGTGCAAAGCATGCAGCTGATTGGTTAATAGGTCGTATGCGAAAACGTCCCGCAAGTCAAATCCGAAGGATGCAGACGAGCGGTCGACGTTGACCGCTCGTCCCGAGCGGTGTATCATCGCGATTCGCACCGTTGACGTAAAGAATATGTGCTCCATCATCAAATGGTCGCTGAAGCTCCTCTATGATTCGCTCCACATGGTACAGAGGGCAGCCCTCGCCATAGATGTCGTTTTCCGTAATGAAGATCACCCATGTTTCGGGAAGCGCGGAGAAATCCTCTCCTTTTGCCAATGCACGCGAGTCCATCATGCTGCTGTTATAGCGCGCCCTACGCGGGATCGCGCCTTCGTTTGCACGCTGCACCTCGCAGTCGTAAAGCTTCCCCTCGCGATCTTCTGCCAACACGTCGAAACGCACGCCACGACCATAGAGATTGTCCGCGCTCTGCTGCGTGACGACATGCTTGACAACGAGATCGTCGCGGTCAAAGAAGATACGCAGCAGGAGCTGCATTCCCTCGACATAGTTGTCAAAACATACGTTGAAAAACGTATCGTCTATCAAGCGAAATTTTTGAATCAGTACACTATATTCCGCAGGAATGTCCTTCTTGATGATTCTCACCGCGCCTATAGCCTCCTCACCTTGTTCTACTATCATGGTATGCACTACGGCAGAGATTGTCAAGGCTGAAAATTTCGGTGAAACATCCAGGGGCGTCAAAAATCCGAGTCCTAAAAATGCTCGTGATGCCAGTTCCCGTAAGGCTTCATGAACTCTGATATTTTTCCTTTCGGGTGCACCATAGGGGTGTCAAAGGCTTTGACACCCCTGCCAGTTGGTCGAGCTTCCATCGAGCGAAAAATCGCTGACCATCGTCAAAAATCAACGGGCTTCCAGACAAGGAGATCTCTGAAAGCCCTTGCAGACTGTGGTTTCACAGCGTATGACGGCGATAGCCTTTGTATCATTTTCACGCATTAGACATCCGTCTTACCCCTAACTTTGATACAATCTAACGATGCACCCTCCACTTGGCAAAGACGGCGTCCGTCACAGCTCAGATCACCAAGACGGTCGCAAGATTCGTTGGCAGACAGATGCACCGGACGATTGCCAAACAGAGGCTTACGGCATGCCATTGTCGGAAAAAATAGCGGCAAGTTCGGGATTTTCCTTCATTTCCACATATTTATCGCTTCCTCGCAGAAAAGCAGCCCCCTTCTCTTGCAACAAGAAGGGGGCTGCTGTCTGTCGGCTGCCATTTCGCTTGTTTTTGCAGCCGAATTGTGTGCGGTCTGTTGCTTTTTGTGTATCACGCTCTTTTGCTTTTCTCTTACCAGACCTTGCCGACCATGAACCACAGGCGGTTCTTTGCCTTGGCGTCGTCGCTTGCGTTATTGGCGAGGCCGATGCGTCGCGCCCAGTCGAGGCGCAGGAAGTAGTCGCCGGGGCGGCTGTAAGAGATGCCGATGCCCCAGCCTTTGAGGGTTTCGCTGCCGTCTTTTCCGTCGTTGGCGTACTGCACGCGCCCCATGTCGAAGTAGGTGCTGAGAACGAGGTTCGGCACATCCGTCCGATACGACAGTTCCAGACTCCCGAGAACGCCATTGTCGCCCGAGGCTTCGCCCTGCGGGTAGGCGCGTACACCATTCGCTCCGCCGAGGTAGATTTCTTCCGAGCTGTCGAGGTTCGTTCCGGCTTTCTGCGCCTGCGCCTTGAGGCTGATGTTCCAGCGGTCGCTGATCTCGTGGCGCAGGTTGAGGTTCAGCACGGCTTTCGTGAAGCTGCCTTCCGTACCTGCACGCTTCATCTGCCGACGCGCCCAGTCAGAGTCCGCGCCGAGATGTCCGCAGTAGCCCGTGAGGTCGTAGCTCCACGAGGTGCGATATTGACGCTCTGCCCCTTTGATGCCGAGATGGAAGGTGCTGCTGTGCTTTTCAAGCTCCATGCCGACCTTCTTGTACTCGTCCTTGAGCCTGCGCCAGTCCCAGCCGTAGGAGACGGCGAGCGAGCTTTGTGCCGTGCGCCAGAGCGGCGTCGTGCCGAAGATGCTCAAGGTGTCCGCCGTGCCTTCTGCGCCGAGCGTGCGGAAAGCTCCCGATAGCTCGTAGTCCATGCGGCTGACGCCAATGCCGAGCGTGGTGCCGTCGGCGCCGACGGGGTGGCTGTAGCTGATACTGTAGTTGTGCAGATCTTTGTTGGAGAGGGTCAGCCCCAGGTTCAGACGGTCGCCACTCTTCGTGAGGTTTTCAAAGCTCCCTTGCAGACCGAAGCGGTAGCGGCCCGAGGGTTCGCTGCCGTAGTTCTCGCTGTAGAGGACATAGCTTTGGCGCTTGCCGTCCTTGACACGGATCGTGAGGTCGCCCGTGCCGAAGGCTGTGCCCGGCGAGAGAAGTCCCGCCGCTTCGATGCCGCCGAGGGCGGAGATGTTGTAGAGCGCGGTTTCCAATGGCTTCCCTTCGATGGGTGCGCCTTCTTTGAGTGCATGGGCGAGCCGCTTGATTTTCGCGTCGCTGATGGCGGCGCTGTTTTCGACGGTGATTTTGCCGTAGCGTCCAGCGAGGATGCGGATGGTGAGTGTGCCGTCCGCATTCGACTGCGCCGGCAGATAGGCGGCTGCCGCAGGGTAGCCGTGGCTGCGTGCGTAGTCGGTGAGTTCGGCGAGCAGGTCGTTGATGTCGGCTTCAGAAATCGGGCGGCGAAGGTACGGCGCGATTTTTTCGTCGAGAGCCTTGGTGGAGAGCTGCGTGCCGTCCTGCTCGACGTCGATGCGCGAGAGGCGAAAAGGCATCAT
>CAJPOT010000004.1 GCA_905372355.1 uncultured Selenomonas sp. | reverse complement strand
GACAAACCGCAGGCGTAGCGGTGCTACGTCGAGGATTTGTCGACGACGAGAGGATAGTGCAGATGTGCGAAGATGGGTGGCTGAATTTATCGGAGCTTCCGCAAGAAAGAGAAATATTCTAGGGAAGCTCAGATATCAGACCTTCCCTCGATTGGAGGAGTGAAGTTGAAGCTTCCGGAGCTGAAAATTGGCGAAAAGATAGCAAAGATTCCCATCATCCAAGGTGGCATGGCGATTCGCCTATCGACGGCAAAACTGGCGGCCGCTGTGGCCAGTCAGGGGGGCATCGGCCTCATCGCCGCTTCGGGCTTGAGCGATGAAGAACTGCGCTATGAGATCCGACTGGCGCGCTCTTTGACGAAGGGCGTCATCGGCATTAACATCATGGTGGCGGCGCGGGAATTCGCCCGAGTTGTGAAGACGGCAATCAGCGAGGGCATCGACCTCGTCGTGGCGGGCGCAGGCTTTTCGCGCGACGTGTTCGGTCTGGGCAAGGAGTCGGGAACGCCGATCGTGCCCATTGTCTCCTCTGTTAAACTTGCGAAAATTTCACAGCGTCTTGGCGCCTCGGCGATCGTCGTCGAAGGCAAGGAAGCCGGCGGTCACCTCGGTACGGACACCTCCGTGCGCGAACTGATACCCGACGTCCGCAAAGCCGTAGACATCCCCGTCATAGCGGCGGGCGGCGTTCTCACGGGTCAGGACATTGTTGATCTCATAAAGATGGGCGCCAACGGCGTGCAGATGGGGTCGCGCTTCGCCGCGAGCGAGGAATCGAATGCGGCTCCCGCATTGAAGGAGTTTTACTTGAAGGCGCAGCCCGAGGACGTCGTCCTCATCCACAGCCCCGTGGGGCTGCCGGGGCGAGCTGTCCGCAATCCTTTCGCGGAGCGCATCCTCAAGGGCAATGTGCCGCCCAAGAAGTGCGACAACTGTCTCAAGGAATGTGCGCACAATTTCTGCATCATTCGTGCGCTCATTCGTGCCGAACAAGGCGATGTGGAAACAGGACTCGTATTCACGGGCGAGTACATCTCCCGCATCAAGGAGATCCTTTCGGTCAAGGAGATCTTCCGCCGGCTGACCGCCGAGGTTGCGGCCATCGGTTAGGAAGTTTCATGAGACAGAGGAAATAGTTTTTATGGAAAGACAGAGTGAGGTGTCATAGCTTGAGCAATCGTGTAGTCATAACGGGTCTGGGTGCGATCACGCCGATCGGCATCGGCAAGGAAGCCTTCTGGCAGGCGCTTCTTGCAGGAAAGAACGGCATCCATAAGATCACGCATTTCGATGCATCGGGCTGCCACGCGCAGATTGCGGGCGAGGTCACGGACTTCGATCCTGCCGCGTACATCGACAAGAAGGAAGCGAAGCGTATGGATCGCTATACGCAGTTCGCTGTTGCAGCGGCGAAGCTCGCCATCGAGGATGCGAAGCTCGATCTCGAAAAAGAGGACAGGGAGCGCATCGGTACGTTCATTGGCGCCGGCATCGGTGGCATCGAGACGATGCACAGCCAGTACCAGAAACTTTTCGACAAGGGACCGTCGAAGATCAGCCCGTTTTTCATTCCGATGATGATTGCGAACATGGCAGCTGGACAGGTCGCCATCACTTATGGTCTGCACGGCCCTTCGGCGTGCATCGTGACGGCCTGCGCAACGGGTACGGACTGCATCGGTCATGCGTTCCGCGCCATCGAGATCGGCAAGGCGGACGTCGCCGTCGCCGGCGGTACGGAGGCTAGCATCTCGGAGGCCGCCGTCGCGGGCTTCTGTGCGATGAAGGCTCTTTGCGCCGATCACAACGACGATCCTGCGCATGCCTCGCGCCCCTTCGACAAGAACCGCAGCGGCTTCGTCATGGGCGAGGGCGCGGGTCTCGTCGTCCTGGAAAGCCTGGAGCATGCCGAAAAGCGCGGTGCGCACATCTACGCCGAACTTGTCGGCTACGGCGCGAACGCCGATGCCTACCACGTCACAAGCCCTGCGCCGCACGGCGAATATCAGGCGAAGTGCATGGCGCGTGCCATAGAGGATGCGGGACTCTCTCCTGCGGACATCGACTACGTCAATGCGCACGGCACGTCGACGCATATGAACGACCAGGGCGAGACGGAGGCGATCAAAACGACGTTCGGCGCAGCGGCGAAGGACGTTTCCGTCAGTTCCATCAAGTCCATGACGGGTCATCTCCTCGGTGCTGCCGGCGGCGTCGAGTGCATTGCGACGGCGCTCGCTGTTGAAAACGACATGCTGCCGCCGACGATCAATTATGAAACCCCTGACGAGGGGCTTGACCTTGACTATGTGCCGAACAAGGCGAAGGCGAAAAAGGTGCGCGCGGCGATTTCCAATTCTTTTGGCTTCGGCGGTCACAATGCCTGCCTCGTACTGAAGAAGTTTCCGTCATGAAGAAGGCGTCGGAGGTTTTGTCCAAAACGCGCCGGGAGGCTCTTCTAGAGCTTTCCGACCATCTCGGCATAGAGTTTCAAAACATCGTGCTGCTGCATGAGGCGCTTACGCATACCTCCTACGCGAACGAGTCGAAGAACAAGGGCGTCGTACACAACGAGCGCCTGGAGTTCTTGGGAGATGCGGTTCTGGAGCTGGCGACGAGCACCTACCTCTTCGAGCGCTTTCCCAAGCGGCCGGAAGGCGAGTTGACAAAGGCGCGCGCTTCCATCGTGCGCGAGGCGACGCTCTCGCGTCGCGCGGCGGAATTGAAGCTTGGCGAATACCTGCTGCTCGGTCACGGCGAGGCGTCGATGGGTGGCGGACATCGCCCGTCGATGCTCGCCGACGCCTTCGAGGCGGTCATCGGCGCAATCTACCTCGACCGCGGCTGGCAGACGGCATACGACTACGTCCTCAAACAGCTGCACGATGAGCTTCTGACCATCGACAGCGGTGAGAATATGAAAGACTACAAGACGACCTTGCAGGAAGTCGTGCAGAAGCACGTCGACAGCAAGATCGCCTACGAGCTTCTGACGGAAACGGGACCCGACCACGACAAGACTTTTGAGTTTGCCGTGCGCATTAACGATGCGGTCTACGGCACGGGCAAGGGTCGCAACAAGAAGGAAGCCGAGCAAGGCGCTGCGCGAGAAGCGCTGCGCAAGATGAAGAAGCTTTGAAAAGTCCATAAATATCTGAAGGAAGAGGCTGTGCATAGGTCTGGAAAGACCTGTGTGCAGCCTCTTTTGTTTTGTGCCGTGAAATCCTCCTGTATCCGAGGAGATTTTAGACAAATACATAAATATTATTTATATAAGATAGAAATAGGCAGCATGGAAATAAGAAAAAGGCGGGATAGGATATATTTTCAATTATTGCGACATAATTTGAAATAATGCATATTCATTGATGTCTGCTTACTTGCTTTATGAAGAATCGGTTTATTTTCCATAAGGAAAAAGAAAAATATTCTCGAAAAAAGCCAAAAAAGATATTGACAATCCTTATCTCCGATGCTAAAATACAGAGCATATCATTAATGATATTTATAATAATGAATGGCGTTCAAGGATGTACGCCGTTCACTTTTGCGAATGGAGGCAATGGAATGAGAATGAGGAACAGGCTGAGAAAGCGCAGGTATGCGGCACTTGGTGCAGCGATATGGATGCTTTGGGGATCTTCAGCGCTTTGTGCAGCGGAAGGGGATAATGGATCTTCTTCTGAACACGTGACGACGAAAACAGTTGACGTCGAGGCGAACTATGAGAAGGAACTTCTCAAGGAGGAACCGGAGACGAAGACCATCATCACGCGAGAGGATCTCGACCGCAAGGGGGCGCGCACGCTCTCCGACGCGCTGGCTGCCGAGCAGGACATTCAGATGGGCACGGACAACATGGGGCGCAAGACGATCGCGATTCGCGGCGCGGAGGCTCGCCACACGCTGATTCTTGTCGACGGCAGGCGGCTTGCAGGTGGCCTCAGCAAGTATTACGGTGCGACGGACGAGGCAAACCGCATCGGTGTCGACAATATCGATCACATCGAGGTTATCCGCGGCTCGGGCACGGCACGCTATGGCGCTGACGCCATCGGCGGCGTCATCAACATCGTCACGAAGATGCCGCATAAAATGGGCGGCACCCTGACGACGGAAGGCTCGTGGATCGGTGAGGGCGGCAGCCAGTATAACCACAGCGTAAATTTTGCAACGGGAGAAATCGGCAAGGGCATTTATATGGACTTCTCCCTCGGCAGGAACAAGACGGCGCCGTTCCTCTACGACAATGATGGAACGTCGATGCAGTACTACGGCGAACGCATGCCGATGAGCGGGCGTGTGGAGTTTACGATTGGCAAGGGGGAGACTCTCACACTCGCCGCGGATCGTCAGACGGAGGACCTGCAGAAGGATACGGTTCTTGGAAGGTTCAGTGGCGGTAAAAGTATAGGCATGGTGGCGACGGAAGACGCCTGGCGCAACAACTTCAGCATTGACTGGAAGAAGCAGACAAGCCTTGCGGACTACCGCGTGCGCTTCTATCAGACCGAGCATGATTCCGACGTGAATTATGATGTTGCCGGCAAGGGTATGCCGTATCGTTACTTCTATTTCGATAACTTCAATCGCAGGGACAATGTCCTGGAGGCGTCGGTCGGATTGATGCCGCATGACAAGCATTATATGACCGTCGGTGCGGAATATCATGATGAAAGCGGTGAGGGTACGCGCATTACAGTGCCTGGGCAGACACCACGCCAAGAGACGCGCATATACACGATACCTGGGGATAAGCGCTCCTTTACCGGTTATATATATGAGACCTCACTCAATTATTACAGTGCCTACGTCATGGACAGTTGGCAGGTAGGGAAGAATCTTCTCGTCGTACCTTCGCTGCGCTACACAAATCACAGTCATTTCGGCGTGAATCTCTCTCCGTCCATCGGTGCGACGTACAAGGTGCGCCCCGATTTGCGCGTCAAGGCGAACATCGGCACGAGCTTCGCGACAGGCGGCATCGCTGAGCTTTACCACGATTGGGAGATGTACGAGCCATCGCTCAATGCGACGCCGCCGATTCGCAATGGCTGGCTTTTCGAGGGCAATCCGGAGTTGAAACCCGAGAAGGCACTCAATATGGATCTTTCGGTGGAGAAGGATTTTGACAAGAAGACACATGCAAAGCTTACCTTGTTCCGCAATGATTTTGATGACTATATGCAGATTGTCTATGCGGGAGAAAAGGACAGCAAGAACCTCTATGGGCGTACATATTATGATACGCATATACGCTATCCGGATCCTTGGGGATGGTCTGACTATCAAGATCTCGTGAATGCATTGAACGCTGCATCGAATTGGAATGATGTCGAGAACAATGTTGTTGGTGATTCGGAATATGCAAAGGGCATTCCTGCTACGGACGATGTCTATACATACAAGAACATTTCCAAGGCGCGCACACAGGGCGTCGAGCTTGAAGCAACGCGGGAAATTTCGCGCGATTTCAGCGTCAAGTTTGGCTATACGTTCCTTGATGCCAAAGACCGCAATACGAATAAACGCCTCGAAGGACGAGCACGTCACATGCTAAATCTCACGCTGAATTACAATGATCGCAAGAACGGTTGGCGTGCGACATTCTGGGGCGATTACGCCTGGAATTATCTCGATATACGCGACCGTATTTTTACGGGACGCATCATTGGTGACGATGGAGTTCAGGAATTGGAACAGACTGAGTTCACGAACCCGAACACGGGCGAAGTGTATCATCTATTTAAGAATGAAGAGGATGCAAAGAAATATATGAGGGGCGATATTCAGCATAATTATACGCGTGAAAAGGTTGCTCGAGAAAAGAACTACGGTGTTTGGAATCTGATGTTCGAAAAGGACGTCACGAAGAACGCGACGGTCTATGCGGGCATCACGAATGTCTTCAACACGTACGATCCCTATCTCGGTCTGGGCGGGCGCGTCTACCGTCTCGGCATGAGAATGACTTTCTGATGTTTTAAGTTGGCAAGGGGCGCTGCATGATTTACAGCGAAGCTTGACTTCATGCAGCGGCCAAGAATATTTTTGATTTTTAAGGAGTGGTTGAGAAATGGAAAATTTTATTCATCTTTTTAATAGTGGTGGTTTCGTCATGTATCCGTTGCTCATCCTCTCGCTGATCACATTGGCGATTGCGATCGAGAGGTTCTATTATTTCCGCAATAATCGCAAGGGATCGAAGACCTTCTTCCACGGCGTCTATCATGCGGCTGCGGCGAAGGATTGGGATGTCGTGCGCCAGCTTTGTTCGGAGTTCCCATCGGCTTTGAGCCGCGTCATCGGACAGGGCATGGCGCATGATCAGTCGGAAGCAGCGATGAAGAGTGCGTTTGAGGATCGTATGTCGATGGAGTCGATCAGCTTCCATCGCTACCTTGACTATCTCAGCGCCATCGTCACGATCGCGCCTCTTTTGGGGCTTTTGGGCACGGTCACAGGTATGATTCAGACCTTCAGTGTGCTGGATAACGGCGGTGGTGCAGGAGCGATCACGGGCGGCGTCGGCGAGGCGCTTGTTGCGACGGCGAGCGGACTTTGCGTGGCGATCATCGCCTTCTGCTTCTATACGTACTTCGATCATCAGCTCGATATGCTCGTCACGGACACGGAGCGCCTTTGCTCGACGGTCCTCGGGGCGAAAAAAGAAAGTTGGGATGAGGCATGAACTTCAGCAAGCATCGTAAGGGAAAAAAGCCGGTCTTTATGATCATCCCGATGATTGACATCATCTTCTTCCTGCTCGTGTTCTTCATGATGAACAGCCTGCAGACGGTCGCGCAGAAGGCGCTTGCCGTGCAGCTGCCTCAGGCGCAGAGCGCGTCGGCGCCGGCACAAATGCCGATCATTATGACGCTCGACGAGGAAGGTCACATCACGATCGACAATAAGCCCGTGAGCATTCAGGAATCCTCGGATATTATGAAACGGCATATGCAGGAAAATGCGAATGCGGCTGTCGTTTTACAGGCAGACAAGCGCACGGCGCATGGGCAGGTCGTAGTTGTCATGGATATGCTGAAGCAAGTGGGAGTAAAACGCCTGTCGATCGCTGCAGAACAGAAATGACGGAAGGGATGGAATATGGAGCAAAATCTTTCATGGATAAAAGCGTATGGTGTTTCCATCTTGCTTCACATCGTGATTGCTCTGCTCTTTGCCTTGGGGTTGGCGCAAGTCGTTGCAGAAAAGGAGCAGCAAACCTATGTCGTCGATCTTGCCACATCGGATTTCAGCCAGGGCAGTGGACATGAGGGTGGCGGAGGAGGTGGCTCCCTTGCGGCCTTCCCAGAGCCTCTGAAGGAAGAAGAGATGACGAAACGTGTGGAAACTGTGCAGCAGGCGCAGACGTTTGCTGCCGAAGCGGAAGCCGTGACCAAGCCGGAAGCTGTGCAGATGCCTCCGCCGGCGACGACTTCGGCTTCCGATGCGACGCCAGCGGCAAATACGTCCAGCACAGCTGCTTCGGCGGGTTCGAGCGCTGTCTCTGGCGGTGGTGATGGAAGCGGCTCCGGTACGGGCAGCGGCTCCGGCAGCGGCTCGGGCGATGGTACGGGCAGCGGTTCAGGCAGCGGTGACGGAACCGGCTCGGGACATGGTACGGGCAATGGCTCGGGCAACGGACAGGGCAGCGGTGACGCTAATGTCGCTGGGACGGGGACTGCGCCCTTTGATGAATCTGGCTTCTGGGCTGCAGTGGATGCAAACAAAGAATATCCGTATATGGCAATAAAACGACATTTGGAAGGGTCTGCTTCGGTAGGATGCACCGTGACGACTGGTGGAAGTGTTGTCGGCGTTTTTCTAAACGCTTCATCGGGGTATGATATGCTTGATGATGCAGCCGTTGCAGCTGTACGAGCTGTCGGGAGTTATCCGAATCCCACTGGTCACGATGTTCCGATTACAGTTCCCGTACGATTTAATTTGAATTAGAACATGAGAAGCGAGCGGATTTTTCCGTGTGCTGAAAGCAGTGTATATGGCGTTGTCATGGGAAATGGGCGAAAAAGCGCGTCATGCCGCTTCGTATGATGGCTGAACATATGCCCTGGAGATCAAAGAGATTTTACAGAATGGAACAGAAAAGGAGATGTCTACATGCGTACAATAGTAATTTATTCGTCCCTTACAGGAAACACAAAGAAGGTCGGTGAGGCGATTGCGAGTGGTCTGCCTGCAGGAACAGAGGCGGTTCCCGTCAAGGACGTGCCCGCCGATCTTGCCGACTATGACTGCGTATTCGTCGGCTTCTGGGTTGACCGCGGCACGGCGGATCAGGCGACGGCAGAGCTTTTGCCGAAACTGAGGAACAAGCATGTAGCGCTCTTCGCGACGCTCGGTGCAAATCCGAAGTCGCCTCATGCAGCTGAGAGCCTGGACAAGGCGGCAGAGCTTCTGCCCGAGGGCAAGACACCTGTCGGCAAGTTCATCTGCCAGGGCGCCGTCGATCCCAAGGTCATCGAGATGATGTACAAGATGTATCCGAAGGGGCATGCCCATGGGCAGTCGCCCGAGCGCGATGCGCTTCATGCTGAGGCGGCGAAGCATCCCGATGAGGCCGATTTGGCGGCGGCGAAGAAGTTCGCTGAGGAGACGATGGCGAAGATTTCATGAGGTGAAGCGTAATGGCTTATAAATTGAAAGATATGTTCGCTGCCGATACCGAGGAACAGCGCGAGCTGCAGTTCGGCAGGGCGGCGAATGACCCGCTGACGGAAGCTTTTCCGAGAAAGCGCGTCGTTCATGCAGGCGTGCGTGGTGAGGTCGTGCCGCCCGCTGAGGCGCAGGAGACGTGGCTGCGTATCATGAATACGCCAGCGAAGAAGGGCGAGGTGCAGGCGGCATACATCCACATTCCGTTCTGCAAGACGAAGTGCCTCTACTGCGGCTTTTTCCAAAATGCCGCGCATCAGTCGGCGGAGGATGACTACGTCGAGGCTCTGATCGAGGAGATCGAGGCGTCTGCGGACGCGCCGCGCCTCAAGGGCGGCCTCATACACGCCGTCTTCATCGGCGGCGGAACGCCGACGTCGCTTTCGGCGGAAAACGCCGCGCGTGTCCTCAGCACGCTGCGCCGCGTCCTGCCCTTGGCAAATGATTACGAGCTGACGCTCGAAGGCCGCATCCATGACCTCGTGCCAGAGAAGATCGAGGCGTGGCTCGCGAACGGCGTCAACCGCATCTCGCTCGGCGTGCAGTCTTTCGATACGAAGGTGCGCCAGTCGCAGGGCAGGATTGAGACGAGGGAGGAAGTCCTCGAACGGCTCAAACTTCTGAAGTCTTACGAGCAGTGCTCCGTCGTGCTCGACCTCATCTATGGTCTGCCCGGGCAGTCGATGGAGGTCTGGCAGCAGGATCTCGACGATCTCATTGCCTCGGGCATCGACGGCGCGGATTTCTACCAGCTCAACGTCTTTGAAGGAAGCGACCTCAACAAGCGCATCGCCGAGGGCAAGCTCGATCCTGCTGCGACGACGAAGGAGCAGGCGAAGATGTATGCTTTCGCGCACGACTACATGAAGAAGCGCGGCTGGCGTCAGCTCAGCATGTGCCACTGGGCGAGCAGCAACCGCGAACGCAGTCTCTACAACGCGCTTGCGAAGAAGGGTGTGCCGATGTTCCCCTTCGGCAGCAGTGCGGGCGGCTTCCTCGAAGGCTACGCCGTCATGCTGCATCGCGTGCTGCAGCCCTACGCCATGCTCGTGGCGAGTAATCAGAAGCCCATCATGGGGCTTGTCAGGCAGTCGGAGATCCAGCCGTTTTCCAACTGCGCCGTCAGCATGTTGGAGCAGGGCTGGATGGACGTCTCACGCCTCACGGCGATGGACGAGCGTCTCGAAGACCTGCGCTGGCTCTATGAGCTTTGGGCAGAGCGCGGACTTGTCGTCTTCAACGGCGTGCAGTACGAGCTGACGGTTGCGGGCAAGTTCTGGGAGGTCAATATCGCGCAGACGACGGTCGAGTGCATACAGTACCTGCTGACGGGCGAGAATGAGATGAGTGTTGAGAGCATCGCGGCGCAGGACAAGAAGCATGGCGAAGCGAAGGAAAAGATGCACGGCGTTGGCATGAACGGCGTGCCGTCCATCGAGATGATGCAGCGCATGCAGAAAATGGCGAAGGGCGGCATGCCGTCCTTGAAGGTGCTCAAGGAGTTCGCTAAGGAAGTCGGCATTCAGGGCATGCCGACGATGGAAGATATGCGGCGTCTTCAGAAGATGATGGAAGAGCGGAAAGTCGAGGAGGAATAAGGGTTTTTCAGGGAGGCGCGGATAGGATGAAGTCCGTCCGATTGGCACGGAATTTCTTCGCGCTTCCTTAAGGCAGGGTGCAGTCGTTCGCGGCTTTCCCTGTCCTTTCTTTTTCTTGACTTTTCCATTTCTTTCATATACTATTGAGAGTTATAAGGGCGGGTTTGCCCTTCTGAAAGGTAAAAAATTTTGAAGCGCCCCGCAGTCTCGGAAAGCAGGCGAGGGGAAGAAGGGGGCAGAGGAATCTTGTTTTTCCTACAGAAGAAAACGGTCGGTTTTTCCATGCTTTTGGCGGCAGCCGTTCTCTCTTTCGCCGTGTTCTTGAGCGGCTGTGGTGGACAGCAGGGCATGCAGAAGGGACCGGCGCAGGTCAAGGTCATGAAGGCCATGCAGCAGGATGCGCCGATCACGAGCGAGTATGCGGGTCAGATTGCGGGCAAGGACGAGGTCAAGGTGCAGTCGAAGGTTTCGGGTGCCGTTGTCGAGAAGTATGTGAAGGGCGGCGACTTCGTCACAGCGGGGCAGCCGCTCTATCGCATCGACTCGCGTCAGTATGAGTCCGCTGTCTGGCAGGCGCAGGCGGCGCTCGCGCAGACGGAGGCGACGCTGAGCAACGCGCGCGTCGATCTCTCGCGCTATGAGGCGCTCTACGAGGCGGCAGCGATTCCAGAGCAGACGGTGGCGACGCAACGTGCGAACGTCAGCGCCTATGAGTCGGCAGCTGAGGCGAATGCAGCGCTTCTTCGCCGCGCGCAGCAGGATCTTGCCGACACGACGATCTACGCGCCGATGACGGGGCAGCTCGCCGTCGACGATGTTGCCGTCGGCACGTTCGTCACGGCGGGCAATACGACGCTCGTGACGGTCGGCACGAACGATCCCGTCTACGCGACGTTCAGCATCAGCGAGACGGATTACTTGAAGTTCATGGGCGCCGCCATGCGCGGCGAAGGCGCTCCTTCGGCGCGTGTGTCGCTGACGCTTGCGGACGGCACGGCATATCCGATCGACGGGCGCATCGTCGAGACGGATCGCGCCTTGAAGGACAATACGGGAACCTTGAAGATCAAGGCGCTCTTCGACAATCCTGGCGGCCTTCTGCTGCCCGGCATGTTTGCACGCGTGAAGATCTCGGGACAGACGGTGCCGAACGCCATTCTTGTGCCCGAGCGCGCCGTGCAGCAGCTTCTCGACAAGTCCTTCGTGATGGTCATGGAGGATGGCAAGTCGAAAGCGCGCACCGTGACGCTCGGAGACAAGGTGGGCAGCTTCTACATCGTCAAGGACGGTATTTCGGCGAATGATCTCGTCGTCGTCGAAGGTCTGACGAACCTGCAGGAGGGCGTCGAGCTTTCTCCGACGGAGGTCACGGCAGCCGACATGGGCTTCTCGCTCGAAAACGATATGAAGGCATTTGACTCCAGTGTGAGCACGTTGGGCAAATAGGCATAGGAGGGCATGAACTTGTCTAAGTTTTTTATCCATCGGCCGATTTTTGCCATCGTCATCGCGCTTTTGATCGTCATCTGCGGCGTCATCGCGGGGCTTCAGCTGCCGATTGCGCAGTACCCGCAGATCTCGCCGCCGACGGTCACCGTCGGTACGATGTATACGGGAGCGAGCGCGAGCGTCGTCAATCAGACGGTCGCGCAGATCATTGAAGATCAGGTCAACGGCACGCAGGGCATGGACTACATGAGCTCCAACTCGGATGACACGGGGCGCTACAGCCTGACGGTCACGTTCGAGACCGGATCGGACGGCGACATGGATTCGGTCAAGGTGCAGAACAATGTCGCCGTGGCGACGGCGAGCCTGCCCGACGACGTCAAGACGGTCGGCGTCACGACGAAGAAGGCGTCGAACGACATGGCGATGATGGTCTCCATCTATTCGAACAGCGACCTCTACGACAGTACGTTCCTCAAGAATTACGCGACGATCTATCTCCTCGATAAGATTAAGCGCGTGCATGGCGTCGGCGACGTCCAGATCTTCGGCTCGGACTATTCGATGCGCGTCTGGCTCAATCCCGACAAGCTCGCAGAACTCGGACTCACGGTCTCCGATGTTGCAGCTGCGATCAAGGAGCAGAACGTGCAGGCGCCGGCGGGTACGATCGGTGCGATGCCCGTGCCCGAGATGCAGGAAAAGCAGGCGACCGGCAAGGTCAACGGTCGTCTCGTGACGCCCGAGCAGTTCGGCAATATCATCGTGCGCGCTTCGGGCGACGGCAGCTTCGTGCGCCTCAAGGATGTCGCGCGCGTGGAGACAGGCGCGAAGACGAACAACATCGTTGCCAAAGCGAACGGACATCCGGCGCTTGCCATGGGCGTCCAGCTCACGAGCGACGCCAATGCCATGCAGACGGTCGCTGCCGTCAAACAGGTCATCGACGAGGCGCGGCCGAACTTCCCGCCCGAGATGCGTTGCGATACGATCGTGGACAGCACGAACTATATCCGTGAGTCTATCACGGAGGTCGTGCACACCTTCGTCGAGGCGCTTCTCCTCGTCGTGCTCGTCATCTTCGTGTTCCTGCAGAGCTGGCGCGCGACGCTGATTCCGCTCCTGGCCGTGCCCGTATCCTTGATCGGCACGTTCATCGCGTTCATCGCGCTTGACTTCAGCATCAACACGTTGACGCTCTTCGCGATGGTTCTCGCCATCGGTCTCGTCGTCGACGACGCCATCGTGGTCATCGAGAATGTCGAGCATCACATGGAGGAGGGGCTGAACGTCATCGACGCGACGGAGCGCGCGATGGACGAGGTGCAGGGACCTGTCGTGGCGATCGCCTTCGTGCTCGCCGCCGTCTTCGTCCCCGTTGCTTTCCTCGGCGGCATGATGGGCGTGCTCTACAAGCAGTTCGCCCTGACCATCGCCATTTCCATGGCAATTTCGGCCTTTGTCGCCCTGTCCTTGACGCCGGCGCTTTGCGCTTTGATCTTGAAGCCGCACGCGAAGGACAAGGCGGACAAGAAGGGCATTCTCGACCGCTTCTTCGCTGGCTTCAATAGATGGTTTGACAAGACGAAGAGCGGCTACTTGGGCATTGTCGCCAAGATGATTCGCAAGTCGCGTTTCGCCATTCTCTTCATGGTGCTCGTCTGCGCCCTTACGGCGATCGTTTACAAGAACATGCCGTCGACCTTCGTACCGGATGAAGATCAAGGCTTTTACATCGTTTCCGTAAGTCTGCCGCCCGGCACGTCGACCAACGTCACGCAGGAGAGCATAGATAAAGTGCAGGCCTCTCTCAAGGAGCTGCCCGGCGTCGATATGGTCATGGCCATCAACGGTTTCGATATCCTGTCCTTCGGCGCGAAGTCGAGCGCGGGCACGATCTTCGTCGGACTCGATCCGTGGAGTGAGCGCACGACGATCGAGACGAACCTCAACATGCTCATCGGCAAGACCTTCGGCATCGGCGCGAAAGTCGCGCCCGAGGCGCAGGTCATCGCGTTCAATATGCCGGCTCTGCCGGGACTCGGCATGGTCGGCGGCTGGACGATGCAGCTGCAGGATATGTCAGGACATACGGAAGAGGAGCTTGATGCAATCACGAAGCAGGTCTTGCAGGCGATGAACCAGCGTCCCGAGCTGCAGGGCGTGCGGACGACGTACAGTACCGATGCGCCAATCTATAATTTCGAAATTGACCGTGAGAGGGCCAAGCAGCTCGGCGTGCAGCTGAGCGACGTGTTCACGGCTCTGCAGGTCAACTTCGGCGGCTATCAGGTCAATGACTTCAACCAGTTCGGCCGCACCTACAAGGTCATGATGCAGGCGGATATGCCGTATCGCTCGGAAGTCGAGGCGACGCGCTTCATCTTCGTCAAGTCGAGCGCGGGCACGATGGTGCCGCTCGATACGCTCCTGAAGCCGAAGCGCGGCACGGGCGCACCGATTATCTCGCGCTTCAATTCGGCGCGTGCCGTGCAGATCCAGGGCAACGCAGCTTCGGGCTACAGCTCGGGCGACGCGATGCGTGCGGCGGAAGAGGTGGTCGCCGAGGTCGCGCCTGCAGGCTTCAACGTCGAGTGGTCGGGTCAGAGCCGCGAGGAGAAGACGGCGGGAAGCTCGACGCTGCGCGTGCTCGCCTTGTGCTTTGTATTCGTATTCCTTTGCCTCGCGGCTCTCTACGAGAGCTGGAGCGTGCCGTTTGCCGTGCTTTTAACAGTGCCTACGGGCATTCTGGGCGCACTCCTTTCCGAGTACGTGCTCGGCATGGGCGGCATGATCCTGTTCCACCACATGAATTCGGGGCTGCAGGACAGCATCTACATGCAGATCGGCATCATCATGATCATCGGTCTGGCGGCGAAGAACGCGATCCTCATCGTCGAATTCGCGAAGGTGCGCGTCGACCGAGGCATGGAGCCGGTCAAGGCGGCGATCGAGGCGGCGGGTCTGCGCCTGCGCCCGATCCTCATGACGAGCTTCGCGTTCATCATTGGCTGCCTGCCGCTGGCCTTTGCCACGGGTGCGGGCGCTTCTGCGAGAAACGGCATGGGCGTTGCCGTCGTCGGCGGCATGCTGTTTGCGACGATTCTCGGCGTGTTCCTGATCCCTGTGTTCTACGTCATCGTGGAGTGGATTGCCGCGAAGCTCGGCATGCTCAAGCAGGCGAAGAAGAAGACGCCGGTCGATTATATGTGATAGTGTTGGAAGATGCGGCTTGCTGCACTTCCTAAAAAAAGAAGCCGTCCTGCGGGGCGGCTTCTTTTTTCTAGGAATAGAAACGGGGTTGTTGCATGAGTTGAGCGATATGATGCCGAGCGTTTGATTTATGTGCGACATCCCCTCCTCTCGCCGCACTCAGATGGCGGTTTTCTTCTCGTACAGGTCAGTGAGCGCGTCTTGCAGGACTTTGGAGATGTTGAGCTGCTCGGCTTCGGCGAAGGTGTTGAGCCATGCGGGAATCGTGAGATTTTTGCGGACGGATTTGCTGCCGTACTTGGCGGCGTAGGCATCCATGTCGAGCGAGAGTAGGCTGACGAAGCCTTCACCAATCTCGGGATCGGGATGAATGTCCGCGATATTGCTTGCGGGCGGCACTTCGTTGCCATCCTCAAGCTCGCCGAGAATCCATCCCGAGGCGGCATCCTCGCCCATGGCAATGGCCTCGGAGAGAGAACCGCCCTCGCTTATGCAGCCGGGCAGGTCGGGGACGACGACGGTAAAGCCGGGATTCACTTCGCAGGGATAAAATACGGCGGGATATACCAGGTTCATATAGAAGCCTCCTTTCGGAGACGGGCTGTTATTGTAAGCCTGCCATCCGCAAGACAGATTTAACGGTTTTTGGGTCGAGGTCGCCAGGGTGATTCGGTATCGTGATCTTTCCCTTCTTCTCTGGATGCTTGTAGTGCATGTGCGAGCCGTTGGAGCTGTCGAAATACCAACCGTCCTTTTTGATGATCCGTTCAAGTTCCTTGAATCTCATCGTGGTCACTCCTCCTATTCATATTATACATATTATGCGCATATAGGTCAAAAGAAAATGTTGCTTTTGTAAAAATATTTTATCCATCAGAGAAGAAGAGGTGGGACGATTGTTGTGCCGACGGCTTGGGATATGTCCGCAGATGATATGTCTTGGCCATGGAATGTGCGCATGGACATACTTGCGACAGCCCATGCGGACGGCGAGCACTTCGTGCGTTTTCCTATGCTGCATATCTATTTTCTCCTAAAAATATGGGCGAAAGGGAAAATTTGTGATAAGATAGAAGGGCAATCGTCGGAGCGGCGCAAAAAGCGACGCTTCCGAAAATAAGGAGAGAAATCTATGGAACAAATCATGGGGACGGCGCTCTTGATGATGGAGGGCGCACAAATCACGCTGGAAATCTTCTGCGTGACGCTCCTCTTGTCACTGCCCTTGGGGCTTCTCGTCGCGCTCTGCCGCATATCGAAGCTCGGGCCTTTGCGTCTCTTGATGGAGTTCTACATCTGGCTCATGCGCGGCACGCCGCTGATGCTGCAGCTTCTCTTCGTCTACTTCGCCCTGCCGATGGTCGGCATACGTCTGCCTGACATCGCGGCGGCGCTCCTCGCGTTTACGCTCAACTATGCGGCGTACTTCGCGGAAATCTTCCGCGCGGGCATCCAGTCGATCGGGCGCGGGCAGTATGAGGCGGCGAAGTCGCTCGGCATGACGTACACGCAGACGATGCGGCGCATCATCGTGCCGCAGATGATCCGCCACGTCCTGCCGCCTGTGAGCAACGAGACGATCAACCTCGTCAAGGATACGTCACTCATCTACATTCTGGCGATGAACGATCTCCTGCGCGTGGCGCGTACGATCGTGCAGCGTGAGTTCGACATGACGCCGTTTTTCGTGGCGGCTGTCTTCTATCTCGCGATGACGTTCGTTCTGACGTGGGGATTCAAGAAATTGGAGGCGTACTATGGCAAGTACGATGAATGAGCTGGCAATCCGCATGCACGGCATCCATAAGAGCTTCGGGGCGAACGAAGTGCTGCGCGGCATCGACCTCGTGGCGAAACGCGGCGAGACGCTTTCCATCATTGGCCCTTCAGGCTCGGGCAAGTCGACGCTGCTGCGCTGCATCAATCGGCTGGAGGACATCGACAAGGGTTCGATCGAGATCGACGGGGATTTCCTCGCTGCAGAGAACGAGGATGGTCATACGGAGTACGCTTCGAGCGGGAAGTGCCGCACCCTTCTGCTGAAGATGGGCATGGTCTTTCAGCAGTTCAACCTCTTCCCGCACATGACGGTGCTGCAGAATCTATTGGAGGCGCCTGTTGAGGTCAAGGGCATGAAGCGCGAGGAAATCCTGCCGACGGCGGAGGAACTTCTCCGAAAGGTTGGACTTTTTGATAAGCGCGACGCCTATCCTGCACGCCTGTCGGGCGGGCAGCAGCAGCGCGTCGCCATCGCGCGTGCTCTCGCCATGCGGCCCGAGATCATGCTGTTCGACGAGCCGACGTCGGCGCTCGACCCCGAGCTCACGGGGGAGGTCTTGAAGACGATGCGCGAGTTGGCGGCAGAGCACATGACGATGGTCGTCGTGACGCATGAGATGGCGTTCGCGAGAGAGGTGTCGCAGCAAGTGGTGTTCATGGCGGACGGTACGATCGTGGAGCAGGGGAAGCCCCGAGACCTTTTCCAACAGCCGCAGGAGGAGCGCACGCAGGCGTTCCTGCGCAACATGCTTTAAGGTTTGACAGGAGGGTTTCGCATGAACGTGTCGTTTCGTTGGCTTTTCTTTTTCGTTTTCGCTGTGGGCGCTTTTTTCTTGAGTTTCCCGGCATTTCCGACGGCGCAGGCGGCTTCTTTGGCTCAGATCAAGAACGTGCGCGTCCATGCGGACAAGGAGAAGGTGCGCATCGTCGTCGATGCGGACGGCGAGGTTGACTACAAGTCGATGACGCTCGCCTCGCCCGGGCGTGTCGTCGTTGACCTCTCAGGTGCACGCCTCTCGCCTTCTGTTGCAAAGAGCCAGAAGATTGAAAGTCAGTTCGCGACGAAGGTGCGCATCGGGCAGTTCAATCCGACTACGGTACGCATCGTCGTGGAGACAGAGATGTACAAGAGCAGCAGCAATTACGACGTGTTTTCTCTGGAAGGCGGCCCTGTGCCGTACCGCGTGGTCATGGATTTCGGCAATCTTTCGGGCAGTGCGGGCAGCAGCGCGTCCTCCGCAGGGGGAACTTCTTCGGGCGGTTCGAACATCGACTTCGAGCGCGGGAGAAATCCGTCGGGAGAAGTGGAGACGGCGGAAGGATCGGATGATGCGTCTTCCGCAGGGGCGGCCTCCGTGCCGGCGCGTCCGAGAAGCCAGAGCAGCGCAGCGCCGGGCATTGACGGCAAACGCATCGTTCTCGATCCCGGGCACGGCGGCAGCGACACGGGCGCCATCGGGCCGACGGGCGTGACGGAAAAAAGCATCGCGCTCCGCATCGCGAAAAGACTCAAGACGCTCTTGGAAGCCGAGGGTGCAGAGGTCATTCTGACGCGCACGGAGGACACGGAGGTTTCGCCGAAGAAGGCGAAGGCGACGGATGTGGAGGAACTGCAGGCTCGCTGCGACATCGCGAATCAAAACTCGGCGGACATCTTCCTCAGCATACATCTTGATGCTTTCTCCGGACCTGAAGCGCACGGCACGACGGGCTACTATTACGAGATGGGATCGGCTGACAGCACGCGCCTTGCCGACTGCGTCAAGCGCGGCGTGTTGCGCCGTCTCGGTACACTCGATCGCGGCACGAAGCCGTGCGCCTTCTATGTGTGCCGTCATACGGATATGCCCGCGATGCTCTTGGAGACGGCCTTCGTTTCCAATCCGCGCGAGGAGCAGATGATGAATTCGGAGGAAGGCGTGGAGAATGCCGCGCAGGGCATCGCGGCAGGAATTGCCGAGTATTTCCAATGAGATGGGATGCACCCGCTGCGGTGGGAAAGCCACGTTGAGAAAGGAAGATTTCATGGAGAAGAAGGCGAGATTGGATGGAATCCTGATGGGCGAGGAGGAGCGCAGGAAGCGCTTTTATCGCCGTGCACTGCCCGAAAACCGCACGCTCAAAGAGGCTCTGGGCTGCCTGTCGCGCGAAGAACTGGACGACTTGGCATACAACCTCTGCCTGGAGGAGACGGATGACATGACGTTGCCTGCGCTCATCGACACTCTTTTGCCTGCCGCCGTGCAGTTTGCCGAACGCTGGCTGCCGTCGGCGTTTGAGGAGCAGTACCAGGCGTTTCGCCATATACAGGACAAGGGCGGGCTTGCCGATGACTTCCGCGAGGACGATGTGCGCATCGACTACCTGTGCGGACTTGGCATCATGGCGGTCGGTGCGGATGAGGGCAAGCTCTATTGGTACATGCCCGAGGAGATGACCGAAATCTTTAAGAAGCTCGATTCCGCAGCTTATGAGGATGCCGTGCATCTCAATACGGAGATCATGCGCCTCGCGACAGGACTTCTCTTCTACTATGGCTTCCTCGACTACGATAAGCTTTTCGCCATGGTCAACGCTTATCTCGAAGAGGGTCAGCGCCTTGACTTCGCCGCCTTCATGGGCGTGATGCTCAACGGCTCCTGCTGGCACAAGGAAGTCGTTGGCACGGAGCGAGGCTTGGCGTATCATACGCTTTTGAGTGCACCGTGGCTCGAAAGAGAGCAGAAGGAGAAGGAGGATCTTCCTTTTGCCGAGATTCCTTACGGCAAGGTTTACGATGCGGGAGAAGAGGGCTATATCGAGGCGACGCTCGCCTACAAGAAGCTCGCGCAGTTCTTCATGGCGAAGCTCTCGATGGAGGTTCTGCAGGCAGCGGAATCCGTCGGAAAGATTCTCCTGCTCTTCCAGAACGGCGGCAGCATGAAGGACGTCGCCGTGTTTTTGGAAACGTTGGGCAAGCTTGACGATGAGGCGGCAAAAGAGGAGATGACGAAACTCGTGATCGCTCTGCACGCGACGACACGCCTGTGGCGGCTCAAGGGTCATACACCGGATGAACTCAAGGAGAATGCGCGCGAGATGGCGCGCAAGATGCATTGAGGGACGCGGGTGAAGAGCGAGGCGATCTCATGGAATATGGCGGTGGCTTGCTGCGCTTTCTCGCGCCGACGCGCTCCGCACTCTCCGTGCTCGTCGTGGAAAGCCTCGCCTATCTGCCAAAACTGCGCGAGATGATGCCTGCCGCCGCGCTCTTCGCCGTGACGGCGGAACTGGATGATGCCGATGCACCCGAACTGCAGGGACTGGATGTCTCGTGGTTCTTCCTCGACTACCGCGATACACCTTTGCCGTTTGAGAGAGAGAGCTTCGATTATATCCTCGCCGACCGCTGTCTGGAAACGGCGGGAAATCCGCAGGACATTGCTGCGGGGTTCGGCCTCTTCCTGCGGCCGACGGGCTATCTCCTGACGAGCTTCTTGAACGTACGCCATTGGAGTGTCATCGAGGATCTGCGCGGCGGGCATTTCTATGCGATCGTGCGTCGTCTCTTCGCTCGCCCTGAGATGGAGACGCTGCTCGCGGCGTCCTTTTATAAGGAGGTTTCTTTTCTTCCTGTATGGCGTGAAGCGCCGCAGGGCGTGATCGAGCGGTTGGAAGCAGCGGAATTTGAAAATTCGGGGCGCGACTTGGAAGCGAAGTTTTGGCTCTGCCGTGCGCGGCGCACATCGGACGAGGTCGCACCTCTGAAGGAGTGCTTCACGCCCGCTGTGCGCCGAACTCTTGTGACGCTCCTGCGCCGCCTTGAGTACGGCATAGAGGTGGAAGAAAATGCAGCGGCGCTCTGGCAGCTCTGCCGTGAGGAAGGAATCTTCCTCGAATACCTCGTGGACTTTGCCGCGCAGACCATCGTGCATCAGAGGGATCTCTTGCGCGTGCTCCTGCAGACGGCAGAGTCGCAGCTGGCGCGAGAGCTTGCCGAGGCGGCACGACGCAGGCTTCCGTGCGGCGAGGTGCGGGAGGCCTTGCAGGAACTTGCGGCAGAAGGCGTGAAAGGAGCGGCGGAAGATGAAGGATGAGAGGGCGATCGCCTTCATCACCTGCGTCAACGATGAGGCATGGTACGCGGAGTGTCTGCTCTACCTGCGCCATCTGCGTTTGCCTGAAGGCTTTCGCGCCGAGTATATCGCCGTGCGCGACGCCGCGTCGATGGCGGCGGGGTACAACGAGGGTATGGCGAGGTCGCGGGCGCGCTACAAGGTCTATCTGCATCAGGACACCTTGCTCGTCAACAAGGATTTTCCACGGGCGATGTTGAATATCTTTGCAGATGAGAGCATCGGCATGATCGGCGTCATCGGCTGCCGTTCGCTGCCCGCAAGCGGCGTGTGGTGGGACGGGCTTCGCTGCTATGGACGCGTGCTTCATGCGTGCGAGGCGGAGAGCATCGTCGACACGCACATGAAGGAGCCGGACGGCGAGAGCATCGATGTCGAAGCGGCGGACGGACTCTTCCTTGCGACGCAGTACGACGTGCTCTGGCGCGAAGATCTTTTCACGGGCTGGCATCTCTACGACACGTCGCAGTGCAAGGAATTCTCCAGGCGAGGGTTTCGGACGGTCGTGCCGAATCAGGAGGCGGGATTTTGGTGCATCCACTGTCCCGTGGAGAAGCCGCTCGCCAAAAGCTATAAGGAGTATCAGAAGATCTTTCTCCGAGAGTACGGCGCGGAATTGTGCCCGGAGGTTTAGACTATACTTGTTGGAGCGTGTGCTTTATGGACGACAAAGAGAATTGGATCGGAATAGCCAACCGATTTGCAAACCAGGGCGATTTTCGCGGCATGCGCGCTTCGGCGAAGGAGATTTTGCAGATCGTGCAGGAGGACGCGGACGCCTATGCCATCATGGCAGAGGCGTCCTTCTATATGGATGAGCGCGAGCAGGCGAAGGAATACATGGCGCGTGCCGAAGAGCGCGAGCCAGGGAACTTGCGTGCGCGTCTCGTACGCGCCGCATTCTTCTCCGCGGACTTCGCCTTGGAGGAGGAAATCAAGGAGCTTCTCTCCATCGTGCAGGCGACGGAGAAGGTCGCTGAATCGCTTTGGACGCAGTCGCTTCGCTATGTGCGCTTCAAGGCGCTTGCATGGCTCTCTGACGCGTGGCTTCTCGCGGCGGAGCCGGAGTTTGCCATGAACACGCTTCTGGCAGCGAGTGATATGCTGACGGGCGAGGAGGCGGCGGAGTGCTACAGCAAGGCGCTCTTCTGCTCGAATTACCGCACGAGGACGCCCGCCGAATCCCTGCGTCTCCATCGCGGCTACGAAAAATTTTTCGAAGGCGTCAAGATCTGTCATCCGTATCGCACCGAGGCGGCAGAGGCGGGGGCATTGCAGCCGAAGGCGACGCTTTCCGTCGGGGAGGCCATGGCGGCGGCCAGAGCGGAAGCCGATCGCGAGCGGCGCGGTGCGGCGCTTGTGGCACAGCAGGCGAAGCAGGAACGCGAGCCTCTTTCGCGTCTCGTGCAGAAGGCCTTGCCGAAGCCGCAGTATGAGGATTCACTTCGCCTCTGGGCATGGGAAGCGCGGGCAAATCAAAGGCGCATGGAAGAGGAAAAGGAGTACGAGGCGTTCAAGAAAGAATTGGAAGAGGAGCGAAGAAGCAAGACGCGGCGAGAGGCGCGCGTTGCCTCGCTTTTTGGCGGTAACGCACACCTTTCGCCGTCTCCGGTGCCGAGAGCTCAAATGGCGGCTTTCCGCATCCAGCCGACGGCGCCGCCTGTGGGAGAGAAACGCACGCGTACCTTCAGTCGCAAATTGCGCATTGGCTACATCTCGCCCGATTTCCGCCTTCATGCAGCGGCGTATTTCTTCATGCCGCTCGTGCGCGATTTTGACGCCGCTTCGTTCGAGGTCACCTGCTATGCGCGGGGCAAGCGCGACCGTGTGACCTCGCTCTTTCGCCAGAAAAGAGTACAGTGGAAGGATGTCTCGCGCCTCTCGGCTAGGGATGCGGCGCGCCTCATCGAGAGGGACGGCATCGACATCCTCGTCGATCTTGCCGGGCACACGCAGGGAAGCGGTCTGCCCGTGCTCGCCCGGCGGCCTGCGCCCGTGCAGATGACGGCGATCGGCTACATGGCGACGACGGGGCTTCGTGCGGTCGACTATTTCCTTTCCGACATCTATTGCTCGCCGTGGGACATGGGCGCGCGCGGCTTTTCAGAGAAGGTGCTGCGCATGCCGCACAGCCACCTCTGTTATGCGCCCGTGCTGCGCGATATGCCGAAGAACGGCGGGAAGGCGCCGTTTGTGAAGAATGGCTATATCACGTTCGGCAGTTTCAATAACTTCTCCAAGGTATCGGACGATATGCTCGCCTTATGGCGTGGCGTGCTTGAGCGCATGAAGGGGGCGCGGCTCGTCGTCAAGAGCAAGATCTGCAGCATTGCGGCGGGCAGGAAAATCGTAAGGGACCGTCTGCAGCGCTTCGGCATATCGCTCGCTCAGGTCGAGCTCCGCCCGTACAGTCCCGATTATCTTGAGCAGTACACGGACATCGACATCGCGCTCGACACCTTCCCTTATACGGGCGGCGTCACGACGTGTGAGGCGCTCTACATGGGCGTGCCCGTCATCACGAAAGCGGGCGGCACGCACGGCTCGCGCTTTTCGACAAGCATCTTGGAAAATGCGGGGCTTTCACAGCTCGTAGCGCGAGGTGATATGGAATACGTGCGAAAAGCCGTGGAGCTTGCGGACTCGCCCGACATCCTGCGCCGCCTGCATCGCGACCTGCGCGCGCGCATGGAAGCCTCGCCACTGATGGATGCGAAGGGCTATATGAAGGACTTGGAAGATATATACCGCGAGATTGCTGAGGACGTTTGAATTTGCAGGATGCACGGAAAATGGCAGAAGAGGGGGCGAAAGCAATGAAGGATGAAAAGATCGCCGTGTTTCATGATTTATTGAAGGAAAGTGACAATATCGTATTCTTTGGCGGCGCCGGCGTCTCGACGGAATCGGGCATTCCCGATTTTCGCAGCGCCACGGGAATCTACAGCAAGATGCTCGCACAGCACGTTTCTCCCGAAGAGCTTGTCTCGCATACGTTTTTCGAGCGCTGCCCTGAGGAGTTTTTCGATTTTTACCGCAAGCGCCTCGTTTATATGGAAGCGAAACCGAACGATTGCCACAAGGCGCTCGCCGCGCTTGAGCGCATGGGAAAGCTCAAGGCCGTCGTCACGCAGAACATCGATGGGCTGCATCAAGAGGCCGGTTCTTCTTGCGTCTTGGAGTTGCACGGATCGATTCGGCGCAGCTACTGCATGGACTGCCATGCGTTTTATGATGAAAGGTTCCTGCAGGCGAGTGAGGGTGTACCGCATTGTACGAAGTGCGGTGGTATCGTGAAGCCGGATGTCGTGCTCTATGAGGAAAGCCTCGACGCCGATGTGCTCGATGCTGCCGTACGCGCGATTGCTGCGGCGGATCTCCTCATTGTTGGCGGCACATCGCTCGTCGTCTATCCGGCGGCGGGACTTCTGCGCTGTTTCAAAGGCAGGCATCTCGTACTCATCAACAAGACGGCGACGAAGGCAGATGAAAGAGCGGATCTCGTGATCCACGCCTCCTTGGGCAAGGTGTTCTGCGAGGCGATGGTCGGCCTGACATGAAAGTGTGGGCCTTCTCTCGTGCTATTGACGAAAAAATCAAGAAAAATTCAACATTTCTTTCCCGCATCTTTGATTATTTAGAAAAATGTGTTAAAATGAAGGTGTAGGCAATAGCCTGAATTTGGAAGTCGTATTGCCGTGGAGAAAGGAATGGAGTTTGCATGGCGACATTACTGGAGAAAACGAGGAAAATCAACCGTCTGCTGCAGCGCGCGGAAAGCGTCGAGTACGACAGCATATCGCGCGTCTTGAGTGTGGTGATCGATGCGAATGTCTATATTGTGAACAAGGCGGGCAAGATCTTCGGACATGCCTTCATCGATGATTTCGAGTGCGACCTGATGCTTGCAAACGTCGTGCAGCAAGGAAGCTTTCCCAAGAGGTATGTGAGCTGGCTGCTGAAGATGGACGAGACTTCGCCGAACTTGAAGTCGAAGACGGGAATCTGTGCCTTCACGGAGGATACGGACTGTCGATTTGAGGGAAAGAATACCACGATCGTGCCGATCTATGGTGTAGGTGACCGCATCGGCACATTGATCATCGCGAAGTATGATACGGACTTTACGGAAGCCGATCTGATCCTTGCCGAGTACGGTGCGACGGTCGTCGGCATGGAGATGCTGCGTGACCGCACGCAGCAGATCGAGATCGAGGCACGCAAGAAGGCGACGGTGCAGATCGCTCTGGCGACACTCTCCTTTTCGGAGGTCAAGGCGGCGAAGAGCATCTTTGGCGAACTGGAAGGATCCGAGGGACTGCTCGTCGCCTCGAAGATCGCGGATCGCGCGAAGATCACGCGCTCCGTCATCGTCAATGCGCTGAGAAAATTCGAGTCGGCGGGGCTCATTCAATCGAAGTCGCTCGGCATGAAGGGAACGCACATCAAGGTGCTCAATCCTTATTTGCTCGAAGAACTTCAACGGGTGGAAAACTGAAGAAGCAAGGAAGGGGACTGGGACATGCCGAGGCATGAACCCGCCCCTTTTTTCTTGCCCCTTATAGGACTATTTTACAGTCGTTAAAAAAAACTGAGAAATGGAGTGAATCATTTCCGATTTTATGGTAGAATAGAAAGTGCAAAATCATGATGGATAAATTTGTTAATCATGATGTATGGATTTGGGCAATGATTTTCAGCTTGTACGCGAAGCACATTTGCTTTTTGCTTCGCCTTTTTGAAAAAAGAAGTTCGACGGGAAAGGATTTTTTCTCATTTCGTCGAACTTTAGAGAGAGTTATAGGGAAAGGATGTGGAACACCGCAATGCTGGAGCAAATCGTAGGCAACAGGGCGCTCGACGTTATGCAGCGCGGTATGGGGGCGGCGAACCTTCGACAGGAGGTCATCAGCCACAACATCGCCAATGTTAACACGCCGAATTTCAAGAAGAGCAATGTCGTGTTCGAGGATCTTCTTGCGAAGGAACTTGATCTCGATGCTGAGGGCGGGCTCAAGGTCGTGCGTACGCATGATCGCCACATGCCCATTCCTTTCCGGGGTAGGGCTTTGGCGAAGATTGAACTGGACCAGTCGTCTTCCATGCGTTACGACAAGAACAATGTGGATATTGATGTCGAGATGGCGTCTTTGGCCAAGAACAGTCTGTATTTCAACGCTTTGGCCAGGCAGGTCGGAGCCGGGTTCTCTCAGATGAGAAGCGTCATTACCGGGCAGTGATTCGCCGGGTGTATGATGCAAGATTTCGGATGATGCAAGGAGAGTAGAAAAATGAGCATGTTTGGAGGAATCGATGCTTCCGCTTCCGGACTTACGGCGGAGCGTCTGCGCATGGATGTAATTTCAAACAATATCGCGAATGCGAACACGACACGTTCAGTTGAGGGCGGTCCGTATCACAGGCGTTACGTCGTTTTTCAGCCGCGTGAGAGGGGTAAGGAGGACTTCGCTTCTACCTTGCGCCAGAAGCTCGATAATCAGGCAGGAAATGGTGTGCGCGCTATGAAAATTGAAGAAGATCGGTCGCAGGGGCCACTGGTTTACGATCCTGGTCATCCTGATGCGAATGCGGACGGTTATGTCGAGCGCCCGAACATCAACATCGTGCAAGAGATGGTGGATATGATCACGGCTTCGCGTGCCTACGAGGCGAATGTGACGGCGATCAACGCCGCCAAGGGCATGGCGCAGAATGCGCTGAATATCGGCAAGTAAAGAGAAGGCTGCACGACGTGTGCGCCAGAAATAGTAAGAGTAAGCGGTTACGGATTGAGGTGGAAAGAACATGCAGGTGGAAGCGCTGCAAATGACGCCGGTGCAGATGACTGGCCAAAGTCATCTGGGGGAGACCGAACAGAGAGAAGTGAAACCTTTTCATGAGTTCCTTACGGATTCCCTTGGCGAGGTCAACGGACTGATCAAGGAGTCCGAACGACTCAATATGGAACTTGCGGCAGGACGCATCACCGATGTGTCCGAAGTCGTCATTGCGAGTGAGAAAGCGGGCATTGCCACGCAGCTCACGATGCAGGTGCGGAATCGTGCGGTTGAGGCCTATCAGGAAATTATGCGCATGCAGGTCTAAGCCTTGGGCAGGAACGATCAGCCAAAGCCAGGCAGGGCTTCGGCAAGCATATTGAGGCGAAGGGATTGAGGAAATGGCAGAGTGGAAAGAGCGCTACCTGGAGCTCTGGAATAATTACAGCAAGCGGCAGCGATACATGATCATCGGCGCCGCAGCTCTCGTATTCATTGCCATTGTTGCCGGCAGCATCATCTATGGCGGTAAGCCGGACATGGTGCCCTTGTTCACAAATATGGAAGCGAAGGATGCCGGCGAAGTCGCGGCGAAGCTCAAAGAGAACAAGGTGAATTACGAGATACAGGAAGGCGGGCAGGGTACGACAATCCTCGTTCCTGCGAAGAGCGTTGACAGCACGCGCCTGGATTTGGCTGCCGAAGGTCTGCCCAGAGGTAATAAGGGCTTCGAACTTTTTGATGACAGTAAGCTCGGCGTGACGGAGTTCCAAAACAAGGTTAATTACCTGCAGGCGCTGCAAGGTGAACTTACGCGCACGATCGAACAGATCGACGCGGTTGAGAAGGCGCGTGTACACATTGTCCTGCCGGAGGACAGCCTTTACAAGAAAAATGAAAAGCCGGCGACGGCATCCATCATGTTGAAGCTCAAGGCGAACATGCAGCTGTCCAAGAAAGAGGTCAAGGGTATTGTGAATCTTGCTGCGCACAGCGTGCAGGGACTGACGCCCGAAAATATCACGATCGTCGATGAGTCGGGGAAGATCTTGAATGACCCCGATGAAAACAATGATGATGGCGTGGGACAGAAGACGCTGACGCAGATGGAGATGACGAAGAAGGTTCAGGACAATCTGCAAAAGAATGTCCAGAGCCTCCTCGACGCATCGCTCGGCGAAGGCAAGTCGTTCGTGCGCATCAGCGTCGAGCTTGACTTCGATCAGAAGACGACGGATTCGCAAACTTACACGCCTGTCGTAGATGAGTCGGGCATCGTACGCAGTCAGCAGACCACGAGCGAGAGCTATGCGGGCACATCGACGCAGCCCGGCGGCCCTGCCGGCACACAGTCCAATGTGCCTGGCTATGTGGAGCAGAACAACAACTCGCAGGCACAGTATGAGCGCAAGGAAAATACGACGAATTACGAGGTCAACGAGGAGAAGCGCAAGATTGTCGCTTCGCCCGGCTCAATTCGCCGCTTGACGGTTGCTGTCCTCGTCAACGACGATGTGACGCAAGCACAGCAGGAGAGTATCCTGCGCTCCGTGCGTTCCGCGGCTGGTATCAATCCTGACCGCGGCGATACGGTCTCCGTCGAGCCGCTGCCGTTCAGCACCGAGGCACGTGACAAGAAGCTTGCCGACGAACAGGCGGAACGTGATCGACTTGATCGCGAGTTCTACCTGCAGCTCGCCGCTTTCCTCCTCGTCATTGCGCTGATCGTTGGCAGCATCCTCATGTATCGCCGCAAGAAGCGTTTGGAGCAGGAGGCCATCGAAGAGCAGCGTCGTCAGGAAGAGCTCGAGAGACAACGCCTCGCCGAGGAACGTGCTGCGCAGATCGAGGCAGGCGAGGTTACGGAGGAAGAGCTTACGGAAGAAGAGCAGCGCCAGCTCAATGAGATGCAGGCAATTGAAGAGATGATCATGCATACACCGGAAGACGCGGCTATGTTGGTCAAGCAGTGGCTGGCGGGGGATGATTGATATGGCTGAACAGAAGAATCCGCCCTTGACGGGGCGACAGAAGGCGGCAGTCCTCTTCATCGCACTTGGCGCCGAGAGTTCGGCACTCCTCTTTCAACATATGAATGAGGAAGAAATAGAGTCTGTAACGCTGCAGATTGCGAATCAGAAGAAAGTGCCAGCCGACCAGAAAAAAGCGGTCATCAGTGAGTTCTATCAGATGCTCATGGCGAAGAGCTATTTGTCGGCTGGAGGCCTTGAGTATGCACAGAACATCTTGGAAAAGGCTCTTGGTGCAGAGAAGGCGAAGCTCATTCTCAGTCGCCTGACGGCAAGTCTGCAGGCACGTCCGTTCGACTTTCTGCACAAGACCGATCCGAGTCAGCTCTTGAATTTCATCCAGAACGAGCATCCGCAGACGATCGCTCTGATCATGGCTTACCTCGATCCCGATCAGGCGGCGATTCTCATGGGATCTCTGCCGCCCGACAAGCAGGCGGAGGTCACGAAGCGCATCGCGACGATGGACCGCACGTCCCCGGACATTATACGAGAGGTGGAGAAGGTCTTGGAGCGCAAATTGTCCTCGCTCGTCACGCAGGACTTTACCTCGGCGGGCGGCGTAAAGGCTGTCGTCGAGATCCTGAATCGCGTCGACCGTACGACGGAAAAGACGATCACGGAAACACTCGAGGTCGACAACCCCGAACTTACGGAAGAGATCAAGCGCCTCATGTTCGTTTTCGAGGACATCGTCGTACTCGACGATCGCTCGCTGCAAATGGTGCTCAGAGAGGTCGACACGAAGGATTTGTCACTCGCCCTCAAGGCTACGCCGAAAGAGGTTGCCGACAAGCTCTACAAGAATATGTCGAAGCGTGCAGCCGATATGCTGCGTGAAGAAATCGAGTTTATGGGGCCTGTCAAGATTCGCGACGTCGAAGAGGCGCAGCAGAAGGTTGTCAATGTCATCCGCAGCTTGGAGGACAAGGGTGAGATCGTCGTTGCACGCGGAAAGGGTGACGAGATGATTGTCTAGGATAATCAGAACCACGATGTGGCAGGAAGAAGCTCGCATCGTTGAGCCGCCGCCTCCGCCGCCGAAGCCCAAGGTGCTCCCTAAGGAACTAGAGGGTGTCACGGAGGAATCGCTTGCTGAGCGCCTTGCCTATGTAAGGGAAAAGGAGCTGAAGGCGGATACCTTGCTTGAGGAGACGCGCGAGAAGTGTGCGATGATGGTGCAAGATGCCGAGTACGCGAGCGAACGCAGCGAGGCGGATGCGCGCAATCTCGCCGAGGAGATCAAGGAAGAGGCGCGCGAAACGGGCAAAGCGGAGGGCTTCGAAGAAGGGCACAAAGCGGGGATGAAGAAGGCTGCAGAAGACTGCGAGGACATCCTTGCAGCAGCGAACGATAAGGCGGGCGCCTTGATGAACGCGGCGCTTGAGGCTCGCAAAATCTATCTGCAAATGGCAGAAGAGGATGTCACAAGTATAGCGATGCATGTCGTCGAGCAGATTCTGCCGCAGCATTTCATCGATGCGCCGCAGATCGTCCTGCCTCTCGTGCGCAAGGCCTTGATGAAGGTGCGCGATCAGGCGGAAGTCGTTGTCTACGTCGCACCGGACTCCTACGAATTCGTGCTTATGGCACAGTCGGAGTTTCAGCAGATGCTTGAAGGACAGGCGGTGCTCCTCGTCAAGTCGGATGCCGGACTCAAACCTGGCGACTGCGTGCTTGAGACACCGAATGGCAATGTCGATGCGCGTTTGGCGACGCAGATTGAATTGGTGAAGAAAGCAATACAGGAAGTGTGTTTATGAATGACTTGCAGGAAGTTCGCGGGACTTCTGAATGGGAAACTTCATCATGGGAGGACGAGGTGCAGCCTGTCGTCTTTGACGACGGAGGCGACGCCGTCCTGACGGGCGATGGGCGTCTGCGCATCAACGTGCAAAAGTTCCTCGACGCCGTAAGTACCTGTGAGTCAATCAAAATGAGCGGCAAAATCGTGCAGGTCATCGGACTCGTTATTGAATCTGCGGGGCCGAACGTGAGCATGGGCGAACTTTGCTATGTGAAGTCACGCTTCCCGCATGTCGAACCGATACCGGCAGAGGTCGTGGGCTTTCGCGATGGACATGTGCTCTTGATGCCCATCGGCGAGATGCAGGGAATCGGTCCTGGTTGCGAGGTTGTTTCGGCGCAGAGGACTCTGCAGGTGCAAGTTGGCCCGGAACTTCTGGGCCGCGTCCTCGACGGACTCGGCGAGCCGATCGACGGCAAGGGGCCGCTCCTTTGCAAGCGCGACTATCCGCTGCAGGCCGATCCACCGTCGCCGCTCGAACGGCCGCGCATACAGGACTCGCTCTACGTTGGCGTGCGCGCTATCGACGGGCTTATCACACTCGGCGATGGGCAGCGCATCGGTATCATGGCGGGGTCGGGCGTTGGCAAGTCGACGCTCCTCTCCATGATCGCGCGCAATACGGAAGCCGACATCAGCGTCATTGCACTCGTCGGCGAGCGCGGGCGCGAGGTCAAGGAGTTCATTGAACGCGACCTCGGCGAGGAGGGCTTAAAGCGCTCCGTCGTCGTCGTCGCTACGTCGGATAAGCCGGCGCTCGTACGCATCAAGGGCGCGATGACGGCGACCGCCATCGCCGAGTACTTCCGGGACCAGGGCAAGCGCGTCGTGCTCATGATGGATTCCGTCACGCGCTTCGCCATGGCACAGCGCGAGGTCGGTCTGACAATTGGTGAGCCGCCGGCGACGCGCGGTTATACACCGTCGGTGTTCGCGCTCCTGCCGCGCCTCTTGGAACGTGCAGGGACGAGCCGCAAGGGGTCGATCACAGGCATCTACACTGTGCTCGTCGATGGCGATGACATGAACGAGCCAATCGCTGACGCCGTGCGCAGTATCCTTGATGGCCACATCGTCCTGTCGCGTGCCATTGCCGCACAGAACCATTTCCCTGCTATCGACGTGCTCGCAAGTGTCTCGCGCGTCATGAACGAGGTTGTCGATGATGCACACCTCAAGGCGGCGCAGAACTTGCGTGCCTTGATGGCGGTCTACAAGGAGGCGGAGGATCTCATTCACATCGGTGCCTATGTCAAGGGGTCGAGCCAAAAGATCGATACAGCAGTCGCGAAGATCGATGCGATTAACGACTTTCTCTGCCAAGGGATCTTCGAGCAGAGTTCCTACGAAGAGACGGAAAAGGCGTTGGAAGCAATCTGATGAGGGGTGCGCCTGATGAAGAGATTTCGCTTCAAATTGGAAACCCTGCTGAAGGTCACGCGTTCGAAAAAGGAAGAGGCTGAAGTGCAGTTTGCTGAGGCGTCGAGGAGGCTCGAAGCAGACAAGGAGAAGCTCGGCGAACTTCTGGCGGAAATGCAGCAAGGCAAGAAGGATTATGATCGATTGACGGATGGGCATACGATTTCTCTCGGACGGCTCTTGACATTCAACAGTTTCTTCGAATGGAAAAGGGGACAGATTGAAAATCAACAGGAGCAGATTCTCAGAAGCCGCGCAGAACGGCAAAAAAGACTCAAAGCGCTCCTGCTGATTATGAACAAGCTTAAGAGCATCGAGCAGCTCAAGGCGAAGCGGCTTCAGCAATACAAGGAAGAGGCACTTCTCGAGGAGCAGAAGCTTTTGGATGAGATTGGCTTGCAGCTCTATATGCGGGGCATAAACATGTAGGATAAGGAGAATGAACGTGATGGAACTCTCGGGCGTTGAGGCAATACAGGCGAGAATATCTGAAATCCAGAGGAGATTCGGCATCGAAGGCCCCGTGCCCGGCACGGCGGTTGGCTTCCAGCGAGCATTGGATGCTGAACTCAAGAAGAACGACGGCGCGACCCCGCCGCAGACGACTGGGGTGGGAGCGACAGCAAAGACGGATGCCGCAAAGATGACGCCCACCGAGGCTTCCACACAGCTTTCTGGCGCATCGAATGAGACGACGCGATTCATCCAGGAAGCCGCGGCGAAGTACGGACTTGACTCGCGCCTCGTCGCTGCTGTCGCAGAAGCGGAGTCAAGCGGCAATCAGAGTGAGGTGTCCGACGTCGGAGCCGTTGGCGTCATGCAGCTGATGCCAGATACGGCGGCAGCGCTCGGCGTCAATCCCTACGACGAGAAGCAGAATATCGAGGGTGGTGCGCATTACCTCAAGCAGATGCTCGATACGTTCGGCGGCGACATGAAAAAAGCGATTGCTGCCTACAATGCAGGCCCTCAGGCGGTTAAGGACTATGATGGCGTGCCGCCTTACGCTGAGACGCAGAATTACGTGAATAAGGTTCTCGACCTCTATCGATAAAGAGATGCGGGGAATGAAGGAGGGACTTTTCGCTGGGAGAGTCCTGCGCAGTCCCGAAAGGAGCAGAAGCCCGAAATGAAGAAGATGGTCAAAATCGCACTCGCCGCAATATTGCTGCTCGTGCTTGTCGTGGGAGGCTTCCTGCTCGGCGTGTACTTGCAGATCTTTGATGCGAGTACGATGAATGAGAAACTGAAATTATACGATATGCCTATCATCGGGGAATTCTTCGTAAAGCCTGCGCCTGAGACGGGAGAGACGCCGAAGGAAGAGGCGGTGGGAAAGACGAAGGAAGAAATGACGGACAGCAAGCCGAATCCTGACAAAGACAAGGATAAGGGGACATCGAAACCCAAAGTGCTGACGAAGGAAGAAATTGAGAAGCAGATGAAGGAGCGCGAGGCGCAGGAAAAGAAGCGTGTCTCGAAGCTCGCGCGCGTTTACAACGAGATGAAACCGCAGCAGGCGGCCGAGGTCATGAAAGATCTCGACGACGATCTCTCCGTCGCCATCCTGCAGAAGATGGATGAATCACAGGCGGCGAAAACGCTTGCTGCGATGGATGCCGACCAGTCGGCTCGCTTGACGAAACTTATGTATACAGGTGTGCCGAAGAAGGTCATCTCGCCGCTCGACCGTCAAGGACAGAATCCACAGAATGCAGCGGATGAAAGCCAGCCGACAGATGAGACGGCACAGTGAAAACGGCAAGCAGCAGGCTCTGCCTGATGCTATATAAGCTTATTTGAAAGGAGGTGATAAAGATGAATGATGTACAGGTGAATCTCATGAATGTTGCACCGGCACCAAATAAGACGATGAAGACAAACGCCGTCGAGGCTGTGCGTCCTGCAAGTCAGGCGGGGACGACGGCTGATCGCGGGGCGAAGAATCCGTCGTTCGACAGGACGCTTGCAAAGCTCAAGACGCTGAAGCAGAGTCTTGCCGGGACGGTGGAAGCCGCAGAAAAGGATCCCTTGGCCGCATCGCTTGCCGCTTCGCAGCAAACGAAACAGGCGGATCTCAGTACTGGAAATCCGGCGGCAGAAGCGGTGGAAACCGTGGAGGCCGTTAAAAATGCCTCGGTGAAGAATGTCGCTGCTGTTGGCGAAGCCGCACAGTCGGAAACGTCCGTCTTGGTGGTGTTGCCTGCCTCCGTGGAGGAGACAACGGACCCTGCCTCAATCGCTTTGTTGGATAAAGCTGCAATACAACAAGGGGACGTGGAACTTTCGCCGCAGGACGAGATGCCCGTGGGTGAAACAAAGGCGGCAGTTTCGCAGGACAAGGCCGGTGACGGCGCTGCGAAGATGCAGGAGGTGCCACAGAACAAGGCTGCGGATATAAACCATCTTGCTGCACTGCTTTCACGCAGCGAAAGGACGGAACAGGACTTGCTCCGAGCGCTTCCTCACAGAACCTTGTTGCCGACGTCGCAAGCAGGAATGCTTGCAGCGACAGAATATCCATCGCAGATAGAAGCAGACATCTTCACTGCGGAATCGGTAGAGGCTTCTCTGCCGGCGGATCTAAATATGGTGGAAGCTGACGCGGAATTGCCCGATGTGCTTTTGCGTACCTTGGCCCGACAGCCGATGGCTTCGGTTACGACGGGGACAGTAGAAAGTTCGCGTCAGACTGCAGCTTCCTCGACTCTGAATGGAGAAGCGACGCCGTTGCCTGTTTCGACTGTGGACACCAAGGTCGCTCCGATACAGTCTGCTAATCTGGCAGAAGGGGGGCAAGATCTGACACAAAGTTCTTCGAATGGGAACTTTGCCGGGTTCTTTAACGAGCAACAGGCATCGCAGGATGACAGGGCGCAGGAAAACAATGCGTTTTTCCAGACTGCAGCAACACAGGCATTGGGTGGAAGCGCAGCGAAACCGAAGGCGAGTTCTGCCATGCAGCTTTTTACAGAAGCCGCACAGACTCCGCAAGGAGGCCAGGAGGTGGGTCATGCTTCCCAGGCGAATCCCGGCGTGACGTTCCAGACCGCATTGCAGGAAACTGCCGAAGTGCAGTCGACAGCATCCGCAGCTCCACAGAAAGACTACGAGGTGGCAAGGCAGATCGTCGAGCAGGCAAGGCTTCTACGTATGCCCGAACAGACAGAGATGGTCATCCGCTTGAAGCCAGAGCATCTTGGCGAACTGACGCTCAAGGTTTCCGTCGCCGCAAGCGGCGCGGTCAATGCGACGTTCCACACGGACAATGCTTCTGTGCGCGCCATCATCGAGACTTCGATGATCCAACTCAAACACGAGCTGCAGGCGCAGGGATTGAAGGTCGACAATGTTGGCGTTTATGCAGGTCTTGGCGACAATTCGCTGATGGACGGTCAGCAGGACGCGAACGCTCGTTATGCACAGCATAGCGGTCAGGGCAGCAGCCAGGGGCGTGACGCTCAGCAGGCTCTTGCATCCTTTGAAGAGGAGCAGCAGGCTCTCGCAGCGAATGCACAGCAGGGCGTGCTCGCACAGGACGGCGTGGACTATCGCATTTGATGATTTCAAGATAATGAAGAAAGGAGAACGATATGAACGGAACAAACCTCAACACCATCACGGTCGATGGTGTGAAGTATGATCGTGCCAAGTATGAAGCGGCGCAGCAGGGAAAGACGGTTAGGAAGAACGACTCGCTCGGCAAGGATGCCTTCCTACAGCTTCTTGTGACGCAGCTCAGACATCAGGATCCTCTGAGCCCGGACGACAACACGCAGTACATTGCCCAGCTCGCGCAGTTCTCGTCGCTCGAGCAGATGACACAGATGGTCAAAGGCTTTGAAAACGTCTCGAAGCTCGTATCGAACATCGACAGCTCCGTGCTTGTCGGCTCTTTGAGCAATATGATTGGCAAGAACATCCAGTGGACGCACGTGACGAAGACGAAGGATGCGGAGGGAAATCCCAAGACCAATTCGGAAACCTTTGCAGGAAATGTCCGAGGCGTCAAGGTTTTGAACGGCAAGCCGATGGTCGTCGCACAGGATGCGAAGGGCAAGCTGCATGAGGTCGAGGTTTCGGAAATTGAAGCGATTGCCGATCCGCCGACGAAGAAAGCCTCCGCATCGGGAACATGAAGCACGGAGGAGAATATGGCTGACGCAAGAATTTACCTTCCGTCCCAGCCGCTCCTGCCGCAGATGCCTGCTGCAAAACAGCCGGCATCGCAGAAGAATGCCCCTTCCTTTGCTGCCGAGCTTGAGAAGGCCAAATCCGAGGTCAGCTTTTCGGCTCATGCCACAGAACGCATGAGAGCGCGTGGCATCGACCTCAGCGATGAAGAACTTTCAAGGCTTGGCGACGCCGTCAACAAGATGGCTTCGAAGGGGGCAAGGGAATCCCTGATCTATATGAACGACGTCGCGCTCGTCGTGAGTATCAGGAACAGGACGGTCATCACGGCCATGGACGGCATGAGCGCCAAGGACAATATTTTCACGAACATCGACAGTGCAGCGATTCTCTGAGCTGGTCCTTCGGGAGGCTTTGGCTCGCCGACTGACAGAAGCGAGCCGGGGAAGGCGGGTTCGCCCGCCCTTCCAGCTGCACCAAATAAAGGAGATTGATACATTATGATGCGTTCTCTTTTCTCCGGCGTATCGGGGCTTAAGAGCCACCAGACGCGCATGGACGTCATAGGCAACAACATCGCGAATGTCAATACGATTGGTTTCAAATCGAGCCGTGTGACGTTTGCAGACACGCTCTATCAGACGCAGACGGGCGCTGCCGCGCCGACGGATACTGTCGGCGGTACAAACCCCAAGCAGATCGGCCTCGGCGTCGGCGTTGCAAGCATTGACTTGCTCTTCAATGACGCTTCGACGCAGTCGACGGGAAAGAATACGGATCTTGCTTTGTCGGGCAACGGACTCTTTGTTGTCTCGACCGATAAGGGTGGCAAAGACAAGTATTATACGCGCGCAGGAGCGTTTTCCTTTGATGCGAATTACAACTATGTTGTCCCTGGCTCGGGGCATCATGTCGTTGGGTGGAACGCCGATGAAGACGGCAACATCGATACGAAGAGCACGCCTGAGGGCATCCAGATCAAGGATGCGATGCGCAGCATGGGGGCGCGGAAGACGACGACGGTCACCTACAAGGGTAATATGAACTCGTCGGTGCCGACGATTACGAAGATTGTCGATCAGACAGGAACTTCGATCACGGGAGAGGCAGTCGTGGCGCAGGCTACTGATTTTACCAGCGGTTCTTTGCCTACGGGTGTAACGGGCAGCACATCCCTTACTTTGACGTTATCAGACGGTACGACGCGTACGATTACGGCAAAGAGTAGCTACCGCTACAAGGTTGGTGAGAGTCTGCCAATCACGACGATTTCGACGGTTTATGACAGCTTGGGCAACGAACACAAGGTGCCACTCCTATTTACAAAGATTCCCGACACTTCATCTTCGCCGCTGGGCGTCGATAAGTGGCGTGTCACCTTGAGTCCGGGAACGGATGCTGCAGGAAAGCTTGATCCCTACAATCCAGACCCGGCGGCCACTACGGACAGCAAGTGCACAATCAAGGAAGTTGATGGCAACACGACTGTGACGATGAAGGCGCAAGTGCTGAGATTTTATCAAAATGGCAAATACAGAGATGGCTCGGGCAATCCGACATTGACCTTGAAAAATGGCGCAGGTTCCGGTCCACTTAGCCCGAGTGCCTCTAACGAGATGAATGTGTCGGTGGACCTTACGAATCTCACACAGTACAGCGGCAGTGATACGATCAAGGCAGATTACGATGGACATCCTGCGGGTACGCTGAAGGAGATTAACACCGATCAGAGCGGCATCTTGACGGGCACTTACACGAATGGTGAGAAGCGCTCGCTGGCACAGGTTGCCGTCGCGCAGTTCGATAATGCACAGGGCCTTACGAAGAAAGGGGCGAATCTCTACAGCGAGTCGAACAACTCGGGCACAGCGAACATCAAGACGGTCAGTGCCCTGGGGCTGACGCTCACGCCGTCGGCGCTTGAGATGTCGAATGTCGACATCGCTAACGAGTTCGCTGATATGGTCGTGACGCAGAGGGGCTTCCAGTCCAACTCTAAGGTCATCACGGTCGGCGATGAGATGCTTGAAACCGTCATCAATATGAAGCGTTGATGACAGTCTGAACTGAGAGGCCGCAGTGTACGCGGTATCTCAGCTCTTATAAGGACAGGGAGGCGGGGGATCTTCCCCTCGCCCTGTCCCCGCACTTATTCTTAAGGAGTACGGCTGGATTTCTGTCCGTACTTCTTACGGCGAAAGGATGGGCGAATGATCAAACTGACAAAGTTCAAGTCGGAGGCGCACAAAAAAGGGGAATTCGTCCTCAACGCCGAAATAATAGAAACGGTGGAGGAAACGCCCGATACGGTCGTCACCCTCACGAATGGAAAGAAACTCATCGTGGAAGAATCGATGGAGGAGATCGTGCGGCGTGTCATGGAATACCGCCGCGGCGTGCATGGTTTGTGATTCCGGGGTTTTCTCGGATGATTGATGATAGAGAGAAGAGTTAGGAGGAGGAAGTTTCATGGCGGAAGAAAAAGAAGTGCAGGCCATTGCTCCAGAGCCGAGCAAGAAGTCCCCGATCATCCTGATCGTTGTCATCGTCGTCGTGGCGTTGGCCGCGGCAGTCGGTATTTCCTTTTTCATCACGCAGCATATGATGGCGAACAATGCTGGTGACGGCGGCCCCTCGAGGCTGAGCCACGATCCAGGAGTCTTCATCAAGCTCGGCGATCCCAAGGATGGCATACTCGTCAACGTCGGTGGCCTCAAAGCGGGGCGCTTCTTGAAGACGAGCATTGTCCTGGAGATGAACCCTGGCAAGAAGGACAATATTGCCGATGGCAAGCTCCTGGCGCCGGCGGAGACGAAGGTCATGGATGTGACACTGCAGACGCTGCGCTCCCTGAAGGTTGAGGAACTCGATGCGGGCAAACAGGATGAGTTGAAGACGACCTTGCGCGATAGCCTGAACAAGGCATTGGGTGAAGGGTCGGTGTATGAGGTCTACATCACGAGCTTCCTCATGCAGTGATGGGTCATCTGAGCATGGGAGAAAGGAGGAGGAAGATTGGCAGAAGATGTCTTGTCACAAAACGAGATAGACAAACTTCTCTCAGCTCTGTCGACCGGTGAGGTTTCCGCCGAAGAAGTGCAGGCGGAAGAGGAAGAGAGAAAGGTCAAGACATACGACTTCAAGCGACCGGATAAGTTCTCGAAAGACCAGATCCGCACGCTGAATATGCTCTATGAGAACTTCGCGCGTCTCTTGAACACCCACCTATCTACCCATTTGCGGACGATGGTCAACGTGGAAGTCGTTTCCGTGGAGCAGCTCACTTACCAGGAATTCCTGCAGTCTTTGAGTAATCCGAGTGTCATCGGCGTCATGGCGTTGCCGCCTTTGAAGGGCAACATCATCATGGAGGTCAACACGGGCATTGCCTTTGCCTACATCGACCGCGTATTTGGAGGCTTGGGTGAGAACACGCTAAAGCCACGCATCCTCACGGAGATTGAAGAAGCGGTCATGCGCAAGTTTATCGCGAAGGCGAGCGAGTTTCTCAAGGAATCTTGGTCGAATGTGACTGAGATCAATCCGATTCTTGAGGCAATCGAGGCGAATCCAGGATTCGTGCAGATCGTGCCACCGAGCGACATGGTCATCATCGTTACTGTGCAGGTCAAGATCGGTGAGGTGGAGGGCTTCATGACCCTCTGCATCCCGTATCTTGTCTTGGAGCCCGTCATGTCGAAACTCTCGACTTCCTTCTGGGTGGCGGCTTCCGTCGCGAAGGACAACAACCCGGACAAGATTCGTGCACTTGAGAAGAAGATTCATAAGTCGCCGATTCCTTTGATTGTGGAACTTGGCACCATCAATATGACGATTCGCGAGTTCTTGACCTTGGGCTTCGGCGATGTGCTGCAGCTCGATACGAAGGTCAAGGATGAACTGAAGATCCTCGTCGGGCAGAAGCCCAAGTTCCTTTGCCGGCCGGGCACTCAAGGCAAGCGTTCGGCAGTCCAGATTACACAAGTAGCCTTTGAAGGGGATGAAGATACGGATGAGTGATGATTTAATTTCGCAAGAGGAAATTGATGCGTTATTAAACGGCGGCGGCGACAGCACGGCAGCAGCCGATGCCCCGGCGGATAACCCGGCGCCCGCGGAAGGTTCTCCATCTCAAGAAGGGGATGCTCTGACGGATATGGAGCGCGACGCGCTCGGAGAAATAGGCAACATTTCCATGGGGAGCGCGGCGACGACGCTCTCGGTTCTCTTAGGACACAAGGTTTCGATCACGACACCAACAGTGTCGGTGGATACGCTGGCCTCGATCAAAGACCAGTACCCGATGCCTTACCTCATCGTGGAGGTCGGCTATACGGTCGGCATCGACGGAAACAACGTGCTCGCGATCCAGGCGCAGGACGCTTCGATCATTGCCGATCTCATGATGGGCGGCGACGGCACGAACCCGACGCAGGAACTCAACGAGATCCACATGAGCGCCGTCGGCGAATCGATGAACCAGATGATGGGGTCGGTCGCCACATCGTTGTCGACGATGTTCAACAAGAAGATTGATATCTCGCCGCCGAAGGTCAACATGATCGATCTCGGATCGCAGGACAAGGTCACGGAAATTGTTTCGGCAGAAGACCCGATCGCGAAGATTTCCTTTCGCATGGAAGTCGACGGGTTGATCGACAGCGAGATCATGCAGATTCTGCCGATTCCTGTCGCGAAGGAAATGGTGGGATATTTGTTGAACAACGAAGCAGAGGAGGAAGAGCCAATGCCAGCACCAACACCGGCACCGGCAGCACCCACGCCAACGTCGGCAGCAGCGGCTCCGCCGCCGGCAGCGCCGATGACGGGCGCCGCTCCGGCCTACGGTGCGCCACCGACGCCGCATGTGGCGTCGAATGTGCCCGTACAGCCTGCGATGTTTGCACCGCTTTCGACAGCTCCCGTGCAAGTGAATGATGCGAATATCGGCTTGATTCTCGATGTGCCGCTTCAGGTAACCGTGGAGCTAGGACGCACGAGAAAGACAATCAAGGATATTCTGGAACTTACGAACGGCTCCATTGTCGAGCTTGATAAGCTCGCAGGCGAACCGGTTGACATCATGGTCAACGGTAAGTTCTTAGCAAAGGGCGAAGTCGTCGTTATTGACGAAAACTTCGGCGTGCGCATCACCGACATCGTAAGTCCGGCGGAAAGGGCGCAGCAACTGCAATAAGCGTGTCCCTCACTGGACATTTTCGGGTGATTCATATACAATAGGATATACGATGTGATTTGCATCGCAGACTGCGCCAAAAGCCGCGGGCGGCTCTTGTGCAGTCCAACGCGGATGTGCATGAACGGCATCTGCGCGTGGAAAACAGGCATATAGATCAGATGAGGAGAGATATTTATGGCAAGCAGAGTTTTAGTGGTGGATGATGCGGCATTCATGCGAATGATGGTCAAGGACATCTTGTCCAAAAACGGCTATGAGATCGTTGGTGAAGCGGAAAATGGTATGAAGGCTTTGGAGAAGTATCAGGAGCTCAAACCCGATCTCGTGACGATGGACATTACGATGCCTGAGATGGATGGCATCAGTGCGGTCAAGGAAATCAAGAAGGTTGACCCGAATGCGAAAGTTGTCATGTGCAGCGCTATGGGCCAGCAGGCGATGGTCATCGAGGCGATCCAAGCGGGCGCACGCGATTTCATCGTCAAGCCGTTCCAAGCGGATCGCGTCCTTGAGGCCGTGCGTAAAGCGCTTGGCTGATGCTGGGAAGAAAGGGGTACTTCCTTTGCCTCCTCCTGTGGGTTTTCTTTACCCTTGTCCTTCCATCCGTCGGCTTGGCCGCAGACGGCGGAGGATATCTTTCGGGCTATGAAAACCAGGATCCGGCGCCGAACGGTACACCAGGTGTTTCATGGTGGTCTACCATCGCCTATGTCGCGAGCCTCGTTGTCGTGTTTCTCTTCGTGGCTGGTCTTGCCTATTACGTTTCCAAGATCTTGGGTGGACGTTTCGGGCGTGCGATGTCAGGTGGCGGCGGGCGCTTGCTGGAAAATCTTCCACTTGGCCCTGGCCGCTCTGCTTGTGTCGTTGAGTTGGCGGGCAGAATTTTGCTACTCGGCGTGACGGAACATACGATCACTCTCTTGGGAGAGGTTGAGGATGCGGCGGAGGCGGAGGCAATCTTGAAGAAGAGCATGGAGGCGTCGCCAACGCCGTTTCCCAGCACAGCGGGGTTTGAGCGGCAGTTTGGCTCTCTTGACAAGCTGGCCGAAAGAATCCCGACGATATTCAAGAATGACGTATTTCGGAAGTAGAGGAGTTGTGAAGCGTTGATGGAGAAGCGGCCGATTTTGCTGGGAAGCTTCCTTTTCTTTTCCTTGCTGCTCATTGCACAGGAAGCTCTTGCGGCGCCTCTGATTCCAAGTTTCAGCGTCAGTGTCGGCGAGGCGGCGGGTCCGCAGGACGTCGCGGCCTCCCTGCAGGTTCTGGCGCTTCTGACGATCCTTTCGCTTGTGCCGTCGATCTTGGTCATGACGACCTCGTTCGTGCGCATCGTTGTCGTCATCGGCTTTTTGAGGAACGCCATGTCGACGCAGAATGTGCCGCCGAATCAGGTGGTGCTTGCCCTGTCGCTCTTTCTGACGTTCTACATCATGCAGCCGTATTGGAGCGAGGCGAATCAGCAGGGAATTCAGCCGTACCTTGCAGGGCAGATCACACAGGAGCAGGCGATTGACAACACGCTTGCGCCTCTCAGGGAGTTCATGTTCCGCCAGACGCGTGAGTCGGATTTGGCGCTTTTCGTCAATCTTTCCGATGCCGAGCGGCCTCAGTCGCAGGCGGACGTCTCGACGGCGACCTTGATACCGGCCTTCGTCATCAGCGAACTCAAGACAGCGTTTCAGATCGGCTTCATGATCTACATCCCGTTCATCGTGATCGACATGATCGTGGCGAGCACCTTGATGTCAATGGGCATGATGATGTTGCCGCCTGTCATGATTTCCCTGCCGTTCAAGATCCTGCTCTTTGTCATGGTCGACGGCTGGCATCTTCTGATTAAGTCGCTCATCATGAGCTTTAGGTAGGAGGGACGCGGATGTCCAGCGATCTCATCATACAGATCGGGCAGAACGCCCTTTGGATCGTGCTCTTGGTGTCCGCCCCCATGCTTGGCCTCGGTCTTGCTGTTGGACTCCTTGTGAGCGTCTTTCAAGCGACCACGTCCATTCAGGAGGCTACGCTTGCTTTTATTCCGAAGATCATTGCGGTGTTTGTCGCCATCTTGATTTTTGGGCCGTGGATGCTCAGCATCCTCGTGGAATACTTCACGAATATTTTCGTGAACTTGCCGCTCTATATCGGATAACGAGGGGAGATGCGCCGTGGATTTTTACACCCTGCTCCAGGGTCATGCGGCAGCTTATCTGCTCGTTCTGACGCGCGTTACGGGAATTTTCGTCATCGCGCCTTTTTTTGGCAGTCTGAATATCCCCGCGCATATTCGTGTGGGGACTGCTGTTGCGTTTTCCTTCGTGCTGTTCCCCATCGTGGACAGCTACGGCCCTGTGTCGGCGCCGGACAATGTCTTCCTTTATGCGGCGGCAGCAGCAGGAGAACTCTTTGTTGGCTGGTTGATCGGCTTTGTGGCATATGTGACTTTTTCGGCCATTCATTTCGCCGGCAAGGTCATGGATATGCAGGTTGGATTCGCAATGGTCAATGTGATGGACCCGACTTCCGGTCAGCAAATTCCGCTTATCGGAAGTTTTCTTTATAATTTGGCGATCATCGTCTTTCTCGTCGTCAATGGACATCATATGCTCATTGCGGCGCTGTTTGAGAGCTTTCAATCCGTGCCGATGATGGGGCTTTCTCCTTCGTCGAACCTTGCGGGGTTTGCTGTCAATCTGGTCAACGGCGTTTTCGTTACGGGCATGAAGCTGGCGATGCCCGTGACGTTCTCCATACTCTTGACGAACGTCGGTCTTGGTATCTTGGCGCGCACGATGCCGCAGCTCAACATCTTTGTCGTCGGCCTGCCACTTCAAATTGTCATCGGCATGTTCGTTCTCTCGATCCTCATGCCGTTCTACGTCTTGTTTCTGGATGTGTTGTTCAATGAAACGTATGCGCAGATCACTACCGCCCTCCATGCAATACAATAGCGAAATGACCGAGTTCGTCTTCGACCTTCAGCTCTTTGCCGGAGAGAAGACGGAAGAGCCTACGGCGAAACGGCGCAATGATGCGCGGCAGAAAGGGCAGGTCGCGAGAAGCCAGGAGCTCAGCGGCGCCTTCGTGCTCTTGGCGGGATTCTTCGTGATGCGCGCGCTCGGCAGCACGATTTTAACAGAAATCGAGACGTACACGATTCATATCTATGCAAACATGAACCAGACGATCGATGCGGAAACGGTCATGCGCCTCATCATCGATGGGATGATCGTTCTGGCGAAGACGGCGTTTCCTGTGATGATCGCCATTCTCGTCATGGGACTGGCTATCAATTTCTACCAAGTCGGTTTCATGTTCACGACGGAGCCGCTTTCTTTCAAACTGGACAAGCTCAATCCCATCACGGGATTCGGACGCATCTTCTCGAAGCGCTCGCTCGTGGAACTGCTGAAGTCCCTCTTGAAGATCGCGATCATCGGCGCGTTTCTCTACGTCTACTTGTCCGGAGAGATCATGTATATGCCGGAGTTTATCTATCTCGATCTCAAGAGCAGCATGGCGCGTATGGGCGACATCATTTTCTCACTCGTATTTCAGATCATCATCGTCTACTTCGTCATGGCGGCAGCGGATTTTGCCTATCAGAAATGGCAGACGACGCAGGATCTCAAGATGAGCAAGCAGGACATCAAGGAAGAGTTCAAGCAGACGGAAGGCGATCCACAGATCAAGGGCAAGATCCGCCAGAAGCAGCAGCAGATGGCGATGAATCGCATGATGAAGGAAGTGCCGGAAGCCGACGTCATCGTGACGAACCCGACGCATTACGCCGTCGCCTTGAAGTACAAGGCGGGCATGAAGGCGCCGGAAGTCGTTGCCAAAGGGCAGGATCTCGTCGCGCAGAAGATCAAGGATATCGCGAGAGAACACCGCGTGACGATCGTGGAAAACAAGCCTCTGGCGCGGGCGCTCTATGCGGCGGTGGAGGTCGGAGGCATCGTGCCGCCCGAACTTTACCAAGCGGTTGCAGAGGTGCTCGCTTACGTCTACCGATTGAAAAAGAAAAAATTTGCTTGAGGAGAAGTTTCCCAGGGATAGAGGAGCAAGAACAGCATGGCGACAGAAAATCCGACGCTTTCCAATGGCTTCATAACGAAATACAGCGACATCTTCATAGCTGTGGCAATCGTCACGATCGTCGTCATGATGATCATCCCGTTGCCGACGGCTCTTCTTGATTTGTTGATCTGCGTGAATATCACGCTGGCGCTTGTCATCGTCATGGTGACGATCTACAATGTGGAGGCTCTTGATTTTTCGGTCTTTCCATCGCTGCTCCTTGTGACGACGCTCTTTCGGCTGGCGCTCAACATATCCGCTACGAGGCTGATCTTGTTGAACGGCTATGCGGGCGATGTCATCATGGCGTTCGGTAACTTCGTCGTCGGCGGTAACGCACTCGTCGGCTTCATCATCTTCGTAATCCTCATCATCATTCAGTTCATCGTCATCACGAAGGGCGCGGAGCGCGTCGCAGAGGTGTCGGCGCGCTTCACTCTCGATGCGATGCCGGGCAAGCAGATGGCGATTGACGCTGATCTGAACCAGGGCGCCATCACGGACGCCGAGGCGAGCAAGAGGCGCTTGAAGATTCAGCAGGAGGCTGATTTCTACGGCGCGATGGACGGCGCCTCGAAGTTCGTCAAGGGCGATGCCATCGCGGCCATCATCATCATCATCATCAACATCACGGGCGGTTTCGTCATCGGCATGCTGACGCGCAACATGACGGCGCTGCAGGCTCTGCAGAGTTACACGCTGCTGACGGTCGGCGAAGGTCTCGTCAGTCAGATTCCGGCGCTGATGATTTCGACGGCAACGGGTATACTCGTCACACGCTCGGCATCCTCGAAGGGCAACCTCGGACTCGACGTGGCGCTGCAGCTCTTCAACCGCAGCCGCATCTTCTACATCGTCAGCGGCGTGCTGCTGTTCCTCGCCATCGTTCCGGGCATGCCGGGAATCCCACTCGGAGCGCTTGCCGTCCTGTGCTTCATCGCGGCTCGCCGCCTCAAGGGCTCGGAAAAGGCGGTTGAGGAAGTGCCCGAGCAGAAGAAGGCGGAGAAGGCGAAGGCGGACGCCACGAAGCCTGAGAACATCGTCAATCTGCTGCAGGTTGATCCGATGGAGCTTGAGATCGGCTACAGTCTCATACCGCTCGTCGACACGGGGCAGGGCGGCGATCTTTTGGAACGTATCGTCATGATCCGACGGCAGTGCGCGTTGGAACTCGGACTCGTCGTGCCGACGATTCGCATACGTGACAACATACAGATCAAGCCGAACAACTATATCATCAAGCTCAAGGGAATCGAAACAGCACGCGGCGAACTCATGCTCGATCATTACCTCGCGATGAACTCGGGTACGGTGTTCGAAGAAGTACCGGGCATCGAGACGACGGAGCCGGCCTTCGGTCTTCCCGCGCTGTGGATTGCCGAAGATCAGCGTGAGCAGGCAGAGCTCAACGGCTATACGGTCGTTGATGCCGTATCTGTGCTCGCGACGCATCTGACGGAAGTCATCAAGATGCATGCTGCGGAGATCCTCGGACGTCAAGAGACGCAGAACCTCCTCGACAACTTGAAAAAGACGAATCCGGCGCTTGTCGACGAGGTTGTGCCCGAGGTTCTCGTCGTTGGCGAGGTGCAGAAGGTTCTCGCAAACCTCCTGGCGGAACGCGTTTCCATACGCGACATGGAGACGATTCTCGAAGTACTCTCCGACTACGGGCGCGCGACAAAGGATACGGACATCCTCACCGAGTATGTGCGCCATGCACTCGCGCGGCAGATCTCGCAGCAGTATGTGCAGAACAACGTGCTGCCTTGCATCACGCTCGACCCGGGATTGGAGAACAAAATCGCCGGTGCAGTGCAGCGCACGGAGCACGGCTCTTACGTCAGCCTCGATCCCGATGCGATGCAGCGCCTCTTGGCGTCGCTCAATGCGGAATTGCCGAAGCTCACGAACATGGGCTACGAACCGATCGTGCTAACAAGCCCCGCCGTGCGCACCTACTTCCGACAGCTTGTCGAACGTTCCGTACAGGGGCTCGTCGTACTCTCGCATGCGGAAATTGAGCAGACGGTTGAACTTCAGATTCTTGGGACGGTGAGAATTTAATTGCGCATCAAGGTGTTTCAGGCCGCCACAATGAAGGATGCCATGGCTCAGGTGAAAGATGAGCTCGGCGACGACGCGGTGATTCTGCATACAAAAAAAATAAAGAAGGGCGGCATCCTTGGCTATGGTGCAAAAGAGATTTTCGAGGTGACGGCGGCTCTCGACGAGGTGACGCGGCGTCCCCCCAAGAAGCGGTCTGAGCGTTTGCCGACGCTTGCCGAACTGCAGGCTGAGGCAGCAGGCGGAGAAACGAAGCCGAAGAGCGCGGTGCCGCTGCCGCAAGGTCATGCGGCTGCACTGACGCAAGCGGCGCCTGTTGCTCCCGCCCAGCAGGCGCCTGTCCCAGTTCCTGCAGGTTCGCCGGTCGCTCCTGTGCCGCCGCTTATGCAGTCACAGCAGCCGATGCAGCAGCCTCCGCCGATCGAGTCACAGCAGCCGATGCAGCAGCCTCGGCTTTCGCAGAGCGCGGCCAAAAGCTACCGAACGGCAGGCACGGAAGCTGCGGTTGCTGAGGCTGCGAGGCAGGCGCGTGCAGCATCGCCCGTCGCGCATGGTGATGCTTCGGCTGAGCCGTTCGTACCATCGTTTCCTTCGGGAAAGACGCCGGAAGCTCCCTTTCAACCGCTCGTGCCGTCTGCCGGGGAAGCCCCTCAAGAACCGCCCGTACGCAAGGCGCGGCGCAGGAAGCCTGCACAGCCAAAGCGAAGAAAAGTGCATGCAGCGGAGGCGAAAGAAACTGCAGGAGTAGAGGTGGAAAGGGAGGCGTCATCTTCGCGCAGGGGGAAGCGTGAGGAGGACGAGGCAGCCGCATCTTCACAGGAAAAACGGCGAGAAGACGAGTCGCCGTCTTCCAAGAGTGAGGAAGAGCGCCAGCGCGAAACCATCGAGGAATTGCAAAACGAGCTGGCTCAAATGAAGGCGATGCTCGTCCAGGTCGTCAGCAAGGAGAAGACGCCCGAGGACGAGATGTCCCTGCAGCAGGTGTTGAAGCAGCAAGAGGTCGAATCGGACATCATCGACGACGTCGTACTGCAGCTTCCCGCTGAAGCCATTCTGGCCGACAAGGATACGCCGCTTGCCTTAGAAGGGCTGAAGAAGTATCTCGCCGACAACGTGCAGATGGCGGATGGACTTGAACTCAAAAGCCGCAAGCGAAAGATCGCGGCTCTCTTGGGGCCGACGGGCGTCGGCAAGACGACGACGCTCGCGAAGATCGCCGCGCAGTGCGTCTTGGAAAAGGGCATCAGCACGGCGTTCATCACGGCGGATACGTATCGCATATCGGCGGTCGAGCAGCTCAAGACGTATGCCGATATCCTCGGACTTCCCATCGCCATCGTCTATACGCCTGATGAACTCAAGGAAGCCATACAGAAATTTCGTCAGAAGCAGTTGATTCTCATTGACACGGCGGGGCGCAGTCAACACAACCGTCGTCAGATGGCGGAACTCAAGGAATTTCTTGCCGTTAACCAGAATATTGAGAAGTATCTTGTCCTCAGTGCCACGACGAAGAATGAGGATGCGAAAGACATCATCGACAAGTTCTCCGTCTGCAAGCCAGACAAGGTAATCTTCACGAAGACGGATGAAACGAAGAGCCTCGGCATCATCCTGAACATCTTGCGCAGGAAGGAAATGCGGCTCTCCTATCTGACGAACGGACAGAGCGTTCCCGATGACATTGTACCGGCAGAGGCCGGAAAGCTTGCGGAACTTTTTTTGAGGTAGATTATGCAGGACCAGGCAGCGAGCCTTCGAAAGCTCGTAGAAAACAAAAAGGACTCTGCCGCTGCGGATTCCGGCACGGACGCTGCCCGGGAGGGGCCAGAGCCGAGTGCGGCGCGCCCTGTGCCAAAGGAGGGTGCACGTATCATTGCCGTCACGAGCGGCAAGGGCGGTGTTGGCAAGTCGAACCTGACCGTGAACCTTGCGCTCGCCTTTCTTGCCGAGGGAAAGAAGACGCTTGTCATCGATGCTGACCTCGGCATGGCGAATGTCGACGTCCTTTTGGGAACCTCTTCGAAATATAATCTTCTGCATCTGTTGGATGAGGATGTCGTGCTCGACGACGTGATCTTGAAGGGGCCTTATGGGCTTCGCTATATCTCGGGCGGCTCGGGCATGGAACAGGCGGGCGAGTTCACGCCCGCCGAGCGGGATTTGCTCGAAGAAAAACTCACGGGCTGCGGGGAATTAGCCGATGTCATCCTCATCGATACAGGTGCAGGCATCGGCAGAAACGTCCTCGATTTTATCTTGGCGGCGGATGAGGTGATCCTTGTGACGACGCCCGAGCCGACGGCCATGACCGACGCTTATGCCGTCATGAAGGCGTACAGCATGTATGCGGCGAAGCCGAACATGCGCCTCGTCGTCAATCGTGTCTACGACGAGGCAGAAGGTCTCGAAGTGGCGGAAAAGCTCAGGAAGACGGCGGAGCGTTTCCTGCACATGGAAATCCAATCCCTCGGGGCGATTTACGAGGATCGCACGATGATCCAGGCGGTGCGTCAGCAGAAGCCGATTCTTGAGGCGTATCCAGACGCGCTTGCGGCAAAGTGCATCAAGGCGATTGCGAGATCCATGCTCTATGGGGAAAAGGTCTTTATCAAAAAAGGTTGGAAATCATTTCTGCAATATTTCCTTGATTTTACACGATGATGGGGAGGTGCCTTGCCATGGCAGGCGATTTGATGAATGCGGCAACGGTGTTGAAAATTGGGCAGAGGGTTGAGTTTTACCTGGAAGATGACGATATAAGATATACGAGCCGCATAGAAGATATCACTGCAGACCGATTGATCGTCGCCATGCCCGTGGACGAAAGGCGCCGCCCCATCATACCGGCGGCGGGTGAGCAGCTCTATGGCCTCGCTGTGGGCGAGGCATGTCGCTACCGATTTTTTTCCGTATTCAAGGGGAAGGCGCGCGATCCGATTCCTGTCTGGATGATCACGAAGCCGGAAGTCGTCGAGCGCCATCAGAACCGCAGCTTTGTGCGTGCAATGGTGCGCCTGCCGATTCAGGTGCGGATCATCGATACGGAGGGGCGCGAGAGCGAGCTTATGAAGCTTTACACTACGGACGTCAGTGGCGGCGGTGTTTCCTTCATTGTGCCGCGTCACGTCAAGGTCAACAGCCGCGCGTCCATCGTGTTTACGAACTTCCCCAATATCGGCACGCTGTCCGTCATGGCTCGCATCGTACGTTCCCTACCGCTTGAGCCGAGCGATCGCGGCTGGCAGCTAGGGGCGCACTTTCTGGAGCTTGATCGGGGAACAATGAATAAAATTGTTCACTTCGTTTTCAGTGAACTGCGCCGCCAACTCACCTTGCACCCTGACAGTCCCGCTCGGGAATAAAAGCAGGATTTTTAGCGGTGACGGCGAAGAATATTAAAGAATGATGCAAGTGATTCGCGATTCGCGTTCTGCCTGGCTGGTACCAGGGCTCTTGGCGAAGGTTGCGGAGCAAACTGACAGGCTGCTGTGCCTCTTGCGCAGATACTGCAATGAGCAAGACGCCCGGAGGCGGCAGAAAACAAACAGGGGGATTTGAAATGGAAACAAATCAGTACATGGACATGTTTTTGGACGAGTCGCGCGAACATCTGCAGTCCTTGAACGATGGTCTGCTGAGCCTCGAGAATGACCCGAACGATGTGTCCGTCGTCAACGAGATCTTTCGTAACGCGCATACGCTGAAAGGCATGTCGGCGACGATGGGGTTCAACAAGATCGCCGAACTTACGCACGAGATGGAAGACGTCCTCGACCTCATCCGCAACAACCAGCTCAAGGTGACGGAGGACATCATCGAGACGATCTTCAAGTGCCTTGACTCCCTGCAGGAGATGATCGAGAACGTCGGCAACGGCGACCCCGAGGATCTCGTCGACGTTTCCGATCTCGTGAAGAAGCTCTCGTCCATTTCCAAGGGCGAGCCGCAGCCGGAGGCGCAAGCGGCGCCGGCCGCAGCGGATGCGCCGGCGGCTGAGGCAGCGCCCGCCTCCTCGCTCGATTATACCGAGGATGACAAGGATGCGATGCGCGCGGCGAAGCAGGGCGGCATGGCTGTCTTTCACATACACATCCGTCTCGCCGATACATGCCTTTTGAAGGCAGCGCGCACCTACATGGTCATGAATGCCCTCGACGAGATCGGCGACGTCATCAAGTCGGTTCCGCCGGCGGAAGATCTGGAGGCGGAAAAGTTCGATCATGATTTCGATCTCGTTCTCGTAACGACATCCGATACGCAGGCGGTTTCCGATGCGCTTGCACCCGTTTCTGAATTGGAAGAGGTGAAGATCGAGGAAGTCGACCCCGACAATCTCGCAGCGCCTGCGCCTGCTCCGGCAGCAGCAGAGCCGCCGAAGGCTTCCGCTCCCGCCCCCGCCCCCGCAGCACCAGCTCCTGCGGCGAAGCCCGCGGCAAAGCCTGCGGCGAAACCGGCAGCAAAGCCCGCGGCAAAGCACGCAGCCGCAGAGAAGAAGCATCATGCGAGCCAGTCCGTGCGCGTTGACATCGAGAAGCTCGACAACCTCATGAACCTCGTCGGCGAGCTCGTCATCAACAAGGTGCGCCTTGAGCAGATCGGCACGACGAACCGCATGCCGGAACTGACGGAGACGTTGGAGCAGATGGATCGCGTGACGACGGACTTGCAGAACGTCGTCATGAAGGTGCGCATGGTTCCTGTCAGCCAGGTGTTCAACCGCTTCCCGCGCATGGTGCGCGATATCGCCAAGGAGCTCAACAAGGACATCAACCTCACGGTTGAGGGCGAGGAGACTGAACTCGATCGCACGGTCATCGACGAGATCGGCGATCCATTGATGCACCTTCTGAGAAATTCGCTCGATCATGGTGTCGAGCATCCTGACGACCGTGAGAAAAAGGGCAAGCCGCGCACGGGCGAGGTCGGACTCATCGCGCGTCACGAGGGAAATAACGTCGTCATTATGGTCACGGACGACGGTGCGGGCATCGACGCCGAAAAGATTCGCGCAAAAGCTGTGGAGAAGGGTCTCTACACGCAGGAGGAAGCTGACGCACTTTCCGATACGGATGCTGTGCGCATCATCTTTGCGCCAGGATTCTCCACGGCCGATCACATCACGGACATTTCGGGCCGCGGCGTGGGCATGGACGTCGTGCGCAGCAAGATTGAGTCGTTGGGCGGTCACGTCGATGTTGAGACGAAGATTGATGAAGGCTCGGTATTCAAAATCAAATTGCCGCTGACGCTCGCCATCATCCAGGCTCTCCTCGTCAAGGTGCAGGAGGAGATGTATGCGATTCCTCTCGGCTCGATCGACAGCACGATCAACATTCATCCGGACGACATCAAGACGGTGCAGAATCAAGCGGTCATCGTACTGCGCGGGCAGATCATCCCGATCATCAACCTCAGCACGGCGCTCCAGGTGCCGCGCACGACGGACGAGGACAACGACGACATCTTCGTTGTCGTCGTCTATGTCGGCGAGCGTAAGGCGGGTATCGTCGTAGACAACCTTATCGGTCAGCAGGAAATTGTCATCAAGACGCTCGGAAAACTCCTTTCCGGACTCAAGCTCTTCTCCGGAGCCACCGTGCTCGGAGATGGCCGTGTCGCCTTGATTTTGGATGTCGGTACGGTCGTGCAGCAGTAAGGGGGAGGATTAGACATGGCTAAGGAAAAGAAGACAATCATGGAAGACGTTCAGGTGGCCGCGTTCAAGCTCTTGAAGGAAGAGTACGGCGTCAACATCCTGAACGTGCAGGAAATCAAGGTTTTGACGGACATCACGCGCGTGCCCTTCGCCCCCGACTACATCAAGGGCGTCATCAATCTGCGCGGCAGCGTCCTTCCCGTCATCGACCTCAAGCGCCGCATCGGTCTTGAGGACGCTCCCTACACGGATGCGACGCGCATCATCATCATGAAGATCGGCGAGTTCTCCATTGGCATGATCGTCGACGCTGTGACGGAAGTGCTGACGATCTCCGGACGTGACATCAATCCGGCGAAGGACGTCAGCGACAGCACGAGCAACCGCTTTGTCAGCAGCATCGGCAACATTGATGCACGACTGATCATCATGCTGAATCTCGATGAGATCGTTGACCTGCCGGAAGATATGAAATAAGAAGTTGCTTCCTTCTCCTGCCCGGCAGGACGGGAGATGGATATTTCTATCGGATCATGCCAGTATGCTAGAGGTGCAGTTATGACGGAAGATATTATCGATCTCTCCCCGGTACAGCTTGATGTGCTGCGGGAGATAGGAAATGTCGGTGCGGGGAACTCTGCGACGGCCTTGTCGCAGCTCATCAACCGCCGCATTGATATGAATGTGCCGAAGGTTTCGGTCGTCCCTCTCGACGAGGTTCCCGACCTCGTCGGCGGGCCGGAGACGATCGTCGTCGGTGTTTTTCTGCGCGTCTATGGCAAGGCGCCGAGCAACATTCTGTTCCTCATGCCGAAGGACAGCGCTTTCTACCTTGTCGACGCCCTCATGGGCAAGGAGTCGGGAGAGACGACGCATCTCGACATGATGGCAGAGTCCGCCTTGATGGAAATCGGCAACATCTTGGCAGGAGCTTACCTCAATGCGCTCTACAGCTTCACGAACCTCTCGCTCATTCCGTCGATTCCGGCGCTCGCTATGGATATGGCAGGCGCCATCTTGAACGTCGTGCTCGTACAGCTCGGCCAGATGGGCGATCACGCCATGGTCATCGAGACGGAGTTCCTTGCCGAAGATGATGAGTTGCGCGGGCACTTCTTCCTTGTACCGGATCCAGGCTCCATGGAAATGATTCTTTCTGCAGTGGGGGTTGGATGACATGGCTGATATGTTACGCGTAGGAATCGCGGATTACAAGGTCGGTAAGGCTCCGCAGCAGATCATCAGCTACGGTCTTGGCTCCTGCATCGGCATATCCCTCTACGATCCGCAGACGAAGGTCGGCGGCCTCGTGCACATCATGCTGCCGGACAGCACGCAGGCGAGAGCGCACGAGAATCATGCGAAGTTTGCTGATACGGGCGTGCCTTTGTTGCTCGGCGAGGTCTTGAAACTCGGTGCGGCGAAGAACCGTCTCGTCGCGAAGATCGCGGGAGGCGCACAGATGTTCTCGTTCGCCAATGCGTCCGACGTCATGCGCGTGGGTCTGAGAAATGCGGAGGCTGCAAAGAAGGCGCTCGCCAAGGAAGGCATACGCATCGTTGCCGAGGATACGGGCGGCACGTACGGCCGCACGGTACAAGTCGATTTGGCAACGGGAGATTACAAGGTCAAGACGATCGATCGCGGGGAAAAGATTATTTAACGGGGGATGAACTTTGTTTAAGATTGGAACAGCACTCGTCACGGGCGTCCTCGCTGCCTTCCTCACCGTTCTGACGGCCGTTTCGGCAGGTGCACGGTTTTCTACTGCAGCGGGGAGAAGCCTTGCGGTGTTTCTCGTCGTCACCGCGCTCATCTTTCTCGTTGCCTTTTTTTTAGAAAAGCAGTTCCCTGCCCTTTTTGCGCAAGCGCAGTCGGAGGAAATTCCAACGAGGAAAGAGGGAAAAGCGACGCAGACGGCGAATGATAAAGAGGAGTCGGAAGGCTCGGAAAATGCCGGAGAAGATGGGGAAGCAGCAGACGCGCAAGCGGACGGTCAAGAGCAGGATGCGGATTTTGAGGTCATGGAAGAGCCCGCCGCTGCGGTTCCCCGCGGAGAATGACTAGACGAGGAGGCGGCTGATTGATGAAAAAGGCAGAGACCCCCTCCGCAGAAATTCAAGATCTTTGGGCGCTTTACCGGGAAACGCGCGCACCGGAAGTTCGTGACAAGATTGTCGAAAAGTACTTGCCGCTCGTCAATATCATTGCGGGACGTGTCGTCGTCGGCCTGCCCGCACATGTTGATCGGGACGATCTCGTTTCGAGCGGCTTTTTTGGTTTGCTTGACGCAATCGAGCGATACGACGTCGAGCGCGGCAACAAATTTGAAACGTATGGCGGCGTGCGCATTCGCGGCGCCATGCTTGACTATTTGCGTACGATGGATTGGATTCCCGTATCGAAAAGGCAGAAGATTCGGCGCTATGAGCAGGCGGTGACGACATTGGAAGGCCGCCTGGGGCGCTCGGCGACGGACGACGAACTTGCCGCGGAACTCAAGATATCGAAGAAGGAGCTGCACGATCTCGTTTCGCAGACGAATATCGCGACGGTCATTCCGCTTGAAGAGTATGTCCGCACGGAATCCCCGTCCTCACAGACGATCGATCCCGAAGAAAATGCCGAGAAAAACGAATTGCGTGACACCTTAGCGGAAGCAATCGACCAGCTTCCGGAGAAGGAGCGCACGGTCGTTTCTCTCTATTATTATGAGGAACTTACCTTAAAGGAAATCAGCCTCATCCTGCATCTTTCGGAGGCGCGGATTTCTCAGCTCCATACGAAGGCTGTCTTTCGGCTTCGGGGCTTTTTGGCGAGATGGAAAAAAAGCCTCATGGAGTGAGGCAAGAAGGAGGCAAAAAAGGGCATGAGCGAACAGGAAAGGGTTGACGGAGAGCGTCCAGTCTACAGCAAGATCAATATCCATGTCAGTTCGGACAAGATGGTGGCTACGGTCGGGTTTGACCACACGGATTCCAACGCATATCCGACGGCGGAGATGATCAAGAAGGCGCTCCAGGACAAGGGCGTCGTATTCGGCCTCGACGAGGCGGCGATCGAGCAGGGCGCGAAGGATGGCCAGGATTTCGAAGCGGCGCTTGGCAAGGAGCCTCAGCATGGCGAGGATGCCTATCTGAAGAAGAACTACGACCTCGGGGTCAAGGGACGCCCCAAGACCGACGAATATGATCGTGCGGACTACAAGAATATGAACCTCTTCGTGCTCGTGAAGCAGGGCGAGCTTCTCGCTGAACGCGTTCTGCAGACGGACGGAGAGCCGGGCATGAACGTGCTCGGTGGCAAGGTCAACCAAAAGAAGGGGAGGCCGCTCGTATTCAAGGCGGGGAAAAACGCTTCGATTCGCGATGAGAATTTCCTCTATGCCGATATCGACGGTCAAATTGTTGATACAGGAAAAGTCATCGGCGTCGACCCTCGCCTCGTCATCAAGGAGGATGTGGGTGTCGGCACGGGCAACATCGACTTCACGGGGGCGGTCGCTGTCCAGGGAAGCGTGCAGGCGGGATTCGTCGTCAAGGCTACGGGCGACATCGAGGTCGGCGGCATCGTTTCGGGCGCCGAGGTCGAGGGAAATAATATCCTCGTCAAGGGCGGTATCCAGGGCATGAATCGCGGCTTCGTCAAGGCGAAGGGGACGCTCATGGCATTTTTTGCAGAAAATGCAGAGATCGAAGCGGGACATAATGTCACGATTGCCGACGTTGTACTGAATTCACAGGTGCGCGCAGGCAAAAAGGTCACAGTGCTCGGCAGGCGCGGGCAGATCATGGGAGGATCGACGTTCGCCGGGGAAGAAATCGAGGCGACGCAGATCGGCAATCCCGCGAATGTCGCGACGAAACTTGAAGTCGGCGTCAATCCGATGGTGCAGCGTCAGTACAAGGCAGTGTGCCAGGAGTACGGCGATACGAAGAAAAAGCTCGATGAGATCAAGAAGACGCTCGCGACGCTCGGCAAGGTTGACATCAGCAAACTGCCGCCCGAGAGGCAGGAAATGGTCGCACAGTTGGGGAAGGTGCGCTTCCAAGTAGAGGGCCAGTTGGAGCGTCTTCTGGAAGAGATGGACGGACTTGAGGAGAAAATTCAGAGCATGAAGCGCGGCCGTATTCGTGCTGCCGATACGATATATCCAGGCGTGAAGCTCAAGATCAACAACGTCATCAAGAATGTTCATTCGGAGGAGAAACGCTGCACGTTGAGCGTGGAAGGCGATCAGATCCGCACGGGCGCTTATTGATACGAGCGACGTTCTTGCAGATCGTGTCCCCTTGACTGCGCTTGGAAAGGATGGTGGGATGCATGGATGTAACCCCGATGAGTTTGCAAGCAATCGTGCCGCGCACTTCCGAAGCGACGCAGGTACAGCATAACATGAATCAGCAGTCGGCTGTGCAGCAGGATTTTCAGGCCGTGCGTGACAAGCAGGAAACGGCGTTGAAACAGACGCAGGTCAGGAAGAAGGATCAGGCAGAAGAAGAACGCATCAAGGACGATCCCGATCGACGCAAAAAGCAGGGGCGCGGCCGGCGAGGCTCTGGCGGCGACAGGCATGCCGAGCAGGAGGAGGAAGCGCCAACAGAGAGGTTCGCCGTCGATGTGTTCCGCGGACGCAATATTGATATATCTACGTAGGGAATGAAACGGGGCTGTCATAAGTCGTAGTCGACTCATATGACAGCCCTATTTTAGAGGGAGAGCTGAATTTCTCAGCGATTTCTGGAGATAAGGGGAGCTGCGAGAAGTGATCACGGAAATTCTGGGCGCATTGATTGTCTTGGGGGCGGTGCTCGTCCTCATCATGCGGCGTCTTTTGAGCAAGGGAAAGGCCAAGGAGAAGGAGTCGGTCGAAGTTTCCGCGAGCCGTCTGCGCTATGAGATCGAGCGCTCAGGTGACGCCGTCATCGGCAGGATGCAGATCCATGTCGAACGATTGGAGCGTATTTTGGCGGAGGCGAACGCGCAGAAGGCGGCTTTGGATGAGCGCCTCGCTGCCCTCGCGCAGTGGGAGAAGGTCTACGGCGCACGGCTCGGTGCTTTGCCGCAGCAGATGGAGTTCGCGTCTTCTGCGCCCCGCACGGCGACACAGGCGCCCCCGACTGCTTCTCCCGTCACTGCGGCGCCCGCTGTTTCCGCCCCTTCTGCCGTCGAAGTTGCCGCACCGTCCGCTGCAGCCATTGCGCCTGCTGTGGCTTCCACCGCCGGTGCGGGAGAGACGGCTTCGAGCTTTCAGGCAGCCTTGATGAAGCAGATGGCCGGAAGCCCGATTGGCGGTGCGGTAGATTTGCAGCTGCCGCCTGAAGAAATGGAGACGGACACGGCGGCGAACATCGCGCATGGCGCTCAGGCGGCGCAGGAGAATATGCGTCGGGAGATTCCCGTCCACGAAGATGCCGCATCCCGTGCGTTGTCGACGGCCCAAATGCCCGATGAGACGCAGGATGATGAGGCGTATGAGTACGAGGAGTACGAGGAAGACGAGTCGGAGGAAGAAGACGAAGAGGCAGTGATGGAAGAAGAGGCGGACGAATACGAAGAGGACGAACCGGCGGACGAGGAAGAGCCGCCGGAGTTTTCGGACGAGGATTTGACCGCTGTGCGGGAAGCGGACGAGGCAGACGATGTGAAAAGCCCGTCGCCTGATGTGCCTCCGAGCCGTCAGCAAGAACAGATCCGTGCCTTTCTGCGCCAAGGAATGAGCGCGGAGGAAATTTCTCAGCGACTGGGACTTGGACTCGGCGCCATCGAACTCGTTCGTCACATGGAAAAGCGTGCGCACGAAGAGTAAACTACACGCATAAACGTCCACCTTGTGGACATTGTGCGCCGCCCTTAATGAAAGTTACCCAATCAGTCTGCGCCCTTCGGGCTTGACTTCTTGGACTTTCATAGTAAACAAAAGGGCTTGGCAAAAATGCCAAGCCCCGCAATATCCTTGGTGCGACAGGAGGGATTCGAACCCCCGACCCACGGCTTAGAAGGCCGTTGCTCTATCCGACTGAGCTACTGACGCGATGGTCGGAGCAGCAGGATTTGAACCTGCGACCCCCTGGTCCCAAGCCAGGTGCTCTACCAAACTGAGCCATGCCCCGAAAATGCCGATGTATCGCATCGCGCAATAAAGAAATTATAAAGGACACCGTGAGCTTTGTCAAGGATTTGTCGGAGAACGGCGATTCGACAGGGAATTCTTGAGAGAATTATGATGGAAGAAAGGAGGCAGATCTATGGCACATACAGGTTACAAGCTCCACGAGGAGGTCAAGACGGCGGGCGCCGCTTTGCGGCGAGCCGCAAGCCTCGGCGTGCTTGTGGCGGACAATGCCGCGCTCGCTGCTGGTGAGGAACGTGATGCCATCCTCGTCATGAGTTTCGGCACGACGTTCAAGGAGACGCGCGAGAAGACGATTGACGCCGTGGCGGAGGAGGTGCGGCGCATGCATCCCGCCGTCAAGGTCATGCTCGCCTTCACGTCGCACATCGTTATTGAGCGCGTGGAAAAGAACGAGGGCATCCGCTATCCAACGCCCGAAGAGGCGCTGCAGAAGCTCAAGGAAGAGGGCTGTACGCGCGTCGCTCTCGTCTCGCTCGACATCATCCCAGGCATCGAGTACGCCTATAAGCGGGAAGTCTTCGACGAGTGTAAGCCGTGGTTTCGTCGTATGACGCTCGGCACACCGCTCGTCTATTGGCAAGGGCAGGAGGAGAAGCGCGATGATGTCGCAGAGGTCATGGCGGCCGTTGTGAGGGAGTTGCCGGCGCGTGCAGAAGACGAAGCCGTGCTCCTCATGGCGCACGGTACGCCGCATCCGGCAAATGCCTACTACGCTGTCATGCAGGAGCGCTTGGAAAATCTCGGTGAAGAGCGCGTCTGCATCTACACCGTCGAGGGACGGCCGAATCTGGACGATGTCGTGCCGAAGCTCAAGGAGGCGGGCATAAGGAAGGTCACGCTCGCCCCGTTGATGCTCGTGGCAGGCGATCATGCGACGAACGATATGGCGGGCGACGAGCCGGATTCGCACAAATCGCTTTTGGAGCGCGAAGGCTTTTGCGTGCAGACGATTCTCAAGGGCATCGGAGAGAACGCCGCTGTGCGCAAAATCTTTGCGACACGGGCAGCCGAGGCGTATGAGGCGCTGCTTGACGCGGCAGAGAGCAAGCGTTTTTGAGGGCAACGGATGCAGAAGGCCTGCATCGGATGGTGCGAAGGAGGTTCCGCCATGCTGTCTGCCTCTTTACCGGCGCTGTCGCGGCGCGGGTTTTTGAAAATATCGCTGCGGACGCTGTTCTCGCTGGGAATCGGCAGTCTGTTCCCCGCGCGCTGGCGCAGGGCTTTTGCTGCTGAGGGGCTGGAAGCGTTCTTCGTGCGGCAGATCGTCACCGAGGACAGTCGAACCTCGCGCATGATTGCATGGGAGTCCACGGTGAGTGAGGTGCAGGCTGTCGTCGATCTGCGACTTGTGGGTGCAGCAGGGTTTTCTTCTTTCGCGGTGAGCGAGAAACTTCTCGATGACGGCGGCGAGCGGCTGTTTTCGCATGAGGCGCTTCTGACAGGGCTTTCGCCGGGTGCTTCCTACGAATACCGCCTGCGCACGGGCGATACATCGTCGCCTTGGTTTTCCTTGCGGACAGCGGGGGACGGTGCATTCAAGGCGCTGATCTTTCCCGATTCGCAGTGCTCGGATGGATATCGCACATGGAAGAAGGCGGCGGAAAGTGCGGCGGCGCAGCACCCGGACGCGGACTTCTTTATCATGATGGGTGATCTCGTCGACAATGGGGAGGCCGCCTACCAGTGGCGGCAGTGGTTCGAGGGGGCGGCGGGACTCATCAGCCGCCTGCCGTGCGCTCCGCTGATGGGCAATCATGAAGCGTATGATCTCGACTGGCAATGTCGCCTGCCCTTGGCTTGGCTTGGCTACTTTCCCGTGCCCGGCAACGGCAGTCTGCGCTTCTCGCATTGGTACTATTCCTTCGATTACGGGCCGTGCCACTTCGTCGCGCTCAACACGCAGTGGGAGGAAGTCGAGGCATTGCGTGCGGGACTCCTGGAGGAGCAGATGGCTTGGCTGCGCCGCGACATGGCGGCGAGCCGCAAGAAGTGGAAGATCGTCTTGATGCACAAGGACGTCATCGAGTACGACTACCCCGATTTGAGCGATCCCGTCACGGGTGACATCAGTGCGACGGGGCGTCTTCTCATGCCGCTCTTCGATGAACTGCGTCCCGATGTCGTTTTGACGGCGCATCAGCATACGTATCGGCGGCTAGGGTCTATCGTGAATTTTGCGCCGAGCAAGGAAGGGCCTTTCTATATCGATACGGGAAACTGCGGCAACTGCTACTACGATGTGCCTGTGAATGCGCGTTTCGACAAGAAGGTGCTCGCCCAGCCTGAGCGCGGCAATTATATGACATTGGAGGCGTCGGCAGAGCGTCTGCACTTTTCGTGCTTTCTGCCCGACGGAAGCCTTGTCGATGAAGTGAGTTTGCGGAAGTGATGACAGGAAGAAGAGGAGATATGACGACGGAGAGTATGGCGGCAGAATGTTTTGCGCCTGAAGAAGTGCTCGCGCTGGAGGAGAAGATCTATTTTTTGCAGGAGGGCGGAAAGAAGACGCGTATAGGAATTCTCAAGGAGATGACGGCAGACCGTCTGATCGTCGAGATGCGCCTGACGGATGCCGAATATGCGCACGGCCCTGAGTCCGGCGCACGTTTTCACTGTGCCATGCCGAGTGAGAAGTGCACCTATCGCTTTTCTTCGGTGTTTTGCGCGAGCAGTCCCCTGCCCGATCATATCTGGTACATGGAACTTCCGGCGGAGGTCGAGCGCCAGCAGAAGCGCGATTTCGTGCGCGTGCCCGTGCCGCTTCCCATGCAGGTGACCTTGTCGAATCTCTACGGCGGCAAGAACAAGGCGAAGGACACGACGCTCGTCGACATCAGCGGCAACGGCGTTTCTTTCGTGTGGAAAGAGCCGCTGGAAGACGGCATGGAAATCGAGATCGCCATCCCCGATCTGCCCGCCGTCGGCGAGCTGAAGACGACGGCCATCGTCATGCGCTCGCTCGACCGCACGGCGCTTGCGACGCCCGTTTATCATATCGGCGCACACTTCGCGGCATATCTTGACAAGAGGCAGCAGAACCAGCTCGTGCGATGTATCTTCCTGCTGCAGCGCAAGTATTTGGAGCGCGGACTTGGCATTTGAACGTGGAACAAGATTGCGACGAAATACTCCCCCGAGAGCCGAGGATGGCTTTCGGGGGAGTATTTCGTGTCTGCGGTTTCGCGCAGGAGGGTATTTGCTTTTTCAAGCGAGAAAGGCCGTGAGAAGCCGCTCAAGCGATTCTTGGTCGGCGACGCCCATCGTCTCGCGCGCCGAATGCATGGCGAGAATGGGAGCTCCGATGTCCATCGTGCGCACGGGGACGAAGGAGGAGGCGATGGCGCCGAGCGTCGAACCGCCGCGGCTGTCGGCGCGGTTCACGAACCTCTGCCAGGGAATCTCATGCTCTTCGGCAAGCGCGCGCACGATGGCGGAGGCTTCGGCATCTCCCGCGTAGCTCTGTGACGCCGCCTGCTTGAGGACGACGCCTGCTGCGAGCGCGGGACGCACGACGGGATCGCTTTTCGCCGCGTGCGAAGGATGGACGGCGTGCGCCACGTCGACGGAGAGCAAAAAGCCGTCGGCGAGCGCACGGCAGACGGCGTCGCTTTCGCCCGAAAGCTCTTGATAGATGCGGCGCAGCGCATCGCCGAGCACGGCGGAGCCGGCGCCCTGCTTCGTGCGGCTGCCGACCTCCTCGTTGTCGAAGAGCGCGATGAGGCGGATGCCCTGTGTGGGATGCGCTTCTTCGATGCCCTTGAGGCAGGCGAGCACGGAGGTGAGGTTGTCGAGCCTCGGCGAGGAGATGAATTCGTCGCGAAGTCCGAAGGTGCAGCCCGTCTCGCAAGGGTAAGCGCCGAGATCGTAGGAGAGGATGGCGTCCCGCTCTGTTTCGCAGGCTTCGGCGAGCCAGGCGAGGAAGAAGTCCTCTTCTGCGTCCCTACCGACGAGCGCGGCGAGCGGCAGCATGTCTTTTTGCGCGTTCAGCGCGCCGTCTTTGTTGACGTCACGGTCCATGTGGATGGCAAGGCTCGGGATCGTCATGAGCGGCTTTTGAAAGTCGACGAGCCGCACCTCGGGATGAAAGGCGTCCTTGCCGCGCAGCACGATCTTGCCCGCGAGCGAGAGCGGCCGGTCGAGCCAGGTGCGCAGGATGAGTCCGCCGTACGTTTCGACGTTGAGCGTGCCGCAGCCGTCGCGTGTCATGCCTGCCTCGGGCTTCAGGCGAAAGCACGGGAAGTCCGTGTGCGCCGCCGCCATAAGGAGCGGCGTGCCGTGGCTCTTGAGCGGCTTCTCGCCGACGACGAAGGCGAGGAGCGTCGAACCGTAGACGCGCAGGAAGTAGCGTCCGCCGGCGGCAAGACGCCACGAGTCCGCGGGTTTGAGTTCTTGAAAGCCCGCACGAAGAAGTCTCTTGGCGCTCTCCTCTACGACATGAAAAGGGGAGGTCGAGCATTGGATGAAACCGAGCAGTTCTTCCGCCGCTGCGGGTATGGCTGTATTTGTCATGAGAGATTCCTCCGTGTATGGTTTTTACGAATTCCCGGCAAGATGAGTGCCGCACTGACGATCAGCCCGATGAAGAGCGGATGGATGGCGCTTCCTGCGACGGCTGCCGCCGTAGCGGCTGCCGTAGAAAGCAGCATGGAGGCGATGGACCAGCGCGGGGAAAGCCGCTCAGGAAAGAAAATCGCCAGTGTCAGCGGCAGGAAGATGCCGCCGCCGCGAAGCGCCATCGACAGGTAGTTCCAGACGAGCACCTCGCTGTCGATGAAGCAGATGGCGAAGAGGGCGGCAAGCGCCATGACGAGGAGCACCATGAGGCGGTGCAGAAGGAGAAGCCGGCCTTCGCTCTTCACGGCGAGGAGCGGTGCGAATACGTCGTGTGAGAGCATGGTGCCGATGCCGAGCGAGAGTCCGCCGATGCTGCCGACGAGGGAAAGCACGATGCCGCCCATGGCGATGCTGCCGATGAGTGTTCCCGCGTGCGTAAAAAGGTAGGTGGGCAGTGCGAGGATGGGCGCGATGTCGGGCGCGGCCGCGTGCATGTAGATGCCGATGATCGAGCTCGGCAGCCCGACGGGGATGACAATGAGCGCGGCGGTGAATGCACCGACGGTTGCCGTGCGTGGGTTGGCGGCGGAGAAGATGGCCTGGATGTAGGACTGCGTGGAGATGATGCCGACGATGAGCGAGAGGAGTCCGGCGGCGATGCTCTGGGCGCCGGCATGTCCGAGGCTCCATGTACCGGACGCGAGCGGCGCCGCCGCTGTGAGCGCGGGAAGACCGCGCCAGGCGGTGACGCCTGCGAGACAAAGGCTCAGCCATAGGACGATCATCTTCAAGATGCCGCCGACGCCGGCGCTCTTCATGCCGCCGAAGAAGACGTAGCAGGCAACGAGGGTAATGAGGGCGAATGCCGCCGTGCCGTAGCCGACACCGAAGAGCGTGGAGATGAGATGAAGCCCCGGCAGCATGCTTGCAACGGCGCTGAAGAAGATGCCGACGGAGGAGACGAGGCTCGAAAAGACACTCGCGCTCTTGCCGTAGCGGATGCCGAGGAACTCGGGGATCGTTTCGAGCGAGGTGCGCCGCAAGGGTCTCGCATAGAAAAGCCCCATGACGACGAGAGCGATTCCTGTGCCGAGCGTGAACCACCACGCGGAAAGCCCGAGCGAGTAGGCGAGCTGCGCCGTGCCGACGGTCGCGCCGCCGCCGACGCAGGTGCCGGCGATCGTGCCTGCGACGAGCGGCGCACCAGCACTGCGCCCATTGAGGCTGAAGCCTTCCGCCGAGCGGATGGAGCGGGCGGCATAGAGACCGCTCGCGAGGACGAGTGCGATGGTCGCGAGCATGAGTGCAAGCTGTGTTGTAGAAATTGCCATAGAAAGTGAGCCTCCCAGAACGATTTTTGTCGGAAGATTTTCCTTTCTGCCATTATACGCCTACGAAAGTCGACAGGCAAATGATTCTTCCGTTGGCTTGTACTGGGCATTTCTCCTGTGATTTTAAGGATTTTCGGCAGGTTTTTGTGTTTCTTCATGGAATAGATATAGGGAGAAGGTTCGTGGGAAAGGATGTGATCGTATGGAATTTGTCGGCGGGACTCCCGCCCTGCAGGTGCTCCTCGTCGCCGTGATCTTTCTTGCGGTACTCATGGAGGTCAAGACGGGCGGCACGGGATTCGGCGTCTTGCTCGGACTCATTGCGGCGGGCGTCTTCTTCAGCAGTCAGTATGTGAAGGGACTCGTGAGTCTCTACGAGGTCGCCGTCTTTCTCGTGGGCATCCTTTTGATCGTAGCCGAGGTGCTCCTGCCTGCTACGGGCGTCTTGGGCGCTCTCGGCGTCGCGGCGATGCTCTACAGCGTCGTTCTCGCGCTTGGCGGCGACGTCAATGCCGTCTACGCGCTTTTTGCCGCATTCGCGCTCGCGCTTTTTCTCTTCGCACTTATCGCGCGCTTTCTGCCCGAGAGCCGCCTTTGGAAGAGGGTCGTGCTGCACGACGCTTCGACGAGTGCAAAGGGCTATGTGAGCGCTGAGGAGCGCACGGATCTCATCGGACGTGAAGCTCTTGTTCTGACCGACGTGCGTCCTGCCGGATCGATCCTCGTCGACGGCGTGCCCGTCGATGTCGTCTCCGAGGGCGCTTACATCGAGAAGGGCGAGCGCGTCTGTGTGACGGAGGTGCACGGCAGCCGCATCGTCGTGCGCCGCGTCAGGGAAAAGGATTGATTGGAGGGTTCTTTATGGAAGGCGTCATAGCATTGGCATTTCTTTTCGTCGTCGCTGTCCTCGTCGTCATGGTGTTCCTGCATTTCGTGCCCATTGGGCTTTGGATTTCGGCGATTGCGGCGAACGTTCCCGTGAACATCATCACGCTCATCGGCATGCGCATGCGCCGCGTGCCGCCCGGTAAGATCGTCATGCCGCTCATCAAGGCGAACAAGGCGGGGCTTGACGTGCAGGTCAATCAGCTCGAAGCGCACTACCTTGCGGGCGGCAACGTCGACAAGGTCGTCGACGCCCTGATTGCCGCGCACCGCGCGCAGATTCCCCTGCCGTTTGAACGCTCGGCTGCCATCGACCTTGCGGGACGCGACGTGCTCGACGCCGTGCAGATGAGCGTCAATCCCAAGGTCATCGAGACGCCGATCGTCTCCGCCGTCGCCATGAACGGCATCGAGCTGAAAATCAAGGCGCGCGTGACCGTGCGCGCCAACATTGACCGCCTCGTCGGCGGCGCGGGCGAGCCGACAATCATCGCACGCGTCGGCGAGGGAATCGTCACGACGGTCGGCTCTTCGACGAGCCACGGCGAGGTGCTCGCGAATCCCGACGTCATCTCGAAGACCGTGCTCGGCAAGGGGCTTGACGCAGGGACGGCGTTTGAAATTCTCTCCATCGACATCGCGGACGTCGATGTCGGGCGCAACATCGGCGCGGAGCTGCAGACCGATCAGGCGGAGGCCGACAAGCGCATCGCGCAGGCGAAGGCCGAGGAGCGCCGCGCCATGGCGGTTGCCAAGGAGCAGGAGATGAAGGCCTACACGCAGGAGATGGAAGCGAAGGTCGTCGAGGCGCAGGCGGAAGTGCCGCACGCGATGGCGGAAGCCTTGAAGAGCGGCAACCTCGGCGTCATGGACTACTACAACCTGCGCAACGTGCAGGCGGACACCGACATGCGCACGGCGATCAGCGAGGCGGGCGCGAATCCGCCGCATACGGCGAAGTAAGATGGAAGAGGGAAGGAGGCAGTCGACATGAGCGTCACGGGCATCGTCCTCTTCGTCATATTCCTCCTCGTAAAAAGTCTGTTGGACAAGAAGAAAAAAGAGGCGCGTCGGCAGAAAGCGCCCGAATCCTCGGCATCTCCGGACGAAATGGGAGGAACGGCTGAAACGACGCAGGTCATGGCCGAGAATCCCGCAGAAGTACGGGATTTGCTGCGCCGCTTCTTGGACGAGCGGGCGGCAGCGGTTGAGACGAGCGATGTACCGAGCGAGGCGCTCTCCGAAATCGAGTCTGCTTCTGCTGCCCGCTCGCCCGCTTCTCTGCGCCATGCGGAAAGCAGGGGGAAAAAGCTGCAGCATTCGCCGGAAGAGGCGGCGCGCCCCCGCGCCCTCGCGCTCGATCTTACGCCCGCCGGCCTGCTGCAGGCGGTCGTGCTCGCCGAGGTCATCGGACGTCCCAAGGCGCAGCGCAGGCGGAGTCCGTATTTCCGTTCGTGAGAGGAGAGAAGAATCCCCGACACTCCGCAGCAGCGGCAGGCGGCGGGGATTTGCAATATGTAGGAAACAGGAAGAAGCATCCAGGAAAGTGCGGGACGAAATCGCGCTTTTCAAGGGAGGATGAATCGTATGGCAAGAGAAAAAATCGGTTTTATCGGCACGGGCGTCATGGGAAGCAGTATGGCGAGGAACCTCATGAAGGCCGGCTATCCCGTCAGCGTCTACACGCGCACGAAGGAAAAGGCGAAAAAACTCATCGAGGAAGGGGCGGCTTGGTCGGCCTCGCCGAAAGAATTGGCGAAGGAGGCGGACATCGTCATCTCCATCGTCGGCTACCCGAAGGACGTCGAGGAGATTTACCTGGGCGCTGAAGGCGTCCTCGCAGCGAAGGAGGGCGGCATCGTCATCGACATGACGACGTCAAGCCCTGCGCTCGCCAAGAAGATTTTCGCTGCGGCGAAGGAAAAAGGCGTCGCAGCGCTCGATGCGCCCGTCTCGGGCGGCGACATCGGCGCGAGAGACGCGACGCTCGCCATCATGGTCGGCGGAGAGCGAGAAGCATTCGAGAGGTGCAAAGACCTCTTCGCCGCCATGGGAAAGACCGCGCATTATTTCGGTGCGGCGGGCAGCGGGCAGTTCGTCAAGATGAGCAACCAGATCGCCATCGCCTCGAACATGCTCGGCGTTGCCGAGGCCATGGCGTATGCGAAGAAGAGCGGCTTGGACGCTGAGGCGGTGCAGCAGACGATTGCAGGCGGCGCGGCAGGCTCGTGGTCGCTGACGAACCTCGCACCGAAGATGCTCGCGAACGACTGGTCGCCGGGCTTCTTCATCAAGCATTTCCTCAAGGACATGCGCATCGCCGTCGAATCGGCTGAGGAGATGGAGCTTGACCTTCCGGGTCTCAAACTCGCCAAGAAGCTCTACGAGGAGCTTTCCGCGCGAGGCATGGAAGACTGCGGCACGCAGGCAATCTTTTGCTGGTACGAAGGCGAATGAAGGAGCTTTTTGAGGGCGGCTCACTTCCTGCCGAAGGCGAAGAGCTTTACGGCGAGGAAGGTGATGGGCACGCCGAGGACGGCGGCTAATATGAAAGCCGCGAGACTGGGAAAGCCGAGCTGGTTGTAGAAGAGGAAGACGATGACGTTCTGAATCACATAGTTCGGAATATAGGAAATCGCGAACTTCACACACTTTTCGAGCGTCATCGGTTCGTGGAAGATCAAGCGGCTGTTGAGCGCGTAGGCGATGATGTTTGCGAGGATGTAGCCGATGTTGAACGCGAGATTCGTATCGACGAGAAGCTCGAAAATTTTGGCGAGCAGACTGCCGTTGAACGTGTTGAGGCAGCCGACGGCGAGAAACAATAGGAACTCGCGTGTGAAGAAGTGACGGCGCATCGTCTTGGAAAATGCGGACATGAAAATCCTCCCCTTGCTGTTTGTTGTCAGTATAGCATAAGAAGGGCAGGAGAGGAAAGGAAATGCGCCGCAGGATATGATGAAAGAAGAGGAGCGGATCATGAAGGGAACTGTTGTGGCGACGTGGATGGATACGGCGCAGAAGCTTTGGGATGGGACGGCCGTCCAAGAATCATGCCGGGAGGCGGGATGGGCGCCGGGCCGCATCTTCACCCCGTTGGAAGATGTGCCGGACAGTGAGATCCGCACCTTTGTCGATGCTCTGGCAAGGCATACGGGGCAGACGCCGGATGACGTTTGGTACGAATTGGGGCGCGACAACGTCCTGACCTTTGCCGCTGTATATCCGTCCTTTTTTGAAGGCAAGAACATCTATACGTTCCTCGCGTCCATTTACAATGTGCATGTGGAAATCGTCAAGAAGATTCCGGGCGCGAATCCGCCGCTCTTGAAGGTGACGCCGCTGTCCGAGCACGAGGCGGAGCTTCTTTACAAGTCGAAGCGCAGCCTCATTCCGTACTTCCGCGGCCTGTTGAAGGGCGCGATCGACTACTTCAAGGAGCCGGTCGAGGTCAATGTCGTGGAGGAAGGAAACGGCGTCGTGCGCCTGCGGCTGCGCTTCAAGGAGCGCATATTGGAAAAGCGGAGATTTTCGTTCAGCTGTGCGCTTGGCCTGTTTTCTCGCTCGTTGCCCGTCAAGTTCGCCGTCATGTCCTTCGCCGCTTCGCTCGTGCTCAGCGTGCTCTTTTGGTTTTTCGGCACATCTTCTGTCGTATTCGCCTTTCCCCTTCTCATGGGCATCGTGGGCGGCGCCGGCGCATTTTTGCTGCTCGCACCGCTGCGCCTTTTGCGCCGCGAGCTTGCGGACATCGCCGAACATCGCTTCTCCGCTGATCTCGTGCTGACCTCGCGCGATGAATTTGAGGAGCTGGGGGCGCTGATCGACGCCTACAAGAAGTCGGTGCGTGCAGACTTCACCGGATTTCGCGGCATGGGGGATGAGCTCATCGCCTATGGCGGCAAGTTCAATGAACTGGCGAGCAACATGAGTCATGCTTCCGCCCACATCGCGGAGGTCGTCGACAGCGTGTCGGAAGCGACGACAGAGAGCGCTTCTTCGACGGGGCAGGTGGCGGAGGTTCTGAACCGAAACGTCGAGGCGCTGCAGCAGGTCGTCTCCTCGCAGGAGAAGAACAATCGGAGCCTTGCGGAAGCCGTGGAAAATGTGGCGCGCGGTTTCGACGGCGTGCGCGCCTCCAGCGATGCGCTGGGCAGGAGCATGGAAAACTTCGCTGCCGTGCGCAACGCCGCCGACTCCTTGAAGAGTGAGACGGAGAAGATCATCTCCATCGCCAACATGGTGACAGAAATCGCCTCGCAGACGAATCTCCTCGCCCTCAACGCTTCGGTCGAAGCGGCGCGCGCCGGCGAGCAGGGCAGGGGCTTTGCCGTCGTCGCGCAGGAGATCGGCAAGCTCGCCGCCGAGTCGCGCGATCAGGCGGACACGATCACATCTGACGTGCGCAACATCACGCGCATCATCAATGACGTCGTCGCGAGCATCGACACGGAATACCATGCGCTCGGCAAGGAGAGCGGCGAACTCGTGCAGGTCGTTGAGAGCAACAACGCTTTCGTCGCGAATATCCGCGAGGTGTCGGCGAGCATCGGCGGCATCATAGAGCGTCTCAACGACGAGATGAGACGCATGAATGACGCCATCGGACAGGTGAAAAATGTCGCAGGACTTTCCGAGGAGAATTCCGCTGCAGCAAAGTCCGTCAACGAGACGGTGGGCGACCATCACGGGAAGCTGCAGGACATGATGGAAAAGATCCAGGATTTCCAAAAGATCGCCGTGTCGTTCACGGACGACATCAAGAATTTCAAAATATGATTTTCAAAACGCTTGCTTTGTCTGACCGTGCATAGTATCATAGGAGCGTAGCGGGGCGTTGCCCCGAAGATTTCATTCTGACAAGGAGGAATTTCTTATGAAAACTTGGACTTGCACGGTCTGCGGCTGGGTGTACGATGAGGCGAAGGGCGATCCCGACTATGATCTTGCGCCGGGCGTGAAGTTTGAAGATCTGCCGGAGGACTTCGTCTGTCCCTTGTGCGGTGTGGGCAAGGATATGTTTGAAGAGCAAGCATAGCCTTTGCGCATACTGATAAATGGGAGTAATGATTTCATCAAAATTTGCATGAAACAAATTGATTATTTCTGTAAATTTTGGTATAATCAAAGGCGATGAACTTGGGTTTTACTTATCATCCAAGCACTGGAGATGCGTCCCGGCAAGTGGGGGATGTCTCGCCGAATTTCAAAGGAGGCAGATTTTACATGAAAGTAACAGTTGTTGGTGCAGGTAATGTCGGAGCTACCGTTGCGAACGTTCTTGCGACGAAGGCGTTCTGCAGCGAGGTCGTCCTCGTTGACATCAAGGAAGGCGTGCCTGAAGGCAAGGCCATCGACATCATGCAGACGGCTCACATGCTGAACTTTGACACGACGGTGAAGGGCGTCACGGCTCTGCCGGACGATCCGAACGGCTATGCTCCTACGGCGGGCTCCGAGGTCGTCGTCATCACGTCCGGCATGCCGCGCAAGCCGGGCATGAGCCGCGAGGATCTGATCGGCGTCAACGCAAAGATCGTCAAGAGCGTTGTCGATCAGGCTCTGAAGTTCTCCCCCGATGCGTACTTCATCATCATCTCCAACCCGATGGACGCCATGACGTACTTGGCGCTGAAGGATTCCGGCCTGCCGCGCAACCGCATCCTCGGTCAGGGCGGTATGCTTGACAGCAGCCGTTTCCGCTATTACCTCTCCGTTGCATTAACGGAAGCTGGCTATCCTGCGACGCCGACGGACATCGACGGCATGGTGCTGGGCGGCCACAGCGACAAGACGATGGTTCCGCTCGTAAGCCATGCTACGCTGCGCGGCGTTCCCGTGACTCAGCTTCTCTCGAAGGAAGCTCTGACGGACGTCGTCGAGAAGACGAAGGTCGGCGGCGCAACGCTCACGAAGCTCCTCGGCACGTCCGCATGGATGGCTCCGGGCGCTGCGGCGGCGATGATGGTCGAGGCGATCGCTCTCGATGCGAAGAAGCTCATTCCGTGCTGCGTCGGCTTGGACGGCGAGTATGGCGAGAAGGATCTCGCGATCGGCGTGCCCGTCATCCTCGGCAAGGGCGGCTGCGAGAAGATCATCGAGGTCAAGTTCTCCGACGAGGAGAAGGCGAAGTTCGAGGAGAGCGTCGCTGCTGCACGCAACACGAACTCGAAGCTCGGCGATGCGCTGAAGTAATCTCTCATACGTTAAAAAAAGCTCCTGCATCTTGCGGGAGCTTTTTCTTTGGGAAAATGGCTTTTTTGACGATATAATGTCATACGAGTGGAAAAAGGGGAGTGGATGTATGAAGGCTTTGGCAGGGAGATTCGCCGCCATCACGCTGGCGGCTGTCGTCCTTTGCATTGGCGGCTATTGGTTCTTCTTTGCGGGCGGCAGTGCAAGGCTTCTTGCAGGCAGTTCGCAGCAGGCGGCGAGCACATCGTCTCAGGAGAAGGCACAGGAAGGGAAGGCGGCGAAGGGCGGCGAAGCGGCCGCTGTGGACGCCAAGGACGTGAAGGAAGCGCAGGAAAAGGCGAAGGAAGAAGCGGACAAGGAAAAGAAGGAAGGCAAGAGTCCGTATTCGCTGCAGGTCATGATCTTGGAGGCGAAGCGCGTCGAATCAATCGAGGGCGCGAAGGAGGATGGGCCGTTCCTCATCGTCAAGGCCTCGATCGCGAATGCCGACAAGCAGCCCGTGAGCGTCGTGCCGCAGGGCATATCGCTCACGGACAGCGATCAGGAGCGTCACAGCGTATCGAAGGACGGCATGGCGGCTCTCGCTGCGCGGCAGACGCCCGTGTTCAACGCCGTCGACATCCCACCGGGGGCAGCGGCGACGGCGAGCCTCGTCTTCAAGCTCGATGCGGACGAGCATCCCTCCGTGCTGACGATCCAGCCTGCAGGCGGAGGCGACGTGATGAAGTTCCATCTGCCGGAAAGTGTGAAAGGGATATGAAAAAAGGAGCCGGCTGGCTCCTTTTTTCCTGCACGCAAAGCGAGTATTGGCGTGCTCAGGTTACAGTCGTTCCGCGAGCGCTGCGGCAACCGTATTCTGTTCTTCGTCGGACAGCGGATGTTCGTCGGGGAAGTTCTTGATATGATCGAGTACCGCCTCTTCCGATGTGTAGCAGCCCTCGATTTCTTCATCGAATTCTGCACGCGTGAAGCAGACGCTGCCGTCAATCCATGGGCGGACGCCGCAGGAGGCAAGGTACGACTGCAGTTCGCGAATGTCGCGCTTCATCTGCTGCAGGGGATTCTTCATCGGCACGCGGTACGGTGTGCCCTTGCTGCCGACCTTGTGACGAATCCAGTCGCTGCCAGCCGTCGGTTCGATCTTGCCCGAGCGGGTCTTGACGTCGACGATGAAGACGCCGTTCGCTCCGACGATGACGGCATCGAGGTTCGTGCGCACGCCGATGCTCACGTTCGTGAAGATCTGGAAGGATTCGGGCAGACTCTTGAGAAATTCGACTTTTTCCGAGCTCTTCATCGTGGTCGCCTTCGGTCCGCGTGCACTGCTTCCGGCGGCCAGCGTGACGATGGCGAGAATGATTCCTGTGAAGATGTAGAGCGCGTAGGGATCGGGCTCAAGGAAGACGAGTCCTACGAGCCAGAGCAGGAAGACGATGAGGCAGACTCCTGCGAGGAAACGGTAGGTCAGTTGCGCCGTATTGGCAGGAAGTGTGTTTTGTGGTTGAACTGTGGTCATGAATGACTCCTTTCTTGGAGAAATCTAATAAGACAAAAAGCCTAAGAAGCATAGGTTTTTTATTAAGGTGCAGACTATTTTGAACGATATAAGAAACATAAGGGAAAACGATTTTCCTTTGATGGAATCCTTTTTCATTTTCAGGAGGTGTCCGCCATGATTGACAAGGTTGAAAAGATCGCGCGCATGAAGGGCGCCGTCTATGATGTACGTCGCCGCGAGGCGAAGGACGGCGAGAGCGGGAACAAGAAGGAAAACTTCAAGCGCATGCTCGAGTCGGCGATGGAGAAGAATAAGAAGAATCGCGAGGAAAGGGAGAAAGAGGCGGAGCAAGACGCCTATCATCTCGATGTGCACCGCGCTACGCAGTCGCTCTTCTATCGGAACCGGCAGGCGCTTGACCTGCGCGGGCTTGTGAGTCGAATTCATGCTGGATGACGTCACTTTTATGAAGGAGGCGCTCAAGGAGGCGCAGGAGGCCTTCCAAGCGGGCGAGGTGCCCATTGGCGCCGTGCTCGTCGATGCGGCTGGCACGGTCGTCGCGCGTGCGCACAATATGCGCGAAACTTGGCACGACGGCACGGCACATGCCGAGATCATCGCTCTGCAGGAAGCGGCGAAGAAGCTTGGCCGCTGGCGCCTTTCGGGGCTGACGCTCTACGTTACGATCGAGCCTTGCCCGATGTGTGCGGGCGCGCTCGTCATGAGCCGCGTCGATCGCGTCGTCTACGGTGCAACGGATGCAAAGGCGGGCGCGTGCGAGTCGCTTTTCAACATCGTCTGCCATCCCGCGCTCAACCATCAGCTGGAGATGCGTGCAGGCGTCCTAGAGGACGAATGCAGAGCCATCATGAAGCGATTCTTCGGGCAGCGGCGCAAAAAAGCAGTGCTTTGAAGAATCGTGTGAATCAAGCGTTCGATGCGCCCGAGTGATCGGATGCCCGTCTTGTTTCCTTAAATATCCCAGGCAAGAAGCTCGGGGCGCGGTGTTGCGCGGTCGATTTCGTTCAAGATCCAAGAGGCGTTCTCATGTGTGGCGGAGAACGCCTTTTCGAGTGCGTCTTCGTATTCTGCGGGAATCTCCATCTCGTGAAGCGCCATGTGCATGTAGTCCTTTGCGACGAGGACGACGCCGCGCTCGGCGGCGAGCTGTGCCTTGAAGCGGTAGCCGTAATAGAGATAGCTGTTGTGCTTGACGGGAATATTCTCGTAGGCGGCGATGCGCTCATCACATTCGGCTTCGGCTTCGGCGGCGCGTCCCATCGCGTGCAGGATGTTCCAACGCGCTGCCCAAAGCTCGCCGCGCAGGATGAACTTGTAGAGATAGTCCGTCTCTTCAGCAAGCTCGATCGCGAGGTTTATATGGGTGAGCGCATCTTCGTTCTCCTTCGCCGCATGCTCGATTTCGCTGAGGCGCTGCAGGGCGAAGATCTTTTCTTCGATATCCTCGCTGTTTCCCTCGTCGACGTCCTCATCGAGAACGGAGCAGAAAAGCTCCCGCGCCTCCTGTGCTTTGCCGATTTCCTGCATGGCAAGAAAATGACCGAGCCGTGCGCGCGCATGCCAGTCGCCGAAGCCGCTCGCAAAAAGCGCCTCGGGCGGTTTCCTCTTGCTCGCGAGCACAAGGGCGACGAGCGCATCAAAATCCTCTTTTGTCACGGATGAATCCTCCCTTGAATCTCTCATATACATTTTTACTATGAAAGTCCAAGAAGTCAAGCCCGAAGGGCGCAGACTGATTGGGTAACTTTCATTAAGGGCGGCGCACAATGTCCACAAAGTGGACGTTTGTGCGTGTAGTTTATATTCGACCTTCGCCTGCGATTCCCTGCCGTTTGCAAAACATCTTCTTCTTGCGGTATAATCAAGATGTACGAAGGAAAAAATCTGTCCTGTATGAAATGGATGTGAGGAAATATTGAAGCGGATGATCGTCAATGCCGATGATTTCGGTCGCCATGTGCGCATCAATGAGGCGGTGGAAAAGGGTGTCGAGATGGGCGTGCTGCGTTCGGCGACGCTGATGGCGGGCGGCGCGGCGTTCGAGGACGCAGCGGAGCGCGTGCGACGCCTGCCGAAACTCGGTCTTGGCATACACTTCACGCTGGTCGATGGTTTTCCCGTCCTGCCACCCGAGGAGATTCCGTCACTCGTCGATGAAAGCGGCGTCTTTTTGCCGAACTATGGCACTTTTTCCAAGCGTTATGCGAAGGGCGGCGTGCACCTGGCGGAGGTGCGCGCCGAGCTTGCCGCGCAGTTGAAAAAGTTTGAGGCGGCGGGACTTTCGCTCGATCATGCCGACAGCCATCAGCACATGCACGTCCTGCCGGGAATCATCGAAATCGTCATCGGGCTTTGCCGCGAGGCGGGGATCCCCGCGCTTCGCGCACCGTTTGCGCCGCTCTTTGCCGGAAAGTTCGGCGGCATCGGCCAGTTCGCAGGCCGCGCCGGACTTGCGCTCCTCGCGAGGAACGCCGCGAGTCTGGCGAGGAAGGCGGGGATTTCTGTGCCCAATCATTTTGCGGGCATCGTCGCGGGAGAGGCCGTCGATGAGGCGGAGCTGCTTCATGCGATCAAGAACCTTCGAGAAGGTGTGACCGAGGTCATGATGCATCCGGGCACGGCGAATGAGGAAATCGTGCGCGCCTCGGGTTGGCAGCACGACTTCGAAGCGGAGCTTGGCGCGATCCTCTCGCCGAAGGTCGCGAAGCTGGCGGCAGAAGAGGGCGTTGAGATCGTGAACTTTCAGGCATTGGGAGGAAGGATTGCATGACGAGAGGAAGAGTCTGGCAGACAGTTCTTGTGGCGGCGGGAATCTTTGCGCTGATGTATGCGCTCAATCATCTCATGCCGCTGCATCGCGACGACTATGACTATTCGATGATCTGGCAGACGGGGCGGCACATCGCTTCTCTTTCGGACGTCATGGAATCTTTGCAGCGTCATTACCTGCTGCATGGCGGACGCATGGCAGCATTCTTCTTTCTCGACGTCTTTCTCCTTTTGGGCAAAGGGATCTTCGACGTTGCCAACGCCTTGATGTTCCTTGTGTTCATCGTATTGCTGACAATCCATGCGCGGCGCGATGGACGCTTCTGGCAGGAGCCGGGCATTTTTGCTGCCATGGGGATTCTTGCCTGGCTCTCGTTCCCGCATTTTGGCGAGGTGGCTGTTTGGAAATGCGGCGCTGCCGTCTACTTGTGGACGGGGGTGATCGTCGCCCTCTTTCTCGTGCCGTACAATCTTCATTGCAAAACAATGGATGAGGGGCAGGCACCCGAAAAGTATTGGCTCATCGCGCCGATGTTCGCGCTTGGCGTCCTGGCGGGTTGGTCGGTGGAAAACCTTGCCGTTACGGTGTTCGTATTGGCGGCGGGACTTTCTTGGTGGGCGAGGCGCAAGGGCGACTTGCCCCTTTGGATGCCGGCGGGGGCTTTCGGCGCACTCGCAGGACTCGTGCTGCTCGTGGCGGCGCCCGGCAATTTCGTGCGCTACGACGCGCAGGGAAGCGGCAAAGGAATCTTCACCCATATCGGCAACCAGTTTGCGGGAAACGGTGAGATGGTACTTTATCTCCTGCCCGTCATCTTGCTGCTGATCGCCGCGGGACGGATCTATCGACTGCATCTTGCGGAGGATGCAAGGGCTGGCGGTGAGACGGCGGAACCTTCCGGGCAAGCTTTTGGCTGGGGCAGGATGCTTTGCCTTGCCGTCATTGTTCTGCTCGTCGTTTCTTATTTCAACGGCAGCTTCTTTGCCAATGCGCTGCGCGATTTTCTCGTCGCCCATGTGCTCGCACCGCTGGGGCTTGATAAGCCACGCACCGTCGAGCACTTTGCCAATGTCATGGCAGGATTCGAGGAGATGGCGATCTATTGGCTCACGATCTTCTTCTTCTATGGCCTTTTGAAGCGTTCTTTGGGCTTCTCGCGCAAGGCGCTTGCTGCCGTTCGCACGGTTTCGTGGCGCAGTGTGCTCCATGCTTTTCCTGCAGCACGCTATGCAGCGTTCCTCATCGCGCTGGCGCTTTTCAACAACTTTGTCATGATTGCCGCGCCGACATTTCCGGCGCGGGCGACTTTCAGCTCCGTCGCCATGATCCTCATCGCCGCCTGTGCTGTGTTGCGCGATCCCCTCGTCCGCGACTGCCTGTGGAATCGCGCGAAGAAGACGCTCCTGGTGGCATCTCTATCCATCGGCCTCTTCACGATGACCGCTGCACTCTTCATTACGGCGGCGATGCAGCAGGAGAACGACGTGCGCCTCGCCATCGTCAAGCAGGCAGCAGAAAATGGCGAGGAGATCGCCTATATGAAACCCATCCTTTTGAAAAATCGCGCTCTGCGCCACGTCTTCTTCGTCGACTTCGACAACGGCGTGACGAAGGATGGCCTTTGTCAGTATTACGGCATCAAGGACATTCGTGTGGAACGATAATGAAATGAGAAGACCTCGGACTTGAACTTGCAGTCCGAGGTCTTTTCGTATGTATGCCGTTCAGCTTTCGTGGTGCGGTACGAGGTCAGTGGATTCGAGGGTGCCCTCCTTGGCGCGTTCGGCAAATTCGGCGGTGGCGGTGAAGAGGACGTCGCTGGAGCTGTTCAGAGCCGTTTCGCACGAGTCTTGCAGTACGCCGATGATGAAGCCGACACCGACGACCTGCATGGCGACATCGTTGTGGATGCCGAAGCTCGAGCAGGCGACGGGGATGAGGAGCAGCGAGCCTCCGGCAACGCCCGAGGCGCCGCAGGCGCCGACGGTCGAGATGACGCAGAGGAGCAGCGCCGTCGGCATGTCGACCTCGATGCCGAGCGTGTGTGCGGCAGCGAGCGAGAGGACGGCGATCGTGATGGCGGCGCCGCTCATATTGATCGTCGCGCCGAGCGGGATGGAGAGCGAATAGGTGTCCTCCGACAGTCCGAGACGTTTGCACAGCGAGAGGTTCACGGGGATGTTCGCCGCAGAGCTGCGCGTGAAGAAGGCGTAGATGCCGCTTTCCCGGAGCGTCGTCCAGACGAGCGGGAAGGGGTTGCGGCGGATGTGCAGGAAGACGATGAGCGGGTTCATGATGAGCGCGACGGAGAAGAATGCGGCGAGAAGGACGGCGAGGAGCTGCGCGTAGCCGATGAGGGCAGCGATGCCGCTTTCGCCGATGGCGTTCGCGACGAGGCCAAAGATGCCGAAGGGGGCGAAGCGGATGACCCACTGCACGATCTTCGTCACAGCTTTGGCGAGGTCGGCGATCGTCTCCTTCGTCGAGTCGTTCGCTGAATGAAGTGCGACGCCCGCGAGCACAGCCCATGCGAGGATGCCGATGTAGTTCGCCGTCACGATGGCGTGCAGCGGGTTGTCGACAACGCTCAGGATGAGGTTGTGCAGAACTTCGATGATGCCGCTCGGCGGAGACACCTCAGACGAGGCGACGGCGAGATGGAGCGTCGTCGGGAAGAGAAACGAGTAGCTGACGGCGACCATCGAGGCGAGGAAGGTGCTGATGATGTAGAGACGCACGATGGGGCGCATCGAAGCGCTGGCATCCGCGTTCTTCTGTGCCATGGCGTTCATGACGAGCACGAAGACGAGAACGGGCGCGACGCCCTTGAGCGCCTTTACGAAGAGGTCGCCGAGGATGGAGATCGCAGGAACGACCTGCGGCAAGGCAACGGCGACGATGATGCCGAGGACGAGTCCGATGGCGATGAGCTTGATCAAGGCAGTTTCCTGATACTTTCTGCCGATGGAACTGAACAAAGAAATTCCTCCTTTAATAATTGTAAAGTACTTTGACAGTATAGTATAAAGCCAGAAAATATGCAAGTTTTTTCTGCCTTTGTGTATTTACACAGTGGACACGATGGGCTTTCTGCACAATGAGACTAGAAATCCCCCCAAAGATGGCAGCTTGGGGGGATTTCGTGTGCCTTGACGTTATCCATGTTTGCCACCTTTAGTATAGCATACTCTCATTGGTGTGCAAGTTGATGATCCGTACGCTTCAGAGCGAAATAACCTGTTTCATGCGGCTGAGGAGCGGCAGGTCGTGGGTGATGACGATGAGCGTGCCGCCCCTTTTGTCGAGGGTTTCGAGCACGGCGGCGATGAGTTTTGCGCCGCGTGCGGCGTCGAGGCCTGCCGTCGGCTCGTCGAGCAGCAGCAGGGGAGCGTCTGCGGCGAGCGCCAGTGCCGTTAAGAGACGGCTTCTCTGGCCGCCTGAGAGGCGCGAGGCGTTTTCGCCGAGCGGTTCGTCGAGTCCTTGCGGCAGGGAGTGCACGACGTCGGCGAGCTGTGCCGTTTCGAGCGATTGCCACATCGTGTCTTCCGTGATGCTTTCGTGCAGACGCAGGAAGTTGTCGCGCACCGACGCGCTGAAGAGATAGCTGCCCTGCAAGGAGACTCCGAAGAGGGAGCGCACTGCGTCTGCCGTCAGAGAAGCATGGGCTACGCCGCTATAGAAAATTGTGCCGCTGTCGATGTCCCAAAGGCGCAGGAGAAGGCTCGCGAGCGTCGTCTTGCCCGCGCCGCTCTCGCCGATGATCGCCGTGTGCTCGCCGCGTCGGATGCAGAAGGTGAGGTTTTCGAGGACGGGCAGTCCCGCTTGATAGGCGAAGCTGATGTTTCGTACTTCCAAGAGGGGGACGGCGCTGTCGGCGGCGGGGAGCGCCGGCATGGGCGGCTTTCTTGTCGCCATTTCTTTCGTTGGAGCTGCTTCCGGCTGCATCTCGCCTTTCGAGGGCAGGATATTCTGTGCCGCTTGTCGGGCGGCCGAGGCGCCGAGAACGGCGGCGGGAAGAGCGCGGTATTCGGCGAGGGCGGCCTCAAGGGCGAGCGCCCAGACGGCGTATTCGATGCCGCTGATCTCGCCGGCCTGCGCATGAGGCAGGAGGAGCAGCAGCAGCCCAACCCAGAGACTGACGCGCGAGGCGTCGAGCAGCGTGAACAGGCGCTCGCGCTTTTGGCGCTTTTCTGACTGCTTTTCCTGAAAGGTTTTGGCAGCGTCGTCGAGCATCTGCCGGGCATGGGGAAGTGCGCCCGCCTGATGAAGTTCGGTGCGCCCGTCGATGAGATCGAGGAGCGTGTCCCGATAGGCGGCGCTTTCCTCGCGCAGGCTTTCCTCCCTGAGCAAGAGGGGCAGGGCGAGGTGCAGCAGGTAAAGCGCCGCGACGAGGACCGCTGCGAGTGTGGAAAGAGGCAGGAGCGCGACAGCGGTGAAGAACGCGACGAGTCCCGCGAGGAGCGGCGGCGGCACGGTGCGCAGGTAGAAGTTTCGCAGCGTCTCGCAGCCCGTCAGAAGGTCGTGCAGGAATTCGCCCTCGCGCATTGTGCCCTCCTTGAGCGGCAGCTTTTCTGCCGCTTGACGGTAGGTCAGAAGCTGCAGCTTTTCGTAGCAGGCGAAGGCGAGACGGTGCGAGAGAAGGCGGTCGAGGTAGCGGAAGACGGCGCGCGCGACGCCTGCGGCACGCACGCAGGTGATGCCGAGCGTCAGCGCCGAGAGGGGCGGCGCGAGTGCGGCGCTCGCGATGATCCACGCGGCGGCGCCGATGAGCGCGATACCCGAGAGGGCGGCGAAGAATGCCGCGAGAAGCGCGGGCAGTCCTTTGGCAGGAGAAGCGAGGCGCATGAGATGCAGGATTTCCGTCATTCGGCGTCACCTCCTATGTCGATGATATGATCGGCCCAAGCGATGAGCGCGGGACGATGCGAGGCGAGGATCAAGGTGCGGCGGCGAGAGAAATCGTTGAGGGCGGCGAGAACCGCCTTTTCCGTCTCCTCGTCGAGCCCTGCTGTGATTTCGTCGAGGATGACGAGGGGGCGAGCTTGGAAGAAGGCGCGCGCAAGGCCGAGACGTCTCCTCTCACCGGCGGACAGCGGATGTCCGCCAGCGCCGAGCGGCGTGGCAAGCCCTTGGGGAAGTGCCGCCAGGAAGCCGCCGAGCGCCGCTTGCTCAAGGGCGGCGCTCAGGGCGCTTTTCGTCGCGCCCTCCTGCCACAGGCTGATGTTTTCGGCGAGCGTCGCGTTGAATACATGCGTTTCCTGCGGCACATAGGTGATGAGCGCACGGCGCGAGGCAGGCGAAAGATGCGCGAGGTCGTAAGACTTTCCGTCGCCTGCGCCGTCCTGCAGGACGATCGTTCCTTCGGTCGGCGTGAGAAGACCGGCGAGAAGATTGAGCAGGGTCGTCTTGCCCGCACCGCTCGCACCGATGAGCGCGGTCTTCTTGCCCGCGCGAAAGTTGAGATCGAGTCCTTGGAGGACAGCTTCTTGCGTCAGCGGATAGCGATAGGAAAGTTTTTCGGCAAGGAGGCGCGGCGGCACGAGGATCTGCTCGCTCCTGCCGTCTTCTCTGTCGAGGGGAGCGGCGAGCCACGGCTCAAGCGCCTTTGCTGCCGTGTGCGCGTCCATGGCGGCGTGGAAGGCGATGCCTCCTTCTCTGAGCGGCTGGTAGAAGAGCGGCGCGAGAATCAGCACGAAGAATGCCGTAGGAAAGCTGATCTGTTCGTCGATGAGCCTGAGGCCGATCGATACGGCAATCAGTGCGATCGAGAGCGTCGTGATGAGTTCGAGCGCGAAGGAGGAGACGAAGGCGAGGCGCAGGACGGCGAGCGATGCTTCGGAAAAGGAGCGGCTGCTTGCCCTTAGATGTGCACCTTCAGATTCCGTGCGGCGAAAGAGCTTCAAGGTCATCGCCGCGCGGATCATCTCGCCGAAGCCCGCGGTCAGAGCCTCCATCTTCGACCATTGGCGCTCGCTCGCGCGACGCGTCGCCTTGCCGATGAGCATGAGCAAGAAGGGCGCTATGGGGAGCGTCGCAAAAAAGAGCAATGCCGAGAGCGGATCGAAGACGGCGCTGACTGCGAGGATGAAGGGCACGAGCACGGCGAACGATATGGCCGTCGGAACGACGGTATGAAACCACGGCTCGAGTGCATCCACGCGTTCTAACGCCAGAGTCAGGACGCCGTGCGTATCGCGCCCCTCTGCAAGAAGCGCACGGTGCAGCGTCTTGCGGCAGAAGAGACGCATGTGCTCGGACAGACGGTCTTCGAGGCTGCTTTTGGGCAGACGCAGGAGAGCCGCGCCCAGGACGCACAAAAACAGCACCAGAAAATCTGATGCTGTTTCGTGCATTCCCGCGCCATGGAGGAAGACCTTGTTGACGACGGAAGCCGTCTGCCATGCCGCGGCGATGACGAAGACGCCCGAGAGTGCTTCGAGCAAGGCGCGGCAGAGGACGATATGCTTTTGTTCCTTGAGCGTGAGGAAGAGCAGACTGTTCTTCATGTGCTGCTCAATAGCCGTGGTGGTTGGCGTCGGCAGCCGTCACGCGCTTGCGGAAGATGTAGTACGTCCAGATCTGATAGCAGAGTATGATCGGGACGAGGCAGCCGGCAGCGATCGTCATGATCGACAGCGTGTAGGGCGTCGAGGATGCATTGTAGATCGTCAGGCTGTACTCGGGCGAAAGGCTCGACACCATGAGGCGCGGGAAGAGCCCGAGGAAGAAGGCGACGACCGTCAGGGCGACGGCGAGGCCGCTGCAGACGAAGCCCTTCGTCGAGGCCTTGTTGATCACATTCGCATAGGAAGCGAGGCAGACGACGGCGGCGAGGACGAGAGCGCCTGCAGCGAAGGGATTCGCGTAGAGGTCGGTATAGACGTAGGTGAGTCCCATGCACAAGACGAAGAAGACGACGGCGAGAGCGCCGGCCTTTTTCGCCACGTCCTGCACGCGCATGATGAGGTGGCGGTCAGCGAGGCGCATCGTCAAAAATGCCGCGCCGTGGAAGGCGAAGACGAAGACGAAGGCGAGGCCGCCGACGATGGAATAGGGCGAGAGCAGACCGAAGAAGCCGCCCGTGTACGTCATGTTCGCGTCGATGGCAAGGCCTGCGATGAGATCGGTCACGGCGACGCCCCAGAGGAAGGCGGGAACGACGCTGCCGAAGACGATGCACTTGTCCCAGCCGCTGCGCCAGACGGCGGAGTCCTTGTGGCCGCGCAGTTCGAACGCGACGCCGCGCAGGATGAGCGCGACGAGCATCAAGAAGAGCGCGAGGTAGAACGTGCTGAACATCGTCGCGTAAAGGTGCGGGAAGGCCGCGAAGCTCGCGCCGCCCGCCGTGATCATCCAGACTTCGTTGCCGTCCCATACGGGCAGGATCGTGCGCAGCGTGATGCGGCGCTCCTCGTCGGTCTTGCCGACGAAGGGCAGCAGCATGCCGACGCCGTAGTCGAAGCCCTCAAGGAAGAAGAAGCCCGTGAAGAGCACGACGATCAGGACAAACCATAAGATGTTCAAATCCATTATGCTGCACTCCTTTCCGGCGAAGGACTGGTCTTGATGAAGCGGATCGCAACGCCGAGGGCGAAGACGATGAGCACGAGATAGATGAGCGTGAAGCCGATGATCGTCAGCCATATATCCGTTGCGGTGAGGTTCGGGGAGACGGCGTCGACCGTCTTCTGCAGGCCGACGACGATCCAAGGCTGACGTCCCGATTCGGTGACGAACCAGCCGACGGAGTTGGCGATGAAGGGAAGCGGCAGACTGTAGAGCAGCACCTTGAGCATGCAGCGCTTGTCTGCGAGCTTGCCGCGCATCGCGAGAAGGAGTGCGGCGCCCGTGATGAGGATCATGAGGCCGCCCGCGCCGACCATGATGCGGAACGCCCAGAAGAGCGCCGTGACGTTCGGCACGTAGTTATCCGAGCCGTACATTTGGACGGCTTCTTCCTGCAGGTCGCGGATGCCCTTGATTTCGCCGGCAGGCTTATTGTAGACCATGAAGGAGAACATCGCGGGAATCGTGATCTCGAAGTCGTTCTGCATCTTGTCCTCGTTGATGATGGCGAAGGCGGCGAACGGTGCGGGATCTTCCGTCTCCCACAGAGCCTCCATGGCGGCGAGCTTCATGGGCTGAGCTTCCTTCAGGTACTGCGCATGCATGTGGCCGGCACCCGCGACGCCAAGAAGGCCGATGAGCGTGAAGGCGAGGATGCCCTTGATGGCCTTCTGGAAGAGGTCGGCGGCAGGGCCTCCCTGCAGGATCTTGTAGGCGGTGATGGCTGCGAGCAGGACGCCCGCCGTCGACATGCCCGCGAAGAACGTATGCGTGATCTCGCCGATGACGTAGTGATTCGAGAGGAGAGCGCCGAAGTCCGTCATGACGGCGCGGCCGCCTTCGATGGCATAGCCCGTCGGATGCTGCATGAAGGAGTTGGCGACGATGATCCAGAGCGCCGAGAGGTTGCCGCCGATGGCGACGAGCCACATCGTCACGCAGTGAAGTTTCGGTGACAATTTATCCCAGCCGAAGATCCAGATGCCGAGGAACGTCGACTCAAGGAAGAAGGCGGAGAGTGCCTCCAAGGCGAGCGGCGCACCGAAGATGTCGCCCATGAAGCGCGCGTACTCCGACCAGTTCATGCCGAAGTGGAACTCCTGTACGATGCCCGTGACGACACCCATGGCGAAGTTGATGAGGAAGACCGTGCTGAAGAATTGCAGCAGCTTGCGGCTTTCCTTCTTCCACTGCGCGTCCTTCGTGCGGACATGACAGGTTTCGAGAAGTGCCAGGAAGAATGTCAGCCCCAGCGTCAGCGGGACGAAGAGAAAATGATACGTCGAGGTGATGGCAAACTGCCATTGTGATAGGACAGCCGTGCTCATAGGATGATACCCCTTCCTTTCAGAAAATAATTATTTTTTATGCGTCCATTATAAAACAAGGGACAGCAAAAAACAAGGCATAAGTGTATCGGTGAATTTGAATCTTTGGATAAGGAAATCACCGTACTTTTTTAAGGGATTTCAGGCAAACTCAGCGTTTCCTTGAAATTGTTGAAGAAAGCCGCCCCCGCGAAGAGGATATGCTCGTATGTTTCGTGCTCCGTGAAGCTCAGTAGTCGAGCGTGTGCGGCGCGAATTTGAAGCCCTTGAGTCCGAGCGGCACGAGCGTCGCTGCGACGATGCCCGCGAGCATGGAGAGGACGGAGAGCAGCGGCAAAAAGCGCAGGTCGCCGAGGAAGAAGAGCGAGGCATGCAGCAGGACGGCCGCCAGGACGGCGGCGAGGAAGGCGAGAGAAAGCGCGAGGCGCACGGTGCGGACGGTCTTCCTTGAAAGCGTGATGAGCTGAGGAATGTGCGAGGGATCTCCTGAGGCGATGAGGATGTCAGGCGCGATCTCGCTCTCGCTCGTCTGCATGGCGAGCACGACGTCAGCCATCGAGGCTGCCTCCGCGTCCTCCTTCTTGGCGGCGAGCAGGGCGACGGAGTGACCGTGCGCCTGAAGCATCTGCACCTCCTTCGCCTTGTCGGCGGGCGCAAGATCGGCGCGGTAGACGGATATGCCGGCATCCTTCGCCGTGCGCTTTGCTGCAGTGCGGCAGTCGCCCGTCATCATGACGGTCTGGACGCCCAGAGATTCCAGCAGGCGGATCGTGCGCGGCATGTCGCTTCGCGCCTCGTCGGAGAACACGAGGAGGCCCTTGGCGATCTTGCCCGTGGCGAGATAGATGACGATCTTGCCGCGCGAGGCGAATTGGTCGCCCTGCGTCAAGAGGGAATTGCTGATCTGGACGCCCTCTTCTTCGAGCCATTCGCGCTTGCCGAGGCGTACGGCTCGGCCGTTGATCAGCGCCTCGACGCCTTTGCCGGGGATGCTGCTCGTCGCCGAGGTGCGCATGAGGCGAGCGCCCCGACTGACAGCGCTGGCGACGAGGACGCGTGCGAGCGGATGGGAGACGCCGTTTTCCGCGCTCGCGGCGAGTCCCAGGATCGCACTGTCGGAAAGCCCCTCGCCGACGATGGTCGCGAGGAACGGCCTGCCTTCGGTGATGCCGCCGCTCTTCGAGAGCGCGATGGCGCTGATGTGCTTGAGAGTGCCGAAAACGCCGGCGTTCTTCACGAAGATCTTCTGTGCGCGGCACTTTTTCAGCGCTTCGGGCAGGGCGAACGAGGAGGCAAAGAAGAGTGCGGCAGGGCAAGCGAAGAAGAGCACGGAGAAAAAGAAGATCGCCGTCTGCAGAAGATCGAGTCCCATGGTCTGCCAGAGGGCAGCATCGGCGATGGCGAGCAGCAGGCCGAAGGCGAGAAAGCGCAGGGCGGCATTGTCCGTGACGGCGAGCAGCGGTGTGTGCTCGGGCGTCTTCGCCGCTTCCTCCTGCCTGGGCGCGTCGCTTGCGGCAGGCTCATCTTCCTCTTCCTCTGCGGGCAGCACCTCGCCTCGCGCACGCCTCGCTTCGAGTTCGGCGAGGCGGCGCTCCTCGGCGCGCAGCGCTTCGAGTTCGCGGTAGCGCGCCTCGGACTCCTTCTTTCGACGTTCCTCCTCCTCGCGCCTCTGGCGCTCGGCTTCATGCTCCGCCATCATCTCCTCTGCGCCCGGCGGCACGATGCCCTCGTCCTCGTCGAGCGAGAGCTTCCGTGCGGCGAGGCGCACTTCGAGGTATTTGCCGCCGAGCGTGAAGGTCAGGAAGAGGCCGAGCGGCGTGAAGAGAAGCTGGTGAAAGAGCGCTTCTCCCGTCAGCATCATCTGCACCATGAGGAGGAGGCTCGCGATGACGGCGGAGATGGCGCTGACGGCGATGAGTGAATCGGCGCACGGCGATTTGAAGAGCAGGCGGACGCCGCGCACGAGGATGGATTTGCACGCGAGCAGCATGGCGAGCGCGAGGGAGAGCTCGATTCCTGCAAAGAGGAGCGGCGCTCCTTCGGGCGAGATTGGTCCCAGGTCTATGCCGAGCGTGGAGGCTGCGAGCAGCCCCGGCGAAAAGGCGAATGCCAGAAGCGTCAGGGGCAGGACGATGAGGAGGGAGGAGCGCACGTCCTTTTTGATGCGTTCCGTCTCCTCTGGTGCTGCAGACTTTTCATCCATAATAAAGTTCCCTCTTTTCCAAGGCATAATAAATATAGAATAGAATCTATTTTGTTTGATTCGCCCTTTTGCCGGTTAATTCCTACCAAAATTTTTTCTAAGACTTGCTGTAAAGAGAAAAAATTGATAGAATTTATGATGGTATATAGGGAAGGATGGTGCATTTCTTTTGCTGAAGTTTTTGGCGCGGGCGAAGATCAATCTGACGCTTGACATTCTGGGGAAACGTCCCGACGGCTATCACGAGGTGGCGATGGTCATGCAGTCTGTCGCGCTCGCGGATGAGGTCGAGCTGGAAAAGACGGCGCAGGGCATTTCTTTGGAGGTCGAAAGCGCGGCGCTCGCTGCGGACGAGAGCAATCTCGCGTGGCGTGCGGCGGCGCTCTTTTTGCGCCGTTTTCCGTCGGAGGGCGGCATAGCGATCCGCTTGAAAAAGACGATTCCGATGGCGGCGGGGCTTGCGGGCGGTTCTGCGGACGCTGCTGCCGTGCTCCTCGGGATGAACGATCTTTTTAAGAAGGGGCTGAATGAGGCGGCGCTTGCGAAGCTTGCAGCCGAGATCGGCTCTGATGTGCCCTTTTGCCTTGCGGGCGGCACGCAGTTGGCGACGGGGCGCGGCGAGATTCTGCGCCGCCTTGCCGATCTGCCGCCCTTTCCCGTCGTGCTGGCGAAGCCGCCCGTCGACGTCTCGACCGCTTGGGCGTATGGGCGCTACGATGCGCAGAAGGCGGTGCGCCACCCGGACACGGAGAAGATGCTCGCCGCCATCGGTGCGGGCGATCGCTTGCGCATTTGCCGGGAGTTGTGCAATGTGCTCGAAAGTGTTACCATAGAGGAGCATGAGGAGATCCGTCGTCTGAAGGAAAGGATGCTGGAGCAGGGCGCACTCGCTGCCATGATGTCCGGCTCAGGGCCGACGGTCTTCGCACTGATGGAAAGCGAGGGGGCGGCGCAGAATCTGACGAAGAGACTGCGCGAAGAGACGGATGCCGCCGTCTTTTGCACAAAGACGCAGGGGGCGCAGATGTTCTGAAGCGCCGTACCTGTGCAGGGGGAAAAACGATGGGACAGGAAACAAAGCTCGCACCGATCCGCCTCGACAGCTACCAGCCTCTGCGCGAGGTGGTTGCTGAGGCTCTGCGCGATGCGATCAAGAGCGGCACGCTTGCGCCAGGACAGAGGCTCATGGAGATCCAGCTCGCCGAAGAACTTGGCGTCAGCCGCACGCCCGTGCGCGAGGCGATCCGAAAGCTGGAGCTGGAAGGCTACGTCGTCATGATGCCGCGGCGCGGCACCTACGTCGCGAACCTTTCCATCCGCGACGTCAACGATGTCTTCGAGATTCGCACGGCGCTCGATTCGCTCGCCTGCGCCCTCGCGGCGGAGCGCATCACGGAGAATGAGCTGGAAAGCCTGCAGCGTCTCCTCGTCGCCATCGGTGGACAGATCGAGGCGGGCGACATGGAAAAGATCGTGGAAACGGACATGCGCTTTCACGACCTCCTCTATCAGGCGAGCCGCAACACGCGTCTCGTCGGCATCATCTCGAACCTGCGCGAGCAGCTCACGCGCTTTCGTTCCGCCTCGATGTCGTTTCCGGGTCGTCTCAAGGAGACGCTTGAGGAGCATAGAGAGATCGTCGACGCCATCGCCCAGGGCGACGTGCAGGGCGCGAAGCAGGCGGCGGAAGCCCATATGGAAAAGGCGGAGCGTACGCTTCTTCTGAGCATGGAGGCAGCGAAGAATGCCGGCATCTAAAAAGATGGCAGGAAAGGATGTGTTCAGAACTCTGCAGGGATCGGCTGCAAAGTTCCCTGAGAACGATGCTGAGGAAATGTCTTTGAGCAATGGAGGCTGAACGAATGGCAGATCTGACAACAGTCATATTGGCGGCGGGCAAGGGGACGCGCATGAAGTCGTCTTTGCCGAAGGTGCTGCACAAGGCGGGCGGCAAGGCGATGCTCGCCCATGTGCTCGCGGCCGCGAAGGAGGCGGGCGCCGTGCGCAATATCGTCGTCGTGGGATTCGGCGGCGAGACGGTGGAAAAGGCGCTTGCGGGTGAGGCGGATTTCGTCACGCAGGAAGAGCAGCTCGGCACGGGGCATGCCGTCCTGCAGGCGGAACCGCTGCTGCACGAGGAAAAGGGCACGGTTCTCGTGCTCTGCGGCGACACGCCGCTCCTGACGGGGAAGCTCCTCAAGAAGCTCGCGAAAGAACACGCGGCATCGGGCGCGAAGGCGACCGTTCTGACCGCGGTCATGCCCGATGCAACGGGATATGGCCGCATCATCCGCGCCGCAGACGGCACGGTGGAAAGAATCGTTGAGCACAAGGACGCGACGGAGGAGGAGCGCAATGTGCGCGAGGTCAATTCGGGCATCTATTGCTTTGAAGCGCCCGACCTTTTCGCCGCCCTGCACGAGGTCAAAAATGACAATGCACAGGGCGAGTACTATCTGCCCGACGTGCTCGAAATCCTCCGAAAGAAGGGCGAGAAGATTTTCGCCGCCACGGCCGACGACTACGAGGAAACGCTCGGCGTCAACTCGCGCGCCCAGCTCGCCGCCTCGGAGAAGATCCTGCGCCGCCGCAAGAATGAGGCGCTGATGGCAGAGGGCGTGACACTCATGGATCCCGATACGACCTACGTCGACGTCGATGTCATCGTCGGCCGCGACACCGTTCTCTATCCGGGCACGTGGCTTGAGGGTGCGACGGTCATCGGCGAGGGCTGCGAGATCGGCCCGAATTCGCGCTTTCAGGACGTGAAGGTTGGCGCGCATGTCACGGCGCATTTCTGCTATGCGCATGAATGCGAAATCGCCGACGGTGCGACGCTCGGCCCGTACGTTCATCTTCGCCCCGCGACGAAAATCGCCGCGCACGTCAAGATCGGCAATTTCGTCGAGGTCAAGAACTCCGTCGTCGGCGAGGGGACGAAGCTGCCGCATCTCTCGTATATCGGCGATTCCGACATCGGTGCGGGCGTCAACATGGGTTGCGGCACGATCACGGTCAATTACGACGGCAGGCAGAAGTTCCGCACGAAGGTCGGCGACGGCGCTTTCGTCGGCTGCAACTCGAACCTCGTCGCACCCGTCAGCGTCGGCGACGGCGCCTACATCGGCGCAGGGTCGACGATCACGAAGGACATCCCCGCAGGCGATCTCGCCATCGCGCGCGCCCACCAGAAGAATATCACGGGCTGGGCGGACAAGCGCAAAGAAGAAATGGAGGCTACTGGAAAATGACGAACCTTGACAACCTATGCATCATGACGGGCAACGCCAACCCCGAGCTCGCGAAGAAGATCGCATCGCATATCGGCGTGCCGCTGTGTGATGCATACGTCGGTCATTTCAACAACGGCGAGACGCAGGTGATGATCAGCGAGAGCATTCGCGGCAAGGACATCTTTATCATTCAACCGACCTCGCAGCCGGTCAACGACAATCTCATGGAGCTTCTCATCATGACGGACGCCTGCAAGAGGGCGTCGGCGCACAGCATCACGGCCGTCGTGCCGTACTACGCCTACGCGCGTCAGGATCGCAAGACGCGCGGGCGCGAGCCGATCTCGGCGAAGCTCGTCGCGAACCTCATGGAGACGGCGGGCGTCTCGCGCGTCGTGACGGTCGATCTGCATGCAGGTCAGATCCAGGGGTTCTTCGACATTCCCGTCGATCATCTCGGAGCGGCTCCCGTCCTCGCCGCGTATCTGAAGGAGCACAATCTCGAAAATGCCGTCGTCGTCTCACCCGATCTCGGCGGCGTCACGCGCACGCGAAATCTTGCCGACCGCCTGCACGCACCGATCGCCATCATCGAGAAGCGCCGCCCGCAGCCGGGCGTGGCGGAGGTCATGAACCTCATCGGCGACGTCGAGGGCAAGACGGCAATCCTCATCGACGACATCGTCGACACGGCAGGCTCTCTTTGCGAGGGGGCGAAGGCACTTGCAAAGCTTGGTGCAAAAGAAGTCTACGCCGCCTGTTCCCATGCGATCCTGACCGATCCTGCCATCGAGCGCATCAACGCGTCGGTGCTCAAGCAGCTGATTGTCACGGACACGATTCCTTTGGGCGACAAGAAGTCAGACAAGATCGTCGTGCTCTCGATGGCGGACGCTATCGGCGACGTGCTCATCAGCATACAGGAGCATCGTTCGGTCAGTCACCTGTTTCGCTGATGGAGAGCGTCATGGAGGTCAAGGCATACCATCGTGTGAATTTCTACGATACGGACGCCATGGGCGTCGTGCATCATGCGAACTACATTCGTTGGTTCGAGATCGGCAGGGTCGAGTTCCTGCGCGCGCTCGGCATCACATTGGGCGATCTGATGGAGGCGGGCTACGTCTTTCCGCTGACCGATGTCAGCGCAAAGTTCGTCGCCTCAGGCAAGTTCGACGATGAACTCGCCATCGTCACGCGCCCGACGGCGCTGACAAAGGTCAAGATGGCATTCGACTACGAGGTGCGGCGCGTGGCGGACGACGCATTGCTCGTCCTCGGTCATACGCAGAACGTCTTCACGAGCCGAGAGACGGGGCGCATCACGAAACTGCCTGCAGAGTTTTATGAAAAGCTTCATGCCGCGCTTTCGGAGGATGCGCCGACGGGCGCAGAAAATCTCTGAACGTTCGCCAGGAAGCTTTGGGAGGTCTTGAAAGTTGTATATTGCAATCGGTGTTGTTCTCGCTGCGATTTTCCTTTGCATCATCGTGGTGAAACTCTTCTTTGCCAAGGAGGGAACGGAAGAGGTCGTCGTGAAGCTTACGGAGCGCACGCCCCTCGAAGTAACGGCGCAGGATGAAAAAAGCGTAACGCTCGTCACGAAGCTGGAGTTCGCCAATGTCGGCAAGCAGGTCGGCACGATCATGGACGCCCTTGTGCGTCCGCTCGTGCCCTACGAACAGTACGACGGGCTTGAAGTGCGCGGCAGAGCCGAGCGAGAGGGCGCACCACGCGAGGATGATTACTTCGAGGCGGTGCTCATCGAAGCGGGTAAAAGCATCTTCGTCAAAGCGTATGTGACGCTTACGGCACGAAAGGGCAGGAGCATCAAGGAGGCGGTCGCGCACATGGCCGATTTCTCGGCGGATCTCATCTACCAGGAGACGGGCAGACGGCCGTGGCGTTATTCGAAGGTGACGATTCCCGTGCGTGCGGCGGAGGTCGCCGCGCTCGTCGGCGTGACTTTGGCGGACGATTGAGGAGGGGCGAACATGAAAGAGAAAGTAGAGATTCTGCCCGTTCCCACGCGCATTCTGACGGACAGGGATGACATCGTCGACTGCGTGGAGAAGTATACGCGCGGCAAGATCGGCAAGGATGACGTGATTTCTGTGGCAGAGAGCGTCGTCGCCATCACGCAGGGACGCATCGTGCGTCCCGAGGATCTGAAGATCTCCTGCCTCGCACAGTTCTGCTGCCGTTTCATCCCGGATGTCGGCAGCCTAGCGAGTCCGCACGGCATGCAGTCCTTGATGAACGTCGAGGGCAAGTGGCGCGTCGCCGCCGCGCTCTTCGCGGGATCTTTGGGAAAGATCGTGGGAAAGAGCGGCCTTTTTTATAAATGGGGCGGCGAGCAGACGGCGCTCATCGACGATGTGACGGGCACGATGCCGCCTTTTGACAAGCACATCGTCTACGGGCCGCGCGATCCGGAGGATGTCGTCGCGCGTCTCAAAGAGAGGCTCGGCTGCTTCGGCGCCGTCATCGCCGATGTCAACGATCTCAAGCGCTCGCGCATCGTCGGCGTGACAGACGGCACGAAGGGCGAGCTCGTCGCGAAGCTCCTCATTGACAACCCGTTCGGCAACGCTTCGCAGAAGACGCCGATCTGCATCATAAAGAACTTCCGGCAATATCAGGAGGGATAAAGAGGGGCAGGGCTTGGCGCCCTGCCCTTTTCCCGTGAGAGGAGAGGAACATGCGCTATGCAGAGAATACGCGGACGTGCCGCTGAGGCGCTGCGTCCCTTGAAGATCACGCGAGGCTTCCAAAAGGGGCCGGCGGGTTCGGTGCTCATCGAGATGGGACGCACGCGCGTCATCTGCGCTGCGTCCGTCGAAGATCGCGTGCCGTACTTTCTGCGCGGCACGGGCACGGGCTGGATCAAGGCAGAGTACGCGCTCTTGCCGAGTGCGACTTCGACGCGCACGCCACGCGAGGCCTGCCAAGGCCGCCAGTCGGGGCGCACGCAGGAGATCCAGCGTCTCATCGGCCGCTCGCTGCGCTCCGTCGTTGATCTTGCAGCGCTCGGCGAGCGCACGATCGCCTTGGACTGCGATGTCATCGAGGCGGACGGCGGCACGCGTACGGCGGCGATCACGGGCGCTTTCGTCGCGCTCGTAGAGGCGTGCGCGAGTTTCTATGAGAAGGGTAAGGCGTTCCCTGTGAAAGATTTCCTCGCGGCGGTCAGCGTCGGTCTCGCGAAGGACGGCGAACCGATCCTCGATCTTTGCTACGAGGAGGACAGCACGGCGCTCGTCGATATGAACGTCGTGATGACGGGCGCCTATGACTTCGTCGAGGTGCAGGGCACGGGCGAGGGGCGGCCCTTCTCACGCAAGGAGATGGAGGCGCTCCTCGCGCTGGCGGAAAAGGGCATCGACGAATTGATAGCAAGAGAAAAGGACGCGCTTGGCGGCGAGCTCGTCTGGAAAGTGGGGCGAATCGGATGAAGAAGATCGTAGTCGCTACGAAGAATGAGGGCAAGGTGAAGGAAATCCTTGCAGCTTTTCAAAAGCTCCCCGTAGAGCTTTTGACCCTCAAGGATTTTGGGGAGCTTCCCGATGCTGTTGAGGACGCTTCGACCTTCGAGGGGAACGCGCGCATCAAGGCGCGTTTTTATGCAGAAAGGACGGGATGCGCGTGCCTTGCTGACGACTCGGGACTGGAGGTCGAAGTCTTGGGCGGTGCACCGGGCGTTCACTCGGCGCGTTACTCGGGGCGGCACGATGATGCGGCGAACAACGAGAAGCTCGTGGCAGAGCTTCAAAAGAGGGGGGCTGTCGAATCTGCTGCCGCTTTTCGCTGCGTGCTCGTCCTGCACGACACGGACGGCACGGAACTCATCTCTGAAGGGACGTGTGTCGGACGCGTGCGCCAAGAGCCGCGCGGTGCGGGCGGCTTCGGCTATGACCCGTATTTCTATCTCGCGAGCGGCAAGTCGCTGGCGGAACTGACGGTTTCTGAAAAGCAGGCGGTCAGCCATCGCGGCGCAGCGCTTCGTCTCATGGCGGCGCAGATGAAGGAGCATCTCACATGAAGATCGGCATTATGAGCGACAGCCACGGCGACCGCCGCGCGATCGATCGCGCTGTGGAACGTGCGGGCAAGGTCGACCTCTGGCTTCATGCGGGAGACTGCGTTCCCGATGCGGCGTACCTCGCGCTCGTCTCGGCGGTGCGCGTGGAAAACGTCGCGGGCAACACGGACTGGCCCGACGGCAAGACGCCCGACGAGATCGTTGTCGAAGCGGCAGGACACCGCATCTTTCTCACGCACGGTCACATCTACGGCGTGCGTTCGACGCTTGAAATGCTGGTGACAGCGGCGAAGGAGGCGCAGGCGGACATTGCCGTCTACGGTCATACGCATGTGGCGCAGGAGGTCACGGGAGATGTTCATGTCCTCAACCCCGGAAGCGTGGCGCGTCCGCGCGATGAGGCGCGTCCTTCCTTCATGCTCGCCGAGCTTGAGACGGGGAAGCCGCCGCAGGTCGAACTCATCCGCTTGGGAAGAGCTTGACGGCAGAGGGCTTGCTGGCAAGTGCACGAAAGGAATATTGGAAGGGAATTCCGGTCACTTTTTCGCCGGTTTTCGGCATGCAAAAAAGCGAACGGGATTCATCTTTTTCTCTGCAGAAACTCAAGAAACACAAGGGTTTCGGTGTTGAATGTGCGATGAAAATATGATATGATGAAGCTATGTGAGTATTACAATTTCTTATGGGAGGGTTTATCTTGCGTACAATCGAAGCGAAACAGATTACGGAAGCCGTTGCCGAGATGTGCAAAGAGGCTGCCTACTATCTGCCGGACGACGTCTACGAGGCTTTGAAGCGCGGACGCGAGGCAGAGGAGTCGCCGGTAGGGCGCGACGTGCTCGACCAGATCATCCGCAATGCGGAGATCGCCAAGGCCGAGGATCGCCCCATCTGTCAGGACACCGGCATGACGATCGTCTTCCTTGAGATCGGTCAGGATCTGCACATCGCAGGCGGCGATCTCGAAGAGGCGGTCAATGCCGGTGTCGCCAAGGGCTATACGGAAGGGTATCTGAGGAAGTCCGTCGTCGCCGAGCCTCTGTTCAACCGCAAGAACACGCAGAACAATACGCCTGCCGTCATCTACACGCGCATCGTGCCGGGCGACAAGCTCAAGATCACGGTCGGACCCAAGGGCTTCGGCAGCGAGAACAAGTCGGGCGTCAAGATGCTCGTTCCTGCGGATGGCGTCGAAGGCGTCAAGAAGGCCGTGCTCGACATCATCCTGCACGCAAGCTGCAATCCCTGTCCTCCCATGGTTGTCGGCGTCGGCATCGGCGGCACGATGGACCGCGCCGCTTACTACTCGAAGAAGGCGCTCGTGCGCTCCATCAACGAGCGCAACCCCATGCCCGAGTACGCGAAGCTCGAAGGCGAGCTTCTTGAGATGATCAACAAGACGGGCATCGGCCCTCAGCTCGGCGGCTCCGTATCGGCTCTCGCCGTCAACATCGAATGGGGCCCGACGCACATCGCGGGACTGCCCGTGGCCGTCACGATCTGCTGTCATGCGATGCGCCACAAGGATCGCGTCCTTTAATTGCTCGGGATGGGAGGATAAGAAAAATGGCTGAAAAGATTCGTATCGAAACACCGTTTACCGTGGAGCAGTCCAAGAAGCTCAAGGCGGGCGACAGCGTGCTCATCACAGGCACGATCATCAGCGCACGCGATGCGGCGCACAAGGTCATGTGCGAAGCTCTGGCACGCGGCGAGAAGCTCCCCGTGGACTGGAAGAATGAAATCGTCTACTACCTCGGACCTACGCCTGCGAAGCCCGGCGATCCTATCGGCTCGTGCGGCCCGACGACTGCCGGCCGCATGGACGCCTACACGCCGACGATGCTTGAACAGGGCATCACGGGCATGATCGGAAAGGGATCGCGTGACCCGAAGGTCATCGAGTCGATGAAGAAGAACGGCGTGACATACTTCGTCGCCGTCGGCGGCGCGGCGGCTCTGATCGCCAAGTCCGTCAAGAAGTACGAAGTGCTCGCCTATCCGGAACTCGGCCCGGAGGCTGTGGCTCGTCTGACCGTTGTCGACTTTCCGGCGATCGTCGGCATCGACTGCGAGGGGAATAACTTCTACGAGATTGGCCAGGCGCCGTATCGTAAGTTATAGAAAGCGCCTGTTTGGCGCTTTCATGGGAGGCGCTGAACTTATCGGCGCTTCCTGTAATCCGCCCCCGCACGATGCGGGGCGCAAAGAATTTATAGGAGGTATAGAATGATTAACACAACTTTTTACGCCCGCCGCCTGCATTCCCTGGTCGGCTTGCTGGCACTCGGAGGATTCCTCATGGAGCACATCCTCACTAATGCTTCGGCTCTGGGCGGTGCTGAAGCCCTGAATGGCAAGCTCGCCATGATGGAGCTGATTCCGAAACCAATCTTCCTCGGACTTGAGGTCGGCGCCGTCGCCATCCCGTTCCTCTTCCATGCGATCTATGGCATCTACATCTGCATGCAGGCGAAGAACAACCCGACGAAGTATGGCTACCTCAACAACTGGAATTTTGCTTTCCAGCGCTGGACGGCATGGTTCCTGCTCGTCTTCCTCGTATGGCACGTCGGTTACTTGCGCTGCTACGTCAAGGGTGTCCTCGGCACGCCGATCACCTATGAACTGATCCAGAGCTACGTCACGGGCAGCCCGATCGTCTTCGTCCTCTACCTCATCGGCATGCTCGCAGCGATCTTCCATTTCACGAACGGCATTACGACCTTCCTCATGACGTGGGGCGTCGTCAAGGGGCCTCGCGCCCAGAAGACGGCGGGGCTTCTCTCCATGTTGCTCTGCGTGGCTCTGAGCCTCGTGACGATTGCCTTCATGGTGAGCTACTTCGTTCCCATGCATTGATCGATTGATTGTGATGTATAGATAAGGAGAGAACCTACATGGCTGAAAAGAAGAAAATCATTATTGTAGGCGGCGGTCTCTCGGGTCTCATGGCGACCATCAAGGTCTGTGAGCTCGGCGGCGAAGTCGACCTGTTTTCCTACTGCCCCGTAAAGCGCTCCCACTCGCTGTGTGCGCAGGGCGGCATCAACGCCTGCATGGACTCGAAGGGCGAGCATGACAGCGTTTACGAACATTTCGATGATACGGTCTACGGCGGCGACTTCCTTGCCGATCAGGTCGCGGTCAAGGGCATGGTCGAGGCGGCGCCGAAGCTCATCAAGATGTTCGACCGCATGGGCGTTCCCTTCACACGCACGCCTGAAGGCAACCTCGACCTCCGCAATTTCGGTGGTCAGAAGAACAAGCGCACCTGTTTTGCCGGCTCGACGACAGGTCAGCAGCTCCTCTATGCACTCGACGAGCAGGTTCGCCGCTGGGAAGTCAAGGGTGGCGTCAAGAAGTATGAGTTCTGGGAATTTATCCGCATCATCAAGAACAAGGACGGCATCTGCCGCGGCATCGTCGCGCAGAACATGAACTCGATGGAGATCAAGTCGTTTCCCGCCGACGTCGTCATCCTCGCGACGGGCGGCCCAGGCCAGGTGTTCGGCCGCTGCACGGCTTCGACGATCTGCAACGGCTCGGCCGTATCCGCTGTCTATCAGCAGGGCGCACACATCGGCAACCCCGAGTTCATCCAGATTCATCCGACGGCGATTCCGGGTTCCGACAAGAACCGCCTGATGAGCGAGGCGTGCCGCGGCGAAGGCGGACGCGTCTGGGTCTATCGCGACGGTAAGCCCTGGTACTTCCTTGAGGACATGTATCCGGCATATGGCAACCTCGTGCCGCGTGACGTCGCGTCGCGTGCTATCTTCAAGGTCTGCGTGCACATGGGTCTGGGCATCAACGGCGAGAACCGCGTCTACCTCGACCTCTCGCATATCGATCCGCATTACCTGGAGCACAAGCTCGGCGGTATCCTCGAAATTTACATGGACTTCGTCGGAAAAGATCCGCGCAAGGTGCCGATGGAGATCTTCCCGTCCGTCCACTATTCGATGGGCGGCATCTGGGTCGACCGTCTGCATCATACGAACATCAAGGGACTTATGGCCTCGGGCGAGTGCGACTACCAGTATCACGGCGCGAACCGCCTCGGTGCGAACTCGCTCCTTTCCGCTGCTTACTCCGGCACGGTCTCCGGCCCTGAAGCCATGCGTATGGCGAAGTCCGGCGAGCTTGGCGACGCCCTCACGCAGGCGGAGCTTGACAAGGCTCGTCAGGAGGTCGTCGACCAGTTTGAAGGCATCCTCAAGATGGACGGCCCCGAGAACGCGCACAAGCTTCATCACGAGCTTGGCGACCTCATGTACAAGTACGTCTCCATCGAGCGCGACAACAACGGCCTCGACCAGTGCCTCGTGGAGCTCAAGGAAATCCTCAAGCGTTGGGACAACATCGGCTTGACGGATCGCGGTCATTGGGCGAACCAGGAAGCCATGTTCGTGCGCCAGCTGCGCAATATGATCCTCTACGCGATGTGCATCACGAAGGCGGCTCGCTGCCGCGACGAGAGCCGCGGCGCTCATGCCAAGATCGCCCTCGACGCGAACGGCAAGCGCATGATGGACGGCGACGAGCTCGTCTTCATGCCGCGTGACGACAAGAACTTCATGCGCATCTCCATCGTCGACTACGACCCGAAGACGGAAGAGCCGATCGTCAGCTACGACGAGTTCGATCATTCGCTCATCAAGCCGCGTGCGCGTAACTACGCGGTAGCGAAGAAAGAGTAAGAGGAGGAGATAGCAAATGGCAGAACAGAAGAAAGTAAGATTCATCATAGAGCGCCAGGATGGCCCTGACGCCAGCCCCTACAAGCAGGAATTCGATGTCGACTATCGTCCCGGCCTCAACGTCGTCGCGGCTCTGATGGAGATCCAGAAGAACCCTGTGACGGTCGACGGCAAGACGGTCGCACCCGTCAACTGGGAGTGCAACTGCCTGGAGAAGGTCTGCGGCGCCTGCATGATGGTCATCAACGGCAAGGCGCGTCAGGCCTGCTGCTCGCTCGTCGACGAGCTTGAGCAGCCGATCACGCTCGCGCCGGCACGCACCTTCCCCGTCATCCGCGACCTCCTCATCGATCGTTCCGTCATGTTCGAGAGCCTGAAGCGCATCCATGGCTGGATCGAGATCGACGGCTCGTGGGACAACCCCGATGCTCCGCTGCAGAATCCTTACACGGCGGAGACGACGTATGAGATTTCGCACTGCATGACGTGCGGCTGCTGCCTTGAGGCGTGCCCGAACGTCGGCCCGCAGTCCGACTTCATCGGACCTGCGCCGACGGTGCAGACGCTGCTCTTCAACCTCCATCCGCTCGGAAAGTTCGACGAGCCGAAGCGCCTCGAAGCCCTCATGGGCAAGGGCGGCATCACGAGCTGCGGCAACAGCCAGAACTGTGAGAAGGCCTGCCCGAAGGAGATCAAGCTCACGAAGCACCTCGCACAGCTCAACCGCGACGTCAACAAGCAGGCGCTGAGGAATATCTTCAACAACTAAAAAAGGAACGACGGCGAATTTTTCACCATCGTCCCAAGATAGAAGGAGCGTACTTCCCGATTTCTGGGGAGTGCGCTCTTGTCTTATGGAAGCATCATGGTTTTTCCCTAGAGAGAAACAGCTCATGCCTGAGGCACCGTCGTTGCCTGCGTCAAGACATCCTTGATAAATTGGTTCAAAGACACATCGTGCCTCGTCGCTTCCAGCGCCAACTTTCGATGAAGGTCGCTCGGGATGCGGATGTTGAAAGTGCCTTTGAATTCCTTATCGGGATTCTTTTGAAGCTTTTTGCAGACATCCAAATAATTGTCAATGCAATGATGGAAAGCATCTTTCAGTTCGGCGACGCTCGCGCCATGAAAGTTTAGAGAGTCGTTGATGCCGAACACTTCGCCTATGAAGAGGGCGTCTTGTGCATCGAACGAAATTTTCGCATGGTAGCCTTTGTATTCCAACAGATTCATGATGAATCCTCCTTAAAATTCCTCGATGTCTTTCAAGAACGCAAGGACTTTCTTGATTTGATACCGATAAAGTTCCTTTCTGGGATGCGGGCCGTCAAACTGCAGGATGCGCTTGCTTGCCGTATGAAAATAACCGATGCCGGAGCCTCTTCCGCCCTGGAATTTTTCACAGCCGCATTTCTTCATCAAGGCGTCAAGCTCACGCACCGTGAAATTCGCGGGTGAGGGTTTCCTGCAGATCTTTTCAAGCAGTATATCTTTTGTAGGCATGGTTTCACCTCAAGGAGATTATAGCAGAATGGGGTGCTGTATGCAACTATGATTCAGTTGCTTTTGCTCGGTCATTTCTGAAAGGCTATGCGGGTTTGCGTCGAGCAATTAGCTAAAACGCGAGCGCAGGCACTCACGGGAAGCGGAAGGTTGAAATATTTCTTTCAGATTCCTTGACAAGCCCCCCATCGCTCTGTATAATACTATTTGTTGCCGACCTTACGGAAGGCGATGGATGGCCCGGTAGTTTAGTTGGTTAGAATGCCGCCCTGTCACGGCGGAGGTCAGGGGTTCAAGTCCCCTTCGGGTCGCCACTTCATGCGGAAGTAGCTCAGTGGTAGAGCACCACCTTGCCAAGGTGGGGGTCGCGAGTTCGAGCCTCGTTTTCCGCTCCATACGGCGACATAGCCAAGCGGTAAGGCAGGGGTCTGCAAAACCCTCATTCCCCAGTTCGATTCTGGGTGTCGCCTCCAAAACGATAGGCAAGACTGCTGCAGAGATTCTGCAGCAGTCTTTTTTTCAAATGACAACGGTGTGGGAGGATGTATTTTGTCGCAGGAAGAATTGAAGAAGGAAATAGAGAAGAGGCGCACGTTCGCCATCATTTCGCACCCGGACGCGGGAAAGACGACGCTGACGGAGAAGCTCCTGCTCTACGGTGGGGCAATCCATCTCGCAGGATCGATCAAGTCGCGCAAGACGCAGCGCCATGCCGTGTCCGATTGGATGGAGATCGAGAAGCAGCGCGGTATTTCCGTCACGTCGAGCGTGCTGCAGTTCGACTACGGCGGTTGCCGCATCAACATCCTTGACACGCCCGGGCATCAGGATTTCAGCGAGGATACGTACCGCACGCTGATGGCGGTCGACAGCGCCGTCATGATTCTCGACGTGGCGAAGGGCGTCGAGGCACAGACGAAGAAACTCTTCAAGGTTTGCCGCGAGCGCCATATTCCAATCTTCACCTTCGTCAACAAGCTCGACCGCTTTGGCAAGGCGCCGCTCGACCTCATGGCGGAGCTGGAAGATGTCTTGGGCATTCGCTCTTATCCGATGAATTGGCCGGTCGGTACGGACGGCAATTACAAAGGCGTCTATGACCGCGCGAAGCGCGAGGTCGAGCTTTTCGCTGCCGATATGAGCCACGGGCAGACGGAACGCGTCTCCGTCTGCGGCTCGATCGACGACGAGGCTTTTATGGCACAGCTGACAGAAGAGGAGCGCCGGACGCTCGCCGACGACATCGAGCTTCTCGATGCGGCGGGCGAGGACTTCGACCGCGAGAAGGTCGATCGCGGCGAATTGACGCCGACGTTCTTCGGTTCTGCCATGACGAATTTCGGCGTCAAGAATTTTCTGGAAGAGTATCTGCGACTCGCGCCCGCGCCTGCGCCTCGCGCTTCGTCCGATGGCATCATCGAGCCGACGGACGAGCGCTTCTCGGCTTTCGTATTCAAGATCCAGGCGAACATGAATCCCGCGCACCGCGATCGCCTCGCCTTCATTCGCATTGTGTCGGGCGCGTTCGAGCGCAACATGAGCGTCTGGCACGAAAAGAGCGGAAAGCTGATCAAGCTCGCGCAGCCGCAGCAGTTTCTTGCGCAGGATCGGCAGATCATCGACGAGGCGTTTCCGGGCGACATCGTGGGGCTTTTCGATCCCGGCATCTTCTCGATCGGCGATACGCTGACGGACGCCTCGCACAAGTTCAAGTACGAAGATTTTCCCGTGTTTCCGCCCGAGAAGTTTGCACGCGTCTCGGCGAAGGACACGATGAAGCGCAAGCAGTTCGTCAAGGGCGTCGAGCAGCTCACGCAGGAGGGCGCGATCCAGCTTTTCATGCAGGAGGGCGCGGGCGCGGACGCCTACATCGTCGGCACGGTCGGCACGCTGCAGTTTGAAGTGCTCGAATACCGTCTGAAGAACGAGTACAATGTCGATATCGTGCTGCAGATGCAGCCCTACGAAGTCGCGCGTTGGATGACATTCGCCGATGGGCGCGAAATCACGCCCGCAACTCTGCGCGGCGCAGACCGCGGCATGTTTGTGCGCGACCGCCGGGGCAATCCCGTGCTGCTCGTGAGCAACGAATGGGCGCTCGGCTGGATCACGGAGAACAATCCCGACCTCCTGCTTCATGCCGTACCCGTCGACCGTACGGAGGCATAAAGCCTTGTCGAAGAGGCGAAAAGTGTGGTAGAATACCTTGATATAACAAAATGAAGGAAACGCTGAGGAGATTGGCGGTTCCCTGAATGAGCAGGAATGGGGGGCTGTTGGCATGAAGAGCATGACGGGGTTCGGCGCGGCGGGCCGGGAGAATGAGGATTACAAGGTTCATGTGGAAGTGAAATCGGTCAATCAGCGGTATCTGGACATATCGTTTTCCATGCCGCGCGCTCTCAATGTCTTTGAGAACGATATGCGCCATGCCATCAAGAAATTCTCGGCGCGCGGCAAGATCGATGTGAACATCGCCTTTCATGACAAGCGTGAAAAGGAAGCGACCATCGTCGTTGACAAGAACTTGGCACGCGCCTATCAGACGGCGCTTTATGAACTTGGCGATTTCCTGCATTTGACACCGCCCGCCGATGTATGTAAAATAGCCTTGTATCCCGACGTCCTGCGCGTGCACGAGGAGAGCCGCGATGTGCTTGACGCCCGCGAGCTCGTCTTTGACGCCTTGGAAAGCGCTTTGGAGCATTTCGCCCAAATGCGAAAGAAGGAGGGCGAGCATACGCGCCTCGACTTCGAGCCGCGCCTCGATTTCCTTGCCGAGGCAATCGAAAAACTCTCGGCCTTCGAACCGGAGATCGTCGAGCGCTACCGCACGCACCTGAGGAACGTCCTCAGCGAAATGCTCAAGGGGCAGGGCATTGATGAGATGCGCATCCTGCAGGAAACGGTGCTCTACGCTGATCGCATCAGCTACAACGAGGAGGTCGTGCGCCTCAAGAGCCACATTGCTCAGTTCCGTGAGACGATCGAGGTGGAGGAAGCGCCCATCGGCAGGAAGCTCGACTTTCTGATTCAGGAGATCAATCGCGAGACGAACACGATTGGTGCGAAGGCGAACTTCACGCAGGCGGCGAAACTTGTCGTCGAGATCAAGAGTGAGGTCGAGAAGCTGCGCGAGCAGGTGCAAAACATCGAGTGAGGGGTCAATATGGACATCAAGCTCATCAATATCGGGTTTGGCAACATCGTTTCGGCGAACCGCGTCGTGGCGATCGTCAGCCCTGAATCGGCGCCAATCAAGCGCATCATTCAGGAGGCGCGCGACGGCGGCAGGCTCATTGACGCCACTTACGGCAGACGGACGCGTGCCGTTGCCATCATGGACAGTGATCATGTGATTCTTTCTGCCGTGCAGCCGGAGACCGTGGCGCATCGCGTTCTTGAGTCAGACACTCCGGAAACGAAAGGAAGAGAGGACGGAAAATGAGAAAAGGACTTTTGGTCGTCGTTTCCGGCCCGTCGGGTGCGGGCAAGGGCACGATCTGTCAGGCGCTCTTGGAAAAGACGCCGCTTGCCTACTCCGTTTCCGCTACGACGCGAAAGCCGCGTGCGGGCGAGGTCGACGGCGAGAGCTACTATTTCCTCTCGGTCGAGGCGTTCGAGAAAATGATCGAAAAGGACGAATTGCTCGAATGGGCAAGGGTCTACGACAATTATTACGGAACGCCATTGAAAAAGGTGGAGGAAAAGCTCGCGGCGGGCGAGGACATCTTGCTTGAGATCGACACGCAGGGCGCGATGAAGGTGCGCGAGAAGTTTCCTGAGGGCGTCTACATCTTCATCTTGCCGCCGTCGCTCGCCGAGCTGGAAAGGCGCATCCGCGGGCGCGATACGGAGACGGAGGACGTCTTGCAGAAGCGCCTCGCTGCGGCGATCGATGAGATTGAAGCGGGAAAGTGCTACAAGTACGTCGTCACGAACGACGAGGTCGATGGCGCGGTCGATGCCGTCTGCGCCATCCTTGCGGCGGAGAGGCGCCTTGTCGCACGCAATGGAGAGCTTTTTGACGAAATAGAAAAGGGAAGGGAAGATCCGATATGAGCATGGCAGATCCTTCGATCAACAAACTCTTGGAGGTAGTCGACAGCCGCTACACGCTCGTCGTCTTGGCGGCGAAGCGTGCGCGTCAGCTTTTGAGCGGCGATGAGCCGAAGGTGGTGGCGAAGTCCTCGAAAGATGTGACGATTGCTCTGGAGGAGATTTCTGAAGGCGACATCCTTTATCGACGCAGCAAAGGCGGCATAAAGTAATGGTTCTTGCGGGCAGGAAGATCCTTTTAGGCGTCACGGGCGGCATCGCCGCCTACAAGGCGGTGGAGATTGCGAGCCGCCTGCGCAAGAAAGGGGCGGAGGTTCACGTCGTCATGACGAAAGAGGCCGCCCATTTTGTCACGCCGCTGACATTTCGCGAGATTACGGGACAGCCCGTGTCGCTCGACATGTGGGAAGAGCCTGCGCATTGGAACGTCGAACATATCGCTCTGGCGCGTCTGGCGGATCTTGTGCTCATCGCGCCCGCTACGGCGAACATCATTGCCAAGGCGGCGGCGGGCATAGCCGACGACATGCTGACGACGACGCTGCTTGCTGTCACATCGCCGATCTTCTTCGCTCCGGCGATGAACAGCGCGATGTATGAAAATCCCGTGACGCAGGAAAATATGGCAAAGCTCCAAGCGCGTGGCTGGCATAAGATCGAGCCGGCAGCGGGATACTTGGCTTGTGGCGTCTCGGGCGTCGGGCGTCTGCCTGAGCCTCAGGACATCGTGCGCGAGCTGGAAGAAGCGGGCGCGCGCGGCAAGACGCTCGCCGGCAAGAAAGTGCTCGTGACGGCGGGCGGCACGCTTGAAGCCATCGATCCCGTGCGTTTCATCGGCAATCGTTCGAGCGGCAAGATGGGCTATGCCATCGCGCAGGAGGCGGCGCGGCGCGGCGCTGACGTCGTGCTTGTCGCGGGCGGCACCGTCGCGCTCGCCGATCCCGACGGTGTGCGCGTCCTGCGTACGGAATCGGCGCTCGCCATGCGCGATGCCGTGCTGCAGGAAGCCGAGGACGCTGCGATCGTCATCAAGGCGGCCGCCGTCGCCGACTATCGCCCGAAGACGCGGCAAGCGCAGAAGATCAAGAAGAACGACGCTGAACTCACGCTTGTCTTGGAGAAGAATCCCGATATTTTGCTGGAACTGGGCGGCCGAAAAAAGGAGAAGCAGATCCTTGTGGGGTTTGCGGCAGAGACGCAGAATCTCCTCGACTATGCGAAGGCGAAGCTCCAAAAGAAGAATCTTGACCTCATCGTGGCGAACGATGTGACGTGCCCCGACGCGGGATTCAATACGGAGACGAATCTCGTGAAGATCGTGGCGCGTGACGGCTCCGTCGAGGAAGTTCCTTTGATGAGCAAGCAGAAGGTGGCAGAGGTTCTCCTCGACCGCATCGAATCCCTACAAAAATAGTTGACAATTGAAATGTTTTCTCGTATAATAAAGCCGAATCGAATATCACTCATCAAGAGCAGTGGAGGGACTGGCCCTATGAAACTGCGGCAACCGTTGGCGTAGGCCAAAAAGGTGCCAATTCCTATAGGTATTGCCTATGAGATGGGAGCGAAGGAAGACTCTCTTTTCGTAGGAAGAGAGTCTTTTTTGATGGATGATGTATGCTGCGAATCGGCTTCTGCTGAAGACGTTTCGCGGACGATTTCATGAAAGCGGCGCTTTGAGGCCGCCGGACAGGGAAGGTCGCACCTTGTTTTTCAGATATTTGCCGCAGGCGGCAGCGGCGGAATGGAGCATACCATGAGCAAAACGATGTTGTTCACTTCCGAGTCGGTGACGGAAGGTCATCCCGACAAGATGGCCGATCAGATTTCTGACGCCATTCTCGATGCGATCCTCGCAAAAGATCCGCAGGGGCGCGTGGCGTGCGAGACATTGGTGACGACGGGGCAGGTGCATGTCGTCGGCGAGATCTCGACTTCGTGCTACATCGACATCCCACACATCATCCGCAAGACTGTGGAGAAGATCGGCTACACGCGTGCGAAGTATGGCTTCGATGCAGCGACGTGCGGCATTCTCGTATCGCTCGATGAGCAGTCTGCCGACATCGCACTCGGCGTTGACAAGGCGCTTGAGGCGAAGGAGGGTGAGTCCGATGTCGCCGACTCCATCGGCGCGGGCGATCAGGGCATGATGTTCGGCTATGCGGCGAACGAGACGCCTGAGCTCATGCCGCTGCCGATTGCACTCGCACATCGTCTGGCACGTCGCCTTGCAGAGGTGCGTAAGAACGGCGAACTCGGCTACCTGCGCCCCGACGGCAAGACGCAGGTAACGGTGCGCTATGAGGACGGCAAGCCCGTCGCCGTCGATACCGTCGTCATCTCCACGCAGCACGATCCGGAAGTCGATCTGGCGACGATCCGCAAGGATATGATTGAAAAGGTCATCAAGGTCATCATTCCGGCAGAACTTCTGACGGCAGACACGAAGTATTTCGTGAACCCGACAGGCAAGTTCGTCATCGGCGGCCCGCAGGGCGACTCGGGCCTCACGGGCCGCAAGATCATCGTCGATACCTACGGCGGCATGGCACGTCACGGCGGCGGTGCCTTCTCGGGCAAGGATCCCACGAAGGTCGACCGCTCCGCTGCCTACGCCGCGCGCTATGTGGCGAAGAATGTCGTCGCCGCAGGACTCGCCGATCGCTGCGAGATCCAGCTCGCCTACGCCATCGGCGTCGCGCGTCCCGTATCGATCATGGTCGATACGTTCGGCACGAACAAAGTGGACGAAGCTCTGATCGAAAAGCTTGTGCACGAGAACTTCGATCTGCGTCCGGCCTCGATCATCAGCAACCTCGACCTGCGCCGCCCGATTTACGAGCAGACGGCGGCCTACGGCCACTTCGGCCGCACCGATGCCGATCTGCCGTGGGAGAAGACGGACAAGGCGGACGCCTTGAAGAAAGCTGCGGGAATCTGAAAAGGATACATATACAAAACGGGACAGCTGCAAGGCTGTCCCGTTTTGTCGCGCATCGTGGCTTCCCTTGTAATGAAGATGTTTTCATGGTATAATGGCAATAGGAGGTGATTCCATGAAGAAGATGCTTTGCGCCGCCCTTCTGGCTATGCTTGCGGTGAGTGCGGCTCCTGTTTTTGCGGCTTCGATGTCATCGGCGAAAGATACGGCAGGCGTGCAGCGCTATAATTGCTGCGGCAGCAGATACTATCGCGACAGCGAACAGAGCGGCCCCTACTGTGACGAGAACGGCTACTGCACTTACGATCGCAGATAAAGCCGAGGCTATGGAGCATTGCTCCGTGCGCCCCGCAGGAAAAAATCCCCTTCGCGACTCTTTTGAGAGAGGCGAAGGGGATTCTTCATTTCCGCATTTGTCCTAGATAGTGCACGACGAATTGCTGCGCCGTGCGGCCGCTGCGTCCGGAGTGCTCAAGCTCCCAGCGATGCGCGAGGATGCGAAGCTCCTCGGGGGCGAGGCGGACGCCCTCTTTTTCAAGGTAGTGGGCGATGATGGCATGATATTGCTCTTGGTTGGGGGCGAGGAAGGTGATGATGAGACCGAAGCGGTCGGAAAGGGAGACTGTCTCGTTCACGCTGTCCTGACGATAGAGTTCGTCCTGCGCCTGATCGCGGTCGCGCCAGCTTTCCTTGATGAGGTGGCGGCGGTTGGATGTCGCGTAGATGAGTACGTTTTGGGGACGCGCCTCGACACCGCCTTCGATGGCGGATTTCAGATACTTGTACTCCGTCTCAAATGCCTCGAACGAGAGGTCGTCGAGGAAGAGAATGAAGCGCTTGGAGGGAAATCGGCGAAGCGCCGCGAGAATGCGCGGCAGTTCGCCGAGCTGCGATTTCGTGAGCTGCACGAGCCGAAGACCGCGACCATAGTATTCGTGAGCGAGAGCCTTGACGGAGGAGGACTTGCCCGTGCCGCGCGCGCCGATCAAAAGGACGTTGTTGGCAGGACGCCCTTCAAGGAAGGCTTCCGTATTGTCTGTCAGCTGCTTCTTCTGGCGGTCGTAACCGATGACGTCAGTGAGAGGGAGCGCTTCGAAGTGCTCGACGCCTTGAAGCTTGTGCTCCTTGTCGTTCCAAGAGAACGCCTTGCAGCTCGAAATCTCGCCGCAGCCGTAACGCCGGTAAAAATCGAGGAAGGCGTCTGAGACTTCCTCTGCCGATGCCGCAGATGCCATGCGTTCGTGGAGGAAGGAGGACGCTTCGCTCGTGCAGCGCTTCGTCGGTTCGTAGTTGTCAAGGAGGTCGCATGGCAGCATGGCGCTCGGCGGCTCGTGAAAGACGTCGGCGAGGATTTCCATATCGCGCACGAAGGCGAGACGAAGACTTTTGCCGACATTGCCGGAAGATTGTTCCACCGTGCATGCGAAGGTGTTTTCCACATGAGCGAGCACATGGAGAAAATAGGAGCGCAGGATATTTCCGAAAAGGCCGAGCAATTCCGCCTTCTCGATGAGCCCTGCGGTGAAATCGTAAGCGTGCGAAGTGTTCTCAGGATTTTCCAGAAAGCGCAGGAACTTTCCGATGAGCGCATCCTCCAATATGGGACGGCAGATGCAGAGTTCGTGCAGGCGGGGTTTGAGCATGTCTTTCTCCTCTCGTCAGAAGGTCAGCTTTTGCTTGATGCGCTCGACTGCTCGCTTCGTATTCTCTCGGTCGCCGAAAGCCGTGAGGCGGAAATATCCTTCGCCGCATGGGCCGAAGCCTGCGCCCGGCGTGCCGACGATATTCGCGCCTGTGAGAAGTCGGTCGAAGAAGTCCCACGAGGAAAGTCCGTGCGGCGTCTTGAGCCAGATGTAGGGCGCGTTTACGCCGCCGTATGCCTCAAGGCCGATGGATTCGAGGCCTTCGCGGATGAGGCGGGCGTTTTCAAGGTAGTAGGAGATGGCAGCCGCCGTCTCTCGCTTCCCTTCGGGCGTGAATATGGCCTCTGCGCCGCGCTGGATGATGTAGGATGTGCCGTTGTACTTCGTCGTGTGGCGGCGATTCCAGAGCGGGTTGAGGCTCTTCTTCGTGCCGTCGGCGCTCCTGCCCTGCACGCTCTTCGGCAGCACGATGTAGCCGCAGCGCGTGCCCGTGAAGCCCGCTGTCTTCGAGAAGGAGCGAAATTCGATGGCAACGTCCTTCGCGCCCTCAATCTCGAAGATGGAGTGCGGCAAATCGTCCTCGGTGATGAAGGCCTGATAAGCGGCATCGAAGAGAATGACGGACTCGTTCTCTCGCGCGTAGGCGACCCATCGGGAGAGAGACTCGCGCGTCATCGCCATGCCCGTCGGGTTGTTCGGTGAGCAAAGATAGATGATGTCGACATGCTCCGTGGGCAGCTCGGGCAGGAAGCCGTTCTCCGCCGTGCAGGGCAGGTAGACCACGCCCGAGAAGTGTCCGTTTTTCTGCAGTGCGCCCGTGCGTCCCGCCATGACATTCGTGTCGAGGTAGACGGGGTAGACGGGGTCGGTGATGGCGATTTTCGCCTTTTCGCTGAAGATTTCCTGGATGTTGCCGCAGTCGCTCTTGGCGCCGTCGGAAATAAACACCTCGTCCGGCTCGATGCCGAGTCCCGGGAAGTTGTTTTCTATGATTTTCTCGATGAGGAAGCCGTAGCCCTGCTCGGGCCCGTAGCCGCGGAAGGTCTCGGCTGCAGCCATCTCGTCGACCGCCTTGTGCATGGCGGCGATGCAGGCGGGCGGCAGGGGCTGCGTCACGTCGCCGATGCCGAGCGAGATGACGTCGGCTGCGGGATTCTTTTCCTTATAGTCAGCGACGCGGTGTGCGATCTCGCGGAAGAGATAGCTGCCGGCGAGTTTCAGATAGTTTTCGTTGATGTAAGCCATGGTGATTCCTCCTGTTGCTTCATGCAAGGTGGGCGGATACAGTTCGAGTCCGTCAGAGTTTACGGCTACCATTGTAGCACATTTCCCGTAAATTCCCATAAAATTTTTGAAAAAAAGACCGCCCTCTTCGGAGCGGCCGTCTGAAAGCACATCATTTTTCTTTTTTCAGCGTGTTCTGGCAGAAGTCGATGAAAGCCTGCGCGGCCTTGGAAACGTAACGATCCTTCTTCCAGGCAAGCCCGACATCGACGAAGACGGGCTTGTCAAAGGGCAGCGTCACGATCCCGGGCGTTTCCTCGACGATGAAGTCGAGCAGGAAGGCGATGCCTGCACCGCTCGCGATCAGCCCCTTGATGGTCTCGATCTGATTCGATTCGAGCACGATGTCGGGCGTGATGCTTTCCTGCTTGAAGGTGTCGAGCAGGAGCTTTCGCAGGAAGGAACCGTCCTTGAGCATGATGAGGTTCACGTCTTCGATGTCGTGCAGGGAGACGGCCTTTTTTTTGGCAAGTGGGTGCTGCTCGGGCAGGCACGCGACGATCTGGCTCTTCGCCATGGGAAGCGTCTGTAGGCTCGCCGCTGCATTGGAGAGGATGACGATGCCAAAGTCCAGCTCATCGCGCTCGAGCTGCTCGCGGATGCGCATCGAGCCTTCTTCGTAGAGATAGACGTCGAGATGCGAGTATTTCTTTTGGAAGCTGGAGAAAATCTTGGGGAAGAGGTAGGCGCCGATCATCGACGGGATGCCGATCTTGATCGTGCCTTTCTGCAGCTGTTTGTAATCGTTGACTTCGAGCACGGCGTCCTGGATATTGCGCAGCGCAAGCTCAATGCGGGTCAGAAATACAGCGCCCTCGGGCGTCAGAGACAGCTGCTTCTGACTGCGGTCAAAGAGCTGGATGCCAAGTTCCGCCTCAAGCTTCTTGATCGCGACGGTGATGTTCGGCTGTGATACGCGAAGCCTTTCAGCGGCGCGCGTGATGTTTTTCAGTCGGCTTGCCATTTGAAAGTATTCGAGTTGTCTTAGTTCCATGCTTGATCGCCACCCATTCCCTGTCGTCCATAAAAATGAATTATTTTCGTTAAATCTATCATACTTCAAAATCATCTATGATACAATAAGAAAAATTTATTTTTTATGATTAAAAACAGATGTAATTTTTTTGAAAATGTTCCTTTACAGCGACACCAATCTAGTGTACACTGTAAAGGAATCACTGATAAATTCTGTCCCGCGTCTTCATACCTCTGGACGACTTCATTTATCAGCATTTCCTAAAGTACCGGCTTGAGATTCGCGAGGATGGAAGTTCAAAGAAAAATAGTGGCAAAGTCCTTTAGCCAGTCATGAATTTTTTTTGCATTTATTTCGATATATATTAAGCAGTGGATTGTGCTCTGCACTTTTGCCATGAAGTTTTGACGGTCATGACCTGCACAGGTCGAGCGGGCTTCGTGCGAGAGGAAGGGCAGCCAAGATGCTCTATCCGACGTATTCCGTCGGTCGCAAGCAAGGATGAAGACGCCGCAAAAATCATCTGCATCGTTTGCGGGTGCTGGATGCAAGTGGGCAGACGGCGTTGCAGGAGACGCCCTGCGTCTCTGCCATTAGGGAAGAGGGGGATTTTTTTGGAAAAATCAACGCTAATCGGACTGTTGTCGGGACTCATCGCCATTTTCGGCGGTATGGTTCTGAAGGGCGCGCCAATCAGTTCATTGAACAATCCGGCGGCATTCATGATCATCATCCTCGGCACGTTTGCCTGTCTTTTCACGGCTTTCCGCATGGATGAGATGAAGATGCTGCCGAAGTTGATCAAGATGACTTTCCAGGCGCCGCCTTCGCATCAGAAGGGTGAGCTTCTGCAGCTTTTTATCGAGCTTTCGCAGATTGCGCGTCGTGAAGGTATCTTGGCACTGGAGAGCCGCGTCGAGGACATCTCCGATCCGTTCTTCAAAACGGGGCTTAGCATGGTCATCGACGGCATGGATCCGGACTTTGTCAGCGACGTTCTCGACGCTGAGATTTCTGTCATGCAGGAGCGTCACTCCCTGGGGCGTCTGATGCTCATGCAGGCCGGTACCTACGCGCCTACGCTCGGTGTTCTTGGTGCCGTTATCGGTCTGATCGCAGCTCTGAGCAACCTGTCGGATGTTAACGTCGTCGGTCACGCCATCGCGGCCGCGTTTGTCGCTACGATCCTCGGTATCTATACGGCGTACGTTCTCTGGCTTCCGTGGGCAAATAAACTCAAGATCATGTCAGATTCTGAGATAGGTCAGAAGCGAATGATCGTCGAGGGCATCCTGTCTCTACAGGCAGGTGATTCACCGACGGCCATCGAGGCGAAGCTCATGGTCTTCATTCCGCAGTCGGAGCGCGATCTACTGAAGAAGGAGGCGTAAGGCATGGCAAGAAAGAAGCGGCATGCACCGCATGAAGAAGAAGCGGGCGAGGCTTGGCTTCTGCCTTACTCCGACCTCATGACGCTGCTCCTTGCCACGTTCATCGCCCTCTATGCCATGTCCGCTACGGACTCGGCCAAGATGGCGCAGATGGCGCAGGCGTTCACAGCGGCTTTCAATACGGGCGGGCCTTCGTTCTTCAGTCAGATGGGGCCGAGCGAAAGCCGCCATGCTGAACGCATGGCGACGGAAGACAAGGGTAACAGCGCCTACATTCAAGAAGCGAAGGCTTTGGAAGAGGTGCAGAAGGAACTTGATAATTACATCAAGCAGAACGGCCTGCAAGGTGAGCTGAACACGACGATGACCGATGACGGCTTGATGATCCGCATCAAGGAAAAGGCGCTTTTCCCCTCGGGCTCGGCGGAACTCGTAGGTGAGGCGCAGAAGATCGGCCCTGTCGTCGCAGGCCTTCTCGCGAAGATTCCCGAGCGCGTCGTCATCTCGGGGCATACGGATAATGTGCCGATTTCTACGGCGCGCTACCCGTCGAACTGGGAACTGAGTTCACAGCGCGCCCTGAATTTCATGAAATTCCTTTTTGCGAGCAATGCGTCGCTCAATCCGGCACGCTTCAGTTCCATCGGCTATAGCGAATATCGTCCGATCGCGGATAACAAGACGGACGAGGGCAGGTCACAGAACCGTCGCGTCGAGGTTCTGATTGCCAGGACGTACCAGTTCAATCCCGACAGTTCATCGACGGAAACACTGACGGCAAAACCTGAACTGCCCGACATTTCGCCCAACCTTTCGGGCGGCGGCATGAATCCCGTCATCACGCCGATGCGCCCGACGGCGCCCGGCAATGTGGAGCAGCCGCAGGCGCCTGCACCTGCGCGGCAGGAACAGTAGAATAGTGGATGAAAGCCGGCTTTATCTCTTTCCGCATAAAGCCGGCTTTTCTTGTGGAACGTCTGACTCGCCGTGCAGTTTGGCGATGGGCGGGGATTGTGAGCTGGGGTGATGCGATGGTTTTGGGAGTCGGCACGGACATCATCGAGATCGAGCGTATGAAAAAAGCGATGGGGAGAGAGGCATTCCTTGCACGCGTTTTCACGCAGGCGGAACGAGCTTACTGTGATGGACGCGGTGCGGGTCGTGCGGCGTCGTATGCAGCGCGCTGGGCTGGTAAGGAGGCCGTCTTGAAGGCGTTTGGTACGGGATTGCGCCGAGGAACGCTGTTGGATGTTGAGATCGTGCCCGATGCGCTCGGCGCACCCGAGGTACATCTTTTCGGGTTCTTTGCGACGCTCGCAGAGGAGAGGGGCGTGCGCCGCATACATCTTTCCTTGAGTCACGCCAAGGAATATGCCGTCGCACAATGTATTCTGGAGGGGGAGAAGCATGAAGATCGCTTTGGCAGATGAGATGAAGAAGATCGATAAAAGAGCTATCGAGGAATACGGCGTACCGGAGATTCTGCTGATGGAGAATGCGGGACGCGAAGTCGCCGCTGCTTTTGAGGAATACCTAGACGGCGTTTCGGGCAAGCGGATCTGTGTGCTCGCGGGAAGCGGCAACAATGGCGGCGATGCTTTCGTCGCTGCGCGGCATCTGATGAACCATGGTGCGCAGATCAGCATATTCCTCGTGGGCAGTCCTGCGCATCTGACGAAGAGTGCGGCGCTCAACCGTGACATCATCATCAAGATGGGCGTCGTCGTACATGTTCTCGAAACGGAGCGCGATTGGGACAAACTGCAAGTGACTTTGCGCTTCGTCGATGGAGTTGTCGACGGCATCCTGGGCACGGGATTCAAGGGCAATCTGCGCGACGCGGCCGCGCGTGTCGTGCGCATGGTCAATGGTCACGGCAAGCCGGTCATCGCCGTCGACATTCCGACGGGTGTCGAGGCAGATACGGGGAACGCTTCTCCCGAGGCGATTCGCGCGGATCTCACTGTGACCTTCGGGCTGCCGAAGTTCGGGCATATGATTGGCGCCGGCGAAACGGCGACGGGAAAACTGCTCGTCGATGACATCGGCATACCGAAAGTCTTGCTCGAAGACGATACGATCCGCCAGACCTACCTTGATGATGTGACGGTAGCGCCGGTCCTGCTGCCGCGTCCGCTCGATGCGCACAAGGGTTCTTGCGGACGCATCCTCGTCATTGCGGGTTCGCGCGGCATGACAGGCGCGGCGGCGCTTGCCGCTTCTGCCGTTCTCAGAAGCGGCGCGGGCGTTGCTGTGTTGGCTTTGCCGAGAAGTCTTCAGGAGATGATGGCGGGAAAATTGACCGAGGTCATGACGAAACCTCTTCCCGAGACGGACGAGGGTGCGATTGACATCGCGGCGCTCGGCGAGGCGCTGGCGCTGGCGGAAGGCTTCGATGCCGTGCTGATCGGTCCGGGGCTTGGCAGGGCGCAGGAGACGCAGAAGTTCGTGCAGGATTTCTGCGCCGCCGTCAAGAAGCCTTTGATTCTGGATGCCGATGCCATTTACGCATTTTGCGGCAAGACGGACGCGTTCAAGGGTTTCGCATTCGTGCCGATCTTGACGCCGCATCTCGGCGAGATGGCACACCTTTTGGGACTCGCTGTCAGCGATCTGCGCACGTCGCTTCTTGACATGACTCGTGAAGCCGCACGCGAGTATCATGCCGTGTTCGTCGTCAAGAGCGAATGCACGATCATCGTCTATCCCGACGGACAGGTCTTCCTCACGTCGAAGGGCAATTCGGGTATGGCGACGGCAGGTGCGGGTGATGTGCTTGCAGGTGCGATTGCCGGGCTTATGAAGCAGACGGCGGCGGGGCTTGCGCCGCTCGCAGGTGTCTACATCCATGGTCTTGCCGGAGATCTGGCGGCGAAGGAGAAGGGCTATGGACTCATCGCCTCCGATATTTTGGAGAATCTACCGTGTGCACTGTGCACCTTGGTTTGAAATGGGTCTTTTGGGCAAATTCGTTTTCTCGAAAGGATTTCCCTGCACACGAGAAGAAATAGGTTTTATGTTCAACTATGATGGGATGCTTTTCTAGGGGTTTTGTTTATGCCGTTCCATATTCCGATTCACTTTCAAGGAATCTTGTCGACGATCAGCTTGTTGGACGTTCTTGACATCCTAATCGTGGCATTGATTCTTTACAAACTCTATGTGATGCTGCAGGATACGCGCGCCATCACATTGGTGAAGGGGCTGCTCGTGCTCCTGGGGCTCACGATTGTCTGCAACTGGCTGTCGCTGCACGTCATCTACTGGCTCTTGCAGCAGACGCTGACCTTGCTCTTCGTCGCGCTTCCCATTGTATTTCAGCCGGAACTTCGCCGTACGCTTGAGCATCTGGGACAGGGACGCTTCTTCGGCAAATCACTTTTTCTCGATGACAGTGAGGCGCGCTCACTCGTCAATGAGCTTGATAAGGCGGTGATGCTCCTGTCTTCGCGTAAGATTGGCGCCTTGCTCGTCTTTGAACGCGAGATGGGACTTAACGACATCAGCGCTACGGGCGTCCAGATCGACGGTCTCATCACGGCAGACTTTCTCATGAACGTCTTCATCCCGAATACACCTTTGCACGACGGTGCCGCCGTCATACGCGGCAAGCGCCTGATCGCGGCGGGATGCCTTCTGCCCTTGACAGAAAATCGCACGCTGAGCACGGAACTTGGCACGCGCCATCGCGCTGCCATCGGCCTTTCTGAGCAGTGTGATGCCCTCATCGTTGTCGTTAGTGAGGAGACAGGTACGGTCTCCGTCGCGGAGAACGGCAGGATCGTGCGCCGCCTGAGTTCGGAACACCTGAAATCCTACTTGCGTCCTATCTTCACGCCCAAGACGACAGGCATCAAGGACATGGTGTTGAATTGGAGGAAGGGGAAATGATGACACGATTGCGTGCGCTCGTCCAGCGCAACCTCCCGGCAAAAATCATCGCCCTTGTTGTCGCCGTCGTGCTCTGGCTTTTCGTCATGAACGAGCAAAATCCGCAGATCGAGGGCAGCTTCACTGTTGCCGTTGAGCTGCGCAATGCGCCTGAGGGATACAAGATCACGCAGTCGGAGAAAAGTGTGAAACTCAAGGTGCGCGGCGCGCGCTCCTTCTTTGTTTCAGCAGAGCCGGAAGGATTCAAGGCTTACGCTGATCTTGACGGACTTGATTCAGGCGAGCACGAGGTTAAAGTCAAGGCCGTTTTGCCGCAGGGATTCGAACTCGTCGACGCGCAGCCGGAGACCGTTTCGGTCACCTTGGACAAGATCGTGCGGCGAGCGGTTCGCATCGATCTCATTGTCACAGGTTCGGCGTCTGCTGGCTACACCGTGGGCAAGATTTCGCAGTCGGCGAACACCACGGTCATCGAGGGCCCCGAGTCGCGCGTGGCGGAGGTCGACCGCGTCATCGGCTACGTCGGCCTTTCGGGAAATCGTGACGACTTCACCTTGCAGGTGCCGTTGACGCCGATCAACAGCGACGGCAAGGCAGTCGACGATGTGGATCTTCTCGCGCGTACGGTTGAGGTTTCCGTACAGCTTGCGCGCGGGCTGACGCGCAAGATCGTCAGTGTTCGCCCCGTCCTTGACGATGCTCTGCCCGAGGGATTCACTCTGGGCGAGGTGCAAGTTGAGCCGGCGAAGATCGAGATCGCAGGCGAGGCCGCGCTCATCAGCAAGGTGGCGAGCATCGACACGGAGAAGATCGTCATCTCGGACATGAAGGAGAGCGGCAAGAAGATAGTACATCTTGCCATACCCAATGGTGTTGCGATTTCCAATCGAGAGGTCACGGTCACGGTCGAGCTGAAACCGAAGGCACAGGCAAAGGGAGCGGACGCGCCATGATCCGAATCAGCAGCTATGCTGTCCCCTTGAGCGACGAACGCCCGCTTGCAGCTCTTGCCGCTGAGCGTTTGGGTATTTCTCCAGACGATATTCTTGCAGTGCGCATCGTGCGCAGGGCACTCGATGCGCGACGCTACCGTGGAGCGCCGCTCGCCTTCCTCTATACGCTCGATGTGCGCATCCAGGGCAGTGAGAAAAAGCTTTTGTCGCGCTTGCGGCGCGACCGTCATGTTGCGCTTGCTGAAAAGGAGGAAAAGCTCGACCTTGCACGCTTTTCCCCGCTCGCACCGGGCGAGGCGCGTCCTGTCGTCGTGGGCTTCGGCCCTGCCGGCATGTTTGCCGCGCTGACGCTCGCACGCACGGGGCTTTCACCACTCATCCTAGAGCGCGGCTATGACGTCGAGGCGCGTCATGCGGCAATCGAGCGCTTCTGGCAGAAGGGAACGCTTGACGTGCGTTCCAACGTCCAATTCGGTGAAGGCGGCGCGGGGACGTTTTCTGACGGCAAGCTGACGACGCGCATCGGCGATTCTCTCGTGAGCGAGGTGCTCGACGCTTTCGTGGCGGCCGGCGCACCAAAAGAGATCAAGTATCTGCACAAGCCGCATGTCGGCACCGACCTCCTGCGCGGCATCGTCAAGAACATCCGTGAAGAGATCCGCCGCCTGGGCGGCGAGATTCGCTTCTTGGCTCAAGTGACAGACATCGAGCTGAAAGACGGCGCGCTCCACGCGCTCATCGTCAACGGCGAGGAGCGCGTGGAGGCCGGAGCAGCTTTCTTCGCCATTGGACATTCGGCGCGCGACACCTACGAGATGCTTCTTTCACGCGGCCTTTTTCTGGAGGCGAAGGCGTTTGCCGTGGGCGTGCGCATCGAGCATCCCCAAGAATTCATCGATCGTGCGCAGTACGGAGAGGATGCTGGGAATGTGCGCCTGCCTGTCGCCGACTATAGCCTCACGTATCAGGACAAGTTGCGTGGCAGGGGCGCGTATTCCTTCTGCATGTGCCCGGGCGGGCAGGTCGTTGCGGCGGCGTCCGAGCTTTCCCGCGTCGCGACGAACGGCATGAGCTGCTACAAGCGCGATTCGGGCGTGGCGAACGCCGCGCTTCTCGTGCAGGTTGGCCCGAAGGATTTCGGCATCGGGGTGCTCGCAGGAATGGAATTTCAAAGGCAGTGCGAGAGCCTCGCCTTCAAGCTTGCGGGTGCAGACTACCGTGCGCCCGTGCAGTCCGTCGGTGACTTTCTTGCACATCAAAAGGGTGCGGTAGACTTCCTCGTGCAGCCGACATATTTGCCCGGCGTGCGCCCTGTCGATCTGCACGAGTGCCTGCCGCGCTTCGTCACGGATACGCTCGAGGATGCTCTTCGCGCCTTCGACGGGCGCATGAAGGGATTTTCCGCATCTGATGTGCCTCTGACGGGCGTCGAGACGCGCTCTTCTGCGCCGTGCCGCATCGTGCGCGAGAAGGAGAGCTTCCTAGCGCATGGTCTTTTGGGGCTTTATCCCATCGGCGAGGGTGCGGGCTACGCGGGCGGCATCATGAGCGCTGCCGTCGATGGCATGAAGGCGGCTATCGCTTTCTTGGAGCAAAGGGAGTCTATGGAATAAGATCGCCAAGGGCGATGAAGAATAGGAGAGAATTTCATGGCAAGACTTTTTGGTACGGACGGTGTTCGCGGAGAAGCAAACGTGGCGCTCTGCCCGGAGTTGGCATATCGTCTCGGCTGGGCGGCAGCCCTGTACTTCGGCGAGAAGGTGCAGCAAAATCCCTTGATCATCATTGGGCGCGACACGCGCATCTCGGGCAACCTTTTCGAGTCCGCTCTCGCGACGGGCATCTGCTCGGCCGGAGGGCGCGTCGAGATCGTCGGCGTCTGCCCGACGCCCGCTATCGCCTATCTGGCGAGGACACACAAGGCGGCTGCGGGCATCGTCATCTCGGCGTCGCACAATCCCTTCTACGACAACGGCATCAAATTTTTCGGCGGCGATGGCTACAAACTGCCCGATGCTGTGGAGGACGAGATCGAAAGCCTCGTGCGCCGCATCGAGGCGGGCGAGAAGCTGCCGCGTGCGACGCGTGAGAACATCGGCCGCATCAAGCGCCGCAAGGAATATGTGCGCGAGTACATCGACTTCGTGCAGAGCACGGCAGGCGTGCAGCTCAACGGCTTGAAGATTGTGCTCGACTGTGCGAACGGCGCGGCGTACGACTGCATGCCGCGCGTCCTGCGCCGCCTGGGCGCCGACGTGCATGTGATCCATGCAGAACCGGACGGCGTCAACATCAACGAGGCTTGCGGCTCGACGCATCTTGAATCGCTGCAGAAGACGGTGCTTGCGGATGGCGCGGACATCGGCATCGCGCACGACGGAGATGCTGACCGCTGCCTGTGTGTGGATGAGAAGGGCGAGGTCATCGACGGCGACCACATCCTCGTCATGTGTGCCAAGGACATGATGGAGAAGGGAAGGCTCGCGGGGAATACCGTCGTGACGACGGTCATGGCAAACATCGGCTTTCACAAGGCGATCGAGAAAGCGGGCGGGCGTGCGGAGATCACGCAGGTCGGCGACCGCTATGTGCTCGAAAACATGCGCGAGCACGGCTACCGTCTCGGCGGCGAACAGTCGGGGCACATCATCTTTTCTGACTTCAGCACGACGGGCGACGGACTCATCACCGCCCTGCAGGTGCTTGCAGCGCTGAAGCGCACGGGGCGTAAGGCGTCGGAACTTTCCGCCCTGATGAAGAGCTATCCGCAGCTTCTCGTCAACGTCGTCGTCGCTTCGAAGGAAGGCTGGGAGGAGAATGAGGCGATTGCTGTGGCCATTCGCGCAGGAGAAGAAGAGCTTGGCGGCGATGGCCGCATCCTCGTGCGCCCGTCGGGAACGGAGCCTTTGATCCGCGTGATGGCGGAAGGCCCTGACCAGGCGCAGCTTGAGACGATCTGCCGCCGCATCGCTGACATCGTCAAGAAGGAGCAGGGGTGATGCGCCCTGCTATCGTCGTCACGAGCTTCGGCGTCAGTGCGTCCGAGGCGCGGGAGAAGAGCCTCGTGCCAATCGTGCGCGAGATCGCGGAGGCCTTTCCGGAGTTCACGGTTGTCGAGGTGTATACGTCCGCCTTCATCCGCCGCCGCCTGCAGGAGGCGGGAATCGACATGGCTTCTCTGGCGGAACGCTTGGAGGAACTTTGCCGGGCGGGTGTGCGTGAAGTCTATGTGCAGCCGACGCATCTGACGCCGGGCGAGGAATACGAGAACAAGATCCTCAAGGAAGCGGAAGCGCTCTCTTCGCGCTTCGACGTGCTCAAGGTCGGCGAGCCTGTATTCTTTCGCGCAGACGGTACGGAAAACGATGATATCGCGCACGGTTTGGCTGCGATCCTTTCCGGTCTTGCAGCGCAGGAAGGAGAGGCGACGGTGCTCCTTGGCCACGGTTCGCCGCACAGACACAATCCCGTCTACACGCTGCTGCAGCAGCGTGCCGATGAGGAGGGGCTTCCCGTACACATCGGCGTGCTGGAGGAGGCGGATGTGCCGAACTTCGCCATGGTGCTCGATCGCCTTGAAAAGAGCGGGAAAAAGCGCGTGCTGCTCGCCCCGCTCCTCCTGGCGGGCGGACGCCATGTCACGCACGATCTGGCAGGGGATGAGCCCGCTTCGTGGAAGAGCCGCTTGCAGAAGGCGGGATTTTCCGTGCGGCTCGACAAGCGGACGCTTGGGGAAAGAGCTGCCTTTCGGAGGATCTATATCGAAAAATTATATCGTCTCATTGGGGAATAGCTGACGGCTATGGACGCTATTCGTATAATGTATTTTAAGTTTTTTGAAAATTCATCTATAATAGGAGCAAGGAAACGATACACTTCCTTGCAAGACGCAGCATTTTCATCTATCAAGAATGAGGTGAGTGTATGTCACAGCCAGTAACAACGAATCCTTTGATCATCATGCTGATCAACATGACCGTCGTATTCATCGTCCTGATCTCGCTGAGTCTCCTGATTCGGCTGATCCATGCCGTTGATCCGACGCGCAAGAAGGAAACCCCGGCTTCCGTAGCAGCCCCTGCAGCAGCACCGATTGCCGCGCCGGAGCCTGTGCGCGCTCCCGAGCCGGAAGGCCTTTCGGCGGAGGTTGTCGCGGCGATTGCGGCGGCCGTCACGCTCGCGGGATTTTCGGCAGGCGCGATCCGCACGATCCGCCCGCTGGCGCGCGATGGCTGGAAGAACTCCGGCCGCGCCCTGCGCTAGACCATCGGATGCAAAGGAGGCAAAATCATGGAATTCCTCAATGCTTTTATCGTATCGCTGCAGGCCGTCTGGGCAGGATCGGGCTTTTCCCACTTCACGATGGGCAACGGCATCATGATTCTCGTCGGACTCGTGCTTCTTTATCTGGCCTTTGCCAAGGAGTTCGAGCCGTTGCTCCTTGGCCCGATCGCTTTCGGCTGTATCTTGGCGAATTTCCCGGAGACGGGCTTCTTCGCCGAAGAGATGAACGTCATGAAGGCAATCAACTTCGGCATCACCTATGAAATCTTTCCGCCGCTGATCTTCCTCGGCATCGGTGCGATGACGGACTTCGGCCCGCTGATCGCCAATCCGAATACGCTCCTCTTGGGTGCGGCGGCGCAGATCGGCGTCTTCGTAGCCCTCGGTCTCGCCATGGTCTTCGGCTTCTCCGTCGAGGAATCCGCCGCCATCGGCATCATCGGCGGCGCTGACGGACCGACGTCCATCTATTTGGCGACGAAGCTCGCGCCGAATCTCTTGGGGGCGATCGCTGTCGCAGCGTACTCCTACATGTCGCTCGTGCCGCTCATTCAGCCGCCCATCATGAAGCTCTTCACGACGAAGGAGGAGCGCGAGGTCGTCATGGAGCAGCTGCGTGACGTAACGAAGTTCGAGAAGGTCATCTTCCCGCTTGTCGCGACCATCTTCATCAGCTTGCTGCTGCCGTCGATTGCAGCGCTTTTGGGCATGCTCATGCTCGGCAACCTCTTCCGTGAATCGGGCGTCACTGACCGCCTTTCGGATACGGCGCAGAATTCGCTGTGCAACATCATCACGATTTTCCTCGCCACGGGTACGGGCATGACGATGTCGGCGGAGCACTTCCTCACGCGCGACACGCTGCTCATCATCATGCTCGGACTCGTCGCCTTCATCGGCGGCACGGCAGGCGGCGTCATCTTCGGCAAGATCATGTACGTCGTTTCGGGTCACAAGGTCAATCCGCTGATCGGCTCCGCCGGCGTTTCCGCCGTGCCGATGGCAGCGCGCGTCAGCCAGGTCGTCGGCGCGAAGTCACGGCCCGGCAACTTCCTCCTCATGCACGCCATGGGACCGAACGTAGCCGGCGTCATCGGCACCGCCGTCGCCGCAGGCACGATGCTTGCGATGCTCGGACGGTAGAGGTGGAATTTCATACGATTTATGTTGAAGCGGCAGGAGTTCGGACTCCTGCCGCTTTTATGTGGGATAAAGAAAAACGCTGCTGAGCATTTTCAGCAGCGTTTTTGTATCGTTATTTCATCTCGATTCCCTTGACCTTCTCGCGGACTTCATCGAGCTGCTTCTTGCTCGGCACGTTTGCGATGCGGATCATGTCGAGGCAGATGTTGCAGCCGGCGGCCTTGAGTTCGTCCTCGACGAGCTTGATGCTCTGCCCGCCCCAGCCGTAAGAGCCGAAGGCGAAGGCTTCGCGTCCCTTCGGTGCGAGTCCCTTGAGGTAGCAGAGGAATCCCGCGATGGTCGGCATCATCTGATTGTTGATGGTCGGCGAGCCGACGGCGAGGTAGCGGCTCGTAAGGACGTCGACGACGATGTCGGACATATGCGTCTTCTTGATGTCATAGAACTGTGTGGGCAGACCCTTTTCAGCGAAGGCCTCGGCGATGGCGCGCGCCATCTTTTCCGTCGAATGCCACATGGAGTCGAAGACGACGACGGCCTTATCTTCCAGCTCGCCCGTACTCCACTTCTGGTAGGCGGCGAGAATGTCGGGGATATGGGAGCGCCAGAGTCGGCCGTGTCCTGTGGCGATCATCTCGATGTCGATCCCTGCGAGCGCTTTCAAGGCCGTCTGCGCCTGGCGTCCGTAGAGCATGAGGATGTTCGCATAGTATTTCTTCGCCTCTTCCATGAGTACGGCGAAGTCCACTTCATCGTCGAAGAGCTTGGAAGCGGCAAGGTGCTGACCGAAAGCGTCGTTCGAGAAGAGAATCTTCTCTTCGGGGCAGTAGGTGACCATGCTGTCGGGCCAGTGGAGCATGGGCGTCGGCACGAACGTGAGCGTGCGCTTGCCGAGGCTCAGTGTGTCACCCGCCTTGACGCCGTGGTAGGGAAGATCGCCGTAGTGGGCGGTCAATCCCTTGAAGCCGTTGGGATCGCTCGTATAGATTTCCGCCTTGGGGCAAAGCTTCATGATCGCAGGGATAGAACCCGAGTGATCGGGCTCGACATGGTTCGAGACGATGATGTCGATCTTGGCGGGGTCGATGACGGAGGAGATGCGTGAAATCAGCTCATCGCGGAACGGTTCTTTCACCGTGTCGATCAGCGTGATTTTCTCGTCGAGGATGAGGTAGGCATTGTAGCTTGAACCGCGTCCCGTCTCGTAGCCGTGAAAACTGCGCATCGACCAGTCGATGGCGCCGACCCAGTAGATGCCTTTCTTGATTTCGATTGCCTGCATGAATATGACCGCCTTTCTTTTGGAACGGAGCATGTCCGTGTGTTTTGAATCTATACTCCTTATTCTATATCGGAAGAGAGATAAATACAATATATTCTCCTTAATATATTGTCATCACGCCCCAAAACCTACTGCGCGGGAAGTCGGTCAGCTTGCTGCTTCGTTTCCGGCCAGGCGCGGTTGACCGTCTGGGCGATGAGCTGCTTTCCGATCACGTCCTCGTGCAGTCCGTCCAGAGCCAGTTCCGTCGGCAGCAGGGGATGGGTGGAGAATGCCGCCGCCACATCGATGTGCACCTCGGTGCGCAGGAAGGCGTTGACGAGGGAGAATTGCGTCTGCCAGTCATCCGCTGTCGGCTCGTCAAAGGCGCGTGCGATGTTCTCGGGGTTGATCGGCGGCAGCGTGAGGAAGATGGGGCGGATGCCGTTTGCGAGGCAGCGTGCCTTGAGTTCTTCAAGGTCGGCGATGACCTCGGCGGCACTGACGCCCGCACGCAGGCTGTTCGTGCCGTTCAGGATGAGCAGGTAGCGCGGATGGAAGGGCAGGACGTCCGCCTCGAAGCGTTCGAGCATTGTCTCGCTCGTATCGCCGCTCATCGAGAGGTTGATGGCGGGAAAGTCGAGATAGGAGAGCCAGCTGAATTCGTGGTCGGCGGGTCCGTAGGAGATATGGCCGCCGCCGTGGCTGATACTGTCGCCGAAGATGGCGATTTCCCAGTTGTCCTTGGGGTCGTTGCGGAACTTCAGCACGGGAGACCAGTCGCTTGCGGGTTCGCCCGCCTCGTCGAGCGAGCGCACGCGCCAGTAGAAGAATCCTTGGGTGATGCGGGGCTTCTGGTCGTAGATTTCAGAAAGCTGCGTCGTCATCGTGTCGATCGGCTCGGCGTCGGGGTTTTCCGTCGGATCTTCTGCGTAGAGCGCGACCTCGAAGGCATGCGCACGATAGGGGCGCACCCAATGGTAGACGGGATAGAGAAGAGGCGCCGTGATTTCGGAAGAGGCGATGGGAAGAGGCACGGTCATGACGCTCGGCGCGACGGCGGCGCTCGTGTAGAGCGTCATGACGGCACTGAAAAGCGACACGGGCGTGCCGTCGAAGTCGAGGGCGCGCACGCGCCAATAGAGCGGCGCGCGCCCCAAGAGATCGGCAGCGAAGAGGAAGAGCGGCGGGTTGTAACTGCTTGCATAGACGTCATCGGAGCGCCAGACGGCTTCGGAGGACGCCGTATCGGGATAGCAAATGGCAGGCTGTTCGCGGAAGAATTCGATTTCGTAGTGCGTGGCGTTGACGTTCTTCTCCCACACGAGAATGGGGGAGAAGGACAAGGGATGCAGCATGGACGTCTCCGTTATGGCGCGAAGCGGCGCCTTGGCATAGAGCGCTTCATCACTTTCGATGACGGTCGCCCAAAGGATCAGAGGGACGATGAGTGCGGGCACGAGAGGCCTCAGGCGGCGAAGGTGATGCAAGCGATTCCACTCCTAGCTTTCTTGGCGGTCTTGGTGCAGTTTTCATAATGGTTTCTATTATATCGGGAGGTGGACGCAAGGTCAATCAATCGATGATTTTCTCCTATTTTTCCGAATTGTTCCTCATGCTGTTTATTTACAACAGGAATGGTTCGGTGTATAATAGATCATAGCGGGTATTACCCACATTTATGTGTTTTGTATCTTTTTATAAAGAGGGGAGCAATTCAAAACATGAGCAAAAAAATGAAGACCATGGACGGCAACACGGCTGCGGGATATATTTCCTACGCATTCACCGATGTTGCCGCCATCTACCCGATCACGCCGTCCTCGCCGATGGCGGAGCATGTCGACGCTCTGGCGGCGAAGGGAACGAAGAACATCTTCGGTCAGAAGGTGCGCGTCATCGAGATGCAGTCCGAGGCAGGCGCTGCAGGCGCTGTGCACGGCTCTTTGCAGGCAGGCGCTCTGACGACGACGTACACGGCTTCGCAGGGCTTCCTGCTGATGATCCCGAACCTCTACAAGATTGCCGGCGAGCTCCTTCCCGGTGTCTTCCATGTGAGCGCCCGTGCTCTGGCGACTTCCTCCCTCAATATTTTCGGCGATCAGCGCGATGTCATGGCAGCGCGTCAGACGGGCTGTGCGATGCTGTGTGAGGCGAGCGTGCAGGAGGTCATGGATCTCGCCGCTGTCGCGCATCTCGTCGCCATCAAGGGCCGCGTGCCTTTCATCAACTTCTTCGACGGTTTCCGCACGTCGCATGAGATTCAGAAGATCGAAGTCATCGACTTTGACGATCTTGCGAAACTCCTCGACTGGGATGCGGTCAAGGAGTTCCGTGCACGCGCACTGAACCCGAATCATCCGGTCATCCGCGGTACGGCGCAGAACCCGGATATCTACTTCCAGTCGCAGGAAGCCGCCAACAAGTACTATGAAGCGCTGCCTGAGCTTGTCGAGGAAGCCATGGCAGATCTCGCGAAGATCACGGGACGCGAGCACCATCTCTTCGACTATCATGGTGCAAAGGATGCCGAGCGCATCATCATCGCCATGGGTTCGATCTGTCAGACGGCCGGCGAAGCCGTGGATTATCTCAATTCCAAGGGTGAAAAGGTCGGCCTTCTTTCCGTGCATCTCTATCGTCCGTTCTCGCTCGAGCATTTCTTCAAGTATCTGCCGAAGACGGTCAAGAAGATCGCTGTCCTCGACCGCACGAAGGAGCCGGGCGCGATCGGCGAGCCGCTCTACCTCGATGTCAAGGCGGCGTTCTACAACTCCGACATGAACCCTGTCATCGTCGGCGGCCGCTACGGTCTCGGCGGCAAGGACACGACGCCCGATCATGTCCTCTCGGTCTACGAGGAACTCAAGAAGGACGATCCGAAGCACGGCTTCACGATTGCCATCGACGATGATGTCACGCATACGTCGCTCGCTGAGTATCCCGAGGACGTCGATCTCACGCCGGAAGGCACGACGGCCTGCAAGTTCTGGGGTCTTGGCTCGGACGGCACGGTCGGTGCGAACAAGAGTGCCATCAAGATCATCGGCGACAAGACCGACATGTATGCGCAGGCGTATTTCGCCTATGACTCGAAGAAGTCGGGCGGCATCACGATGTCGCATCTGCGCTTCGGCAAGTCTCCGATCAATTCGCCGTACCTCATTCATAACGCGAACTTCATCTCGTGTTCGCAGCAGTCGTATGTGACGAAGTACGATCTCCTCGCAGGTCTCAAGCGCGGCGGCAAATTCCTGCTCAACACGGTCTGGAGCGAGGAGGATCTCTCGAAGCACCTGCCCGCCTACATGAAGCGCTACATCGCGAAGAACGACATCGAGTTCTACACGGTCAACGCTGTGGAAATCGCCAAGGAGCTCGGCCTCGGCGGCCGCTTCAACATGGTCATGCAGTCCGCGTTCTTCAAGCTCGCGAACATCATTCCGATTGAAACGGCTGTCAAGTACCTCAAGGATGCTGTCGTCACATCGTACGGCAAGAAGGGTCAGAAGATCGTCGACATGAACAACGGCGCCATCGACAAGGGCATCGAGGCTCTGCATCGCGTCAATGTTCCTGCGGACTGGGCGAATGCTGAGGACGAGAAGGAAGAAGCACATGATATTCCGGCGTTCATCACGGGCGTTCAGAACGTCATGAACCGTCAGGAAGGCGACCGTCTCAAGGTTTCGCAGTTCGCTGAGGAAATGGTCGACGGCACGTTCCCCGTCGGCGGCGCGGCTTACGAGAAGCGCGGCACGGCGATCAATGTTCCCGTATGGAATGCCGAGAAGTGCATCGGCTGCAATCAGTGCTCCTACGTCTGCCCGCATGCGACCATTCGTCCCGTGCTCACGACGGACGCCGAGAAGGATGCGGCGCCGGAGGGCTTCCCGTGGAAGAAGACCAAGGCGATCAAGGACTACAACTTCACGATTGCCGTCTCCACGATGGACTGCCTCGGCTGCGGCAACTGCGCGCAGGTCTGCCCGGCGAAGGCGCTCGACATGAAGCCGCTCGACGACGATCTCAAGGCGAAGCAGGTCTACTTCGACTATGGCGTCGATGCGACGAAGGTCACACCGAAGAAGAACCCGATGAAGAAGGATACGGTCATCGGCTCGCAGTTTGAGAAGCCGCTGCTCGAATTCTCGGGCGCTTGCGCAGGCTGCGGCGAAACGCCGTACGCGAAGCTCCTCACGCAGCTCTTTGGCGATCGCATGATGATCTCGAATGCTACGGGCTGCTCGTCGATCTGGGGCGGCAGCGCACCGGCGATGCCGTACACGAAGAACGAGAAGGGCTATGGCCCGGCTTGGGCGAACTCCCTCTTCGAGGACAACGCAGAGTTCGGTCTTGGCATGTTCCTCGGCGTTCGTGCGATCCGTGACCGCATTGCGGCCGATGTCGATGCGGCGCTTGCGGACGGCAAGGGAAGTGCAGATCTCCAGGCTGCTTTGAAGGACTGGAAGGACAACATGGCCGAGGGCGAAGGCACGCGCGAGCGCGCTGACAAGCTGACGGAACTTCTCGAAAAGGAGAAGGGCACGGACGAGCTTCTGAACAAGATTTATGATGAGCGCGACTACTTCGTGAAGCGTTCGCAGTGGATCTTCGGCGGCGACGGCTGGGCTTACGATATTGGCTACGGCGGCGTCGATCATGTGCTCGCTTCGGGCGAGGACGTCAACGTTTTCGTGTTCGATACGGAGGTTTACTCCAATACGGGCGGTCAGGCTTCGAAGTCCACGCCGGCGGCTGCGATTGCAGAGTTCGCTGCGACGGGCAAGAAGACGAAGAAGAAGGATCTCGGCATGATGGCGATGTCCTATGGCTACGTCTACGTCGCGCAGGTCAACATGGGCGCCGACCACAATCAGGTCTTGAAGGCGATCAAGGAAGCCGAGGCTTACCATGGGCCTTCGCTCATCATCGCTTATGCGCCGTGCATCAACCACGGCATCCGCATCGGCATGGGCTGCAGCCAGGAAGAGGGCAAGCGTGCCAACGCCTGCGGTTACTGGGCGAACTACCGGTTCAACCCGACGCTCGTCGGCACGGACAAGAATCCGTTCACGCTCGACTCGAAGGAGCCGGATTTTGGCAAGTTCCAGGAATTCCTGCAGGGCGAAGTCCGCTACGCTTCCTTGAAGCGCAGCTTCCCCGAGGCTGCCGACGCGCTCTTCGAGAAGACGGAGAACGACGCCAAGATGAGGCTCGCAGGCTACAAGAAGCTCGCCGGCAAGTAAGGCGAGGTTTGCTGCAAAGAAAAGGGCTGCCGCACGATTTGTGCGGCAGCCCTTTTTTCTTTGACGGATGCTGTTTTGTGTCGCAGAAAAGCGTTAATAAAACTTTATTCTTGAATTGCAGCGCGAAGTATGATATAACGATATAGATTATCATTGATAATAGATTTACATATCATTATCTAAAGATTCGCTAAACTTATCATGGAATCCAAATGGAAAATATTGAGGAGGTGCGGACATGGATGCGAAAAGCGCTTTGCTGCGTCTGTGGGAGTTGGATGAAGAGGAGCATGGCAGGCTTCTCTTTTCGATTTTCCTTTCTGTTACGGCAGTGCTCTGCGGACTTGTGCCGTATTTCGTCGTATCGTCACTCCTCGCGGCGCTTCTGGCAGGACGGGGGCTGCAAAGGGATGAGGTTTTTCTGCTGTGCTTCGCCGCGTTTGTCGGCTATCTTCTGCGCAGCATCCTCTATGCGTACGCGCTTTCCGTCTCGCATAAGGCGGCGTTCTCCATTCTGCGCGAAGTTCGCTGGAAGATCCTGCAAAAACTGCCGAAGCTGCCGCTCGGCACGGTCGCGGATCTGCCTGTCGGCGAGGTCAAGCATGTCATCGTCGATCAGGTGGAGAGCACGGAGCGCACGCTCGCGCATCTTCTGCCCGAGCTGACGGCGAATCTCGTCGGCCCTTTCTGCATCTTCTGCTATCTGCTTGTGCTTGATTGGCGCATGGCGCTTCTGGCAATCGTTTCCATCCCTGTTGGGCTCTTCTGCCTGAGCTTTGCCATGCGCGATTACAAGGAGCGCTTCGAGGCGTCGGTGGCGGCGACGGAGACGATGAATGCCGCTATCGTCGAGTACATCGGCGGCATCGAGGTCATCAAGGCGTTCAACCAGGGCGCGGCGTCCTACGAGAAGTTCTCGCGCAGCATCGCGGCGAACGCCGCGTATTTCTATCAGTGGATGAAGGACTGCCAATTTCCCATCTCCTTGGCGATGACGATCGCGCCGACGACGCTTCTGACGGTTTTGCCCGGCGGCTGGCTTCTTTACATGCAGGGGTGCATGAGCATGGAGGTGTTCGTGACGGCGGTGATCCTTTCGCTGGGGGTCGCAGGGCCGTTGATCGAGGCCATGGGGTTTATTGACACGGTGTCGCAGGTCGGGACGGTCGTCGCTTCCGCTGACAAGCTGCTGAGAGCGGAGGAACAGCATCATGGCACATCGGATGTCGAGCTTCTCGATGCTGGCATCGAGCTTACGGATGTGCGCTTTTCTTACCAAGATGGCAAGGAAGTGCTGCATGGCGTGAGCCTTGCGCTTGCACCGCATACCTTGAACGCATTCGTCGGACAGAGCGGCAGCGGTAAGACGACGCTCGCACGCCTGATTGCCGGCTATTGGGATATAGATTCGGGCAGCTTGAAGATCGGCGGCAGGGAGAGTACGGATATTCCGCTCGCGCAGCTCTACGATCTCGTTTCCTTCGTTGCGCAGGACGCCTATCTCTTCGACGACAGCATTCGTGAGAACATTCGCATGGGCAGGCCGCAGGCCTCCGACGAGGAGGTCGAGCGCGCCGCGCGAGCTGCGGGATGCGAGGACTTCATCCTGCGGCTTGCGCATGGTTATGACACGCGCGTCGGCACGGGCGGCAGTCATGTATCGGGCGGCGAGCGTCAGCGCATCGCCATCGCGCGCGCCGTCTTGAAGGATGCGCCGATCGTCGTGCTCGACGAGGCGACGGCCTATGTCGATCCTGAGAACGAGGCGGTCCTGCAGCGGGCGGTCGCACGCCTCATCGCGGGGAAGACGGTCATCATCATCGCGCATCGGCTGTCGACGATTACGGACGCCGACAAGATCTTCCTCATAGAAGCGGGCATGGTTGCGGCGAGTGGCACGCACGAGGAGCTGCTTGAAAAGAGCACAGCGTATCGCGCAATGTGGCACGCGCATGTCGGAGCAAAGGATGGTGATTGCCATGCTTGAAGCGCTGAAGATGATTTGGCATTTTGCAGGAAAGGAGCGGGGAAACCTCAACAAGTCACTCGCTCTGGGCATCGTTTACGCACTCTTTCACATCCTGCAGATCACGGCGATCTACATCGTCCTGCAGGCCTTGGTCGAAGGAAGGGCTACGGCGGAGGCGGCACTTTCTTCTCTGGGACTGCTCGCATTGAGCGTGACGGGTAGGGCGGTTGCCCATTATTTTTCGCAGCTGCAGCGCGTCCATGCCGGCTACTTCATGGTGGCACAAAAGCGCATCGCCATCGGCGACAAGCTCAAGACAGTTCCCATGGGCTATTTTGACGAAAGCAGCGCAGGTGAGCTTACGGGTGTTGCGACGACGGTTCTGAACGATGTGGAGAACACGGCGCCGCGCCTCTTGGTCACCCTTTTGAGCGGCTTTCTGAATACGCTGATCCTCATGCCCATGCTGCTTTTCTGGCAGTGGCGCATCGGCGTGCTCTTTATTCTCGGCGTCCTCTGCTACTTGCTCGTGACCTCTTCGGTGGAAAAGAAGTCGCGCAGCCTTGCACCGAAGCGGCAGAAGGCGCAGGCGAAACTGGTCGAGGCGGTTCTCGAGCAGATCGAGGGAATGCCCGTCATCAAGGCGTTCAACCTGCGTGGCAAGGGCGATACGCGCGTGCGCGAAGCCCTTGATGAGAGCCGTGCAGCGAATCTCGCTATCGAAAGGATCTTCACGCCGTACGCCATCGCGCAGGAGACGACGCTGCGCCTCTTCAGCGTCTTGATCATGTTCGTCGCCTTGTTTTCTTACGAGGCAGGTACGATGGATCTTCTGACAGCTCTCATGGGTTTGGTGCTCTCGTTTCTGATTTTCTCGCAGATTGAATCGACGGGAAGCATGCTGATGATTCTGCGCGTTGTGACAAGCTCCATCGAGCAGGCGGAGCGGGCGGCGGATCTGCCGCAGATGGATTCGGGCGGCACGGATATCGAGCCGGAGCATCACGATGTTTCCTTCGAACACGTCGACTTTTTCTACGGTACGCGAAAGATTCTCGATGATGTTTCATTGGCGATTCCTGAGCGCGCCTTGACGGCGATCGTCGGTCCGAGCGGCTCGGGCAAGACGACACTCTGCCATCTCATCGCACGCTTCTGGGATGTGGCAGACGGCAGCATCAAGGTCGGCGGACATGATGTGCGCGACTACACGCTCGAATCTTTGATGCGACAGATCAGCATCGTCTTCCAGAACGTCTATCTTTTCCGCGATACGATAGAAAACAACATCCGCTTCGGCAAGCCGACGGCAACGCACGAGGAAGTTGTCGCCGCTGCACGCGAGGCCTGCTGCCACGACTTCATCGAGGCGCTGCCTGAGGGCTACGATACTGTGATCGGAGACGGTGGCGCGAGCCTTTCGGGCGGTGAGCGCCAGCGTATTTCCATTGCGCGTGCCATCTTGAAGGACGCGCCGATCATCATCTTCGACGAGGCGACGGCGAATGTCGATCCCGAGAACGAAGACCGTCTGCAAAGGGCGATGGAATCGCTGACGAAAGGCAAGACGGTCATCATGATCGCGCATCGGCTCAACACCGTGCGGAACGCACGGCAGATTATCGTCGTCGCTGAGGGAAGGATCGTGCAGCGCGGCACGCATGAGGAACTTTTGCAAAAGCGCGGCATCTACGCCGATTTCATCCGTGCGAGGCAGGCGGCGCTCGGTTGGAAGGCGGCGCGTGGGGAAACGGGCGTTGGAACGAAGATTCATTCCTGCCATTGACAAGCCGCCGCATCCTTTGCTAAACTAAGGAAGCACTGATAAATTCAGCCACCCATCTTCGCACATCTGCACTGTCCTCTCGTCGTCGACAAATCCTCGACGTAGCGCTGCTACGCCTGCGGTTTGTCTCCTCGATAGATACAGCGCATCTGTGCAAATCTGGGCGACTTCATTTTTATCAGCGTTTCCTAAACATGCGATGAAGAAGAAAAGGAACTTCCGTACAGCGAGACGGTGGCAGTGGAAGACCGTCAGAGCGGCGCACGATTCTTGCGCGGTTCTTGGGAGTGACAGGCGCTTTGGAGCAGCAGTTTAATAAATTCAAGGTGGGCGTTTGCCGTAGCATGCTTTGTTGTGCGGCGGCGTCAATCAGGGTGGAACCGCGGGATGCGTCTCGTCCCTGTGACATTTTTGTTGCGGGACGGGGCGTTTTTTTGTCCGTTTCGCAAGATAAGGAGTTGTTCGATTTGAAGTTTCAGGAGATCATCCTCGCTCTGCAGAAGTTCTGGAGCGAGCAGGGCTGCATCCTGGCGCAGCCGTATGACGTGGAGAAGGGCGCGGGCACGATGAATCCCGCAACCTTCTTGCGTGTCTTGGGACCCGAGCCGTGGAACGTCGCCTATGTCGAGCCTTCGCGCCGTCCGGCGGACGGGCGCTACGGCGACAATCCGAATCGTCTGTATCAGCACCATCAGTTCCAAGTCATCATGAAGCCGTCGCCCGACAATATCCAGGAGCTTTACCTCGAAAGTCTTGAAAGCCTCGGCATCGATCCCAAGCAGCACGACATCCGCTTCGTCGAGGACAACTGGGAGTCGCCGACCTTGGGCGCATGGGGTCTTGGCTGGGAAGTCTGGCTCGACGGCATGGAGATCACGCAGTTCACCTATTTCCAGCAGGTCGGCAGCGTGGACGTCAAGCCCGTTTCTTCAGAGATCACCTATGGGCTGGAGCGTCTTGCCATGTACATCCAGGGCGTCGAGAACGTCTTCGACATTCAGTGGACGGCAGATTATACATACGGCGACGTCTTCCATCAGAACGAGGTCGAGCAGTCGGCGTATTCCTTCGACCTGTCGGATGAGGCGCTTCTCTTCGATCTTTTTGACAAGTACGAGAAGGAGGCCGTGCGCATCATTGAGCTGGGGCGCGTCCATCCCGCCTACGATTACGTTTTGAAGTGCTCGCACGCCTTCAATCTGCTCGACGCGCGCGGCGCGATCAGCGTGTCGGAGCGCACGGCGTTCATCGGGCGCGTGCGCAAACTCGCGCGCCTCTGCGCCCAGTGCTATCTGAAGCAGCGCGAGGAACTCGGCTATCCGATGCTGAAGAGGGGGGCGAAAGCATGAGCAAGGATTTGTTGTTGGAGATCGGTACGGAGGAGATTCCGGCACATGCGATGCCCGGAATGCTCAAGGAGCTTGGCGAGAACGCGAAGAAGGCTCTGAAGGAACTGCGCCTCGCGCACGGCGCGGTGCGGACGCTCGGCACGCCGCGCCGCCTCGCGCTCGTCGTCGAAGGACTCGCAGAAAAGCAGGAGGACGTCGCCGAGGAGAAGCGCGGTCCTTCCGTACAGGTGGCGTTCGATGCGGCAGGCAAGCCGACGAAGGCGGCGGAAGGCTTCGCACGCGGGCAGGGATTGAAGGCGCAGGATCTCGTCGTGCGTGACGGCTACGTCTATGCGCTCGTCGAAGAAAAGGGAGAGAGTGCGGAAAAGGTGCTGGCAAAGATGCTGCCCGAGCTCATTTCAGGTCTTCCGCTTCCGAACAGCATGCGCTGGGGCGACCTCGACTTCCGCTTCATCCGTCCCCTGCGCTGGCTCGTCGCGCTCTACGGCGATAGGATCGTGCCCTTCGAGCTTGCATGTGTCAAGAGCGGCAATACATCGCGCGGCCATCGCTTCCTCAGCACGGGCGACTTCACGATTGAGGATGCCGCGCATTACGAGGAGGCGTGCGAGAAGGCCTTCATCATCGTCGATCCCGCGCGGCGCAAGGCTCTGATTGAGGAGGGCCTCGTCGAAGCGGCGAAGGCGCATGGCGGCACGGCGGAAATCACGCCGAATCTCCTCGAAGAGGTGCTTTACCTCGTCGAGTATCCGACAGCGCTTGCGGGAAGTTTCGAGGACAAGTACCTCGCGCTGCCGCCTGACGCCGTCATCACGCCGATGCGCGACCATCAGCGCTACTTCCCCGTGAAGTCGGCGGACGGCAAGCTCCTGCCGCTCTTCCTCACGGTGCGAAACGGCGGGAAAGAGTACCTTGAGACGGTGCAGCACGGCAATGAGCGCGTGCTGCGCGCGCGCCTCGCCGACGCGCAGTTCTTCTTCGACGAGGACAGGAAGAAGAGCCTTGCGGAGCATTTGGAAAAGCTCAAGACCGTCGTGTTCCAGGAAGGGCTTGGCACGGTCTACGACAAGTCACTGCGTCTCGAAAAGCTCGCAGGAAAAATCGCTGATGCCATCGGTGCGAATGATGCCGAGAAGAAAGCGGCGATGCGTGCAGCGCTCCTTTCCAAGGCGGATCTCGTGACGGGAATGGTCACGGAGTTTACGGAGCTGCAGGGCGTCATGGGCAAGGAGTACGCGCGTCTCGACGGCGAGGGTGAGGACGTAGCTCTTGCGATCGACGAGCACTACATGCCGCGCTTCGCGGGCGATGCGCAGCCAAAGACGCGTGCGGGACTCGTCGTGAGTCTCGCGGACAAGATGGACAACATCGTCGCGACGTTCAGTCGCGGCCTGATTCCGACGGGTTCTCAAGATCCCTTTGCCCTGCGCCGCCAGGCGCTCGGCATGGTGCACAGCATCATTGAGGCGGGCGTTGCCATATCCCTGCATGACCTCGTGGACTGGACGATGGATCTGCTCAAGATCACGGATGCGGCGGTGCGCGAGAAGATGCAGGCGGACGTCGCCGACTTCATGTGCCTGCGCCTCAAGAACGTGCTCGCCGAAGAGGGCATACGCTACGACATCGCTGACGCTGTGCTCGGCAATGTCGACGACGTGCGCCGCGTGCTGCTCGCGGCGAAGGCGGTCAGAGAGCAGCTTGCCGCGCCCGGTATGGCGGACGCCGTGCAGGCCTTCGTGCGCGTGGCGAACCTCGCAGCGAAGGCGGAGAAGGGCGAAGTGCACGTCGATGCAGCGCTCTTCGAGACGGACGAGGAGAAGGAACTGATGAAGGCCTACGCTTCCGCTAGGAGTGCAGCTGAGAGCCTCATCGAGGCGTACGACTTCGTCGGCGCCATCGACGACTTCAAGGATCTCGCCGAGCCGATCAACGCCTTTTTTGACGCCGTCATGGTCATGGCAGACGACGAGAAAATTCGAAGAAATCGCCTGAGTCTCTTGAAGGGGATCGACGATCTCCTGCGCGAGGTCGCTGACTTCAGCAAGATCGTGCAAGCGTAAGAAGAGATCGCTGCAAGTACGCGCGGTCTCTCCGATATGGCACACGACCTCAATGCGGCGGCTGCCAAGTTCAAGACCTGAAGGGTGGCACGAAATGAAAAAATGGGCGATGCATATCCGTGCATCGCCCATTTTTGACTGTTCATGCTGCGGTTTCTCTTACTTCATGCGAGCCTGACGAAGCATCCACAGCGACTTGGCGTATTTCTTGATGAGGTCGTCCATGAGCATGGAAGTGACGTAGCGGTTCGCCTCGTCGGCAGCTTTCTTGAGGCTGCGCACCTGCTCGTAGATATAGGAGAAGTCCTTCTCGACTTCGGCGAGGATCTCGTCCGAGGTCACGAAGCCGGGCTTCGCTTCCTCAATCTTCGCGGTTGCGAGGAAGTCCTTGAGGGACGACAGCGGCTCGTGGTTGATCTGCAGCAGGCTCTCGGCGATGGCGTCGATGTCTTCGCGCACGCCGTCGTAGTAGCTTTCCAACTGCGCGTGAACGGGGAAGAAGTCGGGACCCTTGACGTACCAGTGGTAGTGCTGAAGTTTGTGATATTCGACGACGAGGTCGGAAAGAAGCTGGTTCAACATCTTGTGCATGAAAAATCCTCCTTTGCGATATAGGGGCGGGAACTCTGCCCGCAAATTCATCGCTCCCATTATAGCACAAATGGTACGGATTCACAAATAATATTTATTATCTTTTATAATTCAAGGATTCATGGGCGGGCAGTGATTTCAGAAGTTTGCGAATGGAAAGTGCAATCCTTTTTGTTCCAACGACGCAGCAACTGTGGTATAATGTTCCCGTTCAATATCTCATAAGGAGAATTAGGGGGATTCTGTGTGGATTTAAGTATTATGGAGCTTTTGAAAACGGTTGTTCTGGGCATTGTCGAAGGGCTGACGGAGTGGCTGCCGATCAGCAGCACGGGGCATATGATCCTTGTCGATGAGTTCATCAAGCTCGACGTGTCGAAGTCCTTTATGGACATGTTCCTCGTCGTCATACAGCTCGGCGCCATCCTTGCCGTCGTCGTGCTGAACTTTGAGAAGCTCAATCCGTTTTCAAGCTGGAAGTCAAGCTGGGAGAAGCGCGCTACGTGGCAGCTCTGGTACAAGGTCATCCTTGCCTGCGTGCCGGCGGCGGTCATCGGACTCTTGTTCAACAAGTTCATGGAAGAGCACTTCATGACGGCGCCTGTCGTCGCGGCGACCTTGATCTTCTACGGCATCATGTTCCTCGTCGTCGAGACGTACAATAAGCGTCGCACGCCGCGCGTGCGCGAGATCGAGCGGCTCGACTATAAGACGGCGTTCATCATCGGCCTCTTTCAGGTGCTGTCTCTCGTGCCGGGCACGTCGCGCTCGGGCGCGACGATCTTGGGCGGCATCCTCTTCGGCACGTCGCGCTATGTGGCGGCGGAATTCACGTTCTTCCTCGCCATTCCCGTCATGTTCGGCGCGAGCCTCTTGAAGATGGTCAAGTTTGGCTGGCACTACACGGGCAGCGAGATCTTGATCCTCGTCGTGGGCATGGCGACGGCGTTCGTCGTGTCGATCCTTTCGATCAAGTTCCTGCTGCGCTACATCAAGAACAACGATTTCAAGGCGTTCGGCTGGTATCGCATCGTGCTCGGCATCATCGTCGTCCTCTATCTCTACTTCGTCGGCGATCCCGTGCAGGGCTGAGGGGGAAATATCATGCGTTTTGTATCATGGAATGTCAATGGTCTGCGCGCTTGCCTCGGCAAGGGCTTCATGCAGTCGTTCAAGGCGCTCGACGCCGACGTCTTCGGCGTGCAGGAGACGAAGATGCAGCCGGAGCAGGCAATCTTGGAGCTTACGGGCTACAAGCAGTATTGGAACAGTGCGGAGAAGAAGGGCTACTCGGGCACGGCGGTCTTCAGCCGCATCGAGCCGCTTTCCGTCAGCTACGGCCTCGGCATTGAAGAGCACGATCACGAGGGACGCGTCATCGCGCTGGAGTTCGACGATCTCTACTTTGTGACAGTTTACACGCCAAATTCGCAGCGCGGCCTTGAGCGCCTCGCCTATCGCATGACTTGGGAGGAGGCGTTCCGCGACTATCTTTTGGCGCTTGACGCGAAGAAGCCCGTCGTCGTCTGCGGCGACCTCAACGTGGCGCATACGGAAATCGACCTCAAGAATCCCAAGACGAACCGCAAGAATGCAGGCTTCACCGACGAGGAACGCGAGAAGATGACGGAGCTTCTCCAAGCGGGCTTCACCGACACGTTCCGTGCGCTCTACCCCGACAAGACGGGCATCTATACATGGTGGTCGTATCTTCGCAAGGCGCGTGAGACGAATGCAGGTTGGCGCATCGACTACTTCCTCGTTTCCGACCGCCTCGCGCCGAAGATCAAGGAGGCGACGATCCACAACGAGGTCTTCGGCAGCGACCATTGCCCCGTGGGCTTGGTGCTGGGGTGAGGAATCACGCCAGGAATAGACGATGCATCATACTGTTGAAGATTTTTGCGTAATGCCGCAGAAATCTTCAATGGGAGGCATGGAGTATGGAAATAAAACGAGATCGCTACCTTGATGCGCTGATCAGCAAAAAGCATAATGGTTTGATCAAAGTAGTGACGGGTTTGCGGCGGTGCGGGAAATCGTATCTTCTTTTTAGTCTTTTCAAGGAACATCTGCTTTTTGAGGGAATTGATGAGGCGCATATCATCGAGATCGCATTTGATGCTTTTGAAAACAAGCGGTTTCGTGATCCTGATGTGCTGTACCCGCATTTGCAGGAACGGATTACGGGCGATGACATGTATTATGTGCTTCTCGACGAAGTGCAGCTTCTGGACGAATTTGAGGCCGTCTTGAACAGCCTCATTCGCATGAAGAATGTGGACGTCTATGTGACGGGCAGCAATGCGCGTTTTCTGTCGAAGGATGTGATCACGGAGTTCCGTGGGCGCGGCGACGAGATTCACCTGTATCCGTTGAACTTTGCAGAGTTCATGTCAGTCTATAACGGTACGAAGCAGGATGGCTGGAATGAATATATGCTCTACGGCGGTTTGCCGCTCGTGCTGAGTTTTACGACGGCGGAGCAGAAAATCGCTTTTTTGAAATCGCTCTTTGAAGAAACGTATATTTCCGATATTATCGGCAGGCACAACATTCGCAACAAGGCGGAACTGGAAGATATTTTGAACATCCTTTCCTCTGCCATCGGCTCGCTGACGAATCCGGAAAAGTTGTCGGCGACTTTCAAATCTGTCAAGAAAAAGAGCATCAGCAACAGCACGATCAAGCGATATATTGATTATCTCTGTGATTCTTTCCTGATCGACAGCGCCATGCGCTATGATGTGAAGGGAAAGAAATATATGGACACTCCTTTGAAATATTACTTTACAGACATGGGACTGAGAAATGCCCGGCTGAATTTCCGACAGTTGGAAGAGACGCACAGCATGGAGAATATCATCTTCAATGAACTGAAGGTTCGCGGCTTCAATGTGGATGTCGGCGTCATCGTGCAGAACGACAGGAATGAAAAGGGCGGCAGCATTCGCAGACAGCTTGAGATTGATTTCGTCTGCAACAAGGGATCGAAGCGGTACTATATCCAATCCGCCTACGCGTTGCCCGATGCCGCAAAGATGGAGCAGGAGCAGCGCTCGCTGATGCTGACGGGCGATTTTTTCAAGCGTATGATCATCACGAAGAATACGCCTGCGCCGCACTATAATGAAAAGGGCGTGCTGCTGATGAGCGTCTATGATTTCCTGCTCAATGAGAACAGTTTGGAAGCCTGACGGCATTTTGATGATGGGAAGAATAGGCCGTTCTTTTTGGTACAAAGCACACGCACAAACCGCCATTTCGTGGACATTGCGTGCCGAGATTAAGAAAAATTTGCCAATCGATCTGCGCTCATGGGCGTGATTTCTTGAACGGTTTCAGTAGATTTCTCCCTAAAAGGTCAAAAAATCAAAAAAAGTCCTTGACTATTTGTCGAAAAATGAGTAATATAAGAACTGTGATTAGCACTCAAGCAACGCGAGTGCTAACAAAAAGAATTTAGGAAGAGCTGATTGGTCAGCGATTCCGTTGATTTGGGAGGAAGATAAACATGATCAGGCCATTGGGCGACAGAGTTGTCATCAAGGTTTCGGAAGGCGATATGAAGACGGCGAGCGGCATCGTGCTGCCGGACACGGCGAAGGAGAAGCCGCAGGAAGGCGAAGTCGTCGCAGTCGGCACGGGCAAGATGCTTGACAACGGCACGCGTGCGCAGATGGAAGTCAAGACGGGCGACAAGGTTATCTTCTCGAAGTACTCGGGTTCTGAAGTCAAGGTCGACGAGCAGAACTACCTAATCGTTCGCGAGAGCGACATCCTCGCGGTTCTCTGAGATTTGTCTGAGAGAGCGCAGATTCGATAGATTCGATAGATATTGGGAGGTTTTACCATGGCAAAGCAGGTTTTGTTCAATGAAGAAGCGCGCCGTGCGCTCGGCAAGGGCGTCGACGCTTTGGCAAATGCTGTAAAGGTCACGCTTGGGCCTAAGGGTCGCAACGTCGTTCTCGACAAGAAGTTCGGCGCACCGACGATCACGAACGACGGCGTGACGATTGCGAAGGACATCGAACTCGAAGATCCGTTTGAGAACATGGGCGCACAGCTCGTCAAGGAAGTCGCGACGAAGACGAACGACATCGCGGGCGACGGCACGACGACGGCTACGCTCCTCGCGCAGGCAATGATCCACGAGGGCATGAGGAACGTCGCTGCGGGCGCGAACCCGATGATTCTCAAGAAGGGCATCGACCAGGCGGTCAAGAAACTCGTCGATGAGATCAAGAGCAACTCGAAGAAGGTCGAGGGCAAGGCGGCGATCGCGCAGGTCGCGGCAATTTCCTCGGGCGATGAGGAAGTCGGCGAGCTGATCGCCGAGGCGATGGAGAAGGTCGGCAAGGACGGCGTCATCACGGTCGAGGAGTCGAAGTCCATGGACACGAACCTCTCGGTCGTCGAGGGCATGCAGTTTGACCGCGGCTACATCTCCCCCTACATGGTCACGGACACGGACAAGATGGAAGCCGTTCTCGACAATCCGTACATCCTCATCACGGATCGCAAGATTTCGGCGATTGCCGACATCCTGCCGATTCTTGAGAAGGTCGTAAAGCAGGGCAAGGAACTGATGATCATCGCCGAGGATCTCGACGGTGAGGCGCTTGCGACGCTCGTCGTCAACAAGCTGCGCGGCACGTTCAAGGCTCTTGCCGTCAAGGCTCCGGGCTTCGGCGACCGCCGCAAGGCGATGCTCGAAGACATCGCTATCCTGACGGGCGGCACGGTCATCTCCGAGGAAGTCGGCAGGAAGCTCGACAGCGTCGAGATCGAGGATCTCGGTCAGGCGCGTCAGGTTCGCGCATCGAAGGAAGAGACGACGATTGTCGACGGCTCCGGCGACAAGGCTGCGATCGACGCGCGCGTCGAGCAGATCAAGAAGCAGGTTGCGGAGACGACTTCGGACTTCGACAAGGAGAAGCTGCAGGAGCGCCTCGCAAAGCTCGCGGGCGGCGTCGCCGTCATCGAGATCGGCGCTGCGACCGAGGTCGAGATGAAGGACAAGAAGCTGCGCATCGAGGACGCTCTGAACGCTACGCGTGCGGCGGTCGAAGAGGGCATCGTCGCCGGCGGCGGCACGACGTTCGTCGACATCCTGCCTGCGCTTGACGCTTTGAGCGCCGAGGGCGACGTGCAGACGGGCATCAACATCGTGAAGCGCGCCATCGAGGAACCGGTTCGCCAGATTGCGAACAACGCGGGTCTCGAAGGTTCCGTCGTCGTCGAGAACGTCAAGAAGTCGGCGAATGGCACGGGCTTCAACGCTCTGACGGGCGAGTACGTCGACATGATCGGCGCGGGCATCGTCGACCCGGCGAAGGTCACGCGCTCTGCCCTGCAGAATGCGGCGAGCATCGCGGCGATGGTTCTGACGACGGAGACGCTTGTGGCGGACAAGCCGGAGAAGGAGCCTCCGATGCCGATGGGCGCACCGGGCATGGGCGGCGGTATGCCGGGCATGATGTAAGGCACAATCCCTTCGCAAACAACTTGAAATAGAAAAGCTTCCTGCTGCACGTCGTTGCAGCAGGAAGCTTTTTTTGTGTCCGTATTTTTTTAGCCGCGGCTTCGCGCGAGCCAAGCGTTCATGGCGGCGACGAAGACGAGGGAGAAGAGGACGAGAGCCGTCGCCCATTGGAAGGCGAGGTCGTAGTCGTTCGCCTGTACGGCGGCGTAGATCGCTGTGGACATCGTCTGCGTCGTTCCGGGGACGTTGCCTGCGAACATGATCGTCGCGCCGAACTCGCCGAGCGCACGCGTGAACGTCAGCACGAGTCCCGCAACGATGCCGTGCTTGGCGTTCGGCACGAGGATGCGCCAGAAGATGCGCCACTCGGAGATGCCGAGCGTGCGTGCCGCATAGACAATGTTCTTGTCGAGCTGCTCGAAGGCGCCGCGCGCCGTGCGGTACATGAGGGGCAGCGAGACGACGACGGCGGCGATGACGGTCGCCTTCCATGTGAAGACGAGCGGCATACCGAAGTCGAGAAGCATTTGCCCTAGAGGGCTTTTCCTGCCGAAAACGAGCAGCAGGAAGAAGCCGACGACGGTTGGCGGCAGCACCATGGGCAATGTGATGACGGCGTCGGCAATGCCTTGGAAGCGCCTCAGATGGAGGACGGCGTAGGCGAGGGCGATGCCGAGGAAGAAGGAGATGAAGGTGGCGACCGTCGCCGTCTTCAAGGTGATCCAAAAGGGAGAAAATTCCATGTGCGCCTCCTATCGTTCGAGCAAGATGAGCCGATTGGCGGGAAAATGCAGATAGAATTCTTTCTGCCCCAGCCCTTGCCAAGCGATTTTTTCAATCTCCCAACGCACGGGCGCAGCGTCCGAATCCGCCTTCTTCGCCATGACGAGGTAGGAAAAAGCATCCTCGATGATCTGCATGGCTTCCATGCGCGGCGTGTTTTCCGCCGCTTCTTCGCGCAGGGAAAAGAAGTGGGCGCGGATGCCGACGTAGCGGAGATTCTCGGGCACGGGGGCGGCAGAGTGCAGCGTGATCTGCCAGTCCTCGGCGAAGAGCTCATGCTCTGCCGTGCGGCGTGCGCGGGAGACGTTCTTACAGCCCGTGAGGAGAGTCGCCGCGAGTGTGCCGGGCTGCTCGAAGAGCGCGTGCTTCGTGCCGAACGATTCGAGGGTGCCGCTGCTCAGGACGGCGATGCGATCGGCCAGGCGGTAGGCTTCGCCGCGGTCGTGCGAGACGAGGACGGCGGCGCGTCCGTAGGAGTCGAAGAGGTGTAAGAGCTCCAGCTCCAATTGCCACTTGAGGTAGCTGTCGAGCGCGGAAAATGGCTCGTCGAGCAGCAGTAACTCTGCATCGGAGGCGAGGATGCGCGCGAACGCCGTGCGCTGCTTCTGCCCGCCCGAGAGCTCCTTGGGGTAGGAGTTTTCGAGTCCCGCAAGCGAAAAGCGCGCAAGCTCCCTTTCGAGGAGCTTGCGCTTTTCTTCTTTCGTGCCGTGCGCCGAAAACGTGATGTTCTCGGCGACGGTCATGTTGGGAAACAGGGCGTAGTCTTGGAACAGGTAGCCGACGCGGCGCTTCTGCGGCGCGAGGTTGACGCCCTTTTCGCTGTCGAAGAGCGTGCGCCCGTTGAGCAGGATGCGACCTTCATCGGGTTTTTCGATGCCCGCGATGCACTTCAAGGTCATGCTCTTGCCGCAGCCCGAGGCGCCGAGCAGCGCGAGCACCTCGTCGCGCACGGAAAATTCCACGGCGAGGTCGAAGCCGCGCAGCTTCTTGCGGATTTTGACTTCAAGCTCCATCACTTGCCAGCGGCTTTGAAGCCGTACTTTTCAAGAATCGCCATGCCCTTTTCCGAGGAAACGAAGTCGAGGAAGGATTTCGCCTCGTCCATGTGCTTCGTGTCCTTCAAGATGGCGGCGGGGTAGATGACGGGCTTGTGCGAGCTTGCCGGAGCTTTCGCTGCGACCTTGACCTTGTCGGAAACGGCAGCGTCCGTCGCGTAGACGACGCCGCAGTCCGCGTCGCCCGTCTCCGTCCACGAGAGAACTTGGCGCACGTCGGAGCCGTAGACCGCCTTGGTCTTCACCTGGTCGAGGATGCCGAGCTTCGTGAGGATTTCCTCCGTGTACTGGCCGACGGGAACGCCCTTCGGCTCGCCGAGAGCGATGCGCGAAGCTGCGGACGTCGCAAGCGCGTCAAAGGAGGTGATCGCCTTGCCGCCATCCTTGGGAACGATGAGCACGACTTCGTTTTCGAGGAGGTTCTTGCGCGTGCCGTCAGCGAGAAGTCCCGCCTTTTCGAGCGCATCCATCTGCTTCTGCGCCGCCGAGAAGAAGAGGTCGGCGCTGCCGCCGTTCTCAATCGCCTGCTGCAGGGCGCCGCTGCTGCCGAAGTTGAAGACGAGCTTCGTCTGAGGATGCTCCTTCGCGTACTCGGTCGCCAGCTCATTCATCGCGTCGGTCAAGCTCGCGGCAGCGGAGACCTGCAGCTCGACAGGATCTTTCTTCGCGTCCGAAGCGCTCGGTGCAGTGCCGCAGCCCGCGAGAACGAAGAGGGCGAGGCACGAGAGGAGAAGGGCGATTTTTTTCATGGAAAAACTCCTTTCTTCGGTGAAAATCATTATACCATATCATCTTAGTATAGCATAAGAAAAGCGACTTGCAGTAATATTTATCACTGCATATCCCATATTCGATAGAAAATTTTTCATCTGTGATATTTGTTACAAGACAAATCCGAGAAAATTTTGCTATAATAAATCGGATTAGAGAAGTTAGAGAAGTGCGGATGAAAATATCCGTATTCTTTAAGAAAATGAGATTTCCTCAGGAGGGAGATGGAGAAGTGAGCAGCATTTTCCAGAAGTTCCGTTATCTTATCCCGAAGGAGCGGACGGCGAGCGGCCACCAACAGATTCATGAGGGCGGGCGCGACTGGGAGAACATGTACCGCGACCGCTGGTCATTCGACAAGCGGGTGCGCTCGACGCACGGTGTGAACTGTACGGGGTCGTGCAGCTGGAACATCTATGTGAAGGACGGCCTCGTGGCTTGGGAGAACCAGGCACTCGACTATCCGGAGACCGCGCCCGACATGCCGGACTTCGAGCCTCGCGGCTGTCCGCGCGGCGCTTCGTTCTCGTGGTATCTCTACAGCCCGCTGCGCATCAAGTACCCGTACCTTAGGAGCGATCTCGCTGAGCTTTGGCGCGAGGCGAGAAAGAATCATAAGACGGCGCTTGAGGCGTGGCGCAGCATCGCCGACGATCCCGCGAAGAAGAAGCGCTACAAGGCGGCGCGCGGCATGGGCGGCTTCGTGCGTTCGAATTGGGATGAGGTGTCGGAACTCATCGCCTCGTCGCTTCTCTACACGGTGGAAAAGTACGGCCCGGATCGCAACTTCGGCTTTTCCGTCATTCCCGCGAAGTCGATGCTCAGCTATGCCGCAGGGCTTCGCTTCATGCAACTCATGGGCGGCGCGGGGCTTTCCTTCTACGACTGGTACGCCGATCTGCCGCCGGCAAGCCCGCAGGTCTGGGGCGACCAGACGGATGTGCCGGAGTCGAGCGATTGGTACAATGCGGGCTACATCATCACATGGGGCTCGAACGTGCCGCTGACGCGCACGCCCGACGCACATTTCTTGACGGAGGTGCGCTACAAGGGCACGAAGGTCGTCTCCGTCGCGCCCGACTACGCGGAGTCGACGACGGTCGCCGACACGTGGATCAGCCTGCATACGGGAAGCGATGCCGCCCTCGCCATGGCGATGGGGCACGTCATTCTGAAGGAGTATTACATCGACAGGGAAGTGCCTTTCTTCGTCGACTATGTGCGCCGCTTCACGGACTTCCCGTTCCTCGTGCTCCTCGACGAGAAAGAAGACGGCAGTTTCCTGCCCGGACGCTTCCTCAATGCGAAGGACATGGGACGTGCCGGCGAGAAGCACGCCGACTTCAAGTTCTACGTTGTGGATGAGATGACGGAAAGGCTCGTCGTGCCGAACGGCACGATGGGCGACCGCTGGGATCGTCAGGCGAAGTGGAACCTCAAGGAGGAGGACAGCGACACGGGCGAGGCGATCAAGGCGCGTCTTTCCGTCCTCGACATCAAGGATGACGCGGTCGAAGTCACTCTGCCGTACTTCGGCACGGAGCGCGAGGAAATGCTGTTAAAGCGCATGGTGCCCGTAAAGAAGATTAAGACGGCGGCGGGCGAGCGCCTCGTGACGACGGTCTACGACCTGACGATGGCGAACTATGCGATCGATCGCGGCCTTGGCGGCGAGGCGGCTGCGTCCTACGAGGATGATGTGCCATACACGCCGCATTGGCAGGAGAAGTACACGGGCATATCGCCTGAGCTTGCCATTCATACGGCGCGTGAGATGGCGGACAACTCGATCAAGACGGACGGCAGAACCATGGTCATCATGGGCGCGGGCATCAACCATTGGTACAACGCCGACATCATTTACCGCACGATCTTGAACCTCCTGCTCTTCATCGGTGCGGAAGGCAGGAACGGCGGCGGCTGGGCGCATTACGTCGGGCAGGAGAAGCTGCGTCCGGCGGAGGGCTGGGCACGCGTCATGACGGCGACGGACTGGCAGCCGGCGGCGCGTTTGCAGAACAGCACATCGTTCTTCTACTTCGGCACCGATCAGTGGCGGAGCGACGAGATCGACACGCAAGAGATTGTCGCGGCGACGGGCAAGCCGCGCTACCGCCACCCCGGCGACTACAACGTGCTCGCGGCACGTCTCGGCTGGCTGCCGTTCTACCCGACGTTCAACAAGAGCGGGCAGAAGATCATCGACGAGGCGAAGGCAGCGGGTCATGAGGATTTCGAGGACGTGAAGAAGTTCGTCGCTGAAAGCCTCAAGAAGGGTGAGCTGAACTTCTCGGCGGAAGATCCCGACGCGCCCGAGAACTTCCCGCGCAACCTCTTCATTTGGCGTGCGAACCTCATCACCTCGTCGTCGAAGGGGCACGAATACTTCCTCAAGTATCTGCTCGGCACGAAGAACGGCCTCTTCGCCGAGGAGAAGTGCCCGACGCGTCCGACGGAGATACGTTGGCGCGAGGAGCAGGAGATCAGTAAGCCCGGCGGCGCGGCCGAGGGCAAGCTCGATCTGCTCATCGACCTCGATTTCCGCATGGCCGGCTCGGCGCTCTATTCCGACGTCGTGCTGCCGACGGCGACGTGGTACGAGAAGACTGACCTTTCTTCGACGGACATGCATCCGTTTGTCCATCCGTTCCAGCCTGCCGTCGATCCCTTGTGGGAGGCGCGCACGGACTGGGACATCTTCCGCACGCTCGCCGAGGCCGTCTCGCGCGTCGCCAAGGAAGCGGGCATGAAGCCGTACACAGATGTCGTCGCCGTGCCTCTGCAGCACGATACGGAAGGCGAGACGGCGCAGCCTGAGGGCAGGATTCGCGACTGGAAGAAGGGCGACTGCGAGCCGATCCCGGGCAAGACGATGCCGAATCTCGTCAAGGTGGAGCGCGACTATACGAAGGTTTACGAGAAGTGGATCGCGCTCGGCCCCAACGTGGAGAAGGGCATGGGCGCACATGGTCTCTCGTGGGAGTCGAAGGAAGACTACGAGGAGATCCGAAAGCGCAACGGCGTCATTGAAAACAAGGATTTCGTTTCTTACGGCATGCCGTCGATCTTTGAGGCGCGCCAGGCCGCCGACGCCGTCATGGGGCTTTCGTCGACGACGAAAGGCTCCGTCGCCGTGCGCGCATGGCAGTCGATGGAGAAGCGCACGGGTCTTACGAATCTCACGCGGCTTGCCAAGGACCGCGAGATCGAGCGCTTCACGTTCGATCAGGTCGCCGTGCAGCCGCGCCAGACGATCACGACGCCGACGTTCACGGGCAGCAACCGCAATCGCCGCTACACGCCGTTCACGACGAACGTCGAGGAGCTCGTGCCTTTCCGCACGGTGACAGGACGCCAGTGCTTCTACGTCGATCACGAGCTCATGCAGGAGTGGGGCGAGGCGATGGCGACGTACCGCCCGATCTTGGAGAACCGCCCGATCGAGAAGAAGCTCGGCGAGGGCAAGGAGATCACGCTGCGCTATCTGACGCCGCACAACAAGTGGAGCACGCACAGCATGTACTTCGACAGCCAGCAGCTCCTGACGCTGTTCCGCGGCGGGCAGACTGTGTGGTTCAACGAGAAGGACGCCGCCGACATCGACGTCAAGGACAACGACTGGGTCGAGCTTTACAACCGCAACGGCGTCGTCGCCTCGCGCGTCGTGACTTCGCCCCGCCTGCCGCGCGGCGTCGTATTCATGCACCACGCGCAGGATCGCCACATCAATGTGCCCGGCTCGAAGATTTCGGGCACGCGCGGCGGCACGCACAACACGCCGACGCACATCATGATGAAGCCCACGCACATGATCGGCGGCTACGGGCAGTTCAGCTACGGATTCAATTACTACGGCCCGACGGGCAACCAGCGCGATGCCTACGTCGTCGCGCGCAAGATGAAGGAGGTCGATTGGCTTGAGGATTAAAGCGCAGATAGCGATGGTCATGAACCTTGACAAATGCCTCGGCTGCCATACTTGCTCGATCACGTGCAAGAACGTCTGGACGAACCGCGAGGGTGCGGAGTACATGTACTTCAACAACGTCGAGACGAAGCCGGGCATCGGCTACCCGAAGAATTGGGAAGATCAGGAGAAGTGGAAGGGCGGCTGGAAGGTCAAGGACGGCGAGCTTTCGCTCGCCTCCGGCGCGAACAAGGCGGTGCGCCTCATGAAGCTCTTCTACCATCCCGATCAGCCCGAGCTTGACGACTATTACGAGCCGTGGACATACGACTACGAGACGCTGATCCATTCGGGCCGCAAGAACCATCAGCCCGTGGCGCGTCCGCGCTCCTTGATCACGCAGAAGCGCATGGAGATCAAGTGGGGGCCGAACTGGGAGGACGATCTCGCGAGCGGCGAGTCGGCGCGCAATGATCACAATTTGAAGAAGCTCGGCGAGAAGATCAAGCTGGAATTTCACGATCTCTTCATGAAGTATCTGCCGCGCCTCTGCAACCACTGTCTGAATCCCGCCTGCGTCGCCGCGTGTCCTTCGGGCGCGATCTACAAGCGCGACGAGGACGGCGTCGTCCTCATCTCGCAGGACGTCTGCCGCGGCTGGCGTCACTGCGTGCCCGCCTGTCCGTACAAGAAGATCTATTACAACTGGAAGTCGAACAAGGCGGAGAAGTGCGTCTTGTGCTATCCGCGTCTGGAAAACGGCCTGCCGACGGTCTGCACCGACACCTGCGTCGGGCGCATCCGCTACATGGGCGTGATTTTCTACGACATGGACAAGGTGGAAGAGGCGGCGAAGACGGAGAATGCCGCGCATATTCCTGCGAGCGAGCGCGGCATCTTCCTCGATCCGCACGATCCGGACGTGCAGAAGGCGGCGCGTGAGGCGGGCATTTCCGATGCGTGGATTCATGCGGCGGAGCGTTCGCCCGTCGACAAGATCATCCGTCAGTGGCAGATCGCTCTGCCGCTTCACCCTGAGTACCGCACGCTGCCGATGGTCTGGTACATCCCGCCGCTCTCGCCGATTTTGAAGCATGTGGAAGCGGATGTCTACCTGCCCGACGCGGCGGACATGCGCATTCCGCTCGAATATCTGGCGCAGCTCTTTGCGGCGGGCGACGTCGCCGTCGTCAAGAATACGCTCGCGCGGCTCTTGGAAATGCGCACGGTCATGCGCTACAAGGAAACGAAAGAGTCGCTTCCCGAAGAGCTTTCCCTGCATGAGGCGGAGTACGAGAAGATGTACCGCTTGCTTGCCATCGCCAAGCGCAAGGATCGCGTCGTCATTCCGGCGGGACTGCAGGCGGAGACGCACGAGCGTCTGCGTGAGCTGCAGGGCAGCGCGGGCTATGTCTGCCCGGGAGGTTGCTGATGGAAGAGTACAAGAAGCTGCTGAAGCTCGCGGCATATCTTTTGGAGTACCCGAGCGAGGCGTGGTGGCAGGATTTCGACGCCTACCGCGCCGCGGCGGCAGAGATTGAGACGAAGCAGGCGCGAGAGGTCTTGGAAGAGCTTTTTGACTACGCGCAGGAGCTTGGCAATAAGGCTTACGAAGAGCAATATGTGCGCTCTTTCGAGTTCTCGCCGAACACGAATCTTTATCTGACGACGCAGGATCGCACGGACTTCGGCAAGCAGGCGAGCGAGATGCACGTCTACAAGCAGCTGTTTCTCAAGAACGGCTTCGACACGCAGAACGAGCTTCCCGACTATTTGCCGGCGCTCTTGGAGCTTGCCGCCGCCCTGCCCGAAGAGAAGGCGGCGGAGGTCTTTCGCACGATGAAGGACAAGCTCAAGCTCCTGCGCGACCGCTTCATCGAGGCGAAGCTCGCCTATGCTTTTCTTTTGGACGTCGTGCTCATGCAGGCGGAGAGATGGGAAGGGGATGCAGCATGAATGAGTTCTTTTGGGGCGTACTGCCCTACATCGCTTTCACCGTGCTCATAGGCGGCACGATAGCGCGCTACGTCTTGATGGAGCGCGGTTGGACGACGAAATCGAGCGAATTTCTCTCGAAGAATGATTTGAAGATCGCCGGCCCGATGTTCCACCTCGGCCTCTTCATGGCCTTGGGCGGTCACATCATCGGCGTGCTCATCCCAAAGGTCTGTACGGAAGCGGCGGGAATCAATGAGCATCTCTATCACATCATCGCGCTGGCGGGCGGCATACCGGCGGGCATCCTGTTTTTCCTCGGCTTCCTGCTGCTCTTGAAGCGCCGCTTTCTGGGCAAGGACTACATGCAGGTCAACACGTCGTGTATGGATCGCTGGCTCTACCTCGTGCTCTTCCTCGCCATCCTGACGGGCTGCGCGGGGACGCTGTCGAACGCTATGGGCGGCTTCGCCTTTGACTACCGCGCGACGATTTCGCCGTGGTTCCGCTCGCTCCTTGCGTTCTCTCCCGACGTTTCGCTGATGGAGGGCGTGCCGTTCGTGTTCCGCGCGCACATGCTGCTGTGGATGGTGACGGCAATCCTCTTTCCGTTCACGCGTCTCGTGCATTGCCTGAGCTTCCCGTTCCTCTATCTGACGCGCAGCCCCATCGTCTATCGCAGGAAGGAGAGCCGCTCGTGAGCGCCTTGGCGATGCAGGAAATCGCCGTGGAAGATGCGGTCGGGCAGATCCTCTGTCACGACATCACGGAGATCGTGCGCGGCGTGAGGAAGGGTGCACGCTTTCGCAAGGGGCATGTCGTCGAGGCGGCGGACATCCCCGTGCTGCTCTCTTTGGGCAAGGAGCATCTCTACGTCTGGGAAAACGACGGCACGCTGCTGCACGAGAACGAAGCGGCGGAGATCCTGCGCGGCTTCTGTCAGAACGAGGGAATGGAAGCCTCTGAGCCGAAGGAGGGCAAGATCGAGCTTCGGGCTCTTCATGACGGCGTATTTGCCGTCGATGTTGAGCGCTTCCATCGGCTCAACGATTTTGATGACATCATGGTGGCTTGTGCGCCGCAGTACATGGCGGTCAAGAAGGGCGATCTGCTCGCGGGCATGCGCGTGATTCCGCTTGCCGTGAAAAAGGCTTTGATGGATGAGGCGGCGCGAGCTGTCGGCGAGGAGCCGATCTTTCGGCTTCTGCCGTACCGCTCGCTGAAGGTCGGTGTCGTGACGACGGGATCGGAGGTTGCACACGGCAGGATCAAGGACACGTTCACGCCTGTCCTTGCCGCGAAGCTTCGCGCCTTCGGGCTTTCGGTCAACGAGCACCGCATTTCTGACGACGCCTTGGAGCACACGCAGGCGGCGATCGAGGAGCTTCTTGACCTCGGCATGGACATGGTGCTGTGCACGGGCGGCATGAGCGTCGATCCCGACGACCGCACGCCCGCCGCGATTCGCGCTGCGGGTGCAGAGGTCGTGACGTACGGCGCTCCCGTCCTGCCCGGTGCGATGTTCCTTCTCGCCTATGCCGAGCGCGACGGGCGCACGGTGCCCGTGCTCGGCCTGCCGGGCTGCGTCATGTACAGTGCGGCGACGATCTTCGACATCGTGCTGCCGCGCATCTTGGCGGGCGAGCGCGTGACGCGCCGCGAGATCCGCCGCCTTGGACTCGGCGGGCTGTGTCTCGCGTGCGAGACGTGCCACTATCCGCGCTGCACCTTCGGCAAGTGGGAGTAGGTGGAGCGATGCAGGACATATCATTGGAAAAGGCGCAGGAGCTTCTTTTGGGCGAGGTGCGCGAGATTCCGCTGTCGGAAGCCGAGCCCGTGCCGCTTCTTGCGGCGCTCGGGCGAAGGCTTGCCGAGGACTGCTGCGCCGCCTTCGACCAGCCGCCGTTTGACCGCTCGCCGCTCGACGGCTATGCGCTCTTGGCTGCCTGTACGCAGGGGGCGTCGGCGGACGCTCCCGCGCGCTTTCGCGTCATCGGCGAGGAGTGTGCGGGCAGCTTCTTCGCCGGCAAGGTGGGCGCGGGCGAGGCGCTTCGTCTGATGACGGGCGCGGCGATGCCCGAGGGCGCGGACACCGTCGTGCGGCAGGAAGACGTGCGCGTGGAGGGCGAGGAAATTCTCGTGCCTTATGCGCTCAAGCATCACGAGAACTTCTGCTTTCGCGGCGAGGATGTGGAAGAAGGCGCCGTGCTCGCCAAGGCGGGCGATCGTCTGACGGCGGCGCACATCGCCGTCCTGGCAGGGCAGGGGAGGAAGCGTCTTCCCTGCGTGCGCCGCGTGCGCATCGTTTTGGCGAGCACGGGCGACGAACTTGTCGAGCCGGGCGAGCCGCTCTGCCCCGGCAAGATCTACAACAGCAATCTCTACCTGCTCACGGCAAGACTTAAGGAGATGGGCTTCGAGGCAGAAATCCTCGGTGCGCTGCCCGACGATGCGGAGGAGGTTGCGCGTGCGCTCGTGAGTTCTGCCGAGCCGCCCGATCTCGTTCTGACGACGGGCGGCGTTTCCGTGGGCAAGAAGGACATCATGCACGACGTCGTCAAGGAACTTAATGCCGAGCGCCTTTTCTGGCGTGTTCTGATGAAGCCTGGAGCGCCCGCAATCGGCTATACGTTTTCGGCGGCGGGCGACTCGCGCCGCACGCTCGGCATCGCCCTGTCGGGCAATCCGTTTGCCGCTTCGGCGACGTTCGAGCTTCTCGTGCGTCCCGTGCTCGCAAAATTGACGGCGCGAACCGCACTCCTGCCGAGGCGTTGCCGTGCCGTCTTGCGGGACGGCTTTTCCAAGGAGAGCCGCGGCAGGCGCTTCGTGCGAGCGCAGTATGCGCAGGGCGAGGTGCATCTGCCTGAGAAGCACGCTTCCGGCGTGCTCTTCTCCGCCGTCGGCTGCAACGCGCTCGTCGATATTCCCGCCGGCTCGCCGCCCCTTGCGGCGGGTGCGGAGGTCGATGTCATCTTGTTGTGACGTTGTTGCACGTTGATTGCGAGTCTGCCGATGCGTCTGCGCCCTTTGGGTATGATTATCGGATATTCATGGTAAGAGAGGCGTCGTATGCTTGATTTCTATCGCCGCAAAATCGAATATGTGCGCATTTCCGTGACGGATCGCTGCAATTTGCGCTGCCGTTACTGTATGCCGGCAGATGGCGTGGAGAAGCTCTCCCACGAAGATATTCTGTCCTTCGAGGAGATCGTGCGCGTCGTGCGTGCTCTCGCGCAGCTCGGCATACGCAAGGTGCGTCTGACGGGCGGCGAGCCGCTCCTTCGGCGCGGCATCGTCGATCTCGTGCGCGAGATCAAGGCGGTCGAGGGCATCGAGCGCGTCGCTCTGACGACGAACGGCGTTCTCCTCGCCGACCTCGCAGAGGAACTTCGCGCCGCAGGGCTTAACGGTGTGAACATCAGCCTCGATACGCTGACGGAGGACGCTTTCTCTGACATCACGCGCCGTTCTGCCTCGCTTCTGTCCGTCGTGCGCCAGGGCATGGAGGCGGCGCTCGCTGCAGGACTCAAGACGAAGCTCAACTGCGTGCCGCTTAAGGGAGTCAATGAAGCGGAACTTGTTTCGCTCGCCGCCCTCGCGAAGGAGCACCCGATCGACGTGCGCTTCATCGAGCTCATGCCGATCGGCATGGCGAAGGAGGCGGGGCTGACGGGCGTGCCGACCGCTGAGGTGCGCCGCATCTTGGAGGAATATTTCGGTGCGCTCGTTCCTGTAGTCAAAGAAGCGCTCACCGGTCCCGCCACGTGCTTTCGGCCGGCAGGATTTCGCGGTGCGCTCGGCTTTATCGACGCGCTGGAGCACAAGTTCTGCAGCTCGTGCAATCGCGTGCGGCTGACGGCGGAGGGCTATCTGAAGCTGTGCCTTGCGTTGGATGCGGGGCTTAACCTGCGCACACTTCTGCGCACGGGTGCGGATGACGCGGCTCTCTTCAGGAAGCTGCGGCAGGTGATTGCCGAAAAGCCGCGCGAGCATCACTTTGAAGCGGCGGGCGGCGCGGGCGAGGAGAAGCGGCGCATGTACCAGATCGGAGGGTGAGGATTGGGAAAGATTGTAACGATTGCCGCGAGCGAGCGGCGCGGCACGAAGAAGAAGCCGCTGGAAAAGGCGCTCTTTCATGTGGGGCACGGCATCGTCGGCGATGCGCACGCGGGGAAATGGCACCGGCAGGTGAGCTTTCTGGGCGCGGCGGAGATCGAGGCGTTTCGCGCACGCGGTGCGACGGTCTCCCACGGCGATTTCGGCGAGAACATCGTCGCAGAGGGCTTCTCCTTCCGTGAGCTTCCCGTCGGTACGCGCCTCGCGGCGGGCGATGTCATCTTCGAAATTACGCAGATCGGCAAGGAGTGTCATGCACACTGTGCCATCTACGCGGCGGTCGGTGACTGCATCATGCCGCGCGAGGGCGTCTTTGCGCGTGTGCTGCACGGCGGCACACTGAAGCCCGGCGACGAGCTGCACCTTTTCGAGGGCAAGCTGCCGCTTGATGCCGCCGTCATCACGGCGAGCGACAAGGGGGCGCGCGGCGAGCGCGAGGACAAGAGCGGCGACTTGGCGCAGCATCTGTTGGAGGAAGCGGGCTATCGCATCGCACGGCGTGTGATTTTGCCCGACGATGAGGAGGCGCTCGCGAAGGAGATGCAGGAATGCGCCGATCTCGGCGTCGCGCTCGTCGCCACGACGGGCGGCACGGGCTTTTCCGAGCGCGACGTGACGCCCGAGGCGACGCGAGCCGTCATCGAGCGCGAGGCGCCGGGCATTGCCGAAGCGATGCGCGCCCTCTCGATGCAGGTGACGCCGCGCGCCATGCTGAGCCGCGCCGTATCAGGCATCGCCAAGCGCACGCTGATCGTCAATCTGCCAGGCAGCGCCAAGGCGGTCGAGGAGTGCCTCGGCTTCGTCCTGCCGCAGTTGGCGCACGGCATCGAGATCCTGCGCGGTGACGCAAGCGAGTGCGCGAGAAAGTGAGGCTGCAGAGCCTCGCCGATGTGACGCTTCTCGTCGTCGCGGGCGGCAGAAGCCGGCGCATGGGCGAGGACAAGCGTTGGCTCGATGTCGGCGGCGTGCCGCTGTTGGAGGGGCTGCTGAAAAAGGCGGCTGCTGCGGGATTTGCAGAAATCTTCCTGTGCGTCGAAGAAAGGAGCGAGCGCCTGCAGGACTTGGCAAGCCGTTATGGCGCGAGGATTCTCGTCGATGAAACGGCGGGGCAGGGGCCTGTGGCGGGGCTTTCGCGCGGCCTTGCGGCGAGTTCTCATGCTTGGTCCTTCGCCGTGTCGGCGGATATGCCCTTTTTCTCCTTCGACGCAGCGAGAGAACTTCTGCCCAAGGCGGAGCGTATGGCACGAGCTGTCGTTCCCGTCGCCGAAGGACGGTGCGAGCCGCTTGCCGCGCTCTACCACAAGGAAACGGCGCACGTGTTCTCTGCAGCTATGGTGGCAGGCGAGCGCAGCCTTCGGCGAGCGACCGCCGCGCTTCCCGTGCTTGAAGTTCCCGTTCGCGCAGGCGCATGGTTTTTCAACGTGAACACGCCCGCCGCCCTTCGCTTGGCGCGCGGCCGAGCGGCGAACCTCGTGCGCCGCGTGCCCCTCGTATCCATCGTTGCTCCCGCATCGGGCACAGGCAAGACAACCTTTGTCGAAAAGCTCCTGCCGCTCTTGACCTCGCGCGGCGTGCGCGTCGGCGTCGTCAAGAGCGATGCGCACGGCATTGTCCTGAACGACGGAACGAAGGACAGCGGACGCTTCCGCGCGGCGGGCGCGTCGAGCGTCGCCGTCGTTGCGCCTGTGGGCTTCTGGCTCTACGAGCGCACGCAGGAGAAGCTCTCGCTGGAAGTCGCCGCCGCACGCATGACGGACGTCGATCTCGTGCTCATCGAGACGCGCTCGCACGGCGTATTTCCCGCCTTGTCGCTCTGGCGCGAGCTGGAAGAGCCGCTGCTCGACGAGCGCGTCGCGGCGCTCTTCTCCTCTTGCCATGAGCGGCAGGCGGAAGGGATTTTGCAGCTTGACCTCGAAGCTATGGAGGATGCCGCACATCTCGTCCTTTTTCTGATGGGGCGGGAGGAAGGATTCGATCTGCGTCGAATCGCATGGGACGGCGGCCACAGCGGAAAGGGAGGCGCATAGTGCATGAATGATATCGAAAAGAAAGAGCGCAAGGTGCAGCGCGCGTATCGCCAGCTCGGCAATATCGCGCGCCTATACGACGGCATGATGACGAATACGAGTTGGGCGGGGCGCTTTGCCATCCGCTGGCTCTGGGGCTTCGCCTCCTATCCGGAGTTTCTGGCGATGGCGTATCGCGGACTCCCCGCAGATTTTCGCGGCAGGCTGCTCGAAGTTCCCGTCGGCACGGGCGTGCTGTCGTTTCCGCATTATGAGAAGATGAAGGAGGCGCAGATCACCTGCCTCGATGTTTCGGAGACGATGCTGGAGGCGGCGAAAAAGCACGCGGCGAACTTTTCTCTCGGCGCGACAGACTTTGCGCTCGGCGATGTCGGCGATTTGCAGTATGCGGATGAAACTTTTGATTTCGTATTGTCCGTCAACGGCTTTCACGCGTTTCCCGAGAAGGAGAAGGCGTACCGCGAGACGGAGCGCGTCCTAAAGCGCGGCGGCATATTTTCCGGCTCGATGTATGTGCGCGGCAAGAGCCGGCGCACCGATTTTTTCGTCAAGCAGTTCTGCGAGCGGCGCGGCTTCTTCTCGCCGCCCTACGAGACGGAGGAGAGCCTGCGGGAAAGGCTTCAGGCGATGTACGGCGAGGTCGACATCATGACGATCGGCTCATTCGCAGGCTTTCGTTGCAAGAAGATTTAAGTTGTTTTCATGAGGAGTGTTGAATCAATGGCTGATGAAATGGCATGGAAGAATCTCGGTCCCAATCCATCGCGCAAGGAGATCCTTGCATGCTGGAATCCCGAGGACGCGGGCTTTTGGGAGAAGTATGGCAAGCGTATCGCGACGCAGAATCTCTACACCTCGACTTGGGCGCTCGTCCTGAGCTTCGTTGCGTGGACGCTCTGGGCGACGATCGCGGCGAAGCTCAAGTTTATCGGCTTCAACTTCTCGGACGATCAGATTTTCACGCTCGCGGCGCTGCCCGGTCTTGTCGGCGCGACGGGACGCCTGTTTTACACGTATCTGCCGGGGCTGATTGGCGGCAGGAACTCCACTTTCATCACGACGGCGCTTCTTCTGCTGCCGCTCTTCGGCTTGGGTCGCGCTCTGCAGGATCCCACAACGTCGTATGAGACGTTCGTCCTTCTCGTGTCTTTCATCGGCATCGCGGGCGCAAACTTCTCCGCTTCGATGGCGAATATCGGCTTCTTCTTCCCCAAGGCGAACAAGGGATTCGCGCTCGGCATCAATGCGGGCATCGGCAACCTCGGCGTATCGCTCATCTATCTGACGACGCCGATCCTCTTGGGCTGGAATCTCTCCTCGTTCTTCGGCGAGGGCGTGCCGGGTCCTGACGGCATGATGTATGTGCAGAATGTCTGCTACTTCTGGACGATTCCGACGGCGCTGACGCTCGTCCTCGTCTGGCTCTTCATGGACAACCTGCCGCTGCCGAAGCAAAGCCCCAAGAGCATGATGTCCATCTTCGGCAACAAGCATACGTGGCTCATGTGCTGGATCTACACCTGCGGCTTCGGCTCCTTCATTGGCTTTTCGGCGGCGCTCGGACTGCTCGTCGCGAAGGAGTTCCCCGAGATGCCATTCTCTTATGCCGCTTTCCTCGGCCCCTTCATCGGCGCGGGCATCCGTCCCGTCGGCGGTCTTCTGGCAGACAAGATGAACAGCGGTTCGCGCGTCACGCTCATCTCGCTCTTCGTCATGCTCGGCGCGAGCTTCCTCGTGCTCTTCGGCGTGGAGGCGCATCGCTTCCCTGTGTTCTTCGGCGCATTCCTGCTGCTCTTCTTGACGACGGGTTTCATCAACGGCGCTTCCTTCCGCATGATTCCTTACATCTTCAACAATCCGTTCCACTCCTCGCTCGTCACGGGCTTCACGGCGGCGATCGGAGCCTACGGCGCGTTCTTCATCCCGAAGCTCTTCGGCTTCGCCTACGCGAACTACGGCGTCGTCGCTCCCGCCTTCTACATCCTCATCGCGTTCACGGTCAGCACCATCGTCATCACATGGTACTTCTACGACCGCAAGGGTTCGGGAATCCGTTGCTAGGATGAGGTGCGTTTCATGGTAAACGAATTGACGCATTTTGATGCGGCGGGCAACGCGCACATGGTCGATGTCAGCGAAAAGAAGGAAACGGAACGCATCGCGCGTGCGAGCGGCCGCATCCTCGTAAGCCCCGCCGTCTACGAGGCGATTGGGAGCGGAACGGCAAAGAAGGGCGACGTCCTCGGCGTCGCGCGCATCGCCGGCATCATGGCGGCGAAGAAGACGAGCGACGCGATCCCGCTGTGCCATCCGCTGCCGCTGACGCGCGTGAGCATCGACTTCGAGCTTCTGCCCGAAGCATCTGCGGTCGAAGCGCGTGCCGAGGTCAAGACGCGCGGCGTCACGGGCGTCGAGATGGAAGCGCTACACGCTGTGAGCGTCGCACTCTTGACGATCTACGACATGTGCAAGGCGCTCGACAAGCGCATGGAAATCACCGCGCTGCATCTTGACGCCAAGAGCGGCGGCAAGAGTGGCGATTTTCAGCGCTGATGGAAAATCAGCAAACGGCAATAAAAATCCCGCGCACTTTTGAGGTGCGCGGGATTTTTATTGCTTCGCCGATGGTTGGCGATGTTTTTCAATTCAAATTGGGCATCTTTTGGTGCAAGGCTTTGATTTCTTCGATCGACAAGTTTGTGATACGTGCAACCATATCGACGGGAAGGCCTTCTTTGAGCATGGAAAGAGCCGTTTCTCTGCGGGTGTTTTCTGCACCGCGCTCCATGCCTTGGGCGATACCGCGTTCCATGCCTTGGGCAATGCCACGCTCCATGCCTTGTTCATAGATGCCTGTACTCAAATTGCACATCGTTTTCATCTCCTCTTCTATATCTGTAGTTGTATCCATATCGAATTCATCTTTCAGAAGTTGCTTCTTTCTCATCGCTGGTGTTCGTGTGTCTTTGAACAGCAGACGTAAGAAGCGGATGAGCCAATCTTCATCGGGTGGCTGCTCTTCGCCGAGATAGATTGTGATGATGCTGATCAGGTCATAATCCGCGTGATTGGCCTTATATTCATGAAGAATATGATGCTCATTGAGATCGTAGCGATTGATGGAGCTTTTGCCATCGGGCGAATCCATGCAAAGCCAGATGCTGTAGACCTTTTTGAGGTCATCGTAGGATGAGCCTGTAAACTCGGTTTCTTTCTGAGATGAAATCAAACGACTCGCATAGTAAATGGCTCGTTTCAAGAGTGCATAGCCGAGTTTGGAGCTTCGTTGAGTTCGTTGTGCTTCGACGTTGATGATCAGGGTGATGAGCTCGCCCGATTTCGGAACACGCGCATGAAAGAGGATGTCAAAACGAATCCAGCCTTCCGTGATGCCGATATTTTCCGTAGCGGAACTGAGAAACTCTTTTGGGGAGCGCGGGGTGTTTCCAACCGCATTGGTCATATCCCTGTCAATAGGAATCTCACTGATCTGCGGTGTGCCTTCAATATATTTTTCAGCAATATCGGAAATCGTCGCTTCTTTGAATTCCGGCACGGTTCGTTTGAGGAGGCGTGCCATGATAGTTCTTTGTGCAAGCAGGCGTTTGGCATGTTGATCATACGTCGGATTTCGATAATCAGACGCATGATATTCCGACGGGAGGTCTTCGTTCTGCTGCATGATGCAATGTCACCTTCTTTGCCTTTATTATATCATCGAAACGCCATTCTATCCAGTGTCGACAAAGAGTGGCGGATTGTTTTGAGAAAATGCGAAAAAGCCCGCCCATTCCCCACTTCGATAAGTATTGGAGGAATAGGCGGGCTTTGCTTTGCGTTCAGTCTCTTCCCGATAGCATACGCAGCAAATCGAGAATCTCGACGTAGAGCCAGATGAGGGTCACGAGCAGCGAGAAGGCGCAGTACCATTCGTAGTCTTTCGGCAGGCCTTCCTGCACGCTGCGGTTGATGAGCTCATAGTCCATGAAAAGGCACAGCGTCGCGACGCCGATGATGACGAGCTCGATGGCGATGGCGACGATGCCGCCGTCGTGCAGCATGGGGAAGTGGATGCCGAAGAAGCCGAGCACCATTTCCGCAATGTACGTGAGGACGACGCCCGTCAGAGCGATCATCGTGATGCGCATGAACTTCGAGTTGACCGTCACGAGGCCGCGCGCGTAGACGAGTCCGGCGGCGATGGCGATGCCGAAGGTCAGCATGACGGCATTGACGAGTATGCTCGGCGAGATGAACGCAAGCGTCACGGATAGGCACGCGAGGCACATGCCTTCTAGGATCGCGTAGAGCGGTGCGAGAAGCCCCGCCGTGCCGGGCTTGAAGGAAACGATCAAGGCCGTGATAAGCCCCATGACGGCGGTGACCATCGTCGTCGTCGGCGTTGCATAGCCCGTGAGCCAAGTGATGACGGCAGATGCCGCGACGATGAGGACAAGTCCCGTGCTCTTTATGGCGATGCCGCTGTAGCTTGCGGCTTCGCCCGAAAAGACGGCGTCCGTTGCTCTGCTCACTTTGGATAACATGGGATTGTTCAAGAGATCAGCTCCTTTGCTGTAGTTGATGAACCAAGGCGCAGACAAGCTGCGACTTTCTTCTATTATAAAGGGAGGCAGATGTTTTGTCTACGTTCCTCATGAAATGTAAAGGAAGCGCTGATAAAATGAGGTCGCCCAGATGTGCGAAGATGGGTGGCTGAATTTATCAGTGCTTCCTAAAGAAACGGTGCATCACGAGCAGCAAAAGAGGGCGCGTGAATCCTATTGACAAATCAGGGCAGATAAACTAAAATAGCAAAAATATACATCATGCGGTGCGTGAAAAAATGCTTTCATGCGCTGAATATGAGCGGTCTGCCTGTCGGCCGCGGTGATGGGAAGGAGCATGGGAGAACGGAAAAGGCGTATGCCTTAGCGCGAGACCTTGCAGGAGCGTACTGCAAGGGGACGAGGAAGAGGTTGTCGAACATTCAGCGGATGCCTCTCGGCTGCATCGGTCGTAAAAAGCTGCAAAGCCCCTTGGTGACGAGGGGGACAAGGCAGTTCATAAGATGGGCAGGAACAGAAATGAATATGGAATGGCAGGCGTTTTGCCTGCCGGAAACTTAGGAGGTTTTTGCCTATGTGTGGAATCGTTGGTTATGTCGGCAAGCGTCAGGCGACGCCGTTTCTCATCGAGGGGCTGACGAAGCTTGAGTATCGCGGCTATGATTCGTCGGGCATCGCCGTCTTGAACGAGGATAAGATCCGCGTGGAAAAATGCGTGGGGCGTCTTGCCGAACTCAAGCGAATCATCGAAGGAAATGAGCCGGCAGGTCATATCGGCATCGGTCATACGCGTTGGGCGACGCATGGACGTCCGTCGGACAGCAACGCACATCCGCATACAGACTGCGCGGGAAATTTCGCCGTTGTGCACAACGGCATCATCGAAAACTATATGTCGCTGAAGGAAGATTTGATTGAAAAAGGTCATTCCTTCAAGTCGGAGACGGATACAGAGGTCGTCGCACACCTGTTGGAGGAAGTCTACAACGGCGACTTCGAGGCCTCGGTGCGCGAGGTGCTTTCTCGTATCGAAGGATCTTACGCTCTCGTATTCATGTCGCGCGAGCATCCCGACCGCCTGATCTGCACGAAGCAGGACAATCCGCTTGTCATCGGTCTCGGCGAAGGGGAGAATTTCATCGCGTCCGACATCCCCGCGATCATCGCGCGCACGCGGCGCACCTACATCGTCAATGACGGTGAGATGGCGGTCGTCAAGGCGGACGGCGTGCATATCACGAATCGCCGCGGCGAAGTCGTGACGAAGAAGGTCTTCGAGGTCAACTGGAACGCCGAGGCGGCGGAAAAGGGCGGCTACGAGCACTTCATGCTCAAGGAGATTCACGAGCAGCCGAAGGCCGTACGCGACACGATGTCGCCGCGCATTGCCAAGGACGGCAAGCATATCGTCATGGACGAGCTGCGCTGGAGCCGCGAATTCCTCGACTCGTTCAATAAGGTTTACATCGTCGCCTGCGGCACGGCGTATCATGCGGGTCTTGTCGGCAAGTACTACATCGAGAAGCTCGCGCGCATCCCCGTCGAGGTCGACGTTGCGTCGGAGTTCCGCTACCGTTCGCCGATCATCGACGAGAACACCCTGATGATTGTCGTCAGCCAGTCGGGTGAGACGAGCGACACGCTCGCTGCCTTGAAGGAAGCCAAGCGTCTCGGTGCGAAGAGCCTCGCCGTCACGAACGTCGTCGGCTCGTCCATCGCGCGTGAGGCCACGCAGGTGCTCTACACCTGGGCGGGACCTGAGATCGCCGTTGCCTCGACGAAAGCGTACACGACGCAGCTCATCTTGATGTTCATGCTCGCCGTCTACATGGCAGATCTCAAGGGAACGCTAGCGAAGGAGCGCAGCGAGGCTTTGATCGAGGGACTTACAAAGATTCCCGCGCAGATCAGCGAGACGCTGAGCGACGTCGAGCCGATCAAGACGTTTGCGAAGCAGTACGGCTTCAACGAGGACGTCTTCTTCATCGGACGCGGTCTCGACTATCATGTGGCGCTTGAAGGCTCGCTGAAGCTCAAGGAGATTTCCTATATTCACGCCGAGGCCTATGCGGCGGGCGAGCTCAAGCACGGCACGCTTGCGCTCATCGTCGAGGGCGTGCCCGTCATCGCGCTCGCGACGCAGAAGAGCGTCTATGAGAAGACCTTGTCGAACATCAAGGAAGTCAAGGCGCGTGACGCCGTTGTCATCGGCATTGCCGCCGAGGGCGATACGGAACTCGAAAAGTACGTCGATCACGTCATCCACGTGCCCGAGACGGATGAGCTTCTGATTCCTCTCTTGACGGTCGTGCCGCTGCAGCTGCTTGCCTACTTCGCTGCCATCACGCGCGGCTGCGACGTGGACAAGCCGCGCAACCTCGCGAAGTCCGTCACGGTCGAATGATGCTAGAAGAAATGAGGGGTTAAAATGGCATATTATTTCACAGAGCCGTCGCATACCTTTGGTGAATACTTGCTCGTGCCCGGGTACTCCTCGGAGCAGTGCGTTCCGGCGAATGTCTCGCTTCAGACGCCGCTCGTGAAGTTCCGTCGCGGAGAAGAGCCGAAGATCAAGATGAACATTCCGATGACCTCGGCGATCATGCAGGCGGTATCGAACGACACGATGGCGATCGCTTTGGCGCGCGAGGGCGGCGTGTCCTTCATCTACGGTTCGCAGACGCCCGAGCAGGAAGCGGCGATGATCTCTCGCGTCAAGAACTATAAGTCGGGCTTCGTGAGCAGCGATTCGAACATCAAGCCGACGACGACGCTCGGCGAGGTCTTGGCGCTCAAGGACGCGACGGGACATTCGACGATGGCGGTCACGGAGGACGGCACGCCGAACGGCAAGCTCGTCGGCATCGTCACGAGCCGCGACTACCGCGTGACGCGCATGAGCTTCGACACGCCCGTCAAGGACTTCATGACGCCGTTCGAACGCCTCATTTACGCAGATGCCAATCTCACGCTGCCGCAGGCGAACGATCTCATCTGGGAGCACAAGCTCAACATGCTGCCGCTCATTGACGAGAACCAGCGCCTGCGCTACATGGTGTTCCGCAAGGACTACACGGACAATAAGGAGAATGAGCTTGAGCTGATCGACGAGCGCAAGCGCTATATCGTCGGCGCGGGCATCAACACGCGCGACTACGCCGAGCGCGTGCCGGCGCTCCTTGAGGCGGGTGCGGACGTCCTTTGCATCGACTCTTCCGAGGGATATTCGGAGTGGCAGAAGAAGACGCTTGAGTACATCCACAAGGAATTCGGCGAGGATGTCAAGGTCGGTGCGGGCAATGTCGTTGACGGCGAAGGCTTCCGCTTCCTCGCGGATGCGGGCGCAGACTTCGTCAAGGTCGGCATCGGCGGCGGCTCGATCTGCATCACGCGCGAGACGAAAGGAATCGGCCGCGGTCAGGCTACGGCGGTCATCGACGTCTGCCGCGCGCGTGACGAGTATTTCAAGGAGACGGGCGTCTACATCCCCGTTTGCTCGGACGGCGGCATCGTGCACGACTATCACATGACGCTCGCCTTGGCGATGGGCGCGGACTTCATGATGCTCGGCCGCTACTTCTCGCGCTTCGACGAGAGCCCGACGGACAAGGTCAAGGTCAACGGCACCTACTACAAGGAATATTGGGGTGAAGGCTCGAACCGCGCGCGCAACTGGCAGCGCTACGACCTCGGCGGCGACCGCAAGCTGTCGTTTGAGGAGGGCGTCGACTCCTACGTTCCCTATGCTGGTTCCCTGCGCGACAACATCCACATCTCGCTGAGCAAGATCCGCTCGACGATGTGCAACTGCGGTGCGCTCAACCTCAGTGAGCTGCGCGACAAGGCGAAGATCACGCTCGTCTCCTCGACGAGCATCGTCGAGGGCGGCTCGCACGACGTCATCTTGAAGGACAAGTTTGGACGCGACTGATGTTTCGATCAACTGCATAGCAAAAGCCCTTCCGTTTCGGCGGAAGGGCTTTTAACGTGGTGCGCTGCATTGCGGACGAGGGGCTATATCAAGGAGCTGTTGACGACGAGAGGACAGCGCGGATGTGCGAAGATGGGTGCTGAACTTGTCAGCGCCTTCCAGTATTTTCCGTTTCTCGGCTTATAATAATAGGTGTGTTTAAGAAAAAAAGAGATTATTCGATAAAAAAGACGAAAGGGTTCGTTTGCCAGGGAGGGAATTGACATGACTTGCTTTGATGTGGGGGCATGGAAACAGGCATATACACGAGTTCGCTGGTCTTGTAATATGCAGACGGGAAAAACCTCATACTGGGTCGCGGACGATCCGCGCCTGCGCGCCAGCGTGCGTTCAACGCATCAGAAAACTCCTGCCTGCACGGTAGAGCTTGGTTGGGACAAGCTCTACGATACATTTGATGATGCTCTTGCTGTCGCTAATCATGTCTATGGGCAGGCACAACAGACGTATTATCGCACTGCTTTGGCGGATGACTATATTCTCGATGAATCGTATATTTGTCATCGTTCGTTTGCCCACTACGCTGGACATGATGAGTATGCGAAGAATCTTTCCTATGCACGGGAATTTTGGGACGATTTTCAGCTTTCGAGCGCCTACAGCAAGATGATGGGGCAGGGGGGAACGAAAAGCCAGAAGGATGTCGACGAGTTGATGGCGGCGGCAGAGGCGTATCGTTGGGAGAAAACCTATCGGAAATTCGATGTCTACGATGAGGATATGTTTGAGTTTGCCGACAAGATGCGCCGGGATACGGGCGTCACGGTTACAACGCGTGGTGGCAATGGTAGTCTGGCAATTTATCGCTATTTTGGCGATAAGCTTTGTAAAATGGGAAATACCACGTTTCAGTTTATGGCGAAGCATCAGGAGCATATCGATATCTGGGAAGATGCCGTCCGTGGGAAGTATGCAACGTTTGATGAACTTCATGAAGCTGTCTTGCAAACAGGAGATAAGCAGTTGGAAGCCGATTGGCAGGTGATGATGCGCGGCACAAAAGGAGGGCTGATTGATTCTGTAGAGCATAGAAGATGGCTTTACAACACAGTGGGTCAACCGCCGAGTGTAAGCGCGAGCAAAGGGGGGTATGACTCTTTAGAAGAGGGAAAGACAGCGCTTGATTTTTGGAATGAATTCCGCTATGATCGCGGTTTGACCGATACGTATGAGAATCATCGTTCAGTGAAGGACTTCTTCTGGGAGAATAGTCTCCATTGGATAAAGGATCGCAGACTGAGTGAATTTGCTGACGAGCTGTTCGATAAGAGTGATGCGGAAGTTCCGTATCTGACGGGAGCCAATGAACGGAGCGGCAGAAGTTATTTTGATGCACAGATCGATATCCTTCGTGATCGCATTCAAAGGCTGCGTCGCAAGCTTGCTGCAGCTAAGACCGGAAATGTTATCAGCGGAGGAAATACGAAGACCGAGGCGGAGTACAAGAGCCAGATTGCTGCTTTGGAGACGCAGATTGCCACGATTAAGAAGCAGCAGGAATTGGAGCAGAAATATAAGAAGTATAGATGAAGTTCATCGTTGCAAGGTGTCGTTTGCTGCATGTTTTTGCAGCAGGCGGCATCTTTTTCCTTGTTGTAAATTTCCCGATGAATCTCCCTAGGGTCTGGTCATCTAAAGCGTTTGACTTTTCCCGTCTCCTATGATATTATTTTACGGTAAATGTGTGCGTCTTTCGCGTAACATTTTTCAACCGCTCGGCGAGGTTTTGAAACGGCTTTGCCGTACCGTAGTCGGCGAGTAACACGCAGGGAGGTGTTTTCATGTACGCTATTATCAAGACCGGAGGCAAGCAGTACCGCGTTGCCGAGGGTGATGTCATCCGCATCGAGAAGCTCAGCGCTGAAGAGGGCGAGGGCGTGACGTTCGATGAGGTTCTGACGGTTGTTGACGGCGATACCGTCAAGGTTGGCCGTCCGCTCGTCGAGGGCGCGAAGGTGACGGGCAAGGTTCAGGCGCAGGGCAAGGACAAGAAGATTCTCGTCTTCAAGTACAAAGCGAAGTCGAACTACCGTCGTCGTCAGGGTCATCGTCAGCCTTTCACGAAGGTCGTTATCGAAAAGATTGAAGCTTGATGATCGAGATCGAGATCGAGCGTCAAGACGGGAAAATATCGGGCTGCCGGGTCAAGGGGCACAACGGCGAATATGGCGCCGACATCGTCTGTGCGGGAGTTTCCTCCATCGTGCAGACAGCTCTTCTCGGCATAGGAAAGCATCTGCATCGCGAGGTAAGCTATCGTGTCGCGAGCGGGGACTTTTTCCTGAAGCTCAAGGAAGCGCCCGACGATTTCACCGAAGCTGTGTTGGAAACAATGCGGTTGGGGTTGGAGGAGATCGAAAAGATCGAGCCCGACGCCGTAAAGATTTCATACAAAGAGAGGTGAGATCCATGTTTAAGTTTGATTTGCAGCTTTTCGCGCATAAGAAGGGCGTGAGCAGCACGCGCAACGGCCGTGACAGCGAGTCCAAGCGCCTCGGCGTAAAGGAGCACGCGGGCACGGTGGTGACGGCGGGCAGCATTCTCGTGCGTCAGCGCGGCACGCATTTCCATCCGGGTCACAACGTGGGCATCGGCAAGGACGATACGCTTTTCGCCAAGGTGGCGGGCAAGGTCGCTTTTGAGCGCAAGGGTCGCTACAACCGCCAGGTCAGCGTTTATCCGACGGCTTAAGGCTTAAGGAGGTGCTGAGTTTATTGGCGCTTCCTTAAATATGTTGCAAGAAAGAGTACCTGCGCCTTTTGCGACGCAGGTATCTTTTTCTATCTGAGGATCGGGGCGCTTGGCGCTCATGCTCCAGCGCCGCAGGTTTTGCGGCGCTGAGGCATGTGCATCAAGGGCGCAGGGACGACGTCGAGGGCATTCTTGAAAGGAGGCAGCGATGCAGTTTATCGATCGCGCGAAGATCAGCGTGAAGGCAGGGGACGGCGGCAAGGGAAAGTCGGCGTTCCGCCGCGAGAAGTTCATTCCCAAGGGCGGTCCTTCGGGCGGTGACGGCGGCCGCGGTGCGGATATCGTCTTCGTCGTCGACCGCAATATGAACACCTTGCTCGATTTCCGCTATCATCGGAAGTTCAAGGGCAAGGACGGCGGCAACGGGGACATCAAGAATATGACGGGCGCGAACGCCGAACCGTGCTACATCAAGGTGCCGCCGGGAACGCTCGTCAAGGATGCGGCGACGGGCGCGGTGCTCGCCGATCTCACGGAGGTCGGTCAAGAGGCCGTCATTGCGAAGGCGGGGCGTGGCGGGCGCGGCAATGCACGCTTCTCCAATCCGGCGAACCGTGCGCCAACGTTTGCGGAGCTTGGCGAACCGGGAGAGAGCAAGGAGCTTCTGTTGGAGCTCAAGCTGCTCGCCGATGTCGGACTCGTCGGCTATCCGAGCGTCGGCAAGTCGAGCCTCATCACGGCGGTTTCGGCGGCGCGTCCCGAGGTTGCCGCTTACCACTTCACGACGCTCGTGCCCGTGCTCGGCGTTGTGCAGACGGACTACGAGAAGAATTTCGTCATTGCGGACATCCCGGGACTCATCGAGGGCGCGGCGGACGGTGCGGGCCTCGGGCACGACTTCCTGCGCCATGTCGAGCGCACGCGTCTCATCCTGCATCTTGTCGATGCTTCCGGCATCGAGGGGCGCGATCCTGTCGAGGATTACTACCGCATCAATGCGGAGCTCAAGAAGTACAGTGAGAAGATCGCCTCGCGCACGCAGATCCTCGTCGCTAACAAGATGGACTTGCCCGAAGCGGCTGAGAATCTGCCTCGTCTGGAAGCCCTCGCAAAGAAGGAGGGCATTCGCATCTTCGCCGTTTCAGCGGTCGCGCATCAAGGCTTGAAGGAACTCATCGACTATGTGGGCGAGACGCTCGAAACCTTGAAGGAAGAGCCGCAGGAGAAGGCGGAAGAGGTGCGCGTCTACGATGCGTCCTTTGAAACGGCAGAGGAGGACGCCGTGACGATCACGCGCAACGACCGCGCCGATTTCATCGTCTCGAACAAGGCGTTGGAAAAACTCGTCGCCATGACGAACTTCGGCAACGACGAGGCGGTGCGCCGCTTCCAGTATATATGGCGCATGAAGAAGATCGACGCGCTCTTGAAGGAGCGCGGCATCAAGGAAGGCATGACGGTTCATATCGGCGATATGGAGTTCGAGTACCGCGAGTAGCGGTAAAAAGGGAAGCGCAAATGTGTGAAGACAGGCGGCTGAACGTATCAGCGGTTCTTCGAGGGAGGCATGATGTATGAATGCACGCGAACGTCTGCGCGAGGCGAAGCGCATCGTCGTCAAGGTCGGTACGAGCACGCTCGTGCGCACTTCGGGAAAGCCTGACTTTCGGCGCATGGATCGCCTCGTGCGCGAGATTGCCGACCTCAAGAACGCGGGGCGCGAGATGGTTCTCGTGAGCTCGGGCGCCATCGCCATCGGCATGGACAGCATCGGCCTGCAGAAGAAGCCGGCGGAGATTCCCGCACGCCAGGCCTTGGCGGCCATCGGGCAGTCGAGCCTCATGACGCTTTATAAAAAGTTTTTTGCCGACTACGGACAGACGGCGGCGCAGGTGCTCCTGACGAAGGAGAATGCCGCGCGTCACCACCAGTACGCCAATTCGCGCAACGCGCTCCTGGAGCTTCTTGCCATGGGCGCCGTGCCCGTCATCAACGAGAACGATGTCGTCGCCGTCGACGAGATCAAGATCGGCGACAATGACACGCTGTCGGCGACGGTCGCGACGCTTATCGACGCCGACGCCTTGCTCATTCTTTCGGATATTGACGGGCTTTACACGGCAAATCCGCAGGAAGACAAGACAGCACGATTGATTCCTGAGGTCGCGGAGATCACCCCAGAGATTGAGCGCATGGCGGGCGGTGCCGGCTCTTCCTTCGGCACGGGCGGCATGGCGACGAAGATCGAGGCGGCGAAGATCGCCGTGAATGCGGGCGCGACGTTTGTCATCGCTCCGAGTGCGAAGGATGACGTGATTTCCGCTGTCCTTGCGGGTGAGTCTGTGGGCACGGTATTCCCGGCGAAGGAGTCGCATCTTCGAGTCAGAAAGAGCTGGCTCGCCTTCGGCAAGCGCATCGCGGGCGACGTCATCGTCGACGAGGGCTGCGAGGAGGCGATGCGCACGCATGGCTCAAGCCTTCTGGCAGTGGGCATCCGCGCCGTCGAGGGCGGCTTCGCGGCGGGTACGACGGTGCGCGTGCTGTCAGCGCGTCAGCAGGAGATTGCGCGCGGCATCGTCAATTACAGTGCGCAGCAGATCGAGAAGATTGCAGGGCGCAAGAGCCGCGATTTCGCAGGACTCATCGAGGGCGAGATCCACGAGGAGGTCATCCATCGCGATAATATGGTTCTGATGGTCTGAAGCCCCGCATAGCGTCGGGGCTTCAGTATGGGGAGGGGTTCATCATGGACATTGAGGCGTTGGTCAAGGAAAAGGCACAGGCGGCGAAGGAGGCGTCGAGACTTCTGGCAGTCATGAAGCCTGAGGACAAGAATAGGGCGCTTCATGCCATGGCGGATATGCTCGAAAAGCGGGTGCGTCTCATCTTGGATGCGAACGCCGAAGATCTCGAAGAGGCGCGCATGAAGAAGGCGATCAAGCGCTCCTACCTCGACCGCCTTATGCTTGATGAGAGCCGTATTCACGCGATGGCGCAGGGACTGCGCGAGACGGCGGCTCTTGCCGATCCCATCGGGCGCGGCGACTTCTCGACGGTGCGCCCCAACGGGCTTGAAATCCGTCGCGTGCGCGTGCCGCTCGGCGTCGTCGGCATCATCTACGAGGCGCGTCCCAATGTGACGTCGGATGCGGCGGGGCTTTGCCTGAAATCGGGCAACGCCGTGCTGCTGCGCGGCGGCGCAGACGCGATCCGTTCGAATACGGCGATTGCATCGCTTCTCGCGCAGGCGGCGCAGGAGGCGGGAGTGCCTGCGGGCGCGATCGGCTTCATCGACTCGGCCGACCGGCAGGGCGTCGAGGCGATGCTGCACCTCGACGGCCTCTTGGATGTCGTGATTCCGCGCGGCGGGGCGGGTCTCATCCGCGCCGTCGTGCAGGGAAGCACGGTGCCTGTCATTGAGACGGGCAGCGGCGTCTGCCACACTTTCGTCGACGAGAGCGCCGACCTTGCCATGGCGGAGAAAATCGCTCTGAATGCGAAGGTTTCGCGCCCGTCGGTCTGCAATGCGATGGAAACACTGCTCGTGCACGAAAGCATCGCCGAGGAATTCCTGCCGCGTCTCGTGCGGGCGATGGAAGCGGCGGGCGTCGAGCTGCGCGGCTGTGAAAAGGCGCGTGCCGTCTGCACTTCGCTCAAGGAGGCGCAGGAGGAGGATTGGTTGACGGAGTACGGCGATCTCATCCTCTCCGTCAAGGTCGTGCGTGATCTAGAAGAAGCCATCGTACACATCAACCGCTACAATACGGGTCATTCGGAGACGATCGTCACGAATGACGTCAAACATGCGCATCGCTTTCAGGCGGAAGTCGATGCGGCGGCGGTCTACGTCAACGCTTCGACGCGCTTCACAGACGGCGGCGAGTTCGGCTTCGGTGCGGAGATCGGCATCAGCACGCAGAAGCTGCACGCGCGCGGCCCCATGGGACTTCTGGAGCTGACTTCGATGAAGTATCTGATCTACGGCGAAGGACAGGTGCGCGAATGAAGCGCCTCCTCGGCTATGCGCGTGCCATCAGGCAGTATCTGGCGACGGAAAAGGGCGCGTACGATTTCTATGACGCCGTGCGTGCCGTCCTCGTCATCTTCCTGAGCATGGCGGCGGCGCTGGCCGTGGCGTTCTTTCTCTTCGGCTGATTCACGAAGGGAACTCTCGCTGAATCTGTTCGTCGCATTCATTTGTCGCATAGGAAGCGGGGTGAGGTCGTGGCACAGGAGAAGAAACGCGTCGGCATCATGGGCGGCACGTTCGATCCCATCCATCTCGGTCATCTTGTCATCGCGGAGGCGGCGCGGGAGGAGCTGGCGCTCTCCGAGGTGATCTTCATTCCCGCGGCGCAGCCGCCGCACAAGCCCGGACGGAAGGTGGCGGCGGCTGCGCACCGCCTGCGTCTCGTGCAGCTTGCCGTGGAAGGCAATCCCTTCTTCCGTGCGCTCGACGTGGAGATGCGGCGCGAGGGTCCGTCGTATTCCTACGATACGCTGCGTGATCTCGTCGAAACGCATGGCGAGAGCGTGGACTTCTATTTCATTGTCGGCGGCGATGAGATCAGCGCCATCCTCACATGGCATCGCGTCGCCGAGCTTTTTTCCCTTTGCCGCTTCGTGGCGGCGAGGCGCAAGGGGGCGTCGCTCTCCCTGGACGAGGTGCGCACGCATCTCGGCGAGGAAGCGCTCTCGCGCATACGACTCGTGCAGGCTCCGGAGCTGGAAATCTCCTCTACGGACATCCGGCGCCGCCTGCAGGAGGGGCGCTCGATTCGCTATCTCGTGCCCGAAAAGGTCGAAGCCTACATCTATAAAGAAGGTCTGTATTCATGAATTACGAGGCGATGAAAGAAGAACTCGCTCAGCGGCTGCAAAAGAAGCGCTACGAGCACTCCCTCGGCGTCGCGGACACCGCCGCCATGCTCGCCGGGCGCTTCGGCGTGGACGTGGAAAAGGCGCGTATTGCGGGGCTTCTGCATGACTGCGCGCGCGAATATCGGACGGCGGATCTTCCCGCTGAGGCGGCGCGGCGCTCGATTGCCTACGGCGAGGTCGAGCGCGCAATGCCGCTCCTTCTTCATGCCTACGTGGGCGCAAGGCGTGCGGAGGAACTGTACGGCGTGACGGACGCGGAGATTCAGCAGGCGATCTGGCGCCATACGGTCGGCGGCGAGCGCATGACGAAGCTCGATAAGATCATCTACTTCGCTGACATGATCGAGCCGCAGCGCGACTATCCTGAGGTCGAGGAGCTGCGTGCGCTGTCGCGCACGGCGAGTCTCGATGCGATGGTGCTCGAAGGGCTTTCCCAGTCCATCGCATTCGTCCTGCAGTCCGGAAGGCTCATCCATCCGGCGACGGTGGCGGCACGCAACGAAATTCTCCTTCGCGCCCGTGCGAAAGAGGGTCATGCGCCATGACGCAGAGAAAGAGGAGCCGCACGCAGGAAAACATCCGCTTGAAGCGCAAGGAGCAGGCGCGTCGCCGCCGCATCGCGCGTGCACGCTTCCTCGTGCTGATGTTCTTCCTTACCATATTCATCGCCGTGCTCGCCGTCGCAGGCTACTTTCTCTACGGCATCGGACACAGCATTTATCAGGAGATCGACGCCGTCTACCAGGGCTACGAGGAGCGGCGACAGGAGCGCGACCGTCACATCGATGCGAAGTTTGACGGCTACACGAACGTCCTCGTGCTCGGCATTGACGATGGTGCGGACGAGAACGGTACGGAAGGGCAGCACGCCGACACGATCCTGCTCCTCAGCATGGAAAATGCGACGGGTCGTCTGCGTGCCATCACGGTGCCGCCCAACATGATCGTACAGCTGCCGCAGAAGGGCGGCGAGATACGTGCAACCGATCTCTACGCGCACGGTGGCGCTCCGACGATGGTGCAGGCGCTGTCGGATCTTCTCGGCGTCTCCATCCATCAGTATGTGACGCTCGATACGCACGCTCTCGCTGATCTCGTCGACGTCCTGGGCGGCGTCGACCTCTACGTCGAGGACGAGATGAACTACGACGACCCCGAGGCGGGGCTTTCCATCCATATCCCCAAGGGATTTCAACACTTAGACGGTGACACGGCACAGAAATATCTGCGCTACCGCAGCTCGGAACTCGGCGAGGTCGGCAGGCTGCACCGCCAGCAGCGCTTCGCTAAGGCGCTCTACGAGAAGTTCCTGCAGGTCGACACGATACCGAAGTTGCCTGATGTGGCGGACATCTTTAAGTACCGCATGACGACGAGTGCGGAGATTTTCGATTCGGCGCGTCTTGCGAAGGTCTTGAAGAACCTCGGCGATGAGCCGCCGACGACGCTTCTTCTGCCCACTGTGCAACACGACGGCTATTGGCTGCCGGACCGCGCGGCGATCGGGCAAAAGATTGAAGAATTATTCCCAGAATTGGTAAAGCATGAGGGAGAAAATGACGATAATAAGTGAAGAGCAGTAGGAGGCATGGATTTTGAGCAACACACCGGAAGAAATGAGTCGGGCGATCGCCAGAGCTGCGAGCGACAAGAAGGCGCAGGACATCGTCATCATGCGCATGGCGGAGCTCACGACAGCGGCGGACTATTTCATCGTCTGCTCGGCGAATACGGCGACGCAGGTGCGCGCCATCGCCGACAATATCGAAGATGAGATGTTGGAGAAGCACGAGAAGCCGTATCTGCACAAGGAAGGCTATCGCGAGGGCGAGTGGGTTCTCCTCGACTACGGCGATTGTGTCGCGCATGTTTTCATGGCGGAAAGCCGCGCGTTCTATGCTTTGGAAAGGCTATGGAGCGATGCGCCGGTCGAGCATTATGAGGACTAGATGATGGCGGAAGAAAAGCGCAGGAAGTACGGACCGAGTACGGTCGCCAAGCTTCGCGTCGCGCGTCTCGGCGACTTCGGCGCGTTCCTTGACGCTGAGACGGGCAGTACATCGGACGACATCCTGTTGCACAAGACACAGCAGACGCGCGAACTCTCCGTCGGAGAAGAGGTCGAAGTGTTCCTCTACCTCGATCCCAAGCACCGCCTGACGGCGAGCATGAGGACGCCGCGCATGAAGGAAGGGCAGGTCGCACGGCTCACGGTCATCAATGTGAGCCGCGACGGCGCTTTTCTCGATGTCGGCGCTGAGCGCGGCATCTTCCTGCCTTATGCGGGAATGCGCGGCAGGCCGCAGATCGGCGAAGTCGTCTGGGCGAAGCTCTACACGGACAAATCGGGAAGGCTTGCCGTGACGATGGAGGTCGAGGACGAATTGCGGCGCGCTTCGAAGCCCGCGACAGATGTGCGCGTTGGCACCCATCTATCCGGCTCGATCTACAACATCACGGAGAGCGGCGCGTTCATTTTCACGAACGAACGTTACATCGTGTTCGTTCCCCACAAGGACATGCGCGAGCGGCCGCGCGTGGGCGAGGAGGTCACCGTGCGCATCACCTATGTGCGCACGGACGGCAGACTCAACGGCTCCCTGCGTGAGCCGAAGGAGAAGGCGCTCGTCACGGATGCTGAGCGCATCCTCGCCTACCTTGAGGAGCACAGGGGCAGGATGCCTTACAGCGACAAGACGACGCCTGAGATCATCAAGGCGAAATTCCAGATCAGCAAGGCGGCATTCAAGCGCGCTCTCGGACATCTGCTTAAGGCGGGAAACATCGAGGAGAAGGACGGCTGGACGCTTCTTAAAGACGGAGCTTCGCTTGAGGAGGGCGAGGGGAAGCGCGAAAATAATCCGTGATTCCCTGCAAATAAAAGAAGGATTTCAGACCTTTTTAACGAATTGTGTCTTATGAAGTATGAAATAGGGGGCGGATTTTTCATGGCAGAAGGAAAAGACGAGAAGAAGGGCATTTTGCTGGAAACCGGCACAAATGAGTTTGAAATCATCGAGTTCAACATCGGCGCTGTCGATTACGGCATCAACGTCGCGAAGGTGCGCGAGGTCATCAAGGCCTCGGACTTTCCCGTGACGACGATGCCGCAGGCGCATCCGTACATCAACGGGCTTTTCACCCTGCGCGGCAGGGCTGTGCCGCTCGTCGATCTGCCGCGTTGCCTCGGCGTCATGAGCGGACAGACGGCGGGACGCTCGCAGAACATCATCGTGACGGAGATCAACGGCTACGACATGGGCTTCCTCGTCGACAATGTTTCGCGCATCCACCGCATCTCGTGGAAGAACATGGAACCGGCGCCGGAAGTCGGCGACCAGTCGCGCGTCGTCGGTCTCGTGAAGATGGAAGGCAAGATCGTCCTCCTGCTCGACTTCGAGACGATCATGGCGGAGATCAATCCCGAAATCAACCAGAAACTCACGACGGTTGATGATACGACGGAAGATATCAAGCAGAGGCGTGCCTCGCAGCACATCGTCGTGGCGGAGGACTCGATGCTCCTGCGCGACCTTCTTGTCGATACGCTGCATGGCGCCGGATATACGTTCGTGCGCGACTTTGGCAACGGCGAAGATGCGTGGAACTTCCTTAGAGAGATCGCAGAGAAGACGGAGCCTGAGCAGATTTCCGAGAAGGTGCGCATCATCATCTCCGACGTCGAGATGCCGAAGATGGACGGACATCGCCTGCTGAAGCTCGTGCGCGACGACGACCGTCTGCGTCCGATTCCGCTCATCCTATTCTCGTCGTTAATTTCCGAGGAAATGCGCCGCAAGGGCGATGACCTTGGCGCAAGCGCCCAGATTTCGAAGCCTGAGATCAATCAGCTCATCCATACGATCGACAAGTTGATCTTCGGCATCGACACGACGGGCATGGACGACGATTTTTAAGGAACAATTCCTCTTTTTGCCGCAGCGCCTTCATGGCGCTGCGGTTTTTCGCGTCAGGGAAAAGAAAATTTTCGCAAATCCCTTGCAAAGCCGAGGTGTATCGTGTATAATCCTATTGTTGTCGATTTGCTGATGTAGCTCAGTCGGCAGAGCGTATCCTTGGTAAGGATAAGGTCACCGGTTCAATCCCGGTCATCAGCTCCATATAACGGCGGCATAGCTCAGTTGGCTAGAGCATGCGGTTCATACCCGCAGTGTCCGGAGTTCGAATCTCTGTGCCGCCACCATTTTCAAGCCCCGCGAGGGGTTTTTGTTATGTTGGTGGGAAGTTCGGGGATTTTTCCTTGCATATTGTTGACACTCGGTATTAAGTGTGATAAAGTATGTTAGTGATTTTATGGAAGGGAAGGAGTGCTGAAACATGCGCAACGCCGTTACGTTGGCCTGCACGGTTTGCAAGAACCGCAACTATCAGACCAACAAGAACAAGAAGAATGATCCCGATCGGCTTGAATTCAACAAGTATTGCAAGTTCTGCAAGAAGCATACGCCGCATAAAGAAACGAAGTAAGCCCTGCGGCTTGCAGCAATATGATACGGGGTGTGAATGCTTTGGCAGATGAAAGATCGTCAGCGCCGCAGTCTTCTTCGGGCGGTTTCAACCTCTTCCGTTTCTTGGGCGAGGTCAAGGCAGAGATGAAGAAGGTGACATGGCCGACTCACAGGGAGCTGGTGACGTATACCGGTGTCGTGGGGGTGGCGGTCGTTGTCGTCTGTGCGCTGATTTGGGTATGCGATACGTTTTTTGCAAGACTGTTTAAACTTATTCTGCAATAGAAGGCTGGAGGCGCGATGGAGTCTGAGAAGAAATGGTATGTGATCCATACCTATTCCGGATATGAGAACAAGGTCAAGGCGAATCTTGAGTCTCGCGTCCATACCATGGGGATGGAGGACAATATTTTCAACGTCATCGTCCCGATGGAGGAAGAGGCCGAAATCAAGGACGGCAAGAAGAAGCTCGTCAAGAAGAAGGTTTTCCCCGGTTACGCCTTGGTTGAGATGATCGTCAATGACCGCTCTTGGTACGTTGTGCGCAACACGCCGGGTGTCACGGGATTCGTCGGCTCGGGAACGAAGCCGATTCCGCTGTCGGAAGCAGAAGTAAAGCATATCTTGAAATCTATGGGGACGGAGGAAGAGAAGCCCGTCACCCACATCGATCTCGAGGTTGGGCAGGCCGTACATATCAATTCGGGTGCTTTTGAGAATTTCGCTGCCACGGTGGCGGAAGTCTTCCCAGAAAAGGGCATGGTCAAAGTTCTCGTCGATATGTTTGGACGCGAGACTACGGTTGAGCTGTCGTACAACGAGGTTGAAAAAATCTAGGGAATCGCTCGGTGTCTCGATATGAGAAGCAGCATAAACCCCTTTTAAGGAGGTGTTAAAAAGTATGGCAAAGAAGGTCGCAAAGCTCGTCAAGCTGCAGGTTGTTGCCGGCAAGGCAAGTCCGGCTCCTCCGGTAGGCCCGGCACTCGGTCAGGCAGGCGTCAACATCATGGCTTTCGTCAAGGAATTCAATGAGAGGACGGCCAAACAGGCTGGTCTTGTTATTCCGGTCGAGATCACGGTCTTCGAGGATCGTTCGTTTACGTTCATCACGAAGACGCCGCCCGCCGCAATTCTTTTGAAGAAAGCTGCCGGCATTGAAAAAGCTTCCGGTGAGCCGAACAAGACGAAAGTCGCTAAGGTGCCGCGCGCGAAAGCGCAGGAGATCGCGCAGTCGAAGATGCAGGATCTCAATGCGGCAGACCTCGAAGCTGCTACGCGCATGATCGAGGGAACGGCTCGCAGCATGGGCATCGAAATCGTCGATTGATTCGAGACGCTCATGCTCGTGGCAGGAAATTGCGCGCACAAATGTCCACTTCCTGGACGTTGTACGCCGTCCTTACATGAAACCAGCCAATCGGTCTGCGCCTTCGGCTTGATCCCTTGGGGTTTCGTTGTAAAAAAACCGCTATGACCACGAAAGGGGAATTTTTGAATGGCAAAACACGGCAAGAAATATCAGGATGCTGCGAAGCTTCTGGAAGACGGAAAGCTCTACAGTGTCGCTGAGGCTATGGAACTCGTGAAGAAAACTGCGACGGCAAAGTTCGATGAGACGATCGAGCTGCACGTCCGTCTCGGCGTTGATCCGAAGTACGCTGATCAGCAGGTTCGCGGTGCTATGGTTCTGCCGCACGGCACGGGCAAGGCGAAAAAGGTTCTCGTCTTTGCCAAGGGCGAGAAGGTCAAGGAAGCCGAGGATGCAGGTGCTGATTACGTCGGCTCGGACGAGATCGTCACGAAGATTCAGGGCGGTTGGTTCGACTTCGATGTCGCCGTCGCTACGCCCGATATGATGGGCACGGTCGGCCGCCTCGGTAAGGTCTTGGGTCCTCGCGGTCTCATGCCGAACCCGAAGCTCGGTACGGTCACGATGGATCTTGTGAAGGCGATCAGCGAGATTAAGGCCGGTAAGGTCGAGTACCGCACGGACAAGGCCGGCAACGTCCATGTCCCGATCGGCAAGGCTTCGTTCGATGTCGATAAGCTCAAGGCGAATTATCAGGCACTCATCGACACGCTCGTCCGCGTTCGCCCGGCAGCAGCGAAGGGGCAGTACATCCGTGCGATCACGGTCAGCTCTACGATGGGCCCCGGCGTTCCGATTGCTACGATAGCCTAATCCGATAAAACAGCATACGATGACTGTAGACAGCAGGTATGGATCTTCCATCTAACGAGCAAGTTGCTCGCCCGCCGAGGTCGGATTCAGGCGCATTGCTTCAAAAGATGCGGCTTCCGGCATACAGTTGGGAGCCGTTTTATTTTGTTGAATCTCATTGAGAGGGGGTGCAAGAATGAATGCAAAGGTAAATGCAAAGAAGGAAGCGGTTGTCGCTGAGCTGAAGGAAAGGCTTCAGACGGCGAAGGGAGCCGTTTTTACAAGCTACAAAGGCTTGACGGTAGCGCAGGACACGGCGCTTCGCCGCGCGCTTCGTGAGGCAGGCGTTTCGTATCATGTCGTCAAGAACACGATGACGCGCATCGCCGCGAAGGAACTCGGGCTCGACGAACTTTGCGATCACTTGGAGGGGACGACGGCTCTTGCCGTTTCCACTGACGACGCTGTGGCGCCGGCGAAGGTCATCTGCGAGTTCATGAAGAAGAACAAGCTCGATGAAGCCGGCATCCTGACGCTCAAAGCAGGTCTTCTCGACGGACGCGTCATCGACGTCGCTGAGGTCAAGGCTTTGGCCGATCTGCCGTCGCGCGAGGTTCTTCTCGCAAAGCTCTTGGGCAGCATGCAGTCTCCGATTGCGGGTACGGTCAATGTGCTCCAAGGAGTCATCCGCAACGCGGTCTATGTGCTTGAGGCGATCCGCAAGCAAAAGGAGGAGCAGGCTTCCGCCTGAACCTTATAGAGTGCAGCGGTTGGGCAGACGTCCGCCGCTTGCAGGCTGAATACATTTGAAGAAAACAATTTTATGGAGGTACAATCATGACTAAAGAAGAAATCCTGCAGGCCATTGAGGGCATGACCGTCCTCGAACTTTCCGAACTCGTCAAGGATATGGAAGAGAAGTTTGGCGTCAGCGCTGCGGCTCCGGTTGCTGTTGCTGCTGCCGGCGCTGCTCCGGCTGCTGCGGGCGGTGAAGAGAAGACCGAGTTCACGGTCGTTCTTGCTGCTGCCGGCGACAAGAAGATCAACGTCATCAAGGCTGTCCGCGAAGCTACGGGTCTCGGCCTGAAGGAAGCGAAGGAGCTCGTTGACGGCGCTCCTGCTCCGATCAAGGAGAACATCGCGAAGGCAGAGGCAGAAGAGCTCAAGAAGAAGCTCGAAGAGGCCGGCGCAACGGTCGAGCTCAAGTAATTTGGGCGTAGCAGAAGCTGCATAAGAAACCGCCCTTGCAAGTCGATTTTCGACTGCAAGGGCGGTTTTTGTTTGGTTGGTTTACGCTTCCTGCTGCAGAGGAACCGGATGTTCGCTTTCTCTCTGTGCTGTTTTTCGCGCCCCGTTCCAGCGGTATTGGATCGTCAGCACCGTAAGCGCGGCGATGAACATGAAGAGCGCCATGAGGAAGTAGCCCGTGTCGAAGGAGCCTGTCTCCGTCTTGAGCCAGCCCATCATGTAGGGGCCGACCCAGCCGCCGAGATTGCCGCAGGAGTTGATGAGGGCGACGCTGCCGGCAGCGGCGGAGCCGGAGAGGAAGCTCGTCGGGATCGTCCACCAGACGCCCATGGCGGCGTAGATGCCGATGGCGGACAGGCAGACGAGGAAGAGTGCCGTGTACATGTCATCAGCAAAGGGGCTGAGTCCTAGGCCGACGGCGCCGACGAGGAGAGCGCCCGCGACGTGCCAGACCTTGTCGCCCGTCTTCGTCGAGGTTTTGCCGATGATGACCTGCACGATGAGTGCCGCCGTCATCGGAATGGCGATGGCGCCGCCGAGGAATCCGGTTGACCAGCCCGAAAGCCCCTTGAGCACCGTCGGCATCCAGAAGTTGAAGCCCCAGAAGCCGATGACCCACATGAAGTAGATGAAGCAGAGTTTCAAGACCTTGGGATCGGAGAAAGCCTGGAAGATCGTGTATTTCTTGACGCTTTGCATACGCGCTTGCTCTTCTTCGTACTGGCGGTTTAAGTATTCCTTTTCTTCTGCACTGAGCCAGGAAACCTGGTCGGGCTTGTCTTTGACGAAGTAGAAGAAAAATACGGCGAAGAGGAGGGCGGGCCCTGCCTCCAAGATGAACAGTTCTTGCCAGCCGTGCATGCCAAAGAAAGAGGTCTGCAACAGGAAGCCCGCGAGCGGCGCGCCGATGATCGTTGAGATGAGAAGTGACGTCAACATGAGGGAATTGGCGCGTGCTCTCTCCCTTTCGGAAAACCAGCGTGCGAAGAGCACGGAGTAGATGACGGGATATAGGCTCGCTTCCGAGGCGCCGAGCAGGAAACGGCAAAGGTAGAACTCCGTCTGCGTCTGCATGAATGCCATGAAGATGCAGACAAGTCCCCATGTGAACATGATGCGTGCGATCCACTTCGCGGCGGAAAAGCGGGCGGCGATGAGTGCGCCGGGGATTTCCAGGAGCAGATAGCCCATGAAGAAAATGCCCGCGCCTGCACCGAAGATTTCGGGCGTGATCCAGTCGAGATCCTGCGTCATCGTCAGCGCTGCATAGGCGATGTTCACGCGGTCGATGCAGGCGATGATGGACACGAGGAAGACGGGCAGGATGATGCGCAGGTCGCGCTTTCGTCTGAGACGGGCGAGATCCAAATTTTCCATAATGATTCCTCCTAAAATAATGCAGGATGATAAACAAAAACTCCGCCCCTCGAAAGGGACGGAGGATTATCCGCGGTACCACCCAGATTCCCGCATGAAGCGGGCGCTTGCCGCGTACAGTCATACGCGCTTCCTCTAACGCGGAAGGAACGGCTCGGCTTACTCGATTTCAGCTTTGCTTCTCGGGGAGGATTTTCTTCGCGAGGCTTTCTGCCGCTTTTCAGCACAGGAGCGGCTCTCTGTAAGACAGCGTATCACGAATACTCTTTCCCGTCATAGAATTTTGGCGATGTATTCTTCGTATCGTGGTTTGTTAAGTTGTAACCTCGATGAAGCATAATATACTCCTCGGAAAGAAGGTTGTCAAGCATTTGGAGAAAATTTATTTTCGCTTGGTCGATCGGGCTGCTTTTTCATGTAAGGGCGGCGTACAATGTCCAAAAAGTGGACGCGTGTGCGTGTAGTTTGCTATACTAAAAGGGAAGTACTGACTTTATCGGTGCGTCTTGGAAGGACATGCCGACTGCCGCGCTAGTAAGAAGCGCAGAAGAGAGGGGAAAACTCATGTATTTTCGCACACAGCAGTATTACCGCATCAACCGTCAGCTGAAAAAATCTTACCATGCCCGCATCCGAAACGGCGGCACGGAAGAAGAAGCGCGGGCGATTCGTGAGACGAATGCGCACATCGTCGAACTTTTTGCCCATGGCGGACTCATCAGTCACGAATGGGCGGCGGCCTTGGGGCATAGGCATGGACATGATCTGGATTCATAATGTAAGAGAATTATCCTAAATATGATAAAACCTGATTGACATAAAATGAGGGATATGATAAACTACTTATTTTCTTTCAACTTATGAAGATTTGTGCTATAATGTATGCGGATAGTTTTTTAATTCCGTGCGTTTTGCATGGGGAAAGGGCAGGAGGTGTAGCATTGCTTCAGGTTGGTGACACAGTTGTCTATCCGATGCATGGGGCGGGCGTGATTTCCGGCATAGAGGATTGCGAGGTGCTCGGCGAGGGCAAATCCTATTATGTGCTTCAAATGCCATTGGGCAACATGAAGGTCATGATACCGACGGACAACGTGGATAATATGGGTCTTCGAGACGTGATTCCCGAAACGCAGGTCGAAGAGGTCAAGGACATTCTGCAGATGGCTCCCGAGCGTGCGACGGGAAGCTGGAACAAGCGCTTTCATGCGAATCTTGAGCGCATGAAGAGCGGTGACATCTGCGATGTGGCGGCTGTCGCGCGAAATCTCGTCCTGCAGGATCGCCTGCGCAAGATTTCGAGCGGCGAGCGGCGCCTTCTGGATCTCGCGCGGCAGATTATCGTCAGTGAGCTTGTCTATGCCTGCAGCAAATCGCCCGAGGAAGTCAAGTCGTGGATGGATGGCATCCTTGCGGAAAACGATTTTGCCTGATGCTGACGATTGCCGGGAAGACCCCAGCGATTCGAGAGTGATTTCTTTTGACAAAGCCGAATAGATTTAGTATGATAAATCTGTTTGGCTTTGTCATTTCCATTATATGGGGAGGGATGTTTATTGCTCGAAAAAGTATTGCGTTTTTTCATCACGCTGATCTTCGCCATTCTCGGCGGAGCGCTCATGCAACTTGCCAGTCCGCTTCTGACCTTGTTTCTGAGCACGGAAGTTCTCAAACTGGATCTCGGACTCTTCGGCCTGACGCTCGCTTCGCTCGTCTGCATTCTTGTCGGTGCTGTTTTGGGCGGAGTTCTCGGCTTCATCACGACGCCACTTTTCACGGCTACGCTCAAGCGCTTCACCTATTGGGTCGAAACGCAGCTGAACAAGATGCCGATTCATGATGTCATCGCAGGCGCAGCGGGGCTGGCCATCGGACTTATCATTGCAAATTTATTGGGAGCGGCGTTTTCCAAGATCCCGCTCGTCGGTGCATATTTTCCTGTCGTTTTCAGCATCGTGTTCGGCTATCTCGGCATTCATATCACGATCAAAAAGCGCAAGGAAGTCGGCGATCTTTTCGGCACGCTGCCGAATCTGATCAGCAAGAGCCGCGAGGCGAAGGCGCAGGCGAAGGCAAAGGAAGCGCTGGGGCAAATCGGTAAGGAACAGAAATCGTCCAAGCTCTACAAGCTGCTCGATACGAGCGTCATCATCGATGGACGCATCGCCGATATATGTGAGACGGGCTTCATTGACGGTACATTGCTCATCCCTGAGTTCGTCTTGGAAGAACTGCAGCATATTGCCGATTCCTCAGATGCGTTGAAACGCGTGCGCGGCAGGCGCGGACTCGATGTCCTGCAGCGCATACGCATGGAATCGAAGATGGAGGTCGAGATCACGAGCCAGGACTTCGACGACATCGCCGAGGTCGACTCGAAGCTCGTGCGCCTCGCGCAGGTCGTGGGCGGCAAGCTCATCACGAATGATTTCAACCTGAACAAGGTTGCAGAGTTGCGCGACGTGCCCGTCCTCAACATCAACGAGCTTTCCAATGCCGTGAAGCCCGTCGTCATTCCGGGCGAGACGATGCGCGTTTCCGTCGTCAAGGAAGGCAAGGAGCCGGGACAGGGCGTCGCCTATCTCGATGACGGCACGATGATCGTCATCGAGAACGGCCGCCGCCATATCAACAATACGATTGAAGTGGAGGTCACGTCGGCGCTGCAGACAGCAGCCGGACGCATGATTTTTGCAAAGCCCAGACATTGGTGAATGAGAGTGCCGCCGATAGGTCATGCGACTTATCGGCGGCGCGTTTATAAAGCAGTATATGCAAGGAGGCTTTATGGTTTCCGTGATTTTTCCGGCGGCGGGTGCAGGAAGGCGAATGAAGGCGGACAGAAACAAGGTGCTTCTGGAACTTTCCGGCGTGCCGATCCTGCTTCGCACGCTGCGGCGCTTTTCCGCCGTGCCTGCAGTCGCCGAACTGATCGTCGTCGTCGCCAAGGATGAGATCGCTTTTGTCGAGGGGATGCTGGAGAAGGCGCAGGGATTGAAGCCTTGGCGCGTTGTTCAAGGCGGCGCTGAGCGTCAGTATTCGATCGCGAACGGCATGGCGCATCTCGCCGCAAATGCCGACGTTGTGCTCGTGCACGATGCGGCGCGGCCTTTAGTGAGCCTTGCTGCAATCGAAGCGGTCATCTTTGCGGCGCGTGAGAAGGGCGCGGCCATCACTGCCGTGCGTGCGAAGAACACGATCAAGGTTGTCGGTGAGGATGGACGCGTCGAGGCGACGCCGGCGCGTGCAAGTCTCTGGGAGGTGCAGACACCGCAGGGATTTCGCCGTGAGATTTTGGAACGCGCCTACGAGAAGGCGGCGCAGGACGGCTTTCTTGGCACAGACGACGCGAGTCTCGTCGAGCGAATCGGCGAGGCGGTCTTCGTCGTTGAGAGTGACTACGGCAATTTGAAGATCACGACACCTGAAGATTTGTGGATGGCGGAGTCGCTTCTGGCGCATCCTGCAGGAATTGCGGATGAAATGAAGGTGACGATATGACGAGATTTGGCATGGGATACGACGTGCACCGTCTGGTGACAGGGCGCAAGCTCATCGTGGGCGGCGTCGACATCCCGCATGAATATGGGCTTCTGGGACATTCGGACGCCGATGTGCTGCTGCACGCCGTCGAGGACGCCCTCTTGGGCGCGGCGGCGCTCGGCGATCTCGGCAGGCATTTCCCCGACAGTGATGATCGCTGGAAAGGCGTGTCGAGCATGAAGCTCTTGGAGCATGTCGCGGAAATGATTCGTGCGAAGGGCTATTGCGTCGGCAACATCGACGCGACGATCGTGGCGCAGCGTCCGAAGTTCGCGCCCTACATCGAGGAAATGCGCCGGAACATCGCCGAAAAGCTCGATTTGGAGCTGGATCAGGTGAATGTGAAGGCGACGACGGAAGAAAAGCTCGGTTTTACGGGCGAGGAGAAAGGCATATCCGCCTACGCTGTCGCTTCTTTGGAGCGAATGGAGGAAAAATAAATGCTGAGGGTTTACAATACGCTGACGCGCGAGAAAGAGGAATTCAAGCCCCTTGAGCCGGGCAAGGCGAGCATCTACTGCTGCGGCGTGACGCCGTACAACGACCCGCATATCGGCAACGCGCGTCCCTTTGTCACATGGGATGTCGTGCGCCGCTATCTGGAGAAGAAGGGCTATGCCGTGCGCTACGTGCAGAACTTCACGGACATCGACGACAAGATCATCCGCCGTGCAAAGGAGGCGGGCGAGACGTGGAAGGAGCTCGCCGACCACTACATCGCGGAATACTTCAAGGCGATCGACGCGCTCAACGTGCGCCGCGCCGACGCCTATCCGCGCGTTTCGGAGCATATTGCGGACGTGCTCGCCGTGATCGAAAAGCTCATCGAGAAGGGCTATGCCTATGCGCTCGACGGCGACGTCTACTACAGCGTGGAGCGCTTCGCGGGCTACGGCAAGCTCAGCGGCCGCTCCTTGGACGACATGCAGGCGGGCGCACGCGTCGGCGTCGACGAGCGCAAGCATCATCCGATGGATTTCGCGCTGTGGAAGGCGGCGAAGCCCGGAGAGCCATCTTGGGACAGTCCGTGGGGCAAGGGGCGTCCGGGCTGGCACATCGAGTGTTCAACGATGTCGATGAAGTATCTGGGCGAGACGTTCGACTTCCACGGCGGTGGCAGCGATCTCATCTTCCCGCATCACGAGAACGAGATCGCACAGGCGCAGGCATGCACGGGCGACGACCACAGCTTCGCTCGCTACTGGCTGCACAATGGCTTCATCACGATCCATGACGAGAAGATGTCGAAGTCGAAAAACAACTTCTTCACCGTCAAGGACATTTTGGAGAAATACGCGGGAGAGGTCGTGCGCTTCTTCATCGTGCAGACGCACTACCGCAGTCCGCTCGATTTCACCGACGAGCGCTTGGCGGAGGCGAAGACGAGCCTCGCGCGCCTCAAGAATTCGTGGGACAATGCCGCGGAACTCTCGTCGCGCAAGGACGAGGGCGCAGGCAGCGCGAAGTCGCTTTTGGCAGCGGCGATGGAAGCCAAGGCGGCGTTCTACGAAGCGATGGACGACGATTTCAATACGGCGCTCGCCATCAGCCACCTTTTCTCCCTATCGAAGGAAATCAATATCTATTACAACGAGGTCACGACGGGTGCAGCTGCCTTCGACGCGGCGAACTTCGCCAAGGTTCGTGCCGTCTACGCCGAGATGGCGGAAGTCATCGGCATCTTCGAGGCAAAGGAAGAAAAGGCGGCGGACGGGCTTGTCGACAGCCTTATGGAACTTCTCCTCAATCTGCGCCAGAAGGCGCGTGAGGAGAAGAATTGGGCGCTCGCCGATCATCTGCGCGACGAACTCAAGGCTCGCGGCGTCGTCATCGAGGATACGCCGCAGGGCGCACGGTGGAAGCGCGCATGAGGTTCGATCGCTTTCGCGCCATCGTCGGTTCAATGTTCACGCCCGACGGCGAGGGCGGCATCGCCGAGCGCTACGAAGGAATTGATGTGCGCCTCGCCAGCCCCCTTGTGCTCGCCTACATCGGCGACGCCTACTTCCATCTCTTCGTGCGCACGCGCCTTCTATCCTTCGAGCAGTCGCAGGTGCACGTCCTGAGCGATTTCGCCGCGCAGATCGTCTCGGCGGTCTGGCAGGCGAAGGCATATCACGCGATTGAGGAGCGTCTGACGGAGCGCGAGCGCGGCATCTTCCGCCGCGGCAGGAACGCGAAGAGCCATGCGCCGCGCCGCGCGAGCGTCGCCGAGTACCATGCGAGCACGGGCTTCGAGGCGCTTCTTGGCACGCTGTTTTTGGAAAAAGATACGGAGCGTTTGGATGAGATCGCCGAATGGGCGTTTCAGGCCATCGCGCAGGGCATGATGGCGGAGATTGCCGCTAAACGCGGACAGCGCGTGAAGAAAGGGGCGGCTGAATGACGGCACGTCTTACGAAGATGAAAGGAAAAGAGCCTTGGAAATACAGTTGATTGCAAAGACGCCGAATTACCTCAAAACGTGCTGGACGGCAGCGCGTACCTGCTACAGCGCGGATTCGCCCATCGAGCTTCTGGCCGAGGAAAAGAGCGAGGCGGATATGCTGCGCCTGTTGGAACGCATCATGACGAGCAAGCACCTCTCGGTCGTCGAGCACTGCTCGATGACGTTTGCCGTCAAGGGCGTCTCGCGCACGCTTCTCGCGCAGTATTCGCGCCACCGCATCGGCGTGTCGTTGAGTGTCCAGAGCCAGCGCTACGTTTCGGAGCAGTCGGAAAAGCAGGCGGACGGCATCTTCGCCCACGTCGTGCCCGAGACGATTCGTGAGAAGGAAGCGGCGTATGTGCGCTATATGGAAACGATGCAGGTGATTCAAAAGGCCTACGACGATCTTCTCGCGATCGGCGTGGCGAAGCAGGACGCACGCTTCGTGCTGCCGGGCGCGGCATGCACGAATTTCGTGACGACGCTCAACCTGCGTTCCTTCATGGACGTCTACGAAAAGCGCGTGACGACGCCGGGCGCACAGTGGGAGATCCGCGACATGATGCTCAAGATGCGCGACCTCCTCGTCGAAGAAGAGCCGTGGCTCGCGAGGTATATCGTGAAGCCCGGAGTGCGCTGAATGAAGAGCGGAAGATGGTGCGAAGCGATGGAAACGAAGCAGAAGAAACGGCCTGCGAAGGAAGAGCGGACGGTCTTGAAGTGCGGCGGGAGGCAGGAAGAGCGGCGCGATGCGCCTTCTGCCGATGAGATTCTCGTCGGCAGGAACGCCGTCTTCGAGGCGTTGAAGGCGGGGCGCGGCATCAATCGCATCCTCGTCGCGCAGGGCGCGAAGGAGGCGGCGCTCGCGCCGCTTCTCTCGCTTGCACGCGAGCAGGGCGTGCCCGTGCGCACTTGCAAGCGAGAGAAGCTCGACCAGCTCGCGCCCGACATGCGCCACCAGGGCGTCATCGCCTACGCTGCGCCCGTCGCCTACGCCTCGCTCGATGACGTCTTCGCGTGCGCCGAGGAAAAGGGCGAGCCGCCTCTCCTCCTGCTGCTCGATGAGATCGAAGATCCGCACAACTTCGGCGCGCTCCTGCGCACGGCGGACGCGGCGGGCGTGCACGGCGTGCTCGTGCCCGAGCGCCGCGGCTGCGCGCTGACGGCGACGGTCGCCAAGACCTCGGCAGGCGCCGTCGAGCATGTGCGCGTCGTGCGCATCGGCAACATCGTTCAGGAGATGAAGCGCCTCAAGGAGCGCGGCCTCTGGTTCGTCGGCGCCGATATGGCGGGCGATGAGGACATGTTCCATGCCGACTTGACGGGTCCTCTGTGCATCGTCATCGGCAGCGAGGGAAAGGGACTCGGCCGCCTCGTCAAGGAGACGTGTGACTTTCTCGTGCGCATCCCGATGCATGGGGCGATCAACTCTCTCAACGCTTCCGTCGCCGGGGCGCTCCTCATGTACGAGGCGAGACGCGCGCGCCTCTTGGGAAGGGCGTAAGGCGATGGCGAAGAAGCGTGAACACTTCATCATCGACGGCTACAACGTCATCCATGCGCTGCCCGAGCTGGCCTCCTGCGCGGGCGACCTTGCAGAAGCGCGTGACCGCTTGCTTCACCTGCTCATGGAATACGGCGCTTACGAAAAATACGATATGACCGTCGTCTTTGATGCTCTCTTTGCAAGCGGCGAAGAGCACAGAGAACAGGTCGCGCCGCACTTCGAGGTCATCTACACGGGCGAAGGCGTGACGGCGGACAGCTGCATCGAGCGCCTTGCCTATGAATCCGTGCGCACCTCGCGCGAGGTGCACGTCGTGACCTCCGACGGCGCCGAGCAGTCGGCGATCCTTGGCGCGGGCGCCTATCGCATCTCATCGGCGGAGCTTTGGCGGCGCGTGAAGAAGACGAAGAAAAAGATTGCCGACGAGTACTTGGGCGAAGTGACGCTGCCCCTTTCGCGCAACGAAGTCGGCTCGCGCATCGATAGCCGCACGGCGGCGAAGCTCGACGCTCTGCGAAAGCGAAGCCGCTGAAATGTACGGGAAAAGGCACGGACAAATGAGAAATATGCGCAGCAAAACGCGCTAAAGGTGGAAAAAGCCGCGCCGCGCTTGACGTTTCGGGCATCTGTGGAGTATAATCAAAGCAGTCGAGGGGAAGCCGAAGGATCGGCAGCCCCTCTGGGGGACATCGTTTTCTTCAGAAGTGGAAAACAACACGAATGGGGTCGATGCTATGGAAGCGGAAATGAGAGACAGCGGCAATGATACACGGTTTGAAGGATTTGACGGCCTGACGGATGAGGAAGTCATTTCCAGGATCAAGGAAAATTGCAGCAACATCGCTCTGGATTACTTGATCAACAAGTATCGCAACTTCGTTCGCGCGAAGGCGCGCTCCTACTTCCTCATCGGCGCTGACCGCGAGGACATCGTGCAGGAAGGCATGATCGGCCTTTACAAGGCGATTCGCGATTTCCGCAACGACCGCCTTTCGTCCTTTCGCGCGTTTGCTGAGCTCTGCGTGACGCGCCAGATCATCACGGCGATCAAGACGGCGACGCGCCAGAAGCACATCCCGCTGAATTCATACATATCGCTCAACAAGCCGATTTACGATGAGGATTCTGACCGCACACTCCTCGATATTCTGCCGGGAGCACGCGTTTCAAATCCCGAGGAGCTCGTCATCAGTCAGGAAGAGTTCGTCGATATCGAGGAAAAGATGGAAGAGATCCTGAGCGATCTCGAATGGCGCGTGCTCATGAGCTACCTCGACGGCAAGTCGTATCAGGAGATCGCCGTCGATCTCGACCGCCATGTCAAGTCCATCGACAATGCTCTGCAGCGCGTGAAGCGCAAGCTGGAGCGCTACATGGAAAACCGCGGGGACGAGGTTGACATCACGACGGTCTACCGAGGTTTGAGCACGATCAATCATCGTATGCACGACGCCCTTGATGCCCAGATGCAGCGGAAATAGAGAGGGCAGCCGCTTTCAGCCAAGGCGCTTGGCATGGGAGCGGCTTTTTCACATGCAGGGGGAGGGCGCTCGGAAATTGGGCGGCAAGCGGCTCTTGACGGTGGATTCGCGTGAGCTTTCCGATGCAAAAGCGTACAGGAAAAGCAAGGAGAAAGGTGAAATGCATGGAAAAACTGAGAAGAATACGCAAGCTCGATTGGTTCATCCTCGTCGTGGCCGTTTGGCTCATGGCCACGCTTGACTATGACAATTTGCAGACCATCGACATCGCCTATCTCGTTTCGATGGCGCTGTGGATCGTGTTCCTCATCATGCGCGTCGTCTTCGATCTGCCGCATGAGAAGAAGAGTGAGGTCGGCGAAGAGAAATGAGAAAGGCGGTTTTCTTCGACCTCGACGGCACGATCATCGATGTCACGCACAAGAGGCCGCTGCCTGCCGAGGCGGTGCGCACGGCGATTCGCCGTCTGCAGGAAGCGGGGCACTATGCCTTCGTTGCCACGGGGCGTCCGTACAGCTTCATCGAGCAGGGGCTGCTTGACCTCGGCTTCGACGGTTTCGTGCTCATGAACGGCGCCGTCGTCATGGTCGGCGGTGAAATCATCTTCCAGAAGCCTCTGCCTCCTTCGCTCGTCTGCCGCATCGTGCGCCTGGCTCAGGAAAAGGGCTTGGACTTCTGCCAGGAGAGCGTGGACTTCACCTACATGGGCGCGGAATGCAAGGGGCTGGAAGCCTTCTTCAAGAGCTTCGATGTGCCGCTTGACTTCTTTCGCCGCGACTTTTCCTGGCGCGATGTCGTGACCTACAAGATGGAGTTTTATGCTGCAGAGCGCACGTCCTTTGCGGACTTTCTGCAGCTTCCGGGCGTCACGGGGCTCGTCGATGCGGCGCACGGCAGGAACTTCGAGCTGTATTCTGCGCACGAATCGAAGGGCACGGGCATCCTTCATGCACTCGAGCACATCGGCGTTCCCGTGGAAGAAAGCTACGCTTTCGGCGACGGCGAGAACGACATCGAGATGATGCAGACTGTCGCGCACGCCCTCGTCATGGGGAACGCCAACGAGAGGCTGCTGCCACATGCTGAGACCGTCGTGCCCACGGTGCTGGAAGACGGCGCAGCGTGGGGAATCGAACACTGCATCTTGCAGGACGATTGAAGTGTGACAGCTTAGACGAACGATAGGAGAAACCTTATGAAGAAAATGCTGGGCATGCTCGCCGCACTCGTTTTTGCCTGCACGTTGCTGACGGGCTGCATGGGAGCACCGAACGCGGCGCAGGAAGCGGCGCAGGCGAAGGGCGGCGCTCTAAACGTCAAGGTGCTCGACGTCGGGCAGGGAGACGCCATCCTCATACGAACGGCGGATCAGACCATATTCATCGATACGGGCGACCTCGACGAGCATCCGAAGCTCGAAGCGGCGCTCAAGAAAGAAAATATCAAGACGGTCGACAAGCTCATCATCACGCACCCTCATGCCGACCATTTGGGCGGCGCTTCCGTCCTCTTCAAGAACTGCGAGGTCAAGGCGGTCTATGACAACGGCGAGCCGACGACGGCGAAGTTCTACCGCGACTACCTGAAGACCATCAAATCGAAGAGCATTCCCTACAAGGCGCTCGTCGACGGCGATGTGCTCGACTTCGGCGGCGGCGTCTCGTTTCACGTTCTGAGTCCGACGGCCGAGATGGTGAAGGAGGGCGGCAAGAAAAACGGCAAGCCGAACCTCAATATCAACTCGATCGTTGGCAGGCTCGAATACGGCGACTTCACGATGCTCTTCACGGGCGATGCAGAAAAGGAAACGGAGAAATCGACACTCTCGCGTCACAGCGCGGCCGATCTCAAGAGCCTCGTCCTCAAGGCGCCGCACCACGGCAGCAAGACTTCGTCGACGGCGGCATTTTTGAAGGCGACGGCGCCCGAGGTCGTCGCGATCTCCTGCGGCGCGGGCAACGACTATGGGCATCCGCACAAGGAAGTCCTCGAAAGATACAAGAAGTTCAACATCAAGGTCTATCGCACCGACCAAGGCGGCACGATCGCCATAACCTCGGACGGCAAGACCTACAGCGTGAAGGAGGAAAAGTAAATGGCATTTGCCGTCATCGATCGCTTCGAGGAGGACAAGGCGGTTCTCCTCGTGGGAGAGGAAGAGAAGAAGGTCGTCTTTCCTGCGGATGAACTGCCCGCAGGGCTTTCGGAGGGCGATTACATCCGCTGGGAGATTTCCTTTGACGAAGAGCGTACGAGAGAGGCGCGTGAAGAAGCGGAGTCGCTCTTAAGAAGCCTCAAGGGAGATTGAGAAGTGAGATGGAAATTCGGAGCTTGACGCTCTTATGAGATTGACGATAGGAGTGGTTTTTTTGTTCAAACGATTTTTTTTGTCCGTCAGCCTTTTCCTTATGGCGCTCATACTCTTTGCCCCCGAGGCTTTCGCCGCGCGGGCGCTTGAGCTCAATGACCTCCAGTATCAGGTGGTCGAGGAGGATGGACGCAGCGTGCTGCGCATCGAGATCGGCATGAGTCGTGCGGATGTTTCCTATACGGTTCAGAAAGATTCGTCGAAGCCCAAGCATCTGATCGTGGCCGTGCAGGATGCGAAACTCGGCGCCATGCGCACGGATGCGACGCTCGACGGCGCACTCGGACGCTTCATGACGCTGCGCGAGGAGGGACGGCGCGGCGTGGAGATCATGGTTTCCTTCGCTTCGGAGGTGGAGGAGCAGAATTACGCCGTTTACACGCTGCCTGCCGATCGCAGCGCGAAGAAGCCGGATCGCCTCGTTATCGACGTGATGACGCCCGTCGCTGCTCCTGTGCCGGCCTTCGTCGCACCCGATGGCATCGAAGGCGTCGCCGGGCATACGATCGTGCTTGATCCTGGGCACGGCGGCAGCGATTCGGGCGCGGTCGGCCCGAATGGCGTGCGTGAAAAGGATGTGGCTCTCCAGGTGGCGCAGAAGGTGCAGCGTCTCTTGGAAGGTGCAGGTGCGCACGTCGTGATGACGCGCACGACGGATCGCGACGTCTACGGCCCGAACGCTTCGAACGGACAGGAACTGCAGGCGCGTGTCGACGTCGCCGAGCGCACGCCGGGAGCGGAGCTGTTCTTGAGCATCCACTGCAACGCTTTTTCCAGCCCGACGGCGAACGGCACGGAAACGTATTCGTACTATGGCTCGATCGAGGGCGGCAGGCTCGCCGCCATCCTGCAGGAAGAGCTTCTTGCAGCAGGCGGCCTGCGGGATCGCGGTGCGAAGGAGGCAAACCTCTACGTGCTCAAGCATTCGAGCATACCTGCCTCTCTTGTCGAGCTTGCTTTCATCTCGAATGAACGCGAAGAAGCTCTCTTGACCTCGGAGGAATTTCAAAACAAGATGGCATTTGCCATAGCAAAGGGGCTGAGCCGCTTCTTTGTGGGCGGATAAGCGAAAAGAAAGGCGGTTTTTTAGAATGAAAATCATGAAATCCATGCTCGCGCTCCTCATGCTTCTGACGCTTCTCCTTGCTGTGGGCTGCGGCGCAGACGACAAATCCAAGGGAGCGGACACGCCGGCGGCAGACAAGCCGGCGGCGACGGACAAGAAGGACGCGGGGACGAAGAACGGCGCGGCCAAGCAGGCGGAAAAGATCGGTATCAAGGTCTACTATCCCGACGACAACGGCATGAAGCTCGTAGCCGAGACGCGCACGGTCGAGACGACGCAGGACGGCAAGTACAAGGCGGCGATGGAATCTCTGCTCTCGGGCACGAAGGCGAAGGGCGTCGTCACGATCATCCCCAAGAAGACGAAGCTCAAGAGCGTCGCTGTCAAGGACGGCATTGCTACCGTCGATTTCAGCGAAGACCTCGTCAAGAACTTTGCAGGAGGCTCGACGGGCGAAGAAATGCTCGTCGGCTCCATCGTCAACACCCTGACCGAGTTCCCCGAGGTGAAGTCCGTGCAGATCCTCCTCGAAGGAAAGAAAGTCGACTCTCTGGCCGGTCATCTCGACACGTCGAAGCCGCTCAAGCGCATGACAGAACTTCTGTGAGAAGAATCCTGATGATTTCGGGACGAGGATAGATATTTCTCTATGGAAAAGAAGGGGCTGCCGCACATGATCTAAGTGCGACAGCCCCTTTTGTTTGCTGTAAGATGGTCATTTGTACCGCCGGTTGCTTCCATTTGGGCGATGGATTTTCGCAGCCGCTCCATATTAGCTTCGCTGTAAAAGGGGTCGGCGGATACTTCAAAAGGAATGCGCTGCTCTCGCGTGACTTTTGCAGCAAACATCGTGAAGGCGGATGCCATTGTCAGACCCATCGCATGGCATGTTTGCTCCATCTGCTCTTTCAAGACTGCATCCATAGAAAAATTTACAACTGCCTGTGCCATAGGATTCGCTCCTTCCTTTCTGTACATCTATCGTATCATGTTTGCAGCTTAAGAAACAACAAGAAATTTTCGATGAAATAAAGAAGAACAGCGGAAGATTGTTTTCTCAGCACAGGGAAGGGATGAGGAAATGGGCATGAGAATCGGAACTGTCGTGCGCGGGCGCGAGGCGAGCGCTTCTTTTGTATCTGCGCCATCCTCTGCCATGGCATTGAAGGGCAAGGAGAAGGAGAAGACGCATCTCGGCAGCGCGGCTGAGGTGCTGATCAGCAGGAAGGCGCGACTTCTGCAGCTTGGGGAAAAGGATGCGAAGGAGATTCTGCGCGATGCCGAGGAGCGGGACGACATGTCAGCACGCGGCAGAATCGAAAGCGTGGAGGACACGAGAGATGTCGTCAAGGCGGAGAAGGAGCGCATCGTTGCCATCAAAGAACTGCTCAAGGATGATACTTTGACCGACGATGAAAGAAAGGTGCTCAAGGAGGAGAAGGAAAAGCTCTTGTCACACATCGTCGCGACCTCGTACGACGACAAGATCTCCATGATTTATGACCTTAAAACAAAGTTGGAGAAGAAGGTGTCTGAAGCGCGTGCAGAAGTCGAGGAAGACCGCCTGTGTGCGCCTTTGCCGAAGGATGAGGACGAGGATTTCAATTGGTTTGAAGCCAGCCACGAAGAAGTGGAAAAGATGATTGAGAAGATAAATAAAAGAGAGGAGGCGCGGATGGCAGGCCGGCGTATAGAGGATCCTCTAGGGCTGCGGGGCAGAGAACAGAGAGACTTTGATGAACTCGATGCCAGCTTTTCCAAACTCAATATATGGCTTGAGGACACACAGGCTTTGGCGGAAGATCTGGAGTGGACGCTTCTGAAGCTTGCCGAATGCGGTCGTCAGGAAGACTCGGATGAGGCCACCGAGAAGATGAAGGAAGAGCAGAAAAAGCTCGAGGAAATCGCGAAAATGAAAGAAGGTCTTCTGCCTCTGCCGCCTGAAAAGAAGCAGAAGGAAGATGCCGACACCGATGATGCTGATGGAAAAGACAAGGGCAAGATTGCCGGCACCGCTGCCCCGACTGCATCGCCTGCTGCCCGCGTAGCCGTCCGCATCGCCATGGCTCGCTATGCGGCGAAACATTGAAATGTCAATCAAAGAATAAACGACATGTCGTTCCTAAGACATGTCGTTTGTTCTTTGATTGAATAATTGCTTTGAGTCATCCTTATTCGAAGGCCGCTTTGATATCTTCTAAAAGGATGGTTTGGAGCTCTTCATTCGTCATATAAGAGAGGTTGACGTTTTGTGCGAGACGATCTGACATAGCACGTTCAGCCTTCTCAAAAAGATTGCGTACCATGCGCCCGTTAGAGAAGTTATCTCCTCGATTTTGATAAAGACGTTGAAAGAAGTCACGCAGATAGGGTTCAGTATCGTCTGCAAGGCAACATTGCTGCTGCTTGCAGAACAATTGAAAAATCTCATACATTTCATCACCAGTATAGTCGGGAAATTCGATGAACTTGTTGAATCTCGATTTTAAGCCTGGATTTGCATGGATAAATCGCTCCATCTCTTTTGTGTAACCTGCAACAATTACAATCAAGTCATCTCGATGATCTTCCATTTCCTTCAGTAATGTATCGATGGCTTCTGGTCCGAAATCGCGCGAACTATCTTCAGGAATCAATGTGTAGGCCTCATCGATGAACAATACGCCGCCTAAAGCATCCTGTACGGTATCTTGAACGATTTTTGCAGTATGTCCTATGTATTGACCGACGAGCTTTGAGCGATCTGTTTCCACAAACTTTCCTGTGCGTGATACACCAAGTTCGCGATAGATTTGAGCGAGTAAACGGGCGACGGTCGTCTTTCCTGTCCCTGGATTTCCCGTGAAGACCATGTGCAAAGATCGTTGATTGTTTACTTTTAGATTTCGCTGTCTTCGCATTTGGTCAATTTTTTGGGCATTGATTACGGAAGTTAGATCCTTTTTGACGCTCTTAAGACCAATCATGTTTTCTAAAGAGTGTTGCAGACTGCTAAGAGAATTAGGATTTCCTCCATTGGTAACGGCAACAATATCAGCGGATTTGTCTTGCGATTTTTGCCATTTCGGTGTCTTATAATAGTAGAGATAAATACAAGGTAAGATGGAAAAAAGCAATCCTAGAATATACCATTTCTTAAAGCTTTCTCCTCTCTCTTTTGCCATATGCGCAGGTACGATGGCAAGAACAATGCCGAGGACGAATGCGTATTCAACGGAAATAGGAATGTGTAAGAAGTGGAAAAAATAATAATATGGAGCTGCGACCCACATTCCTGCACTTAGGATGAGTGCGATGATGATCGCGATTACAAAAAGGTACTGCATGAAGGAACCTCCTCGATGATGAAAGATAAGTCAGCGTTTTATCTATATCTCGCTCTTTCCCACAGCATCGAACGTGTCCGTGATGCTCTTTGCAGGCTCTTTATCCAAGAGGCTCACGACATAGATGGCGCAGAGGGCAAGGATGAAGCCCGGGATGATCTCGTAGAGGCCGAAGAGAGCGAACTGCTTCCATACGAGGACGGTGACGCCGCCCGTGATGATACCCGCGAGGATGCCGTTTCTCGTGGCGCGGCGCCAGAAGAGCGAGGCGAGCAATGCGGGGCCGAAGGCGGCGCCGAAGCCTGCCCATGCGTAGGCGACCATGTCGAGGATGAGGCTCTCGGGATTCATGGCAAGCGTCAGAGAGAGGGCGGCAATCAAGAGGACGGAGAGGCGGCTGACCCAGACGAGTTCGCCTTGGCTCGCGTTCTTATGAAGCAGCGAACGGTAGAAATCCTGTGCGAAGGCTGAAGCTGCGACGAGAAGCTGCGCTGATGCCGTGCTCATGATGGCGGCGAGGACGGCGGAGAGGATGAGTCCAGCGATGAAGGGGTTGAAGATCGAATCCGTCATCACGAGGAAAACCGTCTCCGTTGCCGTGCCGAAGAGCGGCTCGGTAAGGTAGGCGCGTCCGACCATGCCGACGAGGACGGCAGCGGCGAGCGAGATGGCGACCCACGTCATGGCGATGTGCATGGCGCGTCCGAGTTCGGCGGATGAGCGGATTGCCATGAAGCGTACGAGGATATGCGGCTGACCGAAGTAGCCGAGTCCCCAGCCCATGAGCGAGATGAACTCGATGAAACCGAGCGTCGAACCGTCAGGTTTCTGGAAAGGATTGAAGAACGACGGCTCCATCGTGTAGATGGCAGCGAGCGTCACGGACGGACCGCCGAGCAGATAGGAGGCGGCGGCGGGCACGAGCAGGATGGCGAAGAACATCATGACGCCCTGGATGAAGTCTGTCCAGCAGACGGCGAGGAAGCCGCCCGCGAGCGTGTAGAAGACGACGACGAAAGCGCCGAGGAACAGCGCCTGCGTGTAGGGAAGCGCGAAGATCGTCTCGAAGAGCTTGCCGCCCGCGACAAAGCCCGACGATGTATAGATGATGAAGAAGAGCAAGATGAAGACGGCGGGAATGATGCGCAGGAGGTTCGACTTGTCCTCGTAGCGATTCTGCAGAAAATCGGGCAGCGTCAGCGAATTGTTGGCAAGCTCCGTATATTTTCGAAGACGTGCGGCAACGAACTTCCAGTTCGCATAGGTGCCGAGCGCAAGCCCCAAGGCGATCCAGCCCGCATTGAGTCCCGCGATGTAGGCGAAGCCAGGCAGCCCCATGAGCATCCAGCCGCTCATGTCGGAGGCCTCGGCGCTCAAGGACGTGACCCATGCGCCGAGCTTGCGGTTGCCGAGAATGTAGTCCGCCATGGAGCGCGTGCGCCGATAGTAGTAGATGCCGATGAGCATCATGAGGCCGAGGTAGACGATGAATGCGATGATGATCGCCATGTTGTTTGTCAAGATAAGTCCCCCTAAAGGAAGTACGGATGAATTCTACGGATATACTTTCCTATTATAATGAAAAGCCGCCCTTTATGCAACGAATCCCTTGCATAAAGGAACTTCTTCCTATATAATACCAATTGTAGAAGAGTGAGCGGATGGGAGGCGGCGAGGTGAAAAAATACGATGTCGCCATTGTGGGCGCGGGTCCGGCGGGCGTTTTCGCGGCGTACGAGTTGGCGGAGAAGAAGCCAGGCCTTTCCATCGTCGTCTTAGAGAGCGGCAACGACATATATCATCGCTGCTGTCCGATTGCGGCGGGCAAGGTCAAGAGCTGCATCGGCTGCAAGCCTTGCAGCATCATGCGCGGCTTCGGCGGCGCGGGCGCCTTTTCCGACGGAAAGTACAATTTCACGACGCAGTTCGGCGGCTGGCTCGGCGAGTACATCAGTTCCGCTGAGGTCATGCGTCTCATCGAATACGTCGATGCGATCAACATGCGCCACGGCGCTCCCGCGAAGGTGTTCAGCACGAAGGGAAGCCGCATCGGCAAGCTCGCCTTGGAGCATGATCTGCATCTTTTGGAAGCGAGCGTGCGCCACCTCGGCACGGAAAACAACTTGAAGATGCTCGAAAAAACGTATGAGTACATGAAGGATCACGTCGAGTTCCGCTTCCATGAACCCGTCAGGAATATCCTTTCCGACGGCGAGGGAGAAAACGCCTTGGAACTGGAAAGCGGCGAGCGCATCGCCGCCGAGTATCTCGTCGTTGCGCCGGGGCGCTCGGGCGCCGAATGGTTTTCCGAGGAGTGTCGGCGGCTGCGCGTCGAGCAGAAGAACAATCAGGTCGATGTCGGCGTGCGCGTCGAAGTGCCCGACGAGATCTTCGACCACATCACGTCGGAGGTCTATGAGGCGAAACTCGTCTATCGCACGAAGCGCTACGGCGATTCCGTGCGAACTTTCTGCATGAATCCGCACGGTCATGTCGTCATGGAGAATACGGGCGGCATCATGACGGTCAACGGTCACTCGTACAGCGATCCAAAAATGCAGAGCCACAATACGAACTTTGCGCTCCTGGTGTCGAATCACTTCACGGAGCCGTTCAACGAGCCGCACAAGTACGGCAAGAGCATCGCGTCTTTTTCCAATATGCTCGGCGGCGGCATCATCATGCAGCGTTACGGCGATCTCGTCAAGGGCAGGCGCACGAACGCGCACCGCATGAGTCACAGCTTCATGGAGCCGACGCTTCATGCGACGCCCGGTGATCTCTCGCTGATCCTGCCCAAGCGCCATCTCGACAACATCATGGAGATGGTGCAGGCGCTCAACGCCGTTGCACCGGGCATGACGAACGACGACACGCTGCTCTACGGCGTCGAGGTCAAGTTCTACAGTTCGCGCATCGTGCTGTCCAATGAGCTGGAAACGCGCCTCAAGAATGTCTTTGCCGTCGGCGACGGCGCCGGCGTCACGCGCGGCCTTTCGCAGGCGGGCGCGAGCGGCGTGCACGTTGCCCGCGTCATACTCTCGCGCATGGGCGCAGGTTGAGAAAGTGCTTAATCTTTTAGTGACTTTGGCCGATAGGATAATATAAGGGAGTATGTTCTTTTTTCAGGCAATATCTTATTGGACGGAAAGAATAGGGTGAGCTTAGTGAATAAAATCAAGATCATGATTGTCGACGACTCGCGCGTCAGCCAGGCGATGCTTGAGGGCATCCTCAAGAAGGCGGGCTTCGAGGTCTGCGCCATAGCGAGCAACGCTGCCGAGGCCGTCGAGAAATATAAGGAGACGCGTCCGGCCGCTGTGACGATGGACATGAACCTGCCCGATGCCAACGGCATTGAGACGAGCCGCCGCATCCTCGCCTTCGATCCTGAAGCCACGATCGTCATGATCAGTGCGATGAAGGATGCGAGCCTCATGACGCAGGGGCGCGAGGTGGGCATCCACGCTTTCCTGCAGAAGCCTGTGAAGCCCAATGAGATCGTCGATATGCTGATCATCCTGTGCCAGAAGAAGGGGAGCGCCGTCACGATGCTGCGCGACTCTTATGTGGCGACGTTTGCGCAAGGGCTTCAGCGCAGTCTGTTTAGTCTTCTTGGCATGGAGAGCGAGATCGAGATTTCCGTTGATGAAAGCCCCTATCTGACGATCAAGGGCATCGCGGTCATCATCGGACTCACGGGTTCGCCCATAGGACGCGCCGTCGTCCACATGGATACTGATACCATGCGCCACTTTGCTCTGCGCATGCTCGCGATGGATGAGCATGACGACATCGAGGAGGACGAGATAAACGATTCGGTCGAGGAGGCGGCGAACATCATCGTCGGCCGCGGCGTATCGAATGTCAATGATATTTTCCGCGACAAGGAAATGCGCCTGACTCCGCCGGGGACGATCAGCGGCGCGAACATCCGCATTGCCAATCCGAAGCTCACCTCGTTCGAGGTCGTCGCGAAGACGGAGATCGGAAACATCTGCTTGAATCTTGGATTTGCGGAGGGGGAATAAAGAAAGATGGATGCAAAACTTGTCAACCCTTTTATTGACGCCTTCACCGCTGTCATGCCGCAGATCGGCTTCCCCGAGCCGAAGCGTGCCAAGGTCACGGTAAAGCAGAAGAACGCCGTGAGTCTCGGCGTTTCTGTCATCGTTGGCTTCACGAAGCAGATTCGCGGCAATGTCGTTTACAACATGACGGAGGATACGGCGAAATTTATCGCCTCCACGATGATGATGGGCATGCCCGTCGAGAACTTCGATGAGATGGCGCAGAGTGCGATTTCCGAGCTCAGCAACATGCTGACGGCGAACACGGCGACGCATATCGCAGGACTCGGCTTGGAGGTCGATATCTCCACGCCGTCGCTTTCCATCGGTGAGGACTTCCAGATCAAGATCAGCAGTGATGGCTACCTTGCCGTCGATATGGATCTCGGCGGTCATATCGTCGAGCTTGATATTTCTGTTGCGACGACTTGACGCCTGCCTTGCGTGAAAAAGGCAGCATTTTCATCCGGTGCCGCAGTTTCCCTCACGAGAGGGGATTGCGGCATCTGTTTTTTAGAGATAATGGTTCGCAGTGCAGGACGGAATGTGTTATAATGGGAAGGACTTTTTAAAGGGTGTACTGGACATAGCCTTGGTGCGCCATGATTTTGCATGACGCTTTGCGTCATGCGTGCGAGGAGCAATGAAATGACGAGAAATGATTTGTGCTGGTGCGGCAGCGGCAAGAAGTACAAGAAATGCCACATGGATTTCGATGAGCGTATTCGCTCGATGAAATTCGACATCTATCGCGGGCAGGTGCGTCCGCCGCACAGTATCATCAAGAATGCGGCGGACATCGAGGGCATCCGAAAGAGTGGCGTCGTCAATGATGGGGCGCTCGACCTCATGGGCGAGATGGTGCAGCCGGGCATCGATACGGCGACGCTCGACAAGGCGGCGCATGACTATATCATCGATCACGGCGGCATTCCCGCGTGCCTGAATTTCGAGGGCTTCCCAAAGAGCGTCTGCATCTCGATCAACGACGTCGTCTGCCACGGCATACCGTCGAAGAAAACGATCTTGAAGGAAGGCGACATCGTGAACGTCGACATCACGACGATCTTGGACGGCTACTATGCCGACGCGTCGCGCATGTACATCGTCGGCGGCAGGACGACGCCGGAAGCGGCGCGTCTCGTCGAGGTGGCGAAGGAGTGCATGAACCTCGGCATTGAGGCGGCCAGGCCGTGGCACTTCCTCGGCGATATCGGTGCGGCGTGCGACGCGCACGCGCGCGCCAACGGCTGCTCCGTCGTGACGCAGCTCGGTGGACACGGCGTGGGCAAGGACTTCCACGAAGAGCCTTTCGTGCCGCATGTGGGCGAAGTCGACACAGGCATGTTGCTCGTGCCGGGCATGGTGCTGACGGTCGAGCCGATGATCAACGCAGGCAAGTACAAGGTGACGGTCGACAAGAAGGATGGCTGGACGGTGCGCACGAAGGACGGCTCGCTCTCGGCGCAGTGGGAAAAGACGATTCTCATCACGGAGATGGGAACGGAGGTACTTTCGAGTTGAATTTTTCAGAACTTCACTGCCCGGAAGTGTTGGTCGACGCTCTCGCGCGTCAGGGCATACGCGAGGCGACTCCCGTGCAGGAGCAGGCGATTCCTGCCGTGCGTTCGGGACGCGACGCCATCGTGCAGGCGCAGACGGGCACGGGCAAGACGCTCGCCTTCCTGCTGCCCTTGCTTGAGCGCATCAAGGGAAATGCCCAGGTCGCGCAGGCTCTCGTCGTCAGCCCGACGCGCGAGCTGGCCATGCAGACGGCGCGCGTCGCCAAGACGCTCGCGGATGCGGTCGGCATACGAACGGCGCTCGTTTACGGCGGGCAGGACATCGAGCGGCAGAAGGACAAGCTCCGACAGAAGCCGCAGCTCATCATCGCGACGCCCGGTAGGCTTCTCGATCACCTGCGCCGCCACTCGGTCGAACTCTCACAGGTCAACAAGGTCGTCCTCGATGAGGCCGACGAGCTCATGCGTCTCGGCTTTGTCGAGGATGTGGAAACGATGCTCGAAGCACTGGCGGGCGATCACCAGCTCATGCTCTTTTCGGCGACGATGCCCGAGCGCATACGGGCGCTCACGCGCCGCTACATGAAGGAGCCGCGCGAGATTACGGTGCAGCCCGAGTGCGTGACGCTCGCGAATATCGAGCAGGTCATTGTCGACACGCGCGAGGATACGAAGCTCGACAAGCTCTGTGAGCTGCTGAACAAATATCAGCCGTACCTTGCGATGGTCTTCTGCCATACGAAGCAGAAGGTCGCGCATGTGACGCTGGAACTCGCGGGGCGCGGCTACCTCGTCGACGAGCTGCACGGCGACCTCACGCAGACGCAGCGCAACCTCGTCATGCGCCGTTTCCGCGAGGCGAAGCTGCAGATCCTCGTCGTTACCGACATCGCGGCGCGCGGACTCGACATCGAGGGCGTCACGCACGTCTTCAATTATGATCTGCCGCAGGATACGGAGTGGTATATTCACCGCATCGGCAGGACGGGGCGTGCGGGAGCAAAGGGGCTTGCCGTCACCTTCGTCAATGCGCATCAGTACGATCAGCTGCGCCGCATTGAGGCGGGCATCAAAGCTCGCCTCACCAAGGAAAAGTCGGAGAGAAGCGGCGGCAAGAACGTACGACGGAAGACAGCGGCGAAAGCGGCAGCGGCGAAGCAGGAGAATGCAGACAAAGAGCGTACAGCGCCAGCGAAGAGCGCACCGACGCCCAAGCGCGGCAAGGCGGCGCAGCGTGCACGCCGTGTCGCCAAGAAGCGCGCGGGGCGTCCTGCGGCACGCTCCAAGAGCGGTACGAAGACGAACGCCGGCAGGCGTTCGCACCTCGGCAAACGGTAGTTTTATTGGAACATGCGAAAGAGCGACGGCTGACGATGCCGCCGCTCTTCTCTTTCGCGTGGGAACTTTCTTTCGACTTCTCCTCGTTTGCGGCAGGAAATTCGCTTTTTTGACAGAATAAAGGAAGTATGTTCAATATGAAGCAATAAAATTTATGCGCGAAATGGAAGAGGGGGCTTTTTCATGATCGGAATCAAGAATGTCATTGCCATTATCTGTGGCGGCGGGCCGGCGCCCGGCATCAACAGCGTCATTTCCGCCGTGACCATCGAGGCTGACCGCCATGGCTGGGACGTACTCGGCATCTACGATGGTTTTTCGCGCCTCGCGCGCGGCGAGAAGAAATATGTGCGCCTCGACATGGAGCGCGTGAACCGCATCCATCTGACAGGCGGCTGCATCCTGCAGATGTCGCGCTATAACCCGACGAAGAAGGAATCCGACCTGCGCACAGTTGTCGATACTTTGACGGAACTTGGCGTTACGCACGTCGTGACGATCGGTGGCGATGACACGGCGTACAGCGCTATGGCGGTGTCGAATTACGCGCGTCAGATCGGCAAGACGATCAACGTCGTCCATGTGCCAAAGACCATCGACAACGACCTGCCGCTGCCCGAGGGCATCCCGACGTTCGGTTTCGAGACGGCGCGCGCTTTCGGCACGGAGGAGATTGAAAACCTCATGGAGGACGCACGTACGAGCAACAACCGCTGGTACTTCACGATCGCCATGGGACGCACTGCGGGACACTTGGCGCTCGGTATGGGGCGCTCGGCAGGCGCGGCTCTGACGATCATTCCCGAGGAGTTCGCGGCGGAGTCGATTCCCTTGCAGCAAGTCGTCGACATCATCACGGGATCGATTGTCAAGCGCTACTTGACGGGGCACAACTACGGCGTCGCCGTCATCGCCGAGGGTGTCATCGAGAAGATCGCGCAGGAGGACTTCCAAAAGCTTGGCAATCTCGTACTCGACGAACATGGCCATATTCGCTACGCGGAACTGGACTTCGGCGAAATACTGAAGCAGGCGGTACTCGCCGAGGTCAAGAAGATCGGCATCAAGATCGCCATCGTGGACAAGGAAATCGGCTACGAGCTTCGCTGTGCCACGCCGATCGCCTACGACATCGACTATGCACGCTCCTTGGGCTACGAGGCCGTGCAGTTTCTCATGCGCGGCGAGACGGGGGCGCTCATCACTCTGCAGGACAACCAGGCGAAGCCGCTCTTCTTCGACGAGATCAAGGATCCTGAGACGGGCAAGACGAAGGTGCGCAAGGTCAATATCGAGTCTGTCCACTACAAAATTGCGCGTGGTTTCATGATGCGCATGGAAAAGGAGGATCTCGACGATCCCGGCCTCGCCAATGCCTATCATATGGAAAAGGACGAGTTCAAGGAGAGGTACGCCTATCTTTTTGAGTGATTGAGATGAGGTTTTGATGAAAAAGTCGCCGATGCCGCATGTTTCGGCGACTTTTTCCTTTTGCGCCCTTTACAAAGCTCTTCCACTATAGTATAATTGTTTCTTGTCAGCCGATGGTTTACGGTGTGACAAAACATCGCGGGATGGAGCAGTTGGTAGCTCGTCGGGCTCATAACCCGAAGGTCAGAGG
>CAJPOT010000003.1 GCA_905372355.1 uncultured Selenomonas sp. | reverse complement strand
TTGCGGAGCGCAGCAGACGGGGAGGGTTTTCGTCGTTTGCTGAATTCATGGATCTTCTCGTCCGCTTCGGCGTATCGCCGCATCATTATGCGGCGATCGGAAAAAAGGTGGTGGTTCGTTATGAGGCGGACCTTTCTGCGCGAGTGATTGATTTTTAAGGAGCATTGGATCGATTCGTGATTCTTTCAGGGGGTGACGACATGGCGACAATTCAACTGCGCATTTTCCCCGATGGGAAGGTGCAGGGGACGGTCGATGGCATCAAGGGGAAGCAGTGCACAGACTATGTGGAGATCATTGAAGAGCTCACGGCAAGCAGAACGTGGGAATCGCACTATACCGAGGATTTTTATGAGCATTCCATGGTTAGGCTGCAGGAAGAGCAATCCATTGCTGAAAGCGAGCCGGTCGTGAAAGCGTCTCACCATGAACGATGAATTCCTGCGGTTGCATCATTGCATCCTGTGCACACGGACGGAAGGGCCGGGCGTTCGCGCGGCGATCTGGGTGCAGGGCTGCCCGAATCACTGCGCGGGATGCGCTTCGCCTGATACATGGTCGTTTTCAGAAGGATATGAAAAGCGTGTCGGCGACCTGGCAGACGAGATCCTTGCCGTGCCGCATCTGGAAGGCGTCACCTTTGTGGGAGGAGAGCCGTTCTGCCAGGCCCGCGCTCTGGCCTCTCTGGGGCGGCAGCTGCAGCGAGAGGGGCTTTCCATCATTACGTTTTCCGGCTATACTCTGGCGGATCTGCGCGATAGGCACGAGGATGATGTGACAGGCTTGCTGTCCGTGACGGATGTGCTCATTGATGGCCCGTACATGGAGGAGCTTGCCTGTCAAGACCGTCCGTTGGTCGGCTCGTCGAATCAGGAATATCACTTTCTGACGGAGCGCTACGCCTTCCTTGAAGAGTTGTGGCGGGGAGGAAAGAACAAGGCAGAAGTTCGGATCATGCCCGATGGAAGGATCTCCGTCAATGGAATGCTGTGGGCGGATTCCATGAAGGGTTTGCTGTGAGTGCGCGAGGACTTTGGCTGGGCAGAGATGCCTTGGATGCGACTGCATGGGGAAAGAGTTGATTTGATGAGGTGTTGTGATGTATGCGGTAAAGATTGTGCGGACGATATGCGGTTCTGTCCTTCTTGCGGCGGGGAGCTGGTTTCGCCCGCAGGATTCATCGATATTGATGAGGTGACTTTTTGGAATTCATCCGCCAACATAAAACCCGAGCTGCATAAGGTTCGAGGGTTGATCCTGCATGATCCATGGGAGTGAGGAGAGTCTATGAAAAAGTGCAAGAGATGCAACATCGCATATCATGACGCGATTCGTTTCTGTACGAATTGCGGGGCGGAACTGCAAGCTGCGGCAAAACCTCCGAAGGGACCGACGAGGGAAGAGGTGCAGGCGCTTGCGAATGACTTGAAGAGCCGGTATGTGTTCTCCAGAGAGGTGTATTTCACGGGCGGCGGCGAGAAGGCGGAAGGGAAAATAAAGATGGCGAGCGCTTCTTATGCTGCACTGGCTGACGGAGAGATTCCCATACTGTGCGTAGATACCACGGTATTCGGCAGTGCAGACAACGGCCTCCTGGTGACGACTCGCGGCATACATATACAAGAATACCTCGAAACATACCACTTTTTCCCGTATGCTTCCATCAAGCACATAAGATTGGAAGGAAGCAAGATCGCGGTGCAAGGAGTACGCGCCCGGCTCACCCTCTCGAACAGTGAAAGCCGGATGCTGCTTTCCGTCCTGGAGAGAATAAGGCAGTATATCGCGGCGCCGCATTACGGTTCCACGAAAGAATTTGCGGATCGGTTGCGAAGCAGATATTCGTTTTCCTCAGAAGTGTATTTCTGGGGGGGTGGCGAGAAGGCTGATAAGAAGATAAACCTCGCGACTGCCGCTTACGCTGCATTGGCTAGTGGAGAGCTGCCACTGTTCTGCTTGGATGTGACGCTCTTCGGCGCTGGGGACGAAGGATTTCTGGTGACGACAAACGGTGTGCATGTGCGCGGAACATCCGGCTCGTATCGATTCGTTCCCTACGCGAAGCTCGAACATCTGGATCTGGACGACGATGTAATTGTAATCTGTGGGGAGAGAGTCCGCCCGCTGTTCTCCAAGGATGAGACGAGGCGACTGCTGTCCCTCTTGCAGGAAACGAGGCAGTACTTTTTAACATTGCAGAAAAAGTCTGAGGAAGCGAAGTCCGAGAAGGTGATGCAGCGACCTTCGGCCAGTTTCCCCGAAGAAGCACATGCCAAAGCACATGCGCCCTTGATTGATCTGAATCAAGCCACGGAGAACACTCTGGCGGAGTTGTTCTTCGTGAACCGGATCCTGGCAAAGCGGATCGTCGCAGAACGCGGAAAGAACGGCGGCTTCCGATCGATTGAGGATTTTGTTGCCCGTATGAACGTTACAAAGAACACCATTGCAGAAATTCGAGAAAAATGCTGCGTCAATGACCTGCCGCTGCCTGCAGCCAGAGGAAGGGAGCGGAATGTAGGGCGTATCATTGATTTCTAGACAGAAGGACAGGATTAGGCAGAGGAGGCGGAAGCAGTGAATATCGTAAATTTCAAAGCGTGAATCATATGGAGTGGATTTCTTGCGTTAGGACTCGCCTTTTTTCTTAGCGGCTGTATGTTGGATGCAGGAGATGCGCTGTCTGTGGAAGAAAAGAAAAATCCTTACGAGGCTTGCAAGGATGGCAGTCAGGGAGTCAACGGCTATTTGTTCTGGGCGACGATTGAAAAAACGCCTCAGGTTCATCAATTCGTAAAGAAACGATTGGATATGCAGAAGAAGACAGATAAGCTCCTGGAAAATGCGTCTTTGGAAAATGGCGGAGTTCGTCTGGAAATAGAATTTAATTTTTTTAGTCCGGATCAATTCAGAAAGAGAATCGAAAGAAAGAATGTTGGTCTGCAAGGGGAAGGAAGACGTCCGGCGTTAGTCTATATCGGCGAAATGAAAGATGATATGCCGGATGGTTTTGGTATCATATTGGTGGAGAACCATCTTGGAATAGTGCGGATAACCAACGAGGTGGCAAAAGCGGCAAAAGAAGGAAAGGAGAGCTACATTTTCGATATAGAGAAAAAGATGCAGGAACGGAAATTCAAAGATGAAGACTATTTCTACATGCTTTATCAGGGATATTTCTCCGAAGGTAGATATGATGGCTATGGTATTTTATATAGCGGGTATAATATGTCTGTGAAGGAGTATGAAAAAGAACCCGCCATATGGCCCTTGATTTTGCGTTATGAAGGGATGTTTTCCAAAGGGAACTTCAATGGCGAAGGAAATCTATATAATGACGTATTCAGGCTTGAGGAAAAAAATTCTCGATATGATATAAGAAAGAGCGGATTTGAAGTCTTCAGCGGTGAATTCATCGACGGGAAGAAGGATGGGAACTTCATTTATTACAGAGTTGAGGGCGAAGAGAAACCGACTGTCCGCAATATGAAATTCGACAGGGGAGAAGCTGTGAATGAGTAACGGCGCTTGATGTGGAAATCAAAAACTGCCGCACGCGGTCAGCGTGCGGCAGTTTTTGGCAAGCCCTATCCTTCGATGATGCTGTCCAGGGCAAGCTCGATCATGTCGTTGAAGGAGCGTTCGCGCTCTTCGGGCGTCGCGCGCGGCTCGTCGCAGGTGATGTGGTCGCTGACCGTGAAGATACCGAGCGCCTGTACGTCGAATTTGGCTGCAATCAGGTAGAGCGCCGCCGTTTCCATCTCGGCGGCGAGCACGCCGTAGCTGAGGAGTTTGGCGAAGTCGATCTCGTCGTCGTAGAAGCGATCCTGCGACAGCACGTTGCCGACGCGCACGGGCAGATGTTTTTCGCGCGCATGATGTACGGCACTTTCTAACAGCGAGAAATCGGCGAGCGGTGCGAAGTTGACGGATGTGCCGAAGATGTTTTTCGGCATGGAAGAATCCGTCGTCGTTCCCTGCGCGATGACGACATCGCGGATGTGGAGATCCTTGGCGAGCGCACCGCAGCTGCCGACGCGGATGAGCTTCTTTACACCGTAGACGTTGATCAGCTCATGCACATAGATGGCGATGGACGGCATGCCCATGCCCGTGCCCTGCACGGAAACGGGCGTGCCCTTGTAGCTTCCCGTATAGCCGAGCACATTGCGCACATGCGAGTATTCTTTAGCGTCCGTGAGAAAGTTTTCAGCGATGTACTTCGCACGCAGGGGATCGCCAGGCAGCAGAATGCGCTCGGCAATATCGCCGACTTCAGCGGAGTTGTGTGGTGTTGGCATGATGGACTCCTCCTTGGAATGGTATTCATAAGAATATTATAAGGGATGCACAGGAATTTGCAAGGGAGACAGAGAGAAGAAAATGCGCTATAATAGAACGTGCATAAACATATCATATAGGAACGATATACAAGAGAGTTCTGAGTTTATCCGTGCTTCCACGAGAAACGCAGGAAAAATCCAAGCGGAGGAAAAGAAATGAAGATTTCGACGAGAGGGCGATATGCGCTACGGCTCATGATGGATATCGCCATGAACGGGCAGAACGAGCCTGTGCGCATCAAGGATATTGCGCGAAGACAGGAGATCTCGGAAAAGTATCTGGAGCAGATTGTCTCCGTGCTGAACAAAGCGGGCTTCGTCAAGAGCAGCCGCGGACCGCAGGGCGGCTATCGCTTGATGCGTTCACCGCAGGAATATACGGCGGGCAGCATCCTGCATTTAATTGAGGGCAGTCTCGCCCCCGTTGCCTGTATGGACATGGAGGAGAACGACTGTCCAAGGCACGAACGATGTGCAACGCTTCTTCTGTGGCAAAAGCTGCATGAGGCAATGAAGGACGTCATTGATCATGTCTCGCTTGCCGATCTCATCGAGAAGCAAAGGGAACTCGATGAGAAAATCGATTAGCACTGCTCCCAAAAAGAAAATTCATGACAAAAATGCTTGAATGGTGTACACTTATGAGAGCATTATGAAATTGTAGGCATGTAGGTGATGGGATGTTCATCCATTCGATGTTTCTCTTGATAAAGAAAGACCTTGCCTTGCTTGAAGAAGAGCTTCTGCAGGCGGTCGTCTCGCCTGTAGATCGCATCACGGAGATCGGCACGCATCTTGTGAAGTCCGGCGGCAAGAGGCTGCGCCCTGCGCTCTTTTTGCTTGCGGCACGCTCCAGCAAGGATTTTGACGCGAAAAAAATGATGCCGCTCGCCGTTGCACTCGAACTGATCCACATGGCGTCGCTCGTCCATGACGATGTGCTCGATCATGCCGATACACGGCGCGGCGCGGTGACGGCAAATGCCATGTGGGGCAATCAACAGGCGATTCTCTCGGGCGACTACTTCTTCGCGAGAGCGTTTCTTCTCATCGTTGAGAACGGCTTCGGCGAGCGCGTTTCGAGGCGTATCGCGCAGCTCATCATGGATCTCAGCTCGGGCGAGATCATCCAGAACAAGGAACTTTATCGCGCCTCGCGTGATGTCGAGGAGTATTATGAGCGCATAGCGAAGAAGACGGCGAATTTCCTCGCCATCTGCTGCGAGCTTGGCGCCATCGCGACGAATCTCGGCGCGGAGGCGGAACGGGGGCTTCATGCCTACGGCAAGTACGTCGGTATGGCGTTCCAGATCACGGACGACCTTCTCGACCTGACCTCGAACGAGAAGAAGATCGGCAAGCCTGCGGGCAACGACATCCATGAGGGTATCGTGACTTTGCCCGTGATTCGTGCGCTTGAGGTCAGCTCCGAACGCGAAGAACTTCTTTCCATCGTGACGAATCCTTCGATGACGCGCGAAGACGTCGAGCGCGCACTCGCCATCGTGCGTGCTTCCGACGGCATTGAATATGCGCGTGCCAAGGTGCGCGAGTTCCTGATCGAGGCGAAGGAGGCTCTGCCTGCCGTTCTGCCCGACAAGGTGCGTGATACCTTCTGCAAGGCGGCGGACTACATCGCGAAGCGCGAATCGTAAGTTTTGCTTGAAATATGCAAGTTCTGCTTTGTGCAGTTCTTTAAGGGGGAAAAGCTATGTTTAATTTGGGCTTTCCTGAGCTCATCCTCATTCTCATCATTGCGCTCGTGGTATTCGGTCCGGGCAAATTGCCCGAGATCGGCCGTGCCGTTGGCAAGGGTCTCAGCGAGTTCAAAAAGGCGACGAACAATCTGATGTCCGACGTGAATAAGCCGATCGAAAGCGCCGCGCCGCCGAGTGTGCAGCAGCCGCCGATGCAGACGATTGCCGAACCACCGGCGGGGCAGCAGCCGCTTGCACCCGAGCCGGTGAATGGGGCGCAGACGACTGCCGCAGAAGGCGATGCAGCGAAGAAGCAGGAAAGCGAGGGGAGATAGAAAATGCTGAGCCTTTATGAGCTTGGAGCCATTCTCCTCGTTGCACTCATCATTTTCGGCCCGCGCAAACTGCCTGAGATCGGCAAGGCGCTCGGCAGGAGCGTGAAGGAGTTCAAGGAAGGCAAGGACGAGGGCGAAAAGAGCACCGTCGACGTCACGCCCGAGTCGTCGACGCTTGCTAAAAAAGATGAGAAGAGCGAAAAATGACGTACGAAAAGCATGAGCAGCCGCAAGGCTTGAACGATGGACAGGCAGGGTACGAGCCGCCGATGCAGCAGCCGCCCGAGTCGCCGATGCAGCAGCTGTCTGAGCCGCGAGAGCAAGCGGGGCAGCAGGCGCCGGAAGAGCGCAGGGACGGCAGCATGTCCATCATCGCGCATCTCGAAGAACTGCGGAAGCGGCTGATCTATTCGATTGCTGCCGTCGCCGTCGGAAGCGGCGTCGCCTACTTCTACATCGACGAGATCATGCGCTGCTTGACGGCGCCTGCGGGAAAACTCTACTACATGCAGCCGGCAGAGGCGTTCTTCACCTATCTGAAGATTGCGGTCTTTGGCGGCTTTTTGCTCGCTCTGCCTGTCATTTTTTACGAGATTTGGCGCTTCATCCTGCCGGCCTTGACCGTGCGCGAGAGAAAGGCGCTGCTCCTCATCGTGCCGCTTTCCGTCGTGCTCTTCGTCGTCGGCATCGCCTTTTCCTTCACCCTTGTATTGCCCGCCGCCATCCGCTTCTTCATAGGCTTCGGCACGGACAATCTGGAGCCGCTTTTTTCCTTAGGAAAGTATCTTGACTTTGTGCTGGCGTTCATCCTGCCGTTTGGCTGCATCTTTGAATTGCCGCTTATCATCGTGGTTCTCGCGAAGCTCGGATTCGTCGGCTCTGCCTTTCTCTGGAAGCAGCAGCGCATCGTGGTGTTTTTGTCTTTCGTCATCGGCGCTGTCATTTCCCCGACACCCGATGTTTTTTCTCAGACGATGATCGCCGTGCCCATGATCCTCCTCTATGAGATCAGCTACGTCATCGTTCGTTTTATTTTGCGCAAATAAGGAGGAATATTCGTGGCTTTCAAGGATTTACGCGAGTTTATCGAGGAACTGGAATCGCGCGGGCTTTTGCGCCGCATCAAGACGGAGGTTGACGCCGAACTCGAAATCACCGAGATCACCGACCGTGTTTCCAAGATGGAGGGCGAGAAGAACGTCGCGCTGCTCTTCGAGAACGTCAAGGGCTACGACATGCCCGTGCTCATGAACGCTTTCGGCAGCATGGAACGCATGAGCATCGCTCTGGGTGTCGAGAGTCTTGACGAGATCGCCGATGATCTGCGCGATTTCATGCGTCTGCCGAAGATCTCGCTCGCGAACAAGATGGATCTCGTCACGCTCATTCCGAAGATGCGCAAGGCGGTGAACTTCCCCAAGTACGTTAAGAAAGCGCCGTGCCAGGAAGTCGTAGAAATGGATAATCCGTCGCTCGACATCCTGCCGATCTTGAAGTGCTGGCCCGAGGACGGCGGGCCCTTCATCACGCTGCCGCTCGTCTTTACGAAGAATCCCGAGACGGGAAAGCGCAACGTCGGCATGTACCGTCTGCAAAAATACGACAAGAATACGACGGGTATGCACTGGCATATTCATAAAAACGGCGCGGAGAACTTCCGCGCGGCGAAAGAGCAGGGCAAGGACCGCATCGAGGTCGCCGTTGCCATCGGCACGGATCCCGTCCTCACGTATGCCGCGACGGCGCCCCTGCCGCGCGACATCGACGAGATGGTTTTCGCGGGCTTCCTGCGCCACAAGTCGGTCGAGCTTGTCAAGTGCAAGACGGTCGACATCGAGGTGCCTGCGACGAGCGAGATCGTCTTGGAGGGCTATGTGCTGGAAAGCGAACGCCGCCGCGAAGGGCCGTTCGGCGATCACACGGGCTATTATTCTCTGGCGGACGATTACCCCGTGTTTCACATCACCTGCATCACGCACCGCAAGAATCCGATCTATCCGGCGACGATCGTCGGCAAGCCGCCGATGGAGGACTGCTTCCTCGCGAAGGCGACGGAGCGCATCTTCCTGCCTCTTTTGCAGCAGATGGTGCCCGAGATCGTCGACATCAATATGCCGCTCGAAGGCGTGTTCCACGACTGCTGCGTCGTCTCCATCAAGAAGACGTACCCGATGCAGGCGCGCCGCGTCATGCATGCGATCTGGGGCATGGGGCAGATGATGTTCTGCAAGATGATCATCGTCGTCGACGCGCATGTGAACGTGCAGGATATGAAGGAAGTCTGGTGGCGCGTCTTCAACAACATCGACGCGAAGTACGACCTTGAGATGGTCGAAGGACCTCTCGACGTGCTCGATCACTCCTCGCCGATGGCGAAGTGGGGCACGAAACTCGGCATCGATGCGACGAAGTCGTGGCCGGAAGAGGGGCATACGCGCGAATGGCCGGACGAGATCGTCATGACGGACGAGGTCAAGGCGCGTGTCGATGCGAAGTGGAGGGAACTCGGACTTGGCTAAACTCGGTGCGCACATCAACAACATCGCGCTCCATCATATCGTCTTCGCCCTGCCGTTTGCTTACATGAGCGCATTTCTGGCGGCGGGAGGGATGCCGCCCGTGATGGATCTCGTCTGGATCACGGTCGCCATCGCGGGCGCGAGGAGCGCGGCGCTCGCCTTGGACAACCTCGCCGACTTGAAGTACGACAAGAAGCAGCCGCGGCTCGCCTCACGCGCCATGGTGCGCGGCGACTTGAAGCCGCGCGAGGCGAAGCTCTCGATCGTTTTTTATCTCATCGTCTGTATCTTGGCGGTGGCGCAGCTCAGACCGATTTGTCTTTGGCTTCTGCCCGTCGCCGTCGTGCCGTTCTTGATCTATCCGTATACGAAGCGCTTCACATTCCTGTGTCACTTGGTGCTGGGAATCGCCATCGCCATGGCGCCGGCGGGCAGCTGGGTCGCGGTGGCGGGAGAGCTTCCTCTGCCCGCCGTCGTTCTCTGCGTCGCCGTGGCGCTCTGGATCGGCGCGTTCGATGCCGTCTACGGCTCGCAGGATGAGGCGTTCGACCGCTCGGAGGGGCTTCACTCGCTGGCAACGCAGTTCACGGCGCACGGTGCGCTCGTCATCTGTCGCTTCGTGCACGCCGCGAGCATCGCGTGCTTCTATGGCCTCGGCATCCTCATGGAACTGCAGTGGCCGTACTTCATCGGTGTCGGCGTCGCGGCAGGAACGCTCGTCTACCAGCACCGCATCGTGAGTGCTGACGACTACAGCCGCGTCACGCAGCGCTACTTCATGCGCAACGGCATCGTTTCTATCGCCATGCTCATCTTTACCGTGGCGAGCTTGTACGTTTGATGGGGGAGTGAAATATGACAGCCCGATTGCTCGAAGGCAAGGTCTTTGCCCAAAAGATCAAGGACGAGGCGCGGGAGGCGGCGCTGGCTTTGCGCACCGTACTCGGCAGGATGCCGGGGCTTGCCGTCGTCATCGTCGGCGAAGATCCGGCGTCTGAGGTTTATGTGCGCAACAAGGAGCGCGCGTGCGAGGCGCTCGGTTTTTTTTCCGCTCTGATCGCCTTGCCCGAAACGACGACGAAGGAGGATCTTCTCGCCGAGATCGACCGGCTCAATGCGAGTCGCCGCATCGACGGCATCCTCGTGCAGCTTCCTCTGCCCGCGCACCTCGCGAAGAGCGCGGCAGAGATCATCGAGCGCATCGACCCGAAAAAGGACGTCGACGGTTTCCATCCGATCAATATCGGTCGCCTCGTGGCGGGGGAAACCGCGCTCGTGCCGTGCACGCCTGCAGGCTGCATGAAGATGCTCAAGCTCGCGGGGATTCCTGTCGCGGGCAAACGCGCCTGCGTCATCGGCAGGAGCAATATCGTGGGCAAGCCGATCAGCCATCTCTTGCTTGCAGAGAATGCGACGGTCACGGTCTGTCACTCGCGCACGGAAGATCTCGCCGCTGTCGCACGCGAGGCGGACATCCTCGTCGCTGCCGTCGGCAAGCCGCGCTTCGTGACGGCGGATATGGTGAAGCCCGGCGCGACGGTCATCGACGTCGGCATCAACCGTATCGCCGAGAAGAAGCTTGTCGGCGACGTCGATTTTGACGCCGTGAAGGAAGTCGCGGGTGCGATCACGCCCGTGCCCGGCGGTGTCGGACTCCTGACCATCGCCACGCTCATGGCGAACACGGTGCAGGCGGCGAAGATGCGAGTGGAAAAGTAAGGAGGAGCAGCCATGAAATCTGATGTGGAAATCGCACAGGCGGCGAAGATGAAGCCGATCGAGGAGATTGCTTCGAAGATCGGCCTTGCGCCCGATGATTTGGAGCTTTACGGCAAATACAAGGCGAAGGTTACGCTTGACGCCTGGCAGCGCGTCAAGGACAGGTCGAACGGCAAGCTCATCCTCTGCACGGCGATCAATCCGACGCCGGCGGGTGAGGGCAAGACGACGACGAGCGTCGGGCTGGCCGATGCGCTTTCTCGCCGAGGCCGCAAGGCGGCGGCGGCGCTTCGTGAGCCGTCGATGGGGCCGTGCTTCGGCATGAAGGGCGGCGCGGCGGGCGGCGGCTATGCGCAGGTCGTGCCGATGGAGGACATCAACCTGCATTTCACGGGAGACTTTCACGCCATCACGACGGCGCACAACCTCCTCGCTGCCATCATCGACAACCATATCCAGCAGGGCAACGCACTCGACCTCGACGTGCGCCGCATCACATGGAAGCGCGTCCTCGACCTCAACGACCGCGCACTGCGCCACGTCGTCATCGGCATGGGCGGCAAGGCGCACGGCGTGCCGCGTGAGACGGGTTTCGACATCACGGTGGCGTCGGAGATGATGGCGATCCTCTGTCTCTCGCGCGACCTCATGGACATGAAGGAGCGTCTCGGACGCATCGTCATCGGTTACACGCGCTCGGGCAGAGCTGTGCGTGCCGACGAGCTCGGCGCGACGGGCGCACTGACGCTGCTCTTCAAGGACGCGATCAAGCCGAATCTCGTGCAGACGCTCGAAGGCACGCCCGTCTTCATCCACGGCGGTCCTTTTGCCAACATCGCGCACGGCTGCAACAGCATCATGGCGACGAAGTTCGCGTTGAAGTTCGCCGACGTCGTCGTGACGGAGGCGGGGTTCGGTGCCGACCTCGGTGCGGAGAAGTTCCTCGACATTAAGTGCCGCTTTGCGGGGATTTCACCCGACGCCGTCGTCATCGTCGCGACGGTGCGTGCGCTCAAGATGCACGGCGGACTCCCCAAGAAGGAATTGGAGAGGGTTGACATGACGGCACTCAAAAAGGGCATGGCGAATCTCGCCAAGCACATCGAGAACGTGCAGAAGTTCGGTTTGCCCGCTGTCGTCGCCGTCAACGCCTTCCCGACCGATACGTCCGAAGAGCTTGATTTCGTGCGCCGCGAGTGCGAGGCGCTCGGCGCCGAGGTCGCTCTGTCCGAAGTTTGGGCGAAGGGCGGCGAGGGCGGCGAGGCGCTTGCCGAGAAGGTCGAGGCGGCGCTTCAAAAGAAGGCGGACTTTCGCTATATCTACGATGAGAAGGAGACGATTCCTGAAAAAATCGGCAAGATCGCGCGTGAGATTTACGGCGCGGCAGGCGTCGACTTCACGAAGGAAGCGCAAAGAGAGCTTGAGGAATTGGAAACGCTGGGCTTCGACAAGATGCCCGTGTGCATGGCGAAGACGCAGTATTCGCTTTCCGACGATGCCGCGCTTCTCGGCAGGCCCGAGGGCTTTCGCATCACGGTGCGAGAGCTTCGCCTCGCGGCGGGCGCGGGTTTCGTCGTCGCCCTGACGGGCAGCATCCTCACGATGCCGGGGCTTCCCAAGCATCCGGCGGCGATGGATATGGACATCACGGAAGACGGCAGAATCACGGGATTGTTCTGAGGAAGCAAGGCGCTTGGAGCACAAGGGAAGGTCATGCGAATGAAAACGATGGCTGAGCCGCAAATTCGTTGGACGGTGCGCGAGGAAAAAATCTTCGCTCAGCTTCGAGATCTGGCAAAGCGCTATGATGTAGGAAAACTGGTGCTTTTTGGCTCACGGGCGCGCAGGTTGCAAGCGGAGAAAAGTGATGTAGATATCGCTGTCTATGATTGTGCCGATTTTCGTGATTTCGCGTTCGATGTGGAGGAGAAAGTGGACACGCTGCTGACGTTTGACATCGTCAACATGAATGAATCGCCGTCGGCGGAGCTTGTCGCAGAGATTTTGCGCGATGGGGTGATCTTGTATGAAAAAGTATAAAGAATTTTCCCGTCATCTGCATGTATTGGCGCAGGCTCCGTTGCAGGATTTGGAGAATGAGTTCATCATCAGCGGCATCATCGACAAGTTTTTCATTCAGTTTGAACTTGGCTGGAAGGTGCTGAAAGAGCTTCTGCGTTACGAGGGAAAGGCGACTGCCGCTTCGGGGTCGCCAAGGGAGATTATCAAGGCGGCATACCGCTGCTTTGATTTTCTTGAGGAAGACGTGTGGCTCGACATGCTGCGCACGCGCAACGATTTGACGCATATCTATGACAGTGCGCGTGCAAGGGCTTTGGTGACGGAGATTTTGACCCGCTTCATTCCGGCATTCGAGACGATGGATGAGGCTGTGCGAGAAGCGTATCCTTTAGAGTTGAGCAGGTGATTGATATGAGCAAAGTATCGCTTGAACTTGTGCCGCGCGATGAAGCGGCGCTGCGTGAAGAACTCGCGCAGACGAAAAAATATGAGGGAAAGATCGATCTCATCAACGTCCCCGACCTCCTGCGGCTTCCTGTGCGCAGTTGGGAGGGCGCGGCGATTGCGGGCGAGACTTTCCCCGCTGTGCCGCACATCCGCGCCATGGACATCGACATCACGAAGCCGCTGCCCATGGCGGACTACCTGCGCGAACATGCGATTCGAGAAGTCCTCGTCATCGAGGGAGATGCGCCGCAGAACATGGCGCACACCGTCTATCCGACGGAGAGCATCGACGTCATACGGAAGTTCCGCGAGGAAATGCCCGAGATTCGAGTCTTTGCGGGCATCGACCAGTATCGCGGCAGCATGAGGCAGGAAGATTACCGCATCCGCCGCAAACTGCAGGCGGGCGCTGTCGGCTTCTTCACACAGCCATTTTTCGATCGCCGCTTCCTCGCGATGTATGCGGACATGCTCGAAGGCATCGAGGTTTACTGGGGGCTCTCGCCCGTGACCTCGCAGCGCTCTGAGAGCTATTGGGAGACGAAGAATCAGGTCGTGTTCCCGAAGGACTTCGAACCGACGCTTGCATGGAGCATCGCGTTCGCGCGCGATGTTTTGGCAGAAGCGCGGGCAAAGGGCGAACACGTCTATCTCATGCCGATTCGCACGGGGATTGACGAGTATTTGGGCGGCATATTTGCCGAAGGATAAAGGGCGTGTCAGAAATCTGATTCTTTGTTTTTTTAATGCAGAGGAGGGGCATTGGAATGTACAGAATCTTAAAGAAGCAAGAGTTGTCACCGGGCATCCTTGAGTACGATATCGAGGCGCCCCGCGTGGCGAAGAAGGCTCTGCCGGGGCAGTTCATCGTCCTGCGCGTCAATGAGGAAGGCGAGCGTGTACCGCTGACGATCGCCGACTTCGATCGTGAAAAGGGAATCGTCACGATCCTCTTCCAGGTCGTTGGCGCATCGACTGGGCTTCTCGCCTCTCTCCAGGAGGGCGATTCTATTCTTGACTTCGTCGGCCCTCTGGGGCAGCCGTCGGAGCTTTCCAATCACATGGGAACCGTCGTTTTCGTTGGCGGCGGCATCGGCGTCGCGCCCGTCTATCCGATCGCACGCGCGGCGCATGAGCTTGGCAACAAGGTCATCTCGATTCTCGGTGCGAAGACGAAGGACATCCTCATCTTTGAAGAGCGCATGAGGGCGATTTCCGACGAGGTTCTGATCACGACGGACGACGGCTCCTACGGCATCAAGGGGTTCGTCACGAACGCCATCGAAGAACTCGTGAAGCGCGGCGAGAAGATCGACCAGGTCACGGCGATCGGCCCGGGCGTCATGATGAAGAGCGTCGCCGAAGCCACGCGGCCCTACGGCATCAAGACCATCGTGAGCCTCAATCCCATCATGGTTGACGGTACGGGCATGTGCGGCGGCTGTCGCGTGCAGGTGGGCGAGGAGACGAAGTTCGCCTGCGTCGACGGCCCTGAGTTCGACGGTCATCTCGTCGATTTCCACGGATTGATGGCGCGCGGCAGGATGTACCGCACGCAGGAAGCGAAGGAGAAGGATCACATCTGCAACATCGGCTTGGGGAGGAATTGACATGGCGTTGGTGCTGGAAAAACATAAGATGCCTGAGCAAGACCCGAAGGTTCGCGCCCACAACTTTGAAGAAGTGGCGTTGGGCTACGATGAGGAAACGGCGATCGCCGAGGCTGAGCGCTGTCTCAACTGCAAGGTGCCGCAGTGCCGCAAGGGCTGTCCTGTGTCCGTGCGCATCCCCGAGTTTATCCAGAAGATCAAGGCGCACGATTTTGCGGCGGCGATCGACATCATCAAGGGCGACAATGCGCTGCCCGCCGTCTGCGGCCGCGTCTGTCCGCAGGAGAACCAGTGCGAGAAGCTCTGTATCCTCGGCAAGCGCGGCGAGCCTGTCGGCATCGGCAGACTTGAGCGCTTCGCGGCGGATTGGCAGCTCGCGCAGGAAGAAGAGGTCAAGCCCGTCGAGTTCGCCCCGGACGCGCAGAAGGTCGCAATCATCGGCGCAGGTCCTGCGGGACTTTCGTGCGCCGGCGATCTCGCGAAAAAGGGCTACCGCGTGACGATCTTTGAGGCGCTGCATGTCGCGGGCGGCGTGCTCTCCTACGGCATTCCCGAGTTCCGCCTGCCGAAGGACGGCGTCGTGCAGAAGGAAGTCGAAAACCTCAGAAAGCTTGGCGTGACGATCGAGCTGAATTCCGTCGTCGGCAGGCTCTATACGATCGACGAACTCATGGAAGAAGAGGGATTCGACGCCGTCTTCGTCGGCACGGGCGCGGGCTTGCCGCATTTCATGAACATTCCCGGCGAAAACCTCAACGGCGTCTATTCCGCCAACGAGTTCCTGACACGCTGCAACCTCATGAAGGCATACCGTTTCCCCGATTTTGCGACGCCGATTCACGTCGGCAGGGGCGTTGCCGTCGTCGGCGGCGGCAACGTCGCCATGGACGCGGCGCGCACGGCGCTGCGGCTCGGCGCGGAGAAAGTCTACATCGTCTACCGCCGCAGCGAGGAAGAACTGCCCGCAAGGCGCGAGGAAGTGCACCATGCGAAGGAAGAGGGCATCGACTTCCGCTTGCTGAACAATCCCGTCGAAATCTTGGGCAACGAAGACGGCTGGGTCAATGCGATCCGCTGCATCAAGATGGAACTTGGCGAGCCGGACGATTCGGGACGCCGTCGTCCCGTGCCCATCGAAGGCTCGGAGTTCGAGCTTCCCGTCGATACGGTCATCATGTCCATCGGCACGGGGCCGAATCCCATCGTCGCGACGACGACGCCCGGCATGGATACGACGAAGCGCGGCAACATCGTCGCTGACGAGGAGACGGGCGCTACGACGAAGGAAGGCGTATTCGCGGGCGGCGACATCGTGACGGGCGCGGCGACCGTCATCCTGGCGATGGGCGCGGGCAAGAAGGCGGCCGCCGCCATCGACGAGTATCTGCAGAAGAAAAAGAACGCCTGAGCTTCGAAGAAGACCGAAGCGGCAGGCGTGTTCGGGGGACGCGGGAAGGGAGCGTCCCTCGGCGTGTGTACGGCGCGGCAGTGCCGCAGAAAGTGTTTTGCGAGGTGATCGCCATGATGAACTATATCGCGATTGATTTTGAAACGGCGACGGGCAGCATGAACTCCGCCTGCAGTGTGGCTACCGTAGAGGTGCGGGACGGACAGCTAAAGGAAGGGTGGACGACGCTCATTCAGCCGCCCGGACTTCGCTTCGACAGCTTCAACATCGGCATCCACGGCATAAGCCCTAAGGATGTGGCAGATGCGCCGACCTTCGCCGAGGTCTGGGAAGAGCTGAAGGAGCGCCTTGCTGGCAAGATCGTCGTCGCGCACAATGCGTCCTTCGACATGGGCGTGCTCAAGGCATCGCTCCTTGCCAATCGCCTGCAGGCACCAGATTTTCGCACATGCTGCACCGTGCGTATCGCACGCAAGGTCTGGCCTGCTCTTGACGATCACAAACTCAACACCGTAGGCGCACACCTCAATATCAACTTCCGCCATCACCGCGCCTTGGACGATGCCAGAACGTGCGCCGCCATCCCGCTTTTTGCAGGAATGGAAACGGGCACCGATGACATAGAAGAGCTTGCGCAGAAAATCGGCGTAGGGATCGGCCATTTCGGCGTGTGAGATAAGGAATAAAAGAGGCAGCAACCGACCCTTTGTGAGTCGGTGCTGCCTCTTTTGATATGTGTTTGAAGTTTTTTCTTTGGTTTCAATAGTGCCCTTTGCAGGCTTTTACGATGATATTATCGCCTTCGACGGTGTATACGAGACGATTTTGTTCGTCGATGCGTCTGCTGAAATCGCCGCCGAGGTGCTTCAGCACTTCAGGCTTGCCAAGTCCGTTCAAGACGCCGTCGCGGTCGATGCTCTGCAGAAGTTGATTGATTTTTTTCAGCGTACGCTTGTCTTGCGTTTGCCAATAGAGATATTGTGCAAATGCGGGTTCTGTAAAGGTGATATTACTCATGTTCCATGGCCTTAAGCTCAGCAAACGTCTTCGTGATCGTGCGGCCTTCGCGAAGCGCTTGGTTGCTTTCTTCAAGCATCTTGAGGTAGGCGGTTCTTTCTCGCTGGTGAAGTTCGGCAATCAATTTGTTGATGCAGCTGTCAATCGTGATCTTGTTCGATCGTGCATAATCTTCCAGTATGCGGGCATTGGCATCATCAATCTGTATGGCAAGCGTGGTCATGGAAATCAAGCTCCTTTCCAGAGAATCTTTCGTTTTCTTGAGTATATCATTCTCCATTTCCTTGCGTCAAGCCGAGCGAGAAGCGCGATTCTTCCATGCTCCCTGCCTGAAATAAGGCGATGATTTGCGCCTTCTGCTTGACTTCATGGACGTTCACGGCGAACTACACGCACAAACGTCCACTTTGTGGACATAGTGCGCCGCCCTTACCAGAAACCTAGCCAATCAGCCTGCACCCTTTGGGTTTGACTTCTTGGGGTTTCGTGGTAAACTACACGCACAAACGTCCACTTTGTGGACATAGTGCGCCGCCCTTACCAGAAACCTAGCCAATCAGCCTGCACCCTTTGGGTTTGACTTCTTGGGGTTTCGTGGTAGAATGAAAAGACCTTGAGGGGGATGATGTGGAAGCAGTCATCAAGGAAGCGCTGAATTTATCAACGCTTCCTCAAATACCTCTCCCACTTGAAGATTGAAAAGAGGCTATAAAAATGGAAAGACAGAAGAGAGTCTTGGCGATTCATGATATTTCGGGCGTGGGGAAGTGCTCGCTGACGGTAGCTCTGCCGATCATATCGGCGGCGGGCGTCGAGTGCTCGGTGCTGCCGACGGCGGTCTTGTCGACGCATACGGGCGGCTTCACGGGCTTCACCTATCGTGACCTGACCGAGGACATCTCGCCGATGGTCGCGCATTGGCAGTCGCTTCGTCTGAAATTCGACGGCATCTACACGGGCTTTCTCGGCTCTTTCGAGCAGATCAAGCTCGTCGGCGATGCTTTCTCCGCCTTGGCGGACAAGGATACGTTGCTCGTCGTCGACCCTGTGATGGCGGACGGCGGCAAGCTTTATTCCATTTTCGACGAGACATTCCCGCCGGCGATGAAGGGGCTTTGCTCCAAGGCGGACATCATTCTGCCCAACATGACGGAGGCGGCGTTCATGCTCGGCGAGGACTACGCGGAAGGTCCCTACACGCGCGAGTATGTGGAAGGTTTGCTGCGCCGCTTGGCGAAGGCGATTCCCGTCAAGCATATCGTGCTGACGGGCGTCTATTTTGACGACAAGGAACTTGGCGCGGCGGTTTATGATGCGGCGGCGGACGATGTTTGCTATGTCCTCGGCAAGAACATTCCGGGCAGTTACCACGGCACGGGCGATGTGTTCGGCAGCGCCTTCGTCGGCGCGGCGGTCGGCGGCAAGCCGATCGCGGAGGCCGCACGCATCGCCGTCGACTATACAGTGGAGTGCATCGCCTGGACGAAGGAGGCGGGCACGGACATCCGCTACGGCGTCAACTTCGAGCGCTACCTCGGAGACTACAGCAGGAAACTTGGTCTTTGAGGCCGGATATATGCCGGAACGCGCATGTCGAAGGCTTGCAAGGGCGAGGGAACTGTGCTATAATGCCAGAGAAGTTTTAAGGAAACGCTGATAAAATGAAGTTGCCCAGATTTGCACAGATACGCTGTTCCTGTCAAGGAGACAAACCGCAGGCGTAGCAGTGGCTACGTCGAGGATTTGGCGACGACGACAGGGCAGTGTAGATGTGTGAAGATGGGTAGCTGAATTTATCAGTGATTCCTTAAGGAATTCCGCAGCTACGACGCCGATTTCTCCGACGACGCCGTGGCTGCAGGAGAAAAGAAAGACGCTTAGGAGGGCTTATTCATGCTGACACAGGAAGCAAAGCAGAAGATCATCGAGGAAAATGCCGTACACGAAGGCGACACGGGTTCGCCCGAGGTGCAGATCGCGCTCTTGACGGCGCGTATCGTCTACCTCACGGAGCATCTGAAAGAGCACAAGAAGGATCACCATTCGAGACGCGGCCTTTTGAAGATGGTCGGTCATCGCAGGAGGCTTCTGAGCTACCTCTACAACAGTGACATCGAGCGCTATCGCGCGATTATCGCAAAACTGAACTTGAGGAAGTAAGAGAGAGGCGGGGATTTTTCCCCGCCTTTTTTTGCATGTGGCAAGGATAATGCGTTTTTTTGTCGAATAAGGTCATGAATCAAAGAGTGAAAATTTAGGAGGAACTCAAATGCAGAGTTTTGAAATGCAGGTTGGAGGCCGTCCGCTGATCATCGAGCAGGGAAAGATGGCGAAGCAGGCGAACGGCTCCGTTCTTGTCCGTTACGGCGATACGGCGGTGCTCGTCGCGGCGACTGCGTCGGCAGAGCCGCGCGAGGGCATCGACTTCTTTCCGCTGACGGTTGACTTCGAAGAAAAGATGTACGCTGCCGGCAAGATTCCGGGCGGCTTCATCAAGCGCGAAGGCCGCCCGAGCGAATCGGCGATTCTTTGCAGCCGTCTCATCGACCGTCCGATCCGCCCGCTGTTTCCCGAGGGTTTCCGCAACGATGTGCAGATCATCGCGACGGTGCTCTGCGTCGACCAGGACAATGCTCCCGAGATCGCAGGCATGATCGGCGCTTCGTGCGCTCTTTGCATCTCGGACATCCCGTTTGCCGGACCAATCGCAGGCGTCAAGGTCGGCCGCGTCGACGGCGAACTCGTCATCAATCCGACGGAGGCGCAGCGTGCAGTTTCCGACTTGAATCTGACGGTTGCCGGCTCGCACGACGCCGTCATGATGGTCGAGGCGGGAGCGAATGAGCTTCCCGAGGAAGTCATCCTCGAAGCGATCCTCTTCGGGCACAAGGAGATTCAGCGCATCGTCGAGTTCCAGCAGGAGATCGCCGCTGCCTGCGGCAAGGAGAAGCGCGAAGTCAAGCTCTTCCTCGCGCCGGAAGAACTCGATCGGGCGATTCGCGACTACGCTTCTTCGCGTCTCGACGAAGCTGTGCGCAATCCCGACAAGCTCGACCGCGACGAGCATATCGCCGCCATCGGCGCGGAGGTTCTGGAGCATTTCCTTGCGGACTATCCCGAGAACGCCAAGGAGATCGCCGCTGTCACGCACAAGATCGTCAAGGAGAGCGTGCGCCGCATGATCACGCACGAGAAGATCCGTCCCGACGGGCGTGCGCTCGATGAGGTGCGCCCCGTGAGCTGCGAGGTCGGCCTTTTGCCGCGCACGCACGGCTCGGGGCTTTTCACGCGCGGGCAGACGCAGGTACTCACGATCACGACGCTCGGCTCTGTCGGCGACGAGCAGATCATCGACGGTCTTGGTCCCGAGCAGTCGAAGCACTACATTCATCAGTACAACTTCCCCGGCTACAGCGTCGGTGAGGCGCGTCCCGCACGCGGTCCCGGCAGGCGCGAGATCGGTCACGGCGCTCTGGCGGAGCGTGCGCTCCTGCCCATGATTCCCTCACTTGATGAGTTCCCCTATACGATCCGCCTCGTGTCGGAGGTCTTGGAGTCGAACGGCTCAAGCTCCATGGGCAGCGTCTGCGGCAGCACGCTCTCTCTGATGAACGCGGGCGTTCCGATCAAGCGTCCCGTGTCGGGCGTCGCCATGGGACTCGTCAAGGACGGCGACCACTATACGATCCTGACGGACATCCAGGGCATGGAGGACGCGCTCGGCGATATGGACTTCAAGGTCGCGGGCACGGAGAAGGGCGTGACGGCGATCCAGATGGACATCAAGATTGCCGGCATCACGCGCGACATTCTCCTTTCGGCGCTCTCGCAGGCGAAGCGCGGCCGCGCCTTCATCTTAGAGAAGATGCTCGCCGTCATCGACAAGCCGGCGGCCGATCTCTCGCCCTATGCGCCGCGCGTCACGGTCATGAAGATCCATGTCGACAAGATCCGCGAGGTCATCGGCTCGGGCGGCAAGACGATCAAGAAGATCATTGACGAGACGGGTGCGCAGATCGACATCCAGGAGGACGGTACGATCTTCATCGCGGCGGCGGACGGCGAGGGCGCAAAGAAGGCGCAGCAGATCATCGAGGATATCGTGCGCGATGTGGAGGTCGGCGCTGTTTACAAGGGCAAGGTCACGCGCATCATGAACTTCGGCGCCTTCGTTGAGATCCTGCCGGGCAAGGAGGGGCTTTGTCACATCTCCCAGCTTGCACGCCATCGTGTCGCTCAGGTCGAGGACGTCGTGCATGAAGGCGATGAGCTTGAAGTCAAGGTCGTCGAGATCGACAAGCAGGGACGTGTGAACCTCTCGCACAAGGTTCTTCTCTGAGTATAGGAATCGAAGACTCGCGCTGCTTGCTGCGGCGCGAGTCTTTTGTTGAGACTCATTTCCTATTCTTGCACCGCGTGCTTTTCGTGCTTATTGTCTTTTCTCTTCCATAACGGTATAATGGAATGGGAAGTTTTATTGGGAAGCTTTCGGAAAGGATGAATTTCGATGATAGGCGATCTTCTGCGCAGGGAACGCGAGAGGCAGAATTTATCGATCAAGGATATTGAAAAGGCTACGAGCATACGCGCTTTATATATAGATGCAATCGAGAAAGGCGAATACAAGACATTGCCCGGTGAGGTCTATGCGAAGGGCTTTGTCCGCAATTATGCAAACTATTTGAAGCTTAATGCCAACGAGATTGTAAACGCTTTCAATGAAGAGATGCATCCGCAGGAAGAGATGCAAGCGGCGGGGTCTTCTTCTGTGGAAGAAGCAAGACAGGAGCAGTCTACAGAAAGGAACAGGGAGGAATACCGAGGGCCGAAGATCACCTCGCTTGAAAGTTATCCGATGGAGAAGAGCTCCCATGGCGTTCGCAAGGCTCTGATGGTGGCGGTGGCCGTCTTCGTCGTTGCCTTCGCGGCGCTCATCGCCTTCGGCGGGGACGAAGAGCCGAGCGCTCCCGCGCCGCGTGCAAAGACGCAGACGCAGCAGGGGCAGAAGCCGGGACAGAAGCAGACGGAGGCCGCGCCGAAGGCGGCGGCTGACGGTGTAGAGGTGAAGCTCAGTTTCACCGATCGCTGCTGGACGGAAGTTGTCGTTGACGGCAAGACGGAGTTCGAGGGGACGGCTGAAAAGGGCAAGGTCTTGACGCTCAAGGGCAAGGACAAGGTGCGCATCACGGCGGGCAATGCCGGAGCGCTCAACTATTCTCTGAATGGCAAGGACATGGGCGCGATCGGGCAGAAGGGTGAAGTGGTGGAGAAGACCTTTACCAAAGAGAATACGGCGAAGTGATCGATGGTTGGAAGCGTGAAGGGTTTTTTGCCGATGAGCCGGGCGGACATGGAGGCAAGAGGTTGGGACGAGCTTGATTTCATCTTCGTTTCGGGCGACGCCTATGTCGACCATCCGGGCTTCGGCACTGCGATCATCTGCCGCGTGCTCGAAGCGCACGGCTATCGCGTCGGCATCATCGCCCAGCCCGATTGGCACAGTGCAAAAGATTTTCGACGTTTAGGCAAGCCTCGGCTTGCCTTTCTTGTATCGAGCGGCAATCTCGATTCCGTTCTCGCACGCTTCACGGCGGCGAAGAAACTGCGCCGGCAGGACGCCTATTCACCTGGCGGACGCATGAATTGCAGGCCTGAGCGCGCTGTCAGCGTCTATGTGAAGCGGCTGCGTGAGGCTTGGGGTGAGATTCCCGTCATCATCGGCGGCATCGAGGCGAGCCTGCGCCGCATGGCGCATTACGACTATTGGCGCGATGAGGTGCGCCCGTCCATCCTCTTAGAGAGCGGCGCAGACCTCTTGATCTACGGCATGGGAGAGAAGCAGATCGTCGAGATCGCCGCCGAACTTCATGCGGGCGTCGCGATCGAGAACGTGCAGGATGTGCGCGGTACCTGCTACCGCGTACCGAACCGCGACTATGTATGGGACTATGTGGAACTGCCGCCCTATGAGAAGGTCGCGAAGGACAAGGCGCAGTTTGCCGACGCCTTCCGCGTCGAATATCTGGAGCAGGACCCCCTGCGCGGGCGCAGGCTCATCCAGCAGAACGAAGAGATCTGCGTCGTGCAGAATCCTCCGGCGCTGCCCTTGACGACGGAAGAGATGGATGAGATCTACGAACTGCCGTATCGCTATACATGGCATCCCGTATACGACAAGGCGGGCGGCGTGCCCGCCATCGCCGAGGTCAAGTTCAGCCTCGTCAGCCAGAGGGGCTGCTTCGGCGGCTGTCATTTCTGCGCCATCGTGTCGCATCAGGGGCGCATCATCCAGCATAGGAGCAAGGAGTCCCTGCTGCGCGAGGCGAAGCGGCTCATCGCCCTGCCCGATTTCAAGGGCTATATTCACGATGTCGGCGGGCCGACGGCGAACTTCTATGAGCCGTCGTGCAGCGCCCAGCTTGTGCGCGGGACATGCCGCGGCAAGGCGTGTCTTTCGCCCTTGTGCGAGAACCTGCGAGCCGATCACAGAGAATACTTGGCTATCCTAGAGAGCCTTCGCACGCTGCCCGGCGTGAAGAAGGTCTTCATCCGCTCGGGCATTCGCTTCGACTACTTGCAGCAGGCGCACGATGATTTTCTGGAAGTGCTGTGCCGCCATCACATCAGCGGACAGCTGCGCATCGCGCCCGAGCATGTATCGAGGCGCGTCACGCGACTCATGGGAAAGCCCGGAAAATCCGTATACCTGCGCTTCGTCAAGGCGTTCGAGGAAATGAACCGAAAGCTCGGCAAGAAGCAGTACCTCGTGCCGTACTTCATGTCAAGCCACCCGGGCGCGCACCTCGAAGATGCCGTCGAGCTTGCGGAGTTCATCCATGAGCGCGGCTACCATCCAGAGCAGGTGCAGGACTTCATCCCGACGCCCGGCACGCTTTCGACCTGCATGTACCACACGGGAATCAATCCTCTGACAGGCGAGAAGGTCTATACGGCGAAAAAGGCGGAGGAGAAGAGGATGCAGCGCGCGCTTCTGCAATATTGGCTGCCCGAGAACGACGCCATCGTGCGCAAGGCGCTGCATCTGGCGGGCAGGAGCGACCTCATTGGCTATGGGAAGAAGTGTCTGCTGCGTCCGAAGCGGCGCGAGACGGTAGAAAAAACGAGAAGAAAACGAAGGAAAGAGAAGGGGATATAGATGCGTTGCCCATTTTGCAAAGAGGAGGACAGCCGCGTCGTCGACTCGCGTGCAGCTGACGACGGCAATACCATTCGCCGCCGCAGGGAGTGCACATCGTGCGGCAAGCGCTTTACGACATACGAGACAGTGGAGAAGATTCCGCTGATGGTTATTAAAAATGACGGCAGGCGCGTCGTCTTCGACCGCAACAAGCTGCTGAACGGCCTCATACGCTCGTGCGACAAGCGCGACATTCCGACAGAGCGCATCGTCGCCCTGGCGGATGAGATCGAAAAGGAGCTTCGCAACACGATGGATCGCGAGGTCTACACGCGCGACATCGGCGAACTCGTGATGGAGAAGCTCAAGAACTTCGATGAGGTCGCCTACATCCGCTTCGCCTCGGTTTACCGCAAGTTTGCCGACATCAGCGGCTTCCGCGAGGAGTTGGAAGCGCTGCTCAGGGAGAAGAACCCGTCTTGAGCTGGAAGATCAAGCGGCGGCTGCGCGAGCAGTTGGAACGCGAGCACGGCTATTTTTCGTTTCCGACGGGCACGCGGCGCGCCTTCGCGCTCGTATACCCTAATTCCTACTTCGTCGGCATGTCGAACCTCGGGCTGCACATCATCTACGACCTCTTGAACCGACGTCCCGACACGGCGTGCGAGCGCTTCTTCCTGCCGAGCGACGAGGAACAGCGCGAGCATGAGCGTACGGGCACGCCGCTTCTGAGCCTGGAGAACCAGCAGCCGCTCCATCGCTTCTCTTTGATCGGCTTTGCCGTCTCCTTCGAGATGGACTACTTCAACCTGCTGCGCATCCTGCAGCTCGGCAAGGTCAAACTTCTGGCGGCGGAGCGCGGCGAGCAGGACGCCATCGTCCTCGCGGGCGGGCCTTGCGCCACGTTCAATCCCGAGCCGTTGAGTCTCTTCGTCGACGCCTTCGTCATCGGCGAGGGCGAGGTCGTCATGCCGGCTCTGATGGACGCATACGACGACGCCGTGCGGCAGGGTCTTTCGCGTGCCGAGCTTCTGCGCGCCCTCTCGAAGGTCGAGGGCGTCTACGTGCCCTCGCTCTACGCGCACGACTACGATGAGTCGGGCCGCCTGTGCGCCATTCGCCCTGCGGCGGGCGCTCCTTCGCGCGTCACGCGCCAATGGGTGCGCGATCTCGATGATTTTCCCGCGCACACCGTCGTCGTCACCGACGATACGGAATTCAACCTTTACCTCATCGAGACGGCACGCGGCTGCGGCAGGCACTGTCGCTTCTGCATGGCGGGCTACTGCTTTCGACAGCCGCGCAACCGCTCGCTGAAGGTCTTGGAAAAGGAAGTCCAAGAGGCGAAGAAGTACGAAAAGCGCATCGGACTCATGGGAGCCGCCATCTCGGACTATCCCGAGATCGACGCTTTGTGCCGCGACATTCTGGCAGAAAATCTCGGCATGTCCGTCGCCTCCTTCCGCGCCGATTCCGTGACCGAGGAGCTTGTCGCGTCCCTTTCGAGGAGCGGTCTGCGCACGATCACGCTCGCCCCCGAGGCGGGAAGCGTGCGCATGAGGAAGATCATCAACAAGGGCATCGAGGAGGAGCATCTGCACCATACGGTCGATCTTGCTCTGCAGGCGGGCATCCGCCAGTTCCGTCTCTACTTGATGATCGGCCTGCCCTACGAGGAGGAAGAGGACATCAAGGCCATCGTCGATATGACCGTGCGCCTGCATGAGCACATCCGGGCGAAGAAGGAGCATGCGCAGATCACCTTGAGCATCAATCCGTTCATCCCCAAGCCATTCACGCCCTTTCAGTGGCTGCCTATGGCGGACGAGAAATGGGTCAAGGATGCGATGAAGACGATCCGCAAGGGGCTGGCGTCCTACAGGAGCATCCGCATCATCGCCGAATCGCCCAAGAGCGCCTATGTGCAGGGCGTGCTCGCGCGCGGCGACCGCCGCGTCGCTCGCGCCCTGCACCGCGCCTTCCTCGCGGGCGGCGCGAAATCGTTCAAGCGCGCGCTGAAGGAAGAGGGGCTTTCCTTTGCGGACTTTCTGCAGGTGCGGCACGCAGAAGATGCGGTATTCCCGTGGGATGCGCTCGACATGGGATTTCCCAAGCAATACCTCTACCGCGAGCTGCAGAGAGCGGCGGCGCTGCAATATACGAAACCTTGCTTTTCGGGATGCACACGCTGCGGCGTTTGTGATACAATGGAGGAGAGACATGTTTCAGCTCAGACATAGCGGCGGCCTTTGGCGCGGCTCGTTCTCGCTCTTTCCCGAGGAGGGGTTGGCGCACGGCATTTCCACGCGCTTGGGCGGCGTATCAAAGCCGCCGTTTGTCGCATTGAACATGGCGCTCCACGTCGGCGACTGCGCCGCGGACGTCTTGGAGAATCGCCGTCTCTTTGCCGAGGCTCTGGGGCTTGACGCTGCGCGGATCGTCACGCCGCGCCAGGTGCACGGCGATGAAGTGCGCCTTGTCCGCGCCAGCGATGCGGGCATGGGCGCGAGCCGCTATGACGAGTCCGTGCCTGCCTGCGACGCCTTGATGACGGCGGAGTCGGGACTGCCCTTGCTGCTGTGCTTCGCCGACTGCGTGCCGCTCCTCTTCTTCGACCCTGTGCGCTGCGTCATTGCTGCCGCTCATGCGGGCTGGAAGGGGACGGTTGCCGAGATCGGGCGAAAGACCGTGCAGCGCATGGGCGAGACGTTCGGCTCGCGCCCGCAGGACATCCTCGCGGGCATCGGCCCTTCCATCGGCGCGTGCTGCTTCGAGGTCGGCGAGGAGGTCGCGGCAGCTTTTCGCGCGGCATTTCCTGAAGCGCCTGGACTTCTTTCGCACTCGCCCGAGGGGAAGTGGACGATCGACTTGTGGGTGGCCAACCGCCTGCAGCTCGAAGCGGCGGGACTCCTTCCCGCGCACATCGACAGTGCTGACGTATGCACGAAGTGCAATGCCGGACTCTTTTTTTCCTATCGCGAAGAGCACGGGACGACGGGACGCTTCGCCGCGTGGATCGCTTTGAAGTAGTTTGCAGGAGGTAAGCAAGTTGATCGAAGAGAATCTGCATGAAGTCTTGCGCTCCATCGAGGAGAGCAGGGCGAAGAGGACGATTGCCGATGCGAAAGAGCCTGTCCGCCTCGTGGCGGTGACGAAGAACCACGGCGTCGCCGAGATGCGCGAGGCGATCGCGCATGGCGTGACGGACATCGGCGAAAACCGCATACAGGAAGCGCGGGAGAAGTTCGAGACGCTTGAGCGCACGGCTGTATGGCATCTCATCGGTCACTTGCAGAAGAACAAGGCGAAGTACGCCGTGAAGCTCTTCGACCTCATTCATTCCGTCGACACCTTGGAGCTTGCCGAGGCCTTGGACAAGGAAGCGGGCAAGATCAGCAAGCGGCAGGACGTCCTCGTGCAGGTCAACCTTGCCAAAGAAGCGTCGAAGTCCGGTATTTACGAAGAAGACTTGCAGCCTTTGCTCGAAGCTGTCGACGCACTGCCGCATCTGCGCCTTCGCGGTCTGATGTGCATAGCGCCCAACTACGACGAGGTCGAGGAGACGAGGCCGCTCTTTCGCCGCATGTATGAAATTTTTCAAAGGACGAAGGAGTTTCCGTGGAAAACGGCGAATATAAGTTATTTGTCAATGGGTATGACACATGATTATCGGATCGCTGTGGAAGAAGGCGCCAATATCGTTCGTGTCGGCACGGCCATTTTCGGGCCACGTCAATATTGAGGAGGGAACAAGATGGGCTTCATTGATAAAGTGTGCGGAAAAATCGGCCTGATCGATCCGGAAGACATCAACGATAAAAGGGATTTGCGCGACGAAGACGACGATTTTGCAGAGTTTGACGAGATGGAGCGCGAGGAAGCGCCGGCGTCGAACGTCGTGAACTTCCAAGCGGCAGCGGCGAACGCTGCGATGAACAATGTCGCTGCCTACAAGATGAAGGTCGTCGTCATCGAGCCGAAGTCCTTCGATGATGCGCAGCAGGTGGCGAACTGTCTGCGCGAGAAGCGCCCCGTCGTCATCAACTTTGAGAACACCATCGAGGAGGACGCCAAGCGCATCACGGACTTCATCAGCGGCACGATCTACGCGCTGAACGGCGAGATCAAGAAGGTCAGCAACAACGTCTTCTTCTGTGCGCCGAGCAACGTCAATATCTCCTATTCGGAGGACAAGAAGTCGGTGTCGACGGAGATGCCGTGGCTGAAGAAGTAGGGCGGCGGCGATGAAACTTGCATTGATCGGCGGCGGCATGATGGCGGAGGCCGTCATCGCCGGCGTCCTGCGCGAAGCAGTGCTTCCTGCGGAGGCGGTCTTCGTCTCCGAGCACAAGGCGGCGCGCGCCGAGGAATTGAAGGAAACGTACGGCGTGCAGGCGTTCTGCAGCGCGGAGTCGTTCCTCGGCGATATGGACGTCGTCATTCTCGCCGTCAAGCCGAATGCGGCGGAAGCGGCTCTCTTGGAAATTCGCGGGGCTTTGCGCTCGGATGCCGTCCTTGTGTCCATCGTGGCAGGATTGCCGCTTCCTAAACTCGAAGCGCTGCTTCCCGGTCAGCCCGTCGCCCGCGTCATGCCCAATACGCCGCTCGCCGTGGGCGAGGGCATGTCTGCCTACGCGCTCGGCTCGCGTGCGGGCGCAGCTCACGAGGAAGCGATTCGCACGATTCTCGCGGCGGCGGGAAAGGTCGTCTGCGTCAAGGAGTCCTTGATGGACGCCGTCACGGGGCTTTCGGGCAGCGGACCGGCCTTCGCCTTCCTCGTCATCGACGCGCTCGCGGACGGCGGCGTGGCGGCGGGGCTTTCACGCAAGGACGCGCGTCTTCTGGCGGCGCAGACATTGCTCGGCTCCGCCAAGATGGCGCTCGATACGGGCAGGCATCCCGACGAGCTGCGCGATCAGGTCACGTCGCCTGCGGGCACGACCATCGCAGGACTGCGCGTCCTTGAACAGCGTGCCGTGCGCGGCGCATTCCTTGACGCCGTCTTGAGCGCGGCGGAAAAATCGAAGTCTTTAGGGGAATAGGAGCACTATGTCGAATCGGGAAAAAATCCTGCGTTTCTATCGCGGCTCGGAAGGCGAAGAAACGGCAGTGAAATTAGTCGATGCCGCAGAAAAGGCGATGAAGAATCAAAAGTTCCGCCTGACGGCGTTCCTCGACCCCTTCGGGCAGGAAATCGCCGAGGTTGTGGCGGCGAACTTCGAAGGTCTCGCCGTCTCTTTCAACGGCGGCTATGCGGGGGCGGAGCGCCAGCGTGCCGTCTTTCAGCATGAAGATTTTTGCGGCACGCCCTCTTGGGAAATTGCCGTCGTGAAGGCGGTATGGAAGGATGCGTTCGCGCACATCTCGCATCGAGACGTTCTCGGCGCGATCATGGGGCTCGGCGTCGAGCGCGAGATCATCGGCGACATCCAGATTCAGCAGGGCACGGCGCGTATCGTCACGGCAGAGAACATGGCGGATTTCCTGCTGACGAACTGCGTGCAGTTCGGCGCAGCGCATGTGACGTGCTCGCTCGGCGAACTTTCCGCCCTCCTGCCGCGCGAGGAGCGCTGCAAGGAGATTCGCGCGACGGTCGCCTCCCTGCGCGCCGACTCGATTGCGGCAGCGGGCTTCGGCATGTCGCGCAGCCGGGCTGCAGCGGACATCGCGGCGGAAAAGCTCAAGCTCAACTGGCAGTCCGTCAAGAGCGCCTCCCAAGCCGTCAAGGAGGGCGATGTGCTTTCCATGCGCGGCAGGGGACGGCTTGAAGTGAAGGAGATTCGCGGTCAGACGAAGAAGGGGCGCATCAGCGTGCTCCTGCACCGCTATCTGTGATGACGAAACGAGGTTTCTCTAAGAGAAAGGACTGAGGCGGTTCTCGTGCCGATTTTTTTGAGCATTTGCATCGTAGTCTTGGATCAAGTCGTGAAATTCCTTGTCGCCCATGAGATGTTTCCGGGAATGTCAATCCCCGTCATACAAGATGTCTTTCATATCACGTTCGTTTTGAATCCCGGCGCTGCCTTCGGCATCCTCGCCCATCAGCGCTCTTTTTTTATCGTCATGGGCATCGTCATCGTCATCTTGGGCGGCCTTTTCTCGCCCTACATCCGCCGCCAGTGCCGCATCTTTCGCTGCGGCACGGCACTCCTGCTCGGCGGCGCCCTGGGCAATCTGATCGACCGCGTGCGCTTCGGGCATGTCATCGACTTCTTTGATTTCCGTATATGGCCGGTCTTCAATATCGCGGACATCGCCATCGTCGTCGGCGTCGCGGCCATCATCTACGCCATCCTCTTCAAGATGCACCCTGCGGAGGACGCTTGACATGAAGGAACGGCTGATCGTCGACGAAGGGGCTGCGGGAGAACGCCTCGACCGCTTTCTCGCCGGCAGGGAACTGGAGGTTTCGCGCTCTCATATCCAAAAGCTGATCGAAAGCGGCTGCGTCCTCGTCAACGGCAGAACGGCGAAGGCGAACGCCAAGCTGCGCGAAGGGGATGCCGTGGAGACGGAACTTCCCGAAGCGCAGGAGTTGGAGATCCTGCCGGAAGACATCCCCTTGGACATCCTCTACGAGGATTCGGACGTCATCGTCATCAATAAGGCGCGCGGCATGGTCGTCCATCCGGCGGCGGGAGTAGCGGACGGCACGCTCGTCAATGCGCTGCTCCATCACTGCGAGGACTTGTCGGGCATCAACGGCGTCATACGGCCGGGCATCGTGCATCGGCTCGACAAGGATACGTCGGGCGTCATGATGGCGGCGAAGAACGATCGGGCGCATGTCGACCTCGCCGAGCAGATTCGGGAGAAGACGGCGCAGCGCATCTATCGGGCGATCGTCTGCGGCACTATCGCCGAGGACAGAGGCGAGATTCGTGCGCCGATCGGCCGCCATCCGACAGAGCGCAAGAAGATGGCAGTCGTGCCGGGCGGCAAGGAAGCGACGACGCTCTTTCGCGTCGTCGAGCGCTTCCCTGCGCACACGCTTGTCGAGTGCCGCTTGAAGACAGGGCGCACGCACCAGATTCGCGTCCACATGGCATATATCGGCCATCCGCTGCTCGGCGATCCGAAATACGGCAGGAAGACGCCCGATATAGCGGGGCAGGCGCTTCATTCCTGCGAGCTCTCGTTCACGCATCCGCGCACGAAAGAGCGCATGACATTCGCGGCAGAAATGCCCGAGGATATGAAAGCGATCCTTCATGCCTTGCGGCGAGGGCGCTGAAGTGGCTGAACACATGGAGAAGGCAGGGCAGTTGATGGACGAAATGCCATCGAAGAACGGAAAGGGGCGGGATGATATGGCGACCTTGGTCGACAAGACGGTTCTGATGGATGAAGATGCGATCCGCCGCGCACTCACGCGCATTTCGCACGAGATCGTAGAGAGGAACAAGGGCACGGCGGGAATCGTCCTCGTCGGCATACGAAGCCGCGGCATTCCGCTCGCGGAGCGCATCGCGGCGGCGATTGAGAAGATTGAGGGAACGAGGCCTGCCATCGGCGTCCTCGACATCACGCTGTACCGCGACGATCTCTCGACCCTCGCGTATCAGCCCGTCGTGCGCGAGACAGAGATTCCCGTCGACATCACGGGAAAGACCATCGTGCTCGTCGACGATGTGCTCTACACGGGGCGGACGATCCGCGCGGCGCTCGACGCCCTGATCGACATGGGGCGTCCGAAGAGCATCCAGCTCGCCGTCCTCATCGACCGAGGTCACAGGGAGCTGCCGATCCGCGCCGACTTCGTGGGAAAGAACGTGCCGACCTCCTCCAAGGAGGAGATTCGCGTCATGCTCGAAGAGCACGACGCAGAGGAGCGCGTCGTGCTTGCCGAGAGGCAGGAGGCATGACATCTGCATACGAAAAAGAGAAGAGGCCGTAGCACTTTTGCCTGCAGCCTCTTCTCTTTTTCGTATCGTATCGGTCACAGCATCGCCTTGTATCGCGCTTGTTCCTCATTTGCCGTACATGCGAGCGAGCGGATTGTCCTTGAAGATGTTTCCCTGCTCGATGTAGCGGTGCACCATCTTCTCCGATTTGTGGCGCGTCTGGCGCATGATGGTCAAGGCGTCGACATCGTGCTGCGCGGCGCTCGTCGCGAAGCCTCGGCGCAGGCTGTGCCCGGCAAAATCCTCCTCGCTGAGGCCGGCTTTTTTGATGTACTTCTTGACGATGAGCGCCACGGACTTGTCCGAAAGCTGCGTATCGCGCAGTTCATGATTGCGCTTGAAGGGGCGGAAGAGCGGCCCTTTTTTGATGCCGCTGAGGGAGAGCCACGCACGCAGCGCACGCACGGCGCAGATTTCCTTGTCGGGCGCATAGGGAATGCCAATATAGCTTCCCTTGCCGAGTTGGTCGCCCTTCGATTTGCCGATGAAGACGACCATGCCTTCGGCGGAGAAGCTGACATCCTCGACCGTGAGCGCGACGAGTTCCGAGCGGCGGAACGCTCCTGCAAAGCCGAGGAGGAGCAGCGCCTTGTCACGAATCGAGGCCTCGTCCGTGCCGAAGCCGTCGGCGATCAGATAGAGCGTCTCCAGGAGGATCGGCGCCTTGCCGTGCTGGAACGTTCCCTTCTCCCTGCGGATGGCTGACATGGCGTTTCGCACGAGTCCCGAGTGGGCGGGATTGTCGCGCTTGTAGCCGGCGGCGATGTGGTTCTCCGAGATGGCGGTGACGCGGCGCGAGACCGTGTTCGCCTTCGCATTGTCCGCGAGGTCATTGATGTAGTTGACGATGGTCTCGGGCTCTGCGGGCAGGGAAGCAGTCTGGTGATGCTCGCACCAGTCGGCGAAATCGTTCCAATCGCTCGCGTATGATTTGATCGTATTGAACGATTTGCTCTTCTGCATGCGCCGCTTGCTCTTGGCGGAAAGTTTCTCATTCTGCTCGACCTGCTGGTTCTTGGCGAGCAGGAAATCGTCGCGTACATCCATCACAAAACACCTCATGTGTCAAAATTCATTCAGCAGTATCACCATTATACAAGAATCTTGGATTTTTTCCAGATGGAAAAAGCGGATGCAGCTCGATGGCTTCGAGGTGCATCCGCTTTCTTTTCGGGAAAGTTTGTGAAATCGGGTTCTTCTTTTGCAACGGCAGGCTTACTGCAGCGCCGTCTTCAGCGTTTCCATGTTCTTCTTCATGGTGTCGATGTAGGCGTTGAGCGCTTGCTCGTTCGCCTCGCCTGTGACGACGGGATCGAGCGTGTAGATCTTCGCGCCTGTCTCGCGCGCGATGGTTTCAGCGGCGCTTGGCGAGTACTGCGGCTCGGTGAAGAGAACCTTGACGGGCAGTTTCTTGACCTGTTCGATCGTCGCCTGCAGCTCGGCGGGCGTCGGCTCGGTGCCCGGCTCGCGCTCGACGACGCTGATGATGTTGAGGCCGAATTCCTTGGCGAAGTAGGGGAAGGCTTCGTGGAAGGTCACGATGTCCTTGTTCGGCACCGTGTCGAGTTCGGCGTGCATCTCGGCCTTGAGCGCTTCGAGTTTCTTGATGTAGGCGGCGGCGTTCTTCTCATAGGCGTCGGCGTGCTTGGGGTCGGCTGCCTTGAGCTGCTCGGCGATGTTCTTCACTTGCAGGATGGCGTCGGTGACGCTGAGCCAAACGTGCGGATTTTCCTCATCGTCGTCTTTCAGAAGCTCGATGCCCTTGGAGGCGTCGATGATCTTGAGGTTCTTCTGCTGCTCGACGACCTTGTCGAGGAAGCTCTCCATGCCTGCGCCGTTGATGACGAAGGCATCGGCCTTTTCGAGCGTCTTCATGTCCTCGGTCATGAGCTGGTAGTCGTGCAGGCAGCCTGTCTGCGGCTTCGTCATGTTGGTGACGGTCACGCCGTCGACGCCCTGCGTGATGTTGATGGTGGCGACGTACATGGGGTAGAAGGACGTGACGATGTGGAAAGATCCGTCCTTGCCGCCTCCCGCCGTGTTCGTGCTGCCGCATCCTGTGAGGAGCAGGCAGAGAGAGGCGAGAAGGCAAAAGAGCATGTTTTTGCGTTTCAAAAGAATGACCTCCTGTGCGTGGGGAAACAACATGAATGATTTCCCTTTGAATAGTAATTTTACTATTTGATAGAATAGCACAGGAGAGCTTGTTTGGCAAGCTTGTTTTTGTTGGGAAGAAAGTATCAAAGGCCTTTCTTTTCACGGCACTCTTGGCAGATGCCGTAGAATTCAAAGATGTGCCCCGTGATGAGGAACCCTTTTTTCTCGGCTTCCTTCGTGTAGGCTTCCTGCATGGGACAGATATCGATGCATTCCGTCTTGCCGCATTCCGTACAGACGAGATGGTGATGGTGATGACCTGGCTCGACGATCTCGTAGACGTTTCCCGCTGCGCGATAGATTTCATGAATAATGCCGAGATTCGAGAGGAGCGCGAGGTTGCGATAGATCGTATCGAGAGAAACATTGGAATGCTTCTTGCGCACGGTGGCAAGAAGCTGCTGCGCCGTGGGGAAGGGATCGCATTCATGGAAAGCGTCGAGGACGGCGCGCCGTTGCGGGGTCAGCTTGTAGCCTTTGGAGCGTAGGAGTTCCAGATGATCTTCAGTCATGACATCCTCCTTTTGTCGAGGGTATACACGGTTTTTCTCATCATACCATAGGAAGGCGGAAAGGGATAGAGTGCGGAAGAAAGAATCGTTGGGCAGATGCTTTGTTCTGTGTGATAGAAACTTGATAATATGGAAATGAAATCGTACAGACGCTCAGAAAAGGGCACACGTAACAGAGCCTTCCCAGAGAACCTCAAAAAGCTGGGAACAGGTACATCGACGGAGTTGGAATTAGATTTTCGTGTCTGTTTTCTGTTGTCAAGCGCAAACGATAACATCGTGATCTCATTGGTTGCATCCCTTCGCTGACAGCTGCTAAAATATACTATGGATATGCTTCTTTTTCCATGCTATAATGATTCCATGCTATAATGATTTCGTGAGATCTCTGTAATAAAAATGTGGACATGATGAGAACCCATGACTGGTAAGGGGAGCGTATATGTGGAAGAAGATTTTTGGCAAGTCCGCAACAAAGAAGAATGAAGTGACTCCTGTCGATATCGAGCGCTCGCGTCTGCCGCGCCATGTTGCCGTCATCATGGACGGCAACGGACGTTGGGCGAAGGGGCAGGGATTCTTGCGCACAGTCGGTCATCGCGCGGGCGTAGATACGCTGCATGATATCTTGGATACGGCGATCGATTTGAAGTTGGAAGTTCTGACGGTCTATGCGTTTTCAACGGAAAACTGGAAGAGGCCGAATGACGAGGTCGATTTCCTTATGCGGCTCTTTTCTGAGTATCTCGATAAGGAAGAAAGAGAGATGCACGAGAAAAATGTGCGCATCCGCTTCATCGGACGCGTCGATGAATTGACGCCCGAGCTGATTCGGCGCGTGCGCCATGCCGAAGAACTGATGAAGAACAATACGGGCGTACACTTCTGCGTCGCTGTCAACTACGGCGGGCAGGACGAGATTTGCCGCGTCGTGCAGGGGCTGGCTGAGAAGGTACAGGCGGGAGAGCTTTCGCCGGAGGAAATCACGCCAGAGCTTTTTCAGGCGTCGCTCGATACGAAGGAATTGCCGCCCGTTGACCTTGTCATCCGCACGAGCGGCGACATGCGCCTGAGCAATTTCCTGTTGTGGCAGGCGGCGTATGCGGAGTTCTGGTTCACGGAGACGAATTGGCCGGATTTCAAGCCTGAATGCTTCATGGAGGCACTTCGCGACTACGCGAGCCGCGAGCGGCGCTTTGGCGGAATTAAGGGGAAATAAAAGGATTGCTCCAACAAAGAGGTGCTTGATTTGCTTACAAGGATTATCACGGGCGTTGTCGGCATAGCGCTCGCAGCCTTCGTCATTATGCAGGGAGGCTGGCTCTATGCCGTTTTTGCCATTGTGCTTTCGTTCGCTGCATGGCACGAGTACGCGTCGGCGTTCGATCATTTAGGAAAGCCTCTCGCGAGACTTGTCGGCTTCATCGCTATCTCGCTCTTCGGCACTGCCGCCTGGCTGTGGGGAAGCGCGTGGCTCGTCGCAATCGCGACGTTTGCTGTGCTCCTCGTTTTTGCCGAGGCTGTCTTTCGCCATGAGGCTTTTGCCGTCGATCAGGCTTGCTTTTCCATCGCAGGGATCGTCTATGTCGGCTTTTCTTTCGCGCATCTGATCCTGCTGCGCTTCCTGGCGCAGGATGTCGTTCTCGCAACGCCCGCCGGCGATATGACGCTTGGCTGCGCGTTCCTTTGGATCATGTTCCTCGGCACATGGTCGAGCGACACGTTCGCTTACTTCGCCGGCTCGTTCTTCGGCAGGCGTAAACTGTGCCCCGCAATCAGTCCGAAGAAGACGGTCGAAGGATTTCTTGGCGGCCTTGTCGGCACGACGGCAGTCGTCGCGGCGCTCGGCTGTGCTCTTGGCTTTTCCGTGCCGTTGATGGCGCTGCTCGGTGTGCTTCTCGCGCTCGTGGCAACGGTCGGCGATCTCGCCGAATCCGTCATCAAGCGCTATGCGGGCGTCAAGGATTCGGGGCGGCTCATCCCGGGGCACGGCGGCGTCCTCGACCGTTTTGACAGCGTGATGTTCACAGCACCTTTCGTCTATTATTTTATTCAGGTCTTCGGCTTGGCAGGAGTTTGATGTATGAAGAATATTGCAATCTTGGGTTCTACGGGTTCGATTGGACGCCAGACGGTTGATGTGGCACTTGCACATCCGGAGCTTTTTACTGTTTCCGTGCTCGCGGCGAACGCTAGCGACGAATTGTTGGAGAAGCAGATCGAAGCGCTCTCCCCTGAGCTTGCCGTGCTTGCCGATGAGGCGGCGGCGGCGAGGCTCAAGGCGCGGTACGGCGGCAAGACGCGCATCGAAGGTGGTCGCGACGCCTTCATCGAGGCGGCGGCATATCCGGCGGCGGACATCGTCGTCACGAGCATGATGGGGTTTGCGGGGCTTGCACCGACGATGAAGGCGCTCGAAGCGAGGAAGGATATCGCGCTCGCGAACAAGGAGACGCTCGTCGTCGCGGGCGAACTCGTCATGGCGAAGGCGCGTGAGATGGGCGCGGCGATCCTGCCCGTCGACAGCGAGCACTCGGCGCTCTTTCAGTGCCTGCAGGGCGAGGAGGCAAGATGCGTCGAGCGCATCATCCTCACGGCTTCGGGCGGCCCCTTCCGAGGAAAGACGCAGGACGCGCTCAAGAAGGCGACGGTCGAGGAGTGCCTTGCGCACCCGACGTGGCAGATGGGGCAGAAAATCACGATCGACTCTGCTACGCTCGTCAATAAGGGGCTTGAGGTCATCGAGGCGCATTGGCTCTACGATGCGCCATACGATGCGATCGAGGTCGTCGTCCATCCTGAGAGCATCATCCATTCGATGGTTGGCTTCAAGGACGGCGCCGTCATAGCACAGATCGGACCGGCCGACATGCGCCTGCCGATCCAGTACGCGCTGACGTATCCGAAGCGTCAGTCTTCGACTTTTGAGCGGTTGGACTTTTCCAAGCTCGCGCATCTTTCTTTTGAAAAGCCCGACACAGCGACGTTTCGCGGACTTCCTCTCGCCTACGAGGCGGGGCGTGCGGGCGGCACGATGCCGTGCATCATGAACGCAGCGAACGAGGTGGCCGTCGCGGCATTCCTGGCGGGGAGAATCCACTTCCTCGACATCTATGCGATCATCGAGCGCACGATGGAGAAGTGCGCCGTGCAGAAGGCGCCGACGCTGGACGATCTCTTCGCCGCCGATGGCGAGGCGCGGCGCGTGGCGCAGGGCTTCCTGCAGGAAATAGGGGGTTGAGATGGTCGTAACGCTTCTAGCATCCATTTTCGTCTTCGGCATCCTTGTCCTCGTGCATGAGGTCGGGCATTTCGTGGCGGCGAAGCTCACGGATATGCGCGTCGATCGTTTCGCGATTGGCTTCGGGCCGAGGATCGTCAAGTACACGCACGGCGAGACGGAATACTCCCTGCGTGCGCTTCCGCTGGGCGGCTTCAACGATATCGCGGGCATGGATGCCGCGAACAATACGGCGGGTGAGCGCGGCTATTGCGCGAAGTCGATTCCCGCGCGCATGATCGTCATCCTTGCCGGCTCTTTCATGAATCTCATCCTGCCGATCTTCCTTTTCTTCGGCATTTTCTTTTTCGCCGGCGTTTCTACGCCTTCGAGCGAGCCTGTGCTCGGCACGGTGGTACCGGGGCATCCTGCTGCCAATGCGGGACTCCTTGCGGGCGATCGCATCGTCGCCATCGAGGGTGCGCCCGTGAACTCGTGGCAGGACATTACGAGCCTCATTAAGGACGCGGACGGCAAGGTCCTGCACGTCGAGTACGAACGCGCAGGCGAGCATCAGACGGTGAGCGTCATTCCTGCTTACAACGCGCAGGAGAAGCGCTCGCTCATCGGCGTCAGTTCGTCCGTCACGACGCGCATGCCGGGCTTCTTCGAAGCCGCTGAGCTTGCCGTCACGCGCACGGGCACGACGCTCATGATGATGCTCTCGATGCTCGGGCAGATGGTCACAGGCGCACAGCAGGCCGATCTCGCGGGGCCCATCGGTGTCGCGCAGATCGCAGGCGAGGCGGCGCAGATCGGCGTCGTGCCGCTTTTGAGTCTCACGGCTCTCTTGAGCCTCAATCTCGCGATCATCAACTTGTTCCCGATTCCGGCGCTCGACGGCGGTCACTTCCTGACGCTCGTCGTCGAGGCCGTGCGCGGCAAGCCCCTTTCAGCGAAGGCGATGCACTACGCGCAGATGTTTGGTGTATCGCTTCTCGTGCTCTTGATGCTCTACGCGACGAAGAATGACATCATGCGCATCTTCGTTGGCGGTTGATATTTTTTGTTGAAAAAAGAAGGGTAGACCATGCAGAGGAAGATCACGCGGCAGATTCATATCGGCGCTGTCGCCATCGGCGGCGGGGCTCCTGTCTCCGTGCAGTCCATGACGAATACGAAGACGCAGGACGCACAGGCGACGGTTCGCCAGATCGAGGCGCTCGCGGCTGCAGGCTGCGACATCGTGCGCCTTGCCGTGCCCGACAAGGAAGCGGCAGCGAACATCGGAAAGATCAAGGCGCAGACGAAGGTGCCGCTCGTCGCCGACATCCATTTTGACTATCGCTTGGCGCTTCAGGCCATCGAGCAGGGCATTGATGCGCTCCGACTCAATCCCGGCAATATCGGCGGAGCGGAGAACGTGCGCCGCGTCGCTGAGGCGGCAAAGGCGCGCGGCATACCGATCCGCATCGGCGTCAATGCGGGTTCGTTGGACAAGCGTCTTCTGGCAAAGTACGGTGGCGTCACGGCGGAAGCTCTCGTAGAATCCGCATTGGAGCATGTGCGCCTGTTGGAGGAGCAGGATTTTCATGATATGAAAATTTCGCTCAAGGCGCATGACGTACCATTGACGCTCGCGGCATATCGCCTGATGAGTGAGAGATGCGACTATCCGTTGCATCTCGGCATCACGGAGGCGGGCACCGTACGCTCGGGCATCATCAAATCGGCAGTCGGCATCGGTGCACTTCTCGCTGAAGGCATCGGCGACACCCTGCGCGTATCTTTGACGGGCGATCCGATAGTCGAGGTGCGCGTCGCGCGAGAGATTTTAAAGTCCCTGGGGCTCAGGGATTATGGCCCGACGCTGATTTCCTGTCCGACGTGCGGCAGAACGGCCATCGACCTTCCTTCGATTGCCGAGCGTGTGGAGGAAAGGCTCAGCGGCATCGCGCGTCCCATCCAGGTCGCCGTCATGGGCTGCGTCGTCAACGGCCCGGGCGAAGCGCGCGGCGCCGATGTCGGCATCGCGGGCGGCAAGGGCGTCGGCCTCGTCTTCAGAAAGGGCGAGGTCGTGCGGCGAGTCAAGGAAGAAGAGCTGGTTGAAGAACTGTTCCGCGAGATAGACAGTATCTTGGAGGAAGAGCAGGTTTGAATAAAAGCGTCCGCTTGCCTTGAGCGGCAAAGTGCTTTCATAGATGGGGAATGCAGCGAACGAAGCGCACGCCCTAAGAGGAGGAAGTTTTCATTGCTTACATCGAAGTTATACGCGCCGACGTTGCGCGAGGTGCCTTCCGACGCTGAGATCACGAGTCATCGTCTCATGCTGCGTGCGGGAATGATCCGCAAGGCGGCGGGCGGCGTCTATACGTATCTGCCTCTGGCGTGGCGCACGATCAAAAAGATCGAGCAGATCATCCGCGAGGAGATGGATGCGGCGGGCGGGCAGGAACTGTGCATGCCGATCATGCAGCCGGCGGAGATCTGGCAGGAGTCGGGGCGTTGGAGCGTATTCGGACAGGAGATGTTCCGCCTGAAGGACTGCCATGGCCGTGAATTCTGCCTCGGCCCGACGCACGAGGAGATGATCACGACGCTCGTGCGCGATGAGGTGCGCTCCTACAAACAGCTGCCGCTCCTTCTGTACCAGATTCAAAACAAGTATCGCGACGAGATTCGTCCGCGCTTCGGACTCATGCGCAGCCGCGAGTTCATCATGAAGGATCTCTATTCCTTCGACAAGGACGAGGCGGGAGCCGATGTGTCCTACAAGAAAATGTACGACGCCTATACAAACATCTTCACGCGCTGTGGCCTGAAGTTCCGTCCCGTCGAGGCGGACGCGGGTGCGATCGGCGGCAATCACACGCATGAGTTCACGGTGCTCGCTGCCGCCGGCGAGTCAGAAATTGCGTGCTGCACGGCGTGCGACTACGCGGCGAACGTGGAAAAGGCGGAGCTTCTTCCTATCGACGCATCCGAAGAAGAGGCGCAGCCTTTGAAGAAGGTCGAGACGCCTGCCTGCAAGACCATCGAGCTTGTTGCCGATTTCCTGCGCGTGCCGCTCGAAAAGACGATCAAGGCGGTCGCCTTTCAGGATGAAAATGACGCCCTCGTGCTCGCTTTCGTGCGCGGCGACCATGAAGTCAACGATGTGAAGCTGCAGAATGCCGTGGGGGCGCTTGAACTGCGCATGGCGGATGAGGCGGCGATTTCGGCAGCGGGCGGCGTCGCGGGCTTCATGAGTCCCATCGGCATCAAGAAGGGCACGAAGATCGTCGTCGACAGCACGGTCATGAAGATAAAGAATGCCGTTGCGGGTGCGAACGAGGTCGACGTGCATTATACGGGCGTGAATCCCGTGCGCGATTTCACGGATGTCCTCACCACAGATATCCGCTTGATGACGGCGGGCGATCCTTGCCCGCACTGCGGTGCGCCCGTTGAGATCACGAGAGGCATCGAGGCGGGACAGGTCTTCAAGCTCGGCACGAAGTACAGCGAGGCGCTCGGCGCGACCTTCCTCGATGAGAACGGCAAGGAGAAGGCGCTCTTCATGGGCTGCTACGGCATTGGCGTCGGCAGAACGATGGCGGCGGCCATCGAGCAGCACAATGACGAGCACGGCATCATCTGGCCGCGTGCCATTGCGCCCTACGAGGTCGTGGTCGTTCCCGTCAATGCGAAGGCGTCCGAGCAGCTGGCGCTTGCTGAAGAGGTGTATGAGACGCTTCTGGCCGCAGGTGTCGACGCGATTCTCGATGATCGCAAGGATCGCGCGGGCGTGAAGTTCAAAGACGCCGACCTCATCGGCTATCCGCTGCGCATCACGATCGGACCGAAAGCCTTGGAAGAGGGAAAGATCGAGCTGAAGGTGCGCCGCTCGGGCGAGAGCTTCGACTGCACGAAGGCGGAGTGCTTGGCGAAGGTGCAGGAGCTTTTGAAAGATCTTTGAATTTTTAGGAAGCGCAGATGTGTGAAGATGGGCGACTGAATTTATTAGTGCTTCTTTGACATGGGAGACTGCTGAGAAAGGAGAGGGAACATCATGGAAGGAGAAATCCTCTGGAAGAAGGATCATTACGCCATACGTTACTTCGAGGATGGCGATGAACATCTGCAGTCGCTGGCATTGGGCGATGAGATCGAGGTCCTCGTCAACGACGCATGGAAAAAGGTGAAGGTGGAGGCGAAGAACGGCGAGCCGGTTCTCGTCGGCGTCGGCTATGGCGACGGTATCGGCTGCCAGGCGCGTTTTGAGAAGAAGTAGCCGGAGGCGATGAGCATGGAGAAGATGGGCATAGTGTTCGCCGGCGGCAACGGCAACAGCGCTTATCAGATGGGCGCATGGAAGGCGTTGCGCAGCTACGAGCTTGAGTCTTCCGTCAGCGTCGTCTCCGGAACGTCTTTCGGTGCACTGAACGCCATGATGTTCGCGAGCGACGGCTACGAGAAGGCGGAAGACATGTGGCAGAATGCCGCGAAGCTCAAGATTTCCAACGTGCCGATCACGAAGCTCAAGGAAATCTACGACATCATCGTGACGAGCGGGCTTTCCGGCGTATCGTTCGAGCAGTTTCTCGCACTTTTCGGGCATGGTCTTTTCGATGAAAAGAGTTTCGCTGCGTTCTTGGAAGAGCATCTGGATCTTTCCAAGGTGCGTGAAAGCATCGAGCACATCTTTATCGGAGCAACGAAGTTTCCGACGGTCGAGCCTTCTTACTACGATATCCTGCGCTATCCGGAGAAGATGCGCAAGGTTCTTCTGACTGCGGCGAATGCTTTGCCGATCCTCTACTCGCAGCTGCGTTTTTCCAACGGCGTCGTGCTCTGGGAGGGAAGCTTCACGGATCTCTCGCCGCTCCTGCCCGTCTACGAGGCGGGCGTGCGGTTGATCTTCGTGCTGCACCTGTCACAGAGGAGCACTGTGCAGAAGAACCTTTATCCCGATGCGAAGATTTACGAGCTTTTTCCGCGCCCCGATTTCTCCGATCGCCCGGGCTGCGTCGATTTCACACGCCTCGCTGTCGAAAAGCGCATGAAGGAAGGCTACGGCGATATGGTCGACTTGATTCAGAAGCTCATGAAGGAGGGCGTCGTAAGCTGCCCCATCGGTGATAAGATCAAGGAGGTCAAGGCGAAAGAAGGGGACTTCCTCAAGCAGGCGAAGCGGACGGAGGATCGCGAAGCCGAGCGAAAGCGCAGTGAGATCATGGAACTTTTGACGGAAAAATGAGGCGGGCGGCGCTTTTCTGCTGCCGCTTTTCTTTTGAATTTGTGTGAAAGGTGGAGGCGCATGCGGTATGAAAAGGCTGCGGTCTGGCTTCTGACGGGAATCTTGGCAGGGATGTCGCCGACGGTGCAGACGGTTGATGCGGCGGCTCAGTCGAAGCCGCCGGCTTCGTCCGCTGCCCAAGGTGCGGACGGCAAGACGAATACTGCGGGGACGGCGATGGATGAGGCGGCGTGGGAAGCCGCCTTGGCTGCAGGCGCGACGGTCAGTGCTGTGCATGGGACGGTGACGCCGGATCCGGCTGCAGCGCAAGCGACGCCGGATGCGAGTGCGGCCGCTGGCAAGGCGGATGTTACGCCAGCGGCAAATGCGGGCGCAGCTCAAGCGGAGCGTCCTGCTGAGTCACCGACAGCAAATGAAAAGTCTGATGCAGCGCAGGCGGCGGTGACGTCCGATGGAGGCGCAGCGATGCAGCAGGTGCAGCCTGCGCAGCAGATGCAGCAGGAAAGCGCGGTCGTACAGATGACGCCGCCCGAGGTTCAGGCAGCAAAGACGACGGCAGTTCCGAATGCGCCAGCACGCGTGCAGGAAATCATGCAGAAGTTCCGACTCTCGGGCAATCCGCGAAGCGGTGCCTACAGCTGGGTCTACACGTCGCCGACGTGGACGGCGGAAGCCATCAGCCGCCCGGCGGCGGGCAGCAGTTACTTCCTGCTCGCCGGCTCGGAAAACCTGCGCTTCCAGTCCTTTGACTGCGATGAAGTATGGTACTTTCATGAAGGCTGCGGCATGAGGCTGACGGTGCTCGGCGCCGACGGCACGGTGCGCACCTTCGAGCTTGGCGTGGGCGGCGCGGCTATGCCGATGGTTCTGATTCCCAAGGGACAGATCTTCGCAGCGGAGAATGTTGACTCTGCGGGCTACAGCTTCATCAGCTGCATGACGATTCCTGCCTTGGAGACGGCGGGAATCCGCGTCTGGCAGCGTGAGGAGCTTTTGGCAAGGTATCCGCAGGCGAAGGAAGCGATCGAGCGCTACACCGATGCGCCATGGGGAGCGGCTCGGACGCAGGAGACGGCACAGGCGGGAGGCGATATTCATGGCTGAAATGGTGCGCATGGAAACTTTGGAAGAGATCCGCGAAGGCTGCCATAAGAGTGTCAAGCGGTATGCCGTGCTAGGTGCGGCGAATGCGGTCAATCCGATTCCTGGACTCGACATCGGCGTTGATGCGGGACTCTGCCTGCGCATGATGGCGGATATGCGCGCACGTTTCGGGTTGTCCAAGGAAGCCGAGAGCAAGCTGCGCCACTACGATGTCCTCGTACCGCTCGTCAAGAAGGTGTTTGACTTCGCGACGAAGGAGGGCGTGATGATCGTTTTGAAAAGCTTCGGCAAGCGCTACCTCGGCAAGACGACGGCGAAGTATGTGCCTTTCATCGGACAGGGAATCGCAGCGACCGCTGGGTATGGCATGATGCGCTGGTTCGCACGCCAGTATATCGAGGACTGCTACGAGCTTGCACGCTTGGCGCGTGAGAATGCGGTCACAATCGATGCGGAGGCGAAAGTACTTCCTTAGTCTTATGGAAAAAATCTGGCAGACATGGTAGCCTTTATACTTGGATTTAAGAATCGACGGGAAGAGGAGAGACAGCGTGAACAGGGTGATCGTAAAAGTCACGGGAGAGCAGAAGGATGCGGCAGGCGATGTCAGCCGCATAGAGATGACGGCCATGGGCGAACATTACTTTCGCAACGGCAAGCACTACATCATCTATGAGGACACATCCCTTGCCGAAGGCGCGCCCGCCTCGACGATGCTTAAGGTCGCGGCAGATTCCCTGACGCTGACGCGGCGCGGCGCCGTCGAGCAGAAGCAGCGCTTCTCACCGCAGAGCGAGAGCCGCAGCCGCTACCGCACGCCCTTCGGCGATCTCGACCTCTGCGTTGCGACGCAGCGTCTCGACATCGCCTACGGTTCCGTTTCAGGTCGGATCGATGTCTCCTACGACATGCACATCAACGGCGAATGGCAGTCGGCGAACGAACTGCACATCGAGGTTGAGGCGGATGTGTCGGAACTGCAGAAGCTGAACTGAGACGCCTTTTCACGGAGAAGATTAGGAGGATTTTTTTGGACATCAAGGAACAGTTGAGCGCAGCCATTCGGCAGGCGGCGCAAAAGGCGATTGCCGACGGCGTGTTTCCGGCAGGAGAACTTGCCGACATCCTGCTCGAAGTGCCGCCGGACAAAAAGTTTGGTGATTTTGCAACGAACTTCGCTATGCAGTCGGCGCGCGTCTTTCGCATGAATCCGAAGAAGATTGCCGAGGAGCTTGTGTCGCGCATCGAGGGTGACTGGCTCGATCATGCGGAGATCGCAGGGCCGGGCTTCATCAATTTCTATCTCAAGGGCAATGTGCTCTATGATCTGCTTCGTCATCTATACGAAGGGGGCGAGGCGTGTTTCAATCTGCCGCAGAAAGATACGGCGCGCATCATGGTCGAATATGTGAGCGCGAATCCGACAGGCCTGCTGCACGTCGGGCACGGACGCGGCGCAGCGGTCGGCAGCGCACTCGTCAATCTTCTGCGAGCGGCCGGCTATCCCGTTCACAGCGAATACTACATCAATGACGCGGGCAATCAGATCGACAACCTCGCGGCATCGGTCAACGCGCGCTACTTGGAACTGCTGGGCAAGGAGACGGTCTTTCCCGAAAACGGCTACCACGGCGCAGATATCGTTGACACGGCGAAGCGCATCGTGGAAGCGGATGGCGAGAAGTATCTCTCGCTGAGCGAGGAACAGCGCCTCGCCGCCTTCAAGGAATTCGCTTTGAAGGAAAAGCTTGCACAGCTGAAGGAGGATCTCGCCGCGTTCAACGTGACGTTCGACGAATGGTTCAGCGAGCGCACGCTCCATCCCGAGGCCGTGCGCGACGCTTGTCAGACGCTCAAGGAGAAGGGAAAGGTCTACGACAAGGACGGTGCCCTGTGGCTGCGCTCGACGGATTACGGTGACGACAAGGATCGCGTCGTCATACGTGACAACGGCGTGCCGACATACCTTGCAGCGGATATCGCCTACCATCGGAACAAGTTGGAGCGCGGCTTCGGCCATCTCATCAACATCTGGGGGGCAGACCATCACGGCTATGTCTGCCGCGTCAAGGCGGCGCTCGCGGCACTTGGCTATGCACCCGAGCAGTTGGAAGTGCTCCTCCTGCAGATGGTCAGCCTGTATCGCGGCGGCGAACTCGTGAAGATGTCGAAGCGCACGGGCGAGAGCGTGACTCTCGAAGAGCTCATCGAGGAGGTCGGTACGGACGCAGCGCGCTACTTCTTCCTCATGCGCTCACTGGACAGTCAACTCGACTTCGATCTCGACCTTGCGAAGTCGCATTCCAACGAGAATCCCGTCTACTATATCCAGTATGCGCACGCACGCATTTCGAGCATCTTCCGCCAGGCGGCCGACGCTGGAATCGAGACGGGCGACGCACCCGAGTTTTCGCGGCTCGTCGATGAGACGGAAATCGCCTTGATCAAGAAGATCGAGGAATATGCGGAAGAGATCGAGCGTGCAGCGAGAGAACGTGCGCCGCACCGCATCGCGCGTTTCGCTTACGATACGGCGGGGCTGTTCCACAGCTTTTACAACAAGTGTCGCATCGTAGGCGTGGAGCCTGCGCTCTCGGGCGCACGCTTGGCGCTTGTGGCGGTCGCGAGGAATGTTCTGCGCCATGCTCTGGGGATTCTCGGCATTTCCGCGCCGGAGAAGATGTGACAGGAAGCAGGAGGTCATGATTTTGGAAAATACGGATTACGCGAAGCGCTCGGAGACGGATGTGGCGCATGACATTTTGAGTGAAAAGAACGAAGCGATGTACTACAAGGATCTCGTCATGGAGGTCATCGACAAGAAGCGAAAACCTGTGCAGTCGCTTTCTCATGCGATTTCGGAGGTCTACACGCTGATCAACATGGACAGTCGTTTTCATTATGAGGGAGAGGGGAAATGGGGACTGACGGAGTGGAATCCGCCTGAGGTGAAGCGCACGCATGCCTCGCGCGCGGGCGCTTCTTCCAGTCCCAAGACGTCGCGCCGCCGCGAAAAGCTCTTGGAGGGCATACAGGAGGAATAAGGCTTTTGTGGATGCAGCTTGGCAGAGCATTTGGCCGAGACTGCAGGTGAAGTCGATCTTTTTCGCAGGATATGCCGGAAACAGGGCAGGAGGAAAAAATGGCAAAGTATATTTTCGTTACGGGCGGCGTCGTTTCGTCCCTCGGCAAGGGCATCACGGCTGCTTCCTTGGGGCGGCTCTTGAAGAATCGCGGCATCAAGGTCACGATCCAGAAGTTCGATCCATATATCAACATCGACCCCGGCACGATGAGTCCATACCAGCACGGCGAGGTGTTCGTTACGGACGATGGCGCGGAGACGGATCTCGATCTCGGACACTATGAGCGCTTCATCGATATCAACCTCACGAAAAACTCCAATATCACGGCGGGCAAGGTTTATAACAACGTGCTGACGAAGGAGCGGCGTGGCGACTATCTGGGCAAGACGGTGCAGGTCATCCCGCACATCACGAATGAGATCAAGCAGCGCGTCTATGATGTTGCGGCCGCTGACGGCGCCGACGTCGTCATCACGGAAATAGGCGGCACGGTAGGCGATATCGAGAGCCTGCCGTTTCTCGAAGCGATCCGCCAAGTCAAGAAAGAGGTTGGACGCTACGATGTGCTCTACATCCATGTGACGCTCGTGCCGTACATTGCGGCGGCAGGCGAACTGAAGACGAAGCCGACGCAGCACAGCGTCAAGGAACTTCGCGGCATCGGCATTCAGCCCGACATCCTTGTCTGCCGCGCGGAAAAAGAGATTTCGAGCGATATGAAGGAAAAGCTTGCTCTCTTCTGCGATGTGGACAAGAGCGCCGTCATTGAAAACCTCACGGCGCCGACGATTTACGAGGTTCCTCTGATGATGGCGAAGGAAGGCCTCGACAAGATTGTGCTCGAAAAGCTCCACATGGATTACAGCCCTGCGAACATGGAAGAGTGGGAGAAGATGGTTTTCAAGATCAAGCATCCCGCGAAGAAAGTCAAGGTCGCCGTCGTCGGCAAGTATGTGGATCTGCCCGACGCCTACATGTCGGTGACGGAGGCGCTGCACCATGCGGGCATCGCGAACGATACGGACGTCAAGATCGCATGGGTCAATTCGGAGGCGATCGAGGCGGCGGACGTCGAGCTCAGCGAGGTCTTTGCAGGGTGCAAGGGAATACTCGTGCCGGGCGGCTTCGGCGACCGCGGCGTCGAGGGCAAGATTCGCGCCGTGCAGTACGCGCGTGAGAACGCGATTCCGTTCCTCGGACTGTGCCTCGGCATGCAGTGCGCCGTCATCGAGTTTGCGCGTCACGTCTGCGGCATGACAGACGCTCATTCGACGGAATTCAATCACGAGACGAAGCATCCCGTCATCGACCTCATGCTCTCGCAGAAGGACGTCGAGGACAAGGGGGGGACAATGCGCTTGGGGGCTTACCCGTGCAAGCTTCGGGAAGGCTCGAAGAGCCTTGCCGCTTACGCGGAGGAAGAAATCAGCGAGCGCCATCGCCACCGCTACGAGTTCAACAACGATTTTCGTACCGAGCTTGAGGGGGCGGGGCTTGCCGTTGCGGGAACGCTGCCCGACGACAGCCTTGTCGAGATCGTCGAGGTCAAGAACCATCCGTGGTTCGTCGGCTCGCAGTTCCATCCCGAGCTGAAATCGCGTCCGAACCATCCGCATCCGCTGTTCCGTGATTTCGTGAAGGCGGCTCTTGAAGTGAAATGAGAATCTTCCTGACATTGCTCTTGGCGGCGCTTTTCTGCAGCGCCGCCGTTTTTTCGGAGAATGCTGCTTCCGCTTCGACGCAGGGCGCAAATACTTGGATAGCACAAGGTCTAAGGCCGGAGAGCGGCGTCGTCGAGGGCTTCTACGGCAGACCGTGGACGGAGGCCGAGCGGCGCATGATGCTGCACTTCTTGGGCGAACACGGCATGAATCTCTACGTCTACGCGCCGAAGGACGATCCGTACCATCGCGAGAAGTGGCGTGAGCCGTATCCGTCGCAGGAGATGCTCGCGCTGAAGCGCCTTGCCGCCGAGGCGCGGACTTCGGGCGTGGAGTTGGTCTTCGCTGTATCGCCGGGACTTGACCAGCGCTTTTCGGGTTGGGCGGGCGAGGCGGATGAAAAGACTATGCTGCGAAAGCTGGAATCTGTTCATGAGATGGGCGTAGAGCGCTTCGCCATATTCTTCGACGATATTGAGCACAAGGACGGCAGGGCGCAGGCACTTTTCGTGAACCGCCTGAATGAGGAGCTTTTAGCACGTCACCTCACGGAAAAGCCACTGTTTGTCGTGCCGACGGAATATTTTCTGCAAGATATGGAGACTGCTGGCGTGGCGAAGCCCTACACGCGTGAATTTGCCGCACAGCTCGATGACGATATCGTCGTTCTGTTCACAGGAGAAGGCGTCGTGCCCGAAGGCATAAGCGCCGAAGATATGACGGAGGCTGAGCGCCTTTATGGGCGGACGCTCGGCATCTGGTGGAACTATCCAGTGACGGATTACTTGCCGGGCAAACTCGCGCTTGGCCCCATACAGGGATTGGATGAAACTGTGGCGGAGCGTGCGCCCGTCTTCTTGATGAATCCGATGGAAAAACCCTATCTTTCGCGCATCGCCTTGGCTACGGGCGCAGAGTGGCTCTCTTCGCCCGCCTCGTATGATGCGGAAAGAGCTTGGCATACCGCCATCCGTGAGCAATACGGCGGCTTGGCGGGAGCGATGGAACTTTTCGCGCTTCATTCGCGCCGCATGGAAAAGGATTGGGCACATACGGGCGCACTCGATGCGCCTTTGCTGAAAGAGCAGATGGAAGCTTTCTGGCAAAAGGTGGAGCGTGGGGAAAGGGTCGACAAGGAAGCGGAATCTCTCGCAAAGGAATTTCATCGCCTGAAGCGTGCTGCCAAGCAGTTGAAGGAGAAGCTTCCACCGGAAACTCTTGCCGAATGCCTGCCGCAGCTCCAGCTCTTCGCTCAATATGCGGAGTCGGCGGAAACGTCCCTCGCGATGGTGAAAGCGCGACGCGAAGGACGCTTTGCGCACGAGACGGCGCTTTATCAAAAAATCAAGGATGTTCCAACAGAGCAGCAAAAAAAGGAAGAACCGCGTCTCTCCGAGCAGGTGCTCGCAGATTTTATCGCGAGGGCGAAGGCGTGGCATGAAATGCAAGAGGTTGGCGGAGGACGGAGGGGAAATTAGCCGATCGGTCTGCGCCTTGACCTCTTGGGAAGTTATGCTAGAATATATCAAAGATTATGGATGTGCATTTTTCGTAGAGGAGGAGTTCTTTATGTCGTTTCTTGATTTGGCGAAAAAGCGCTATTCTTGCCGCAAGCTTTCGGCGCAGCCCGTGGAGGAGGAGAAGCTGCAAAAGATTTTGGAGGCGGGGAATCTAGCGCCGACCGCCCACAACAATCAGCCGCTTCATATCTGGCTTCTTGAGAGCGCTGAGGCGATGGAGAAGGTTTCACAGACGACATCCTTCATCTTCGGCGCACCCGTCGCCTTTGTTGTGGGCAGCAAGGCGGATGATGCTTGGGTACGTCCCTTTGACAAGAAAAACTTCGCCGATGTCGATGCGAGCATTGCGGCGACACATATGATGCTGGCGATTGAAGACTTGGGACTTGGGACGACGTGGGTAGCGCATTTCGATGCGCCGAAGCTCAAGGAGTTTTTCCCCGAGATGGCGGATTATGAGCTTGTGGCGATCTTCCCCGTCGGCTATCCTGCCGAGGATGCTGCGCCCTCGCCGCGTCATGCCGAGCGTGTGGGTGTAGAGAAGCTTGCCGATCGGCTTTGAGGGATCGCTTTTGCCCCGCTGCACATATGGTGCGGCGGGGTTTTGCTCATGAGGAGAGAGACGGATTTTGATAGATACGAGGAGGACTTATGACATACGTTGAGCGATTGCAGGATATTGTGCGTACGCTGCGCTCCGAACATGGCTGCCCATGGGATCGGAAGCAGACGCATGAGAGCATCAAGCCAGGCTGCATAGAGGAAGCAGTCGAGGTGCTCTGCGGCATCAATATCCTGAAGGAGACGGGAAGGGCGGAAAACCTGCGTGAGGAGCTTGGAGACCTTCTGCTGCAAGTGATCTTTCATGCGCAGCTTGCCGAAGAAGAGGGACTGTTCACGTTGGAGGATGCAGCGAGAGCCGCTGCAGAAAAGATGGTGCGCCGCCATCCGCATGTGTTTGGCGAGCCTGTCAAGGATGCGGCGGGCAAGTCTCTGACGGAGTGGACGGCGATCAAGGCATGGGAGAAGCGCGGGCGCGAATGGGAGGAAGCGTACCTGCCCGACGCATTTGAAGAGGCGGCGCTGCTCTTGCAGAAGGCGAAGGAACGCAAAAAGCTGTAAGCAATGGGCATTTCAGCTCCTCAACGCCCATTGACACATTGTTCGTTCTATGGTAGGCTGAATCCGAAAACAACTTCATATTTTGCCGATCGGGTGCGCGTTGCGCTCAATAGAGAAGCAGGTGAAAAACCTGTGCTGTCCCGCAGCTGTAATGCAGAGTCGACCTCATGATGCCACTGGGAAACTGGGAAGGCGAGGAAGATGAGGATGCAGAGCCAGAAGAACTGCCCGCTCGGAGCGCTGTTATTATTCCTGCGAGAGACAGGAAGGCGTGGCTTGTGTTTCGTGCGCCTTTTTGCTCTTTAGCAAAGAGGCTTTTTATATGTCTGAGCGAAAGCGATGGAAGGAGGTGGATGGAAGGCGTAGAATGATGGAGCATTACAGGAAGAGATATTATGAGTATTCAGTGTTATGGATGCGAGGAGGCATGAAAGTGAAGAAGTTTTGTATGTTTCTGCTGGCGGCGATGATGATTCTCACCGTCGGCTGCGGAGGCACGGATCAGGCGAAAAACGAGCGCGCAGAGAAGGGTGAAATCGTGATCTCGGTCGGCAAGTATATGGTAGGCGAGGGTTTCGATCCGACGATGGGATGGGGGCTCTGGGGACCGGATCCGTTCCACAGCGCATTGATGGGACATGATGAAAAGAATCAGCTCATCAAGGAGCTGGCTACAAACGTTGAGCGTTCAGAGGACGGGCTGAAATATACCTTTACGATCCGGGATGATGCGAAATTCTCTGACGGTCAGCCGCTGACGGCAGAGGATGTCGTCTTTACCTACGAAACGGCGAAGAAGGCGGCCAGCGCCGTGGATCTGACCGCGATGGAGTCGGTGCGCGCCCTGTCCCCGACGCAGGTGGAGTTCAAGCTGTCACGCCCGTGGTCTGTTTTCCTCGAAACGGCGGCATCCCTCGGCATTGTGCCGAAGCACGCCTATAAAGAAGGGTATGCGACGGCGCCGGTCGGCAGCGGTCCCTGGAAGGTCGTCTCGTTCCAAAAGGAACAGCAGCTTGTGATGGAGCCGAACGAATATTATTACGGAGAAAAGCCGAAGCTGAAAAAGGTGACGGCGCTGAATCTGGGCGATGATGCTGTGCTTGCAGCAGCGCAGTCCGGACAGGTCGATCTCGTCTTTGCACCGCCCGAATTTGCGGCGGCAAGCGTGCCGAATATGAAATTGGTGCTGATGGACACCATCGACAGCTTCTGCGTCAATATGCCGCAGGAGCCGGAGCATGACGAAAACGGCATGCTGGTCGGCAACAATGTGACGAGCGATCCTGCCATCCGCCAGGCACTGAACATCGGCATCGACCGCAAGACGATCATCGAGAATGCGCTCGGCGGCTTCGGAAAGCCGACGATGAATTTTGCGGAAGCTCTTTCTTGGGCGAATAACGATTTGCAGGAATCGGACAACCGCGTGGACGAAGCAGTGAAGATCCTTGAGGCTGCGGGCTGGGTGGATACGGACGGCGACGGCATTCGCGAGAAGAACGGTCAGAAGGCGGAATTCGTCATCAATGGCCGTTCCAATGACCTGCAGCGCTACAATACAGCGGTGGCGCTTGCACAGGATGCGAAGAAGCTCGGCATCAACATCATCGCAAAGTCGACGCCATGGTCGGAAGCCCGTAAGATAGCGCGCAACATCCCGACGGTATGGGCGGGCGGCGACTATACGCCGCAAACGATCTACAATTATTTCCACTCCTCGCAGATCGGCGTGAATGTCATCAACAATCCTGCAATCTACCGCAACCCGACGGTCGATGCGCATATTGACCGGGCGCTCGCTGCAACCTCGGACGAGGAAGCGCTGCGTGAGTTCAAGGCGGCGCAGTGGGACGGCGTGACGGGACCGAAGGCCGACCTGCCCTATATCTGGATTGCGACGGTTCAGGTGCCGTATTTCGTCAACGAGCGGCTCGACCTCGGGAAAATGCGGGCAGGTGAGCGCGGGCAAGGCATGGGAATCCTTGTAACTCTTGACGAATGGCAGTGGAAGTAAATGGATAAGAGAATCGTATACTTTCTGGGAGGCAATCTTTTTCGGCTTGTGCTCCTCCTGGCTGCGGTGAGCGTCATCAGTTTTATCCTGCTCGCCAATTCGCCCATCGACCCCATCGACGCGTACTTCATCAATAAGGCGGCATCGGCGGAGCAGCATGCGCTCGTCGCCGCCTATTGGGGCTTTGACAAGCCGCCGCTGGAGCGCTTTCTGCTTTGGGCGGGGAATATTCTGCACGGTGATTTCGGCACGTCGTTCATCTATCGTGCGCCCGTACTGGAAGTCATCGGGGAGAAATTCCGTCTGACGCTGCTTCTCATGATGACGGCGTGGACGCTCTCCGGTGCGGTCGGCTTCGTGCTCGGCGTTCTCGCGGGAATGTACCGCGGCAGCCGCCTGGACAAGGCGATCCAGGGGTTTTCCCTGCTGTGCGTCTCCGTGCCGGTGTTCTGGCTCGGCCTTTTGTTCCTCATGGTCTTCGCGGTCAAGCTGCAGTGGTTCCCGCTGGCGCTTGCCGCGCCCATAGGGAAGCTGAACGAGGAAGTCACGCTGGCGGAGCAGATCCATCATCTGATCCTGCCGGCGCTGACGCTCAGCGTCACGGGGATTTCTTCCATCACGCTGCAGACGCGTGAAAAGATGATCGAGGTGATGGGGACGAACTACATGCTCTTTGCCGAGGCGCGCGGCGAGAATCTTTGGCAGCGCGTGCGGCGGCATGGTTTGCGTAACATCCTGCTGCCTGCGATCACCTTGCAGTTCGCGTCCTTCAATGAGCTGTTCGGCGGCGCCATTCTCGCGGAGACGGTGTTCTCCTACCCGGGACTGGGCAGTACGGTCACGCTGGCGGGGCTGCGCGGCGATCTTGCACTGCTGCTTGGCATTGCGGTCTTCAGTGCAATCTTTATCTTTGTCGGCAATCTCATCGCCAACATTCTATATGGGATTGTGGATCCGCAGCTGCGCGAGGGGAGGGGGATGTCATGAACAAGGCGCTTCCCCTCGCGCAAAGCGGTCTAAGTGTCCGTCAGCGCCGGCTCATCTTTGCCGTGTTTGCGACCCTGTTCATTTTGGGACTGCTCCTCTGGGGTACGACGATGGATGAGAGTTCCTATGCGGTCGACTTCGGACAGAAAAATCTTGCGCCGTCCGTCCTTCATCCGTTCGGTACGGACAACATGGGGCGCGACATGTTTCTGCGCTCCGTCAAGGGCATGTCGATCAGTCTGCAGATCGGTTTTGCCGCCGCGTTTTTCAGCTCCTGCATCGCGCTCATCCTCGGAACGTTGTCGGCGGCATTCGGCGGCAAGGTGGATCGCTTCGTTCTTTGGCTCGTCGATCTCTGCATGGGAATTCCGCACATCCTCCTCATCCTCATGATTTCGGTGATGATGGGCGGCGGAATCCTCGGCGTATCCATCGGCGTCATCGTCACGCATTGGCCGCGTTTGACGCGTGTCATCCGTGCGGAAGTCATGCAGCTGCGCTCGCAGCCCTATGTTCTGGCGGCACGTCAGTATGGCTGCTCGTGGTTTTCCATCGCGCGGAGGCATTTTGTGCCGCACGTTGCGCCGCAGTACATCATCGGGCTTGTTTTGCTCTTTCCGCATGCGATCATGCATGAGGCAGCCATCAGCTTCCTCGGCTACGGCCTGCCGCTCGATATGCCGGCGATCGGCATCATCCTGGCGGAGTCCATGCGCTATCTGGCGCTCGGCATGTGGTGGCTGGCATTTTTCCCGGGCTTCTTGCTGCTGCTCGTCGTGCTGATTTTTGATCGTCTCGGCGAAGCGCTGCGCGATCTTCTCGACCCACAGTCCGGACAGGAATAGGAGGCTTTATGGGACAAGAACTTCTCGAAGTAAAGAATCTGTCCGTGTCGTTTCGCATGTATCAGAGCGCACTGAAGCATACACTGGTGGCAGGGATGTACGATGTCAATCTGTGCCTAGGCGCAGGAGAAATCCTTGCCGTCGTCGGCGCAAGCGGTTCGGGCAAGAGCCTTTTGGCGCATGCCCTGCTCGGCATCCTTCCGTACAACGCCGTGACGAGTGGCGAGATGATCTATCGCGGGACCGTGCTTGATGCGGCGCGTCAGGAAGAGCTGCGCGGACGGGAGCTGGCGTTGATCCCGCAGTCTGTGACATACCTCGACCCGCTCATGCGCGTCGGCAAAGAGGTATGCGGGCTCTACGGTTCGCCTGTCGATATGGCGGCGACCTTCCGGCGTCTGCATTTGGAGGAAAAGGTTCAGCGCCTGTATCCGTTTCAGCTTTCGGGCGGCATGGCGCGGCGCGTCCTCTTTTCTACGGCGGTCATCACGGACGCCGCTCTCATCATCGCGGATGAACCGACGCCCGGCATGGATATCAAGAGCGCCGTCGAGGCATTGCAGCTTCTGCGCGAGCTTGCCGATGCGGGAAAGGGCATTCTGCTCATCACGCACGACATCGATCTCGCCGTCGAAGTTGCCGACACGGTTGCCGTTTTCTATGAAGGCCGAACCGTGGACAGGGTTCCGGCCGCTGCATTTTGCGGCGACGGCAGAGAGCTGCAGCATCCCTATACACAGGCGCTTTATCATGCCCTGCCGCAGAACAGTTTCAAGGTCTATTCGGCGCAAGAGGTGCGGCAGATGACGGAAGCGGGAGGTGCATGAGATGCTCGATGTGAAGAATCTCTCCTATCGCTATGGGATGAACGCTCCCGTTCTGCAGAATATATCTTTGCATATTGCAGACGGGGAACGGCTCGCTCTTTTAGGATCAAGCGGGCGCGGCAAGAGCACGCTCGCGCTGCTCCTTGCAGGCTATCTGCCGCTGCAGGAAGGGGCTATTGCATTGGACGGTGCAGCCTTGCCGAAGGGCGGCTACAATCCCATCCAGCTCATCTATCAGCACCCGGAAAAGGCGATGGATCCGCGCTGGAAGGTGAAGGATTCCCTGCGCGAAGCGTGGGATGTGCCGGATGAACTCCTCAGGGCGATCGGCGCCGAGCCTGACTGGCTTCTGCGCTGGCCGAACGAACTCTCGGGCGGTCAGCTGCAGCGGCTGTCGATTCTGCGCGCGCTCAGTCCCAAGACGCGCGTGCTCATCGCCGACGAGATCACGGCAAGCCTTGATCCCATCACACAGGCGCAGATCTGGTCGGTCATCTTACAGGAAGTCGAAAGACATGATATGATCCTCATTGCCATCACGCACAACGAGGCATTAGCGCGGCGCATTTGCACGCGCCTGGTGCATGTCGATGATCTGCAGGCATGAATAAAAAACGGCATCTGTCCTTGACGGGTGCCGTTTTTTTATTCATGCCCCAAAAATTTGCTGCATGTGCAGATTATTTTGCTGCAGAAACTGTAGGGCTGTGCTGTGTGTGGATTTTTTTGATGTCTTTAGATGATACAGTGGGACGAGAAGCTTTGTTGACAAAATGGTGCAGGCAATATATAATATACTAAACATATATGAATTAGAGAGGCAAAACATTATGTCAGCTATCGAAAACATCGAAGTATATATCGAGGAAGAATTTCAGTGGTTTCACCGCCATCCGGAGCTTTCTTATGAAGAAGTGGAAACGACGAAGCGTATCCGCGCCTCCTTGGAACGTGCGGGCATACGCATTCTCAAATTGCCGCTTTCGACAGGAATTGTTGCGGAAGTGGGAGAGGGTGAGCCTGTCGTTGCCTTGCGTGCCGATATCGACGCCCTGCCCATCGAAGAGCAGACGGATTTGCCGTACCGCTCGGAGAATGAGGGACGCATGCACGCCTGCGGGCATGATTTTCATACAGCATCCGTTCTCGGTGCGGCGCTTCTGCTCAAAGAGCGCGAGATGGAGCTGAAGGGGCGCGTACGCCTGTTCTTCCAGCCAGCAGAGGAGGCGCCGGGCGGGGCTAAGGTACTCATGGAGGCGGGAGCCCTGCGCGATGTACAGGCAATTTTCGGACTTCACGCGTCTCCCCTTTTGACGGTTGGCACGGTCGGCATATCGGAAGGTGCTGTCACGGCGGCAGTCGACCGCTTCGTGTTACGCTTCATCGGCAAGGGGACACATGCCGCGCATCCGCAGCGCGGCATTGATCCGATTCCGTTGGCAGCGGGATTCATCCAAGCGGTGCAGACCGTCGTCGCGCGCAACCTTCATCCGTTTTCGGCAGGGCTGGTGAGCGTCACGCATGTCGCCGCGGGGAATACGTGGAACGTCATCCCCGAAGAAGCGCTCGTCGAAGGAACGACGCGCAGCATGGATGGAGAAGAACGCGCCTTGATTCGTAAGCGCGTCTGCGCTTTGGCTGAAGGTCTGGCACAGGCGCATGGTGCTGAGGTAGTGACGGATTGGTACGAAGGACCGCCGGCGACGGCGAACGATGTTTTTTGGACATCGTTTTCCAAGAGGGTGGCAGAGGAGTGCGATTTGCAGATTGTGTCTGCTCCGAAATCTTTGGGCGGCGAGGACTTCGCCTTCTATCAGGAAAACGTGCCGGGCTGTTTCGTGTTGGTTGGAACGGGACTATCTGCTGCCATCCACAATCCGAGTTTCCGCGTAGACTCCGCTGCTCTCGCGCCGACGGCGCATTATCTAGCGGAACTTGTGCAAGGGGCGCTTATTCAGAGCGCTCCCTGAGCAGGGCAATCTCTCTTGCATATCCTGCATCGTCGTTCGGTGTTTCCAAGATGAAAGGCAGATGGCGAATCTTCGGGTGACGAATGACGCGCGTCAGGGCTTCGAGTCCGATTTCTCCTTCGCCGATGCGTGCATGGCGATCCTTGTGGGCGGCGCGGACGTTGAGGCTGTCGTTGAGATGGACGGCATGAAGGCGGGAGAGGCCGATTACACGGTCGAATTCTTCAAGTACGCCGTCGAGATCGTTTGCGATGTCATATCCTGCATCCCAGACGTGACAGGTATCGAGACAGACGCCGAGCCGTTTCTTGCAATCTACGCGCTCGATGATGGCGGCGATTTCCTCGAAGCTGCGCCCGACCTCCGTTCCCTTGCCCGCCATGGTCTCCAGGAGCACGATCGTCTTTTGCGCCGGATCGAGGACGTCGTTCAAAAGGTCTGCGATAAGCTCGATGCCTTTTTCTGCGCCTTGCTGTACATGACTGCCGGGGTGAAAATTGTAGAGCGTGTTCGGGATATGCTCGAGACGTGCGAGGTCATCTACCATCGCCTCGCGTGCGAAGGCGCGTAGAGTATCCTTGGCGGCGCAGGCGTTCATTGTATAGGGTGCATGGGCGACGAGCGTGCCGATGCCGTGCTCTTCGCGATATTTGCAGAAGGCGCGTACGTCGTCCATGTCGAGCGGTTTCGCCCTGCCGCCGCGCGGGTTGCGTGTGAAGAAGGCGAAGACGTCGGCATCGAGGTTCACTGCGGCCTTTCCCATGGCGAGATAGCCGCCGGCAGACGAGAGATGACAGCCGATGTGAAGCGTATGGTTTGTCTTTTGCATGGTATGGACTCCGTTTCACTGAGGTGGGACGCTCATGTGTGGGCGGCACGCTTGCGATTTTTCTTCTTCGGCGGTTCTGCCGTACGCGTTTTGAAGCCGAGCCAGAGGAAGAACGCGAGTGCGATGGCAAAGGCGACGAGACTCGTCATCTGTGCGGATTTGAACAGTCCAAGGACGAGTTCGTTGTAGTCGCCGCGCAGGTATTCGAGGAAGAAGCGTGCGGCGGAGTAGAGCATGACGTAGAGAGCGAACGCCTGTCCCTTCGCATGATTCGTCGCGCGAAAGATGAGGAGAAGCGCGAAGATGAAGATGTCAAGCTGGCATTCCCAGATTTCCGCCGGCCACAGGGGCTGATTGCCGTAGGTGTGGAAAGCGAGCGTCGTCTCGGGATAGAGTATGCCGAAAGAGGAGCCGGTCGGTGCGCCGAAGGCGTCACCGTTCAGAAGATTGGCCGAGCGGCCAATCGCTTGTCCGAGGATGATGGCGGGCGCTACGATGTCGGCGAGCGCCCACGTGTCGATGCCGTGACGGCGTGTGTAGAGGATGCCAACGACGGCGCCAAGCAGCACGCCGCCCTGGATCGCCATGCCGCCCTGCCAGACGTTCAAAAGCTCCGTCAGGTGGTTCTGGTAGTAATCCCAATCGAAGAAGAAGACGTCCCAGAGCCGTGCGCCTAAGAGCCCTGCAATGCCGCAGTAAATTCCCATGTCGACGATGTGCCTGTGGTAGCGTCCATCCTGTTTGGCGAGGAAGTAGGCGACGCCCGTCGCCAGGATGATGCTGAGGCTCAGGATCAGCCCGTAAGCGCGCACGGGAAAGTCGCCGATGAAAAACAAGTATTGGTGCATGAGAAGTGCCTCCGTTGAATCGTTATTTTTAGGCTACAAGGATTGTATCATTTTACGACTTGCTCTGTCTACTGTTTGCGATATTGTATTCACTGATGAAAAACACCCCCGGAACGGGGGCGTTTTTTGTATGGTGTCAGGGTGTAGGAATGAAGCGTGCACAGGTATCGTGACCACCGCTCAGAAGTTCCGCGCGCACGTTTTGCAGGCGGGAGAAGATTGGAGTGAAGAGGAGGCGCAGCTTGAAGCGCAGGAAGGAGTGGGAGTTGGAGCCAAAGATTGGTATGCGGTTGAGCGCATATTGGTCGTCGCCGGGATGGTCGAGCCCGTAGTTGACGGTGAACGCCGTGCGGTAGCCGGCTTCCCTTACGACACGCTGCACTTCGTCATTGTAAGCGCCGCAGGGGTAGGCGATGGAAGTGACCTTTTTATTGAGGTGCGATTCAATCGCTTTCTTGGAGTCGACGGCTTCGTGCTGCAACTCTTCAGCAGAGGAAAGCTCGCTGAGCGCGACATGGGTCATCGTGTGGCACTCGATGTCGATGATGCCTGAGTCCTGCATTTCTTGGCAGATTTCCCATGTGAGATAGTTCGGATAGACGTTCAGATAGTCCGTGATGATGAAGATGGAACCTTTAAGCCCGTATTTTTGCAGGATAGGGTAGGCGTTCTTGTAATTGTCGATATAGCCGTCGTCGAAGGTGAGGAGGATGGGCTTTTCGGGCAGAGGGGCGCCGTTTTCGAGGTGATCGGCAAGTTCGTTCGGCGTGATGGGATGGTAGCCGTTTTCGGCGAGATACTGCATCTGCGCTTCGAACTCGGGCGTACTCAACGTCAGGGCATTGTGGTCACGGTCGTTGATCTGGTGATAGTTGAGAACGGGAACGCCGCCTTGGAAGCTGGTTGAGCATAGGTACGCTGCAGCGAGGAGCAAGACGAAGAGCGAAAGTATGATGGCAAGAATTTTTTTCTTTGAAGTATGCATTGAGAACACGTCCTTGGTTTGTATGATATAGGGGGTCACGAGAAGGTTCGTATGCGATACCCTCTAGTACCCTATCATATAGCAGGGGATTTTCTCTGTCAAGATTGGAAAATCCTGCAAAGAAAAAGGCAGGACAGCGTGTCATGTGCTGTCCTGCCTTTTCTTTGCAGATTTTTGGAAAGAATGCTCTGGGCTTTCTCAGGTGATGGAGGCCTTATATATGCCGTCGACGGCGGTCTTCAAAACCTTGTCGAACTCGGCGTCGCTCTGGCTTGCGCGAAGATCCTGGGCGAGGGCGCGTGAGAAGCTGGCGATGAGGCCGCGATTCTTGGCAAGTTTCTCATTGGCCTCATCCTGCGGGTAGCCGCCGCTCAAAGCGACGATGCGCACGACGTGCGAATCCTTCATGAGTTCTTCATAGAGATTTTCTTTCGTCGGAATCGTGACTTTGAGCATGATTTTGTCGCCGGCGGGAAGCTTCGCCACGTTCGCCTTGATTTCTTCGAGCATGATGGCTTCCGCTTCTTCCTTCTTGGCGCAATGGATGTCGACTTCCGGCTCCAAGATGGGGACGAGTCCCTTGGCGATGATCTCTTTGCCGACGGCGAACTGCTGCTCGATGACAGCCTTGATGCCCTCTTTGTTCGCCTCCTTGATGACGGAGCGCATCTTCGTGCCAAAGATATGGCGCTCTACAGCGCGGTCGAGGAGGGCGGAGAGTCCGTCGATGGGCTTCATGAGCTGTACGCCGTCCTTCTCGGCGGCGAGTCCCTTGTCAACCTTCAAAATCGGCACGATGCCTTTCTTCTCCCACAGGTAGTCTGCCGTATAGAGGCCGTCGATCTTGCGATCCATCGTGTTTTCGAAGAGGATGGCCGCGAGAATCTGCTCCTTTGTGAACGAGGGGCTTTTGATGATGCGCGTGCGCATCTCATGAACGCGCGTGAACATCTCCTCGTCGTTGGAATAGGCGCTCTCATCGACGCCGTAAGCCTTCAGCGCTTTCGGTGTCGAACCGCCGCTCTGGTCGAGGGCGGCGATGAAACCCTTGCCGCTGGTCATGCGATTGAGCTGCTCTTGATTCATTTTGCATACCTCCTTAAATCGTTTCCATTTCTATTATACCTCTACGCGTGCAGAAAGTAAACGAAATTGAAAATAAATATCAAAATATAAAAATCGTGCAGAAAGCAGCTTTCTGCACGATTTTGAAAGAACGTTTATTGAGGCGGCGCACAGTTTGTAAAGCGTCTGAGCTTACTTCAAGAGCGCCATGACCTCTGCGGCCTTGCCGTCGGAGCCGAGGACTTCCTTGATCTTGTGCTCGACGAGTTCGCGGATGTAGTCGCGTCCCGGCGCGATGTACTGGCGCGGATCGAAGTGCTCGGGATGCTGCTTGAAGTGCTCGCGGATGCCCGCCGTCATGGCGAGGCGCAGGTCGGAGTCGATGTTGATCTTGCAGACCGCCGACTTCGCCGCCTTCCTCAGCTGATCCTCGGGAATGCCTACGGCATCGGCGAGGTTGCCGCCGTTGTCGTTGATGATCTTGACGTACTTGGGAATGACGGACGAGGCGCCGTGCAGTACGATGGGGAAGCCCGGCAGGCGCTTTTCGATTTCCGCGAGGATGTCGAAGCGCAGTTCGGGCGGCACGAGCACGCCCTGGGCATTCTTCGTGCACTGCTCGGGCTTGAACTTGAAGGCGCCGTGGCTCGTGCCGATGGCGATCGCGAGGGAGTCGACACCCGTGCTCGAGACGAATTCCTCGACCTCTTCGGGACGCGTGTAGTGCGCATCTTCAGCGGCAACTTTCACATCGTCCTCAATGCCCGCGAGCTGTCCAAGCTCACCCTCAACGACGACGCCATGCGCATGGGCATACTCGACGACGCGCTTCGTAAGTTCGATGTTCTCCTTGAAGCTCAGGTGCGAGCCGTCGATCATGACGGAGGTGAAGCCGTCGTCGATACAGGACTTGCACGTCTCGAAATCCGGGCCGTGGTCGAGATGCAGGGCGATGGGCAGATCCTCGCATTCGAGCGCAGCCTGCACGAGGTGTTTGAGGTAGGCGGGCTTCGCATACTTTCGCGCACCGGCGGAAGCCTGCAGGATGATGGGAGACTTCACAGCCGCCGCCGCTTCGGTGATGCCCTGAACAATCTCCATGTTGTTGACGTTGAAAGCGCCGATGGCGTAGCCGCCCTCGTGGGCTTTCTTGAACATTTCTTTTGTTCCGATGAGTGGCATGATCTCAACCTCCTATGAATAGATGATACTCGTTTACCGCTCTATTATATCATAATTTAATGAAAGCGTCATGAATCTTTCGTGAAAAGAGAAAAATTACCGTAGATTTCGGGGAAAAAGACGGACATATCTGCAGGCAGAGGTGCATGTACAGTGATTTCTTCGCCACTCGACGGGTGACGAAGGCGCAGGCGATGGGCGTGCAGCGCTTGACGGGCGATGCGATCCGTTCTGCCGCCGTAGAGGTCATCGCCGAGGAGCGGATGGGCGAGGTGCGCGAGGTGGACGCGGATCTGATGCGTGCGTCCCGTCGCCAGGCGAAGCGCGAGAAGCGAAAGTCCGCCATGCTCTGCAAGAGTTGTATAGTGTGTGACGGCGCATTTTCCCTCAGGTGAGACTATGCGCTCAATGATGCTGCCAGGGCGGCGCGCGATGGGCGCGGCGATCGTGCCGCAAGGCTCGGGCAGTTTGCCTTCGATGACGGCGAGGTAGATGCGCTCGATTGCATTATGTGCGGACAAGAGGTGCTGCACGTGCGACTCCTTGGCGATGAGCACGAGTCCGCTCGTCTGGCGGTCGAGGCGGTGCACGGGATGAAAGGCGTGCTTTTCACCGTGCGCTTCGTAGTGAAAGAGCACGGCGTTGGCGAGCGTATGACTGTACTCACCACCCGTCGGATGAACGAGCATGCCTGCAGGCTTGTTGACGATGAGAAGCGCCGCGTCCTCATAGAGAATGTCGAGCGGAATGTTTTCGGGCGCGATGCGGCTCTCTTCTGCCAGATGCCAGCAAAGTTCATCGCCGCTTTGGATGCGGGTCTGTGCGGCGTTGGCGGGGCGTCCGTTCAGCGAGAACGTGCCCGAACGCCGCAGTTTCTTCCAGAGCGTCGTGGAGAAGCCGCACTCCTTTTGCAGAAACTCCCGAAGCGCCATACAAGTCAGTCCTTCCGGCACGATAAGCCGCGTCTTTCCCATGCAATCACTTCCTTTTCCAGCAATATAGCATGGAGAAGCAGGGTTGTCCATTTGCATTTTGTATTTTTTTGTTTCTCGCTAGACGTGGACATGAAATTCTTGTATAATATAAGGCGGTCAAGCTCATTTCTTGAGATTTTGTAACGAATGACCATTCTCAAAGGACATTTTTGCTCGTGACATTTTTCTTGTCGACGGGCAATCTAGGAGGAAGTTATGGCTCTGATCGTAAAGAAGTTTGGCGGCAGCTCGGTTGCCACTACGGAAAAAATCAAAGCGGTGGCGCGGCGTGTCCTCGATGGCATGAAGCCCGAGGACAAGGTCGTCGTCGTCGTCTCCGCCATGGGAGACACGACCGATGATCTCATTGAGCTGGCGCGCGGCATAGACAAGAATCCGTACCATTATGCGCGTGAGATGGACATGCTGTTGACGACGGGCGAGCAAGTTTCCATCGCGCTCTTGGCGATGGCGTTCTGCTCGATGGGGCATAAGGCGATCTCCTTGACGGGCGCGATGGTCGGCATGGGCACGAACTCCGTGCATACGAAGGGGCGCATCGTAGGCATTGAGCCGAAGCGCGTCGAGGAAGCGCTCAATGAGGGAAATATCGTCGTCGTTGCAGGATTCCAGGGCGCTGACTCCTTCGGTGATCCCGTGACGCTCGGACGCGGCGGCTCAGATACCTCGGCTGTGGCTCTTGCGGGCGCTCTCGCTGCGGACAGCTGCGAGATCTTCACGGATGTGGACGGCATTTACTCTGCCGACCCGCGCCTCGTCCAAGGTGCACGCAAGATGCAGGAGATTACTTACGACGAGATGCTGGAGATGGCGCGCCTTGGCGCGGGCGTCATGCAGCCGCGCTCCGTGGAAATGGGCAAGCACTTCGGCATTCCCATCCATGTACGCTCGACGTTTACCGAGAAAACCGGCACGATGATCAGGGAGGCTTATACAATGGAAGAGAAGGATTTTGAAATCAGGGGGCTGGCACACGACGACAAGGTGGCAAAACTCGCCGTCATGGGTGTGCCGAACCAGCCGGGCGTCGCACATTCCCTCTTTTCTGCGCTCGCTGATGCCAATGTGAGCGTGGACATGATCGTGCAGAGCGTGCGAAACATCGAGCATAACGTGACGGACATGGTCTTCACCGTCGCCGTCGACGATCTCGAAACGGCGCGTGAGATCGTCGAGGATGTCAAGAAGAAGCTCAATGCCGTGTCGGTTCTCGTCGAGGAGAACGTCGCGAAGGTTTCCATCGTCGGCGTCGGCATGCTCGGCAACCCCGGCATCGCAGCGCGCATGTTCGGCGCCCTGCAGAAGGCAAACGTCAACATCGACATCATCAGCACGTCGGAAATCAGCATTTCTTGCCTGATCACGAAGGACAAGCTCAAGGAAGCGGCGAATGCGATCCACGACGAGTTCTTTCCGCGCGGCTGAGCGGGACTCGATGAAGAAATAAGGGAGCGCCGATACATCCGGTGCTTCCGCAGGAAACAAGGTAAGTGGGAGGCTTCATATAAAATGAGCACGAAGATGGCAGCATCGCATACGGAAAACAAGGTTCTGAACGACGTGATTTTCGCCGCGAGCGGCGCGGCGACGGCGGCGGCGAAGGAGCATGGAGCAGAGAAGATCACGAACGCCACATTGGGTGCGATCTTTGGCGAGGATGAAAAGCTCGCCTGCATACCGACGGTCGAGAAGGTGCTGCGCGAGCTGCCGATTCCCGAGATCATCGCCTATGCACCCGTCGCGGGTCTGCCTGCATATCTTGAGAGCGTGAAGGACATCGTCTTCGGCAATCATCGGCCGGAGGGCTATGTCGAGGCCGTCGCGACGGCAGGCGGCACGGGCGCCGTCCACCATGCGATCGAAAACTACTCGGAGATCGGCGACGCTGTGCTCACCGCCGATTGGTTCTGGGGTCCTTACAACGCGCTCTGTCAGAACATCGGGCGGCGCTTGGAGACGTTCCAGCTCTTCGACGAGGCGCATTCCTTCAATGCCGCCGCTTTCACGGCGAAGGTGGAGGCGCTTCTCGAAAAACAGGATTCTCTCCTCATCATCCTCAATACGCCTGCGCACAATCCGACGGGCTATACGCTTTCCGATGAGGATTGGGATGCGGTTCTTGCGACCGTAAAGGCTCATGCGAAGAAGGGCAAGCGCATGAGCGTTCTCGTTGACATCGCCTACATCGAGTACAGCGGCACGAAGGATGAGACGCGCGGCTTCATGGAGAAGTTCGCGCATCTTCCCGAGAATGTATTCGTCATGTTCGCTTTCAGCATGTCCAAGGGGTATACGTTCTACGGACAGCGCACGGGAGCAATCGTCGGTCTTTCCGCAAGCCGCGCCGTCATTGAGGAATTTTCGGACGTCAACAAGTTTTCGAGCCGTGCGACATGGTCGAACATCAATCGCGGCGCTATGGCGCTCCTGGCAACGATTCAGCAGGATGCGGCGCTTCTCGCCGCGTACGAGAAGGAGCGCGATGCGCTCTATCAGATCGTGCGCTCGCGCGGTGCGCTCTTCATGAAGGAGGCGCAGGACTGCGGACTCAAGGCTCTGCCATACAAGGCGGGATTCTTCCTCGCCGTGCCTTCGGAAGATCCGCAAGCTGTGGCGGACAAGCTGCATGACGATCTCGTTTTCGCCGTTCCCTTGAAGCGCGGTGTGCGCATCGCCGTCTGCGGCGTCGCCACGAAGAAGATCGAGGGGCTTGCCGCAAAGGTCAAGAAGGCATGGGATTTCGTGGGCAAGTGAGCCTTGCTCGTTGATGCACGCACGCAAAAAGGAGCTGCTCGGGGCAGCTCCTTTTTCTTGTGTGCGATTATTTTTCCAGAACCTTCTTCATCGTCGCGACGACGTTTTCCTTCGTGAAGCCGAACTTCTTGAAGAGGACGCCGGCGGGGGCGGAAGCGCCGAAGCCGTGCATCGTGACGGTCGCACCGTCGAGTCCCGTGTAGCGTTCCCAGCCGAAGCCGGCGGCCGCTTCGACGGCGACGCGGGCGCGGATGGATTTCGGCAGGACGCTTTCCTTGTATTCAGCGGATTGCTGTTCGAAGACGTCAATGGACGGCAGGGAGACGACGCGCACGGCGATGCCGTCTTTGGCGAGTTCTTCCTGCGCTTCGATGGCGAGCGATACCTCAGAGCCGGTGGCGATGAGGATGCCCTGCGGCGCCCCCTTCGCTTCGGAAATGATGTAGCCGCCCTTCAGGGCTTCCTTGGAGCTTCCTGCAAGCTGCGGCAGATTCTGGCGCGTGAGCGCGAGGACGGTCGGCGCATCCTTGCTTGTTACGGCGCTGTACCAAGCGGCGGCCGTCTCCGTCGCGTCGGCAGGGCGGAAGACGTTGACGTTGGGCGTCGAGCGCAGCATGGCAAGCTGCTCGATCGGCTCGTGTGTCGGACCGTCTTCGCCGACGCCGATGCTGTCGTGCGTGAGCACGTAGACGACGGGCAGCCCCATGAGTGCGGCGAGGCGCAGCATGGGCTTCGTGTAATCGCTGAATACGAAGAAGGTCGCGATGTAAGGCAGGACGCCGCCGTGCAGCGCGAGGCCGTTGGCGATCGCCGCCATGCCGAGTTCGCGCACGCCGAAGTGCAGGTTGCGTCCCGCACGATCCGTGCGGCTGAAATCGCCTGCGCCGTCCATCACGGTCTTGTTCGACGGCCCGAGATCTGCGCTGCCGCCGATGAGCTGCGGCACGATTTCCTTGAGACGCTGGATCATCTTGCCTGACAAGGCGCGCGTCGCGGCGGGCTTGTCCTCGTACGCCCAGAAATCCTCGCTCTTGAGCAGCGCCGCAGCATCGACAGGCGCGTGGAACGCATCCCAGCGAGCCTTCTCCTCGGGGTACTTCGCGCAGTAGGCATCAAAAAGCTCGTTCCACTTCGCCTCAAGAGCCGCTCCCTCAGCGGCGAGCTTCTCGTAATGTTCGTAGACGGCGGCAGGAACGCAGAAGCTCTCGGCAGGATTTTCCCAGCCGAGGTTTTCCTTGAGCGCGCGCAGGTTTTCTTCGCCGAGCGGTTCGCCGTGGGCGCTCGCCTTGCCTTCCTTGGCAGGGCAGCCGAAGCCGATCTTCGTTTTGATCGTGATGAAGGACGGCCGCTTCTTGTCTGCCTTTGCCTCTTCGATCGCCTTGCCGATGGCGGCGAGATCCGTACCGTCCTCGACCGTGAGCGTCTGGAAGCCGAAGGACGCCATGCGCTTTTCCACGTCTTCGGTAAAGGCGAGGTCGGTGCCGCCCTCGATGGAGATGTTGTTGCTGTCGTAGAGCACGATGAGCTTGTCGAGCGCGAGCGTGCCCGCGAGCGAGAAGACTTCGGAGGAGATGCCCTCCATCATGCAGCCGTCGCCGCCGAGAGCGAATGTGTAGTGATCGACGATGGGGAAATCCGGCTTGTTGAAGATGGCGGCGAGATGCGCTTCAGCAATCGCCATGCCGACCGCCATGCCCATGCCTGCGCCCAGAGGCCCTGTCGTGGCTTCCACGCCCTTCGTATGACGGTACTCGGGATGGCCGGGCGTCAAGGATCCGTCCTGGCGGAAATTCTTGAGGTCGTCGAGCGTCAGCCCGTAGCCGAAGAGGTGCAGCAGGGAATAGAGCATGGCGGAGCCGTGCCCGGCGGAGAGGATGAAGCGGTCGCGGTTCGCCCAGTTTGGATTCTTGCCGTTGTGCTTCATGTGGTGCGCCCAGAGTTCGTAAGCGATCGGGGCTGCGCCGAGCGGCAGGCCCGGATGGCCGGAGTTCGCCTTCTGCACGGCGTCCGCCGAAAGTGCACGGATCGCATTCACACAGGTGGTGTCGATATTGCCCATAGATTTCTCCTCCTTGAAATCGTCGTTTGTTGACCTCTTTCATCATACATGATTTATTTGGAAATGTATAGCGTGAGAGGAAAGTTTTGCAGAAAGTCATGCTGCAAGATACTGCGTCAGCGCTTGTTGAGAAGCGCGATGGAGAACAGGATCAGCACGACGCCGACCGATTCGGTGAGGCCGAAGGGGACGGCGAGCAGCGCGGTGGAGAGGAGTACGGCGGACAAAGGCTCGATGGAACTCAGGATGCCGATGGTGCTCGGCTGGATGTATTTGAGGCTTTCGAGATATGACCAAAAGGCGATGACCGTACCGAAGAGGACGACATAGATGAATACGGCGACGGAGGCGGCGTCCAAGACGCCGGCGAAGTTCCATGGTGCGCGAAAGGGCATGAGCAGGAAACCGCCGAGGAGCATCGCCCAGCCGATGACGAGAGGCGAGCGGAAATTGTCCAGCAGCCATTTGGGCTGTATGGTGTAGATGGCAGCGCAGAAAGCGGAAGCGACTCCCCAGAAGAGAGCGATGGGCGGGATGGCGAGAGTCGAGAGACTGCCGCGCGTCAAGATGAGGAACGTGCCGACGAAGGCGAGCAGCACGCAGCCGCTCTCGCGCAGCGACGGCAGGCTGCGGCTCTTCAGGGCGAGCCAGAGGACGACGATGATCGGCATCAGGTACTGCAGGACGCTCGCCGCTGCCGCGTTGCCGTGCTCGATGGAAGAAAAATACGTGTACTGCACGCCGAGCATGCCGAACAGGCTGAAGAAGAGAAGCCGCTTCGCCGCCGTGCGGTTTCGCCAAACGGAGAAGATGCTCTTGCGGTTTCTTGCCGCATCGAGCAGCAGAAGCAGTATGCCTGCGAGCGTCATGCGCATCATGACGAGCCATTCGGTGGAAAATCCTTTTTGCTGCAGCAGGAATTGCGCGGCAACGCCCGAGCCGCCCCAGAGCAGCGCGCCGAGCGCCACGAGCGAGACGCCTTTTTTCGATGGATTCATGGTATTGCTCCTTGTCTTTCGTTTCGTCTCTGACTATAGCATTTCTGGGGGCAAAAGAAAAGGGAGCAGAAGCGGAAGCGTAGGTTTTTAGGAAGCTGGGAAGGCAGATGAAATGATGTCGTGAAGCCGGGAAGCGGAAAGTTTATGCGCGCTTGCTCACGCCGATGGGATGAATTTGACAGACCGATATGCTATAATGGAAGCGCAATATCGGATGCGGGGTAAGGGGAGGCATCCAAACATTCTTGGCAGTCAAGAAAGGGAGGATTCGCATGAAACTCGTAATCACGGAGCCGCTGGGGATCTCGGAGGCGCAGGCGGAGGCGCTGAAAAAGGAGTATCTGCCTCAAGAACTTGAAATGGTCTACTGCAATACGCCGCCGCAGGACGACGCGGAAAAGGCGGCGCGTGCCAAGGGGGCAGAGCTTGTCATGCTCGCGAACATGCCGTTCAAGGAAAACGTCCTGCAGGAGCTTTCGGACGTCAAGTTCCTGAGCGTCGCCTTCACGGGCGTCGACCATGTGGCCATGGACTACTGCAAGGCGCATGACATCGTCGTTTCCAACTGCTCGGGCTACGCCAATGAGGCGGTCAGCGAGCTTGCCATCGGCCTGGCAATCGGACTCTACCGCAAAATGCTTGCTGCAGATGAGGCGGTGCGTGCGGGCAAGACGCGCGCCGGACTTCTCGGCATCGAGCTTTCGGGCAAGAAGTTCGGCGTCGTCGGTGCAGGCGCCATCGGCAGGCGCACGATCGCGCTCGCGCAGGCGTTCGGCTGTGAGGTGTACTACTACAACCGCAAGGAGGCGAAGATCGACGGGGCGAAGTATGTGAGTCTCGACGAGCTGATGGAAGTCTCGGACATCGTTTCGCTGCATGTGCCGCTGACGGCGGAGACGAAGGGTCTGATCGGAGAGAAAGAGATTGCCAAGATGAAGAAGACGGCGATTCTCATCAACACGGCGCGCGGCCCCGTCGTCGACAGCAAGGCTCTGGCAGACGCCCTCAAGGAAGGCCGCATCGCGGGTGCGGGCATCGACGTCTTCGAGGGCGAGCCGCCGATCGCGGGCGATCATCCGCTGCTTCATGCGCCGAACGTCATCCTCGCGCCGCACGTCGGATTTGCGACGCAGGAGGCGATGGAAAAGCGTGCCGTCATCGCCTTCAAGAATGTGCAGGCGTACCTTGCGGGCAAGCCGCAGAACGTGATGTAAGGGCGCAGATTTTTAGCAGATTTTTATAGGAAGCGTGCAGAAGCTATGGCTCTTTTGTTGCCATAGCTTCTGTTTTGACGGATGGGGTGAGGCGTTGAAGTACGGGCCGTTCATGGCGGCGCTCCGCAAGGGAGAGCCGAAGCATGTCTACCTGCTCGCGGGCGAGGAGCATTACTATATCGAAAAGGCGAAGGCGGCGATCTTAGAGCGCCTCTTTCCTGCGGGCGAAGGTCTGCGGGACGCATTGGAAGAAGCCGTGCCCGACATGGATGCCGACGCGCTGATCGGCCTCTTGGAAACGGTGCCGTTCTTCGTGCCCAAGCATGTCGTGCTCGTGCAGGACAGCCCCCTTTTTCGCGAGAAGAAGCGCCCAGCAGCGGACGGCGAGGAGGCGAAGGCAGCGAAAGGGAAGAAGAGCGGCGCGGACAAGAAGGAAGAGCGCCTGTTGCATCTTCTTGCCGACATGCCCGACTACGCCTATGTGATCTTCCTCTGCGCGGGCAAGGCGGACAAGCGGCGCAAGGCGTACAAGGCGATTGAGGCGGCGGGCGCGGTGCTCGATGCCGATGCCGTGCGCCCGTGGGAGATCGGCGACTGGCTCGCGGGAAAGCTCGCCGAGATTCACAGGGAGTTTGACCGCGAGGCGCATGCGTACTTCATGGGCGCCGTCTCCATGATGCATGAAGTCTCGCTCTCGTATCTCGACAAGGAGTTTGAAAAGCTCGCGCTCTATACCGCGGAGAAGCGCATCGGCAGGGCGGAGCTTGCCGCTGTATTCTCCGGGCTGCCCGAGGTATCGTCGTTTGCGATGATGGACGCGGTGAGCGAGAAGGACGTGAAGAAGGCTCTGACACTCCTGTGCCGCCAGACGGCGGATGGCGTGTATGCGCCCGTGCTGCTTGCCCTGATGGTGCGCCATGTGCGCCAGTTGTGGCAGGCAAAGCTCCTTCTGGCGCAAGGCGTGCGCGGCAAGGCTTTGGGCCCTTCGATGAAGCTTAATCCCTTCATCGCGGAGAAGCTGGGACGCGCGAGCATGAAGTTCTCCGAGCCTGTTTTGAAGCGGGCGATGCTCTCGCTCATCGACGCCGACTATCTGCTCAAGACGGGGCAGGGCGGCGCGGAATTGTTGGAAGATGCCGTGATCTCGCTGTGCCGTTGACAGAGGAAAAGCCGCCCCGTGCGCGGGGCGGCTTTTCCTCTATCAAGTTTCGCTGTCGAACGACTGCATCGGTACACCCTTGCGAGGCTTCGGCAGGTTACGGTAGGCGCGTGATGCGCTGAAGAAGCGCGTGGCTACCGTCATGCTGGCAGGGTCGAGGTTTTCGACGGAGCGCTCTGTTGTACTCGTGAGTTCCCGATATTTCGCCGTTTGCGTGAATTTCGCCCATGCTGCTTGCAGGGCGCGCGCCATGATGAATTCGATACCCGTCGTGTCCTCGGGCTGCTGCACGAAGGCGGAACTCGTCTTGGGCGGCGGAGCGCTGCCCGTACGCTTTTCGCGTACTGTAGCGGGGGCGGCAGATGCAGAATGCACAGGCTGCTGCTTTGCGGTGGTTTTCGTCGTCGTTGAGGTTTTTGCAGTGGTCGTGCCCGACGCGCTCGCTGCATCGAGCTTCCAGCGCGTGCGCGGTTTCGGCGCACCGAATGAATCGCGAGCAGGGGAAGTCTTTTCCAACGTCCTCGTCTCGGCGGCAGGAGTGCGCGCGGACACTTCCTCTGCCGCTTCCTTTTGACGTGCGGCGTTCCCAGCTTCATTCACGAGGCCGCTTGCGATGAGGAAGGCTTCGCTCGCCTCCTCCTTTGAGGTCGCGGCTTCGAGTTTTTCTACGAGCGCCTCGCGCGCGTCCTGCGCGGCTCGCGCCTTGGTGTAAAGTCCCGTATCAGAGCGTTTCAAAAAGCGCATCTCGTCCGCCATGAGTTCGTCGCCGTTCAAGAGCTTCTGCTGGATGATGCGGCGCATGGCGCGGCTCGCGCCATCGAGCTCTTCTGCCTGCGGCTCGTCGTCTGCAGTGCCGGCGTCCTGCGGCGCACGGTTCTTGAGCACTTGCCTTGCTTTGCCGCTGTAATCGATCTTCATGCCGATGTTCTTTTGCTTTACATAGGCGCTGACCTTGTCGCTCTCGTCAAACATGCCGAAATCCCTCCTGCAGCCGTTTTCTTCCTGCGATCAATATATAGGCTTATTATACCATGGAGACATATATCTGTAAACGTTTAGGCATACATTCTCTGCTGTGTTCGACGGCTGCCTTTGCGTGGGAATCGTTTTTGCTAAAGACTTTCTATGACATAGCGCTGATACATATTCCCTTGCTTTTCCGTGCGCGATAGCTTAACATGGAAAGGCAATATGAGAAAGGGGCGGGAGACGGAGTCATGACAAAGTTTATTTTCGACCTCGACGGAACGATTACGAAGGAAGAGACGCTTCCTGTTATTGCCAAACATTTTTCGATGGAAGAAGAGATTGAAAAACTTACGCGGCAGACAGTCATGGGGCATGTCCCTTTTGTCGAATCATTCATTCGGCGCGTCTTCCTTCTTGGGAAGCTGCCGATCGATGAGATTGATGCACTTTTGGAGGGGGTGGAACTTCATGAGCCGATCGTGAAGTTCATTCGGAAGAATCGTGCGCATTGCGCTATCGCTACGGGAAATCTTTCGTGCTGGGTCGCGAAACTCGTCGCACGAATTGGCTGCGAAGCCTACTGCTCCGAGGGAAAGATAGAGAACAACCGAGTAGTAGAGCTTATGAATATCATAAAGAAAGAAACCGTCGTTGAAAAATATCGTGCCGCAGGGCATCGCGTCGTCTTCATTGGCGATGGTCATAACGATGTGGAGGCGATGCGTGCCGCGGACATTGCCATCGCCTCGGGATTGACGCATGAGCCGGCGCAGAGCGTCCTTTCTGTGGCGGACTGTCTTGTACGGAATGAGGCGGAGCTGTGCAGCCGGCTGAATCAGCTGCTGGTAAATATTGTAGAGCCGCGAAAGCAGGATGTTTTGCCGAAATAATCAGGACGACGCCCCGTCCGGTGCTTGAAGATAAGGAAAGTAGCTGCGGTAGGCGGCAGGCACGCTGTAAATGTCGGCGATTTCCTGTGCCGTCGCCCAGAGAAACGGTGGCGTTTTTGTCTGAGCATCGTAGGGAGCGGTGGCTTCGTGGAGGCACAGGGAGGCAGGGCGTGCATTGGCCTCGACGGCTTCGGTTGAAGCAGGCGAGGATTTCGTCGCAGCGGATGGTTCATCGCTCGACGTTTCCGCCAGTTCGACGTGCCAGCCGACCATTTGCCATGTGATATGGGAGAAGATGTGCTGTGCGGCGGGGAGCGCGTGGAGTTTTGCGGGGATAAGTCCGATGGCTCGCAGCGTCTTCGCCGCCTCGTTCTTTTTGAGGTGGCCTTCCATGGCAGGAAAGCCCCAAAGCCCCGCGAGAAGTCCTTGTGAGGGACGCTTTTTGAGGGCGATTTTACCGTTTTTCGACAGCAGGAAGATCGTAAGTTTTTCCGTACGCCGCCTTTTGGGCGGCGTTTTTTGGGGCAATTCCGCCTGCAGATTGGCTTCCTTGGCGAGACATAGGCGTTCAAGCGGACAGGAGGGACAGCGTGCGGCGCCGCGCGGCAGACAGACGAGGGCGCCGAGCTCCATTAAGGATTGGTTGAAGTCGCCGGCATTTTCGGGCAGACGCGCGATCAGTGCTTCCTCGACAGCGCGTTTCGTGCTCTCCTTCAAGATGTCGGCCGGGCAGGCGAGGAGGCGCATGATGACACGCAGTACATTGCCGTCGACGGCAGGACGGCGCTCGCCGAAGGCGATGGAGGCGACGGCGCCTGCTGTGTAGCGGCCGATGCCGGGCAAAGTGAGCAGGTCGTCGAAGCGCGCGGGAATCTTGCCGCCATGGTCGCTGCAGATGAGACGCGCGGCAGATTGCAGGTGGCGCGCGCGGCTGTAGTAGCCGAGACCTTCCCAGAGCTTCATCAGTGTGTCTTCGTCGGCTCGGGCGAGAGCGCGTACGTCGGGCAGCGCGGCGACGAAGCGTTCGAAGTACGGTTTGACCGCCTCGACGCGCGTCTGCTGCAGCATGATCTCGGACACCCACACGCGGTACGGTGTAGGCTTCTCACGCCACGGCAGTGCGCGTTTTTCGCTATGAAACCAGCGCAAGAGAGGCTCGGCGATCTCGTCGAGAGTTTCTATGTTTTTCAAGATGTTTTCCTGCGGTCTTTTTGCCATCGAAGTCTCCTCTGGTCATGGTGCTGCGCTGTGATACGGATGAGCGGCATAGGGTCACTTTATTTCAGTCAGAAGTGCCGCAAGCTTTTGGCACATGTCAAAAACAAGTCCGTCACAGTTTTCTTTGCGTGCAATGCCTTTTTCTTCTGCGGCGGCGAGAAGACATCGGCAGTCCGTCGTGCCGTGGGCGGCGAGGAAGTCGTCAACAAGCTTCTTCGCCGGTTCCTTGTTCTTGCCCGCTTTGCCGAGGATCATCAGCGCGGCGGTCAATGTGCCGCAGGCGGAGCCGTGCATCATGCCCGCGCCGAAGAACACGCCGAGAGCGTCGGCTGCTTCCTTTTCCATGCCGATTTCGGCGGCGAAGGGAACGAGGAGCGACTGCGCGCAGTTGTAGTGACGGCCGCCCGGCTCCTGTCGTAGAAGTTTTGCCTCTTCCAGATGGTTCATGGTTTTGCCTCCTTGTATGGTGAAGAATCTCATTTCATTCTACCTGTTTTTCGCGTAGGTGCAAAGGCTTTATTTTGACAAGGCGCATTTCGTGCGGTAGAATCGTGATAGCGGACTTGCCGCAGCGTTTTGCGGCGAGTGTTTAGAAACGTTCGGAGGAATACGATGAAGATCATTGCCGGTCTCGGAAATCCCGGGGCGGAGTATGCACGTACGAAGCACAATGTCGGCTTTATGCTTGTCGACGCCTTGGCTGAAAGACTTGGTGTCGATGCTTGGCGTGAGAAGTTCAATGCGCTTACAGCCGAAGGGCGCATCGGCGCACAGAAGGTGCTGCTCGTCAAGCCTTTGACCTATATGAATGAAAGCGGACGCGCGGTAGGCCCTCTGCTCGATTGGTACAAGCTCGCGCCTGAGGATTTGATCGTCGCGCACGACGACATGGACATCGCGGCAGGCACGATCCGTCTGCGGCGCAAGGGAAGTGCGGGCGGTCATAACGGTATCAAGTCGCTTCTCGCGCACATCGGCTCGGAGGATTTCTCGCGCGTACGCATTGGCATTGGGCGTCCTTTGCCCGGCTGGACGGTAGTCAGGCATGTGCTTGCACCGTTTCCCGCGGATGACGCACCGAAGATTCAAGAGGCGATTTCTTATTTGTTGCCTGCCGTCGAGTGCATCGTGACGGATGGCATCGATATGGCGATGAACCGCTACAACCCGCGCAAGAAGAAGGCGGCAAAGCAGGAAGCGCATGAGAGGAAAAGCGCGGAGAAAGGCAGCGCTGTACCGCAAGCCGAGAGGCAGGAGGGCGAAGCATGAAGGCGGAAATACGTGCGCTCTATGCCGATGAGGATGGGGCGATCTTCGATGCGCCGGGTATCGCGGGATTGGGACGCTCGGGTGATACACTCGTGCCGCTTGCGCCTGCCGACCTCATTCCTCTGCCCGAGTCGGCGGACTTGATGTTCCTGCCCGATCGCGCGGCGATGGGAATGACGGCGGCGGGCGAGATGCTGCCTCTGGCGGGACGCGCCGTCGCAGCCATCCTGCCTGCGGGCTATACGCGGCTTTTTTTGCCTGCCTTTCAGCGAGAGGAAGGGGCTGAAAGGCTCGCTCTCTACGGCTACACAGCGGTCGTGCTCTATAAGGATGATCTCTATGCGGCGGCTCTCTATACGGATGAGAATACGAAGTGGGATCCCGTATACTACAACACGCGAGAGCTAAAGAAACTTGTGCGCCGCGTCGAGAAGGATCTGCCGGGCAACCGCATCGTCGAGCAGGTGGCGGGCTGCTCCTTGAAGTGGCACTGCTGCACGGCGCAGAATCTCTTTTACCGTCGCTGGGAAGCGGGCATACCGACGTCGCCTGTCTGCAACGCGAACTGCTTCGGCTGCATCTCCCTGCAGCCCGCCGAGTGCTGTCCTTCGCCGCAGAGCCGCATCGCGTTCCGCCCGACGCCCGAGGAGATCGCGCAGGTCGGCATCTACCACCTTTCGACTGCGCTCGACGCCATCGTGAGCTTCGGACAGGGATGCGAGGGCGAGCCGTCGCTTGCGGCGGATGCGATTGCGGCAGCCGAGCGCCTGATTCGCGCTGAGACGAAGCGCGGGCAGATCAATATCAACACGAATGCCGGCTATACCGAGGGCATCCGAAAGATCGTCGACGCCGGTCTTGACTCCATGCGTGTGAGCATCATCAGCGCCATCGAGGAGAGCTATGCGGCGTACTACCGCAGCAATTACACGCTCGCCGACGTCAAGGAGTCGATCCGCTACGCGCTTTCGCACGGCGTATATGTGTCGCTCAATATGCTCTTCTTCCCGGGCTTCAACGACCGCGCCGAAGAACTCGAAGCGTGGTGCAGCTTCTTTCGCGAACTGCCCGTCAATATGGTGCAGGTGCGCAACCTCAATGTCGACCCCGACGCCTTCCTCGAAATCATGCCCGAAGCGCAGGGCGAGGCGATCGGCGCTAGGGAGTTTTTGGAACGGCTCAAGAAGGAGTTTCCGACGCTCGTCATCGGCAGTTTCAGCCACTATGTTGAATAGGGAATTTCTACAAGGAGAATGATTCCTATCGAATTCCTATGCTTGACATAGGAATAAATCAATGCTATTCTTTTATAGGAATTTCATATCGTTGGATCAGGTGTCGCAAGACTTAATAGGGAATTCGGTAGAAGCCGGAGCGGTCCCGCCACTGTAGCAGCGAGCAACCTTGCAAGGAATGTCACTGAGGCGAATGCCTTGGGAAGGCGCAGGGGAGTGATGAGCTGGAGCCAGGAGAACTGCCTGATGGACAATCGCCATTTGACCTGCGAGTGATGGGAAGGGGATTAAGGAAGCGCCGTTTGGCGTTTCTTCGGCTGCACGAACATAATCCTCCCGGCGAAACTGCCGGGAATTTTTTGCACCGCCCTTATGCGCCTTTTCTGCTTTGCAGGAGGGGCGCTTTATTTTGGGAAAGGGTGATGTAGATGAAAGGCAAGAAACATCTGACATGGGCGGTGTTCGCGGCAGTTGCGGGCATGAGCTTTGCGGGCGAGGCGTATGCGGCGGAAAATGCGGCGGCAGGAAAGGCGGCAGCGAAAACGACGCAGGTGCAGGAACAAAGTGCGGAAACTGCAGAAAGCGGCGGTCATGATTTGCCCGATACGCTCGTGACGGCGCAGCGCAGGCGGAAGAGCGATCTTGATACGCCCGCGACGACGACAATCATCACGGCGAAGGACATCGAAAAGGCAGGCTATCGCAACGTATTTGAGGCGATCGACCAGCAGATCGGCTCGACGAGCACGTCCTACGGCGAGACAGGACAGGATTTCGGCTTCAGTGCCGGACGCATTACACTGCGTGGCTATGACAGGGGCACGCTCGTCATGGTCAACGGCGTGCCGATGAATCTCAAGAATTATCCGAGTACGGAAAATATACCCGCCGCCATGGTCGAGCGCATCGAGATCGTCAAGGGTGCAGCATCGACGCTCTATGGTAGCGAGGCTATGGGAGGCGTCATCAACATCATCTTGAAGAAACCAAAGGCGGGTGAGGAAGCTGTCAAGGCGAGTGTGACGGCGGGGAACTACTTCAAGAAGGCAGAAGTATTTTTCCAAGGTGACCGCTTCATGCTCGATGTGAGCAGGGAGTGGTCGAAGGACATCCCCCATTCCAATGCGTTCGGACTGGATAAGGTTTCCTGGATCGATTGGTGGGTTGGCAAGGGACAGAAGAATCGCTTGGGGGCAAGCGTTGCGCTCACGGATGAGCTGTCCTTGAACTACAACTATACGGAAGGCAATATTACGCGCGGCGGCATCAAGTACAAAAAGGCCGGAAATCATCTTGTGAAGACGGCGACAAAATATGACTATCGCTTCGAAGATTATCGGCATACGGCGAATCTCGTTTATCAGGGCAAGGAAAACGGCATCCATGCAGTCCTTGGCTATAACTATCGCAAGGTTGACGGCTATGATTATGTCAAGCATGCAAAGGTCGACTCCAATGCTGTGCTGGACGGCGAAATTTTCGATGTGCAGAAGACTTGGCAGATGGGAGCCGATTCCTTGATCTTGGGATATTCCTATAAGCGCGAGGCTGTGGATCTTACCGAGAAAAAGAAGAATGCAACGCGCACGGGCAATGCGCTTTACGCTTCCTACAGCAAACAGTTCACGCCGCGCTTCAACTTCACTCTCGGTCTGCGCGGCGAGTGGATCAACGATCCCGAAAAGGATCAAAGCGTTTTTATGCCGCAGTTCCAGACAGACTACAAGCTTGACAAGGATACGGCTTGGTACATCAATGTCGGTAAGGCGTTTCAGATGCCGACGGTGGATGACATGTTTCGTTACAAGAATATGAATCCGCAAGGTCTTAAGCCGGAGAATGGTTGGACGTATGAAACGGGTATCAAACATCGCCATGGCAACGATACATGGAAAGCGGCTGTCTATCATATGGATATGAAAAACAAACTCGGTTGGGCACAGAATGCAGTAACGCACGAATACTACGCAACCAATAAAGGAAATTTCCGCAATACGGGATTTGAAGCTGAATATATGAAGCGCTTTAACGATACGTGGAGCGTCACTGTTGGCGCAGGTTATTCCAATCCCCAAGTGCAGGATCCCGCCAGTAAGAAACGGGAATGGGTGCAGGATGCGGGACGCATCGAAGGTCTTGTTCGTGTCGACTACAAGAAGGATAAATGGCAAGGTAATCTGAATCTCAAGTACCTCGGCGATCGTGAGTATTACAAGCCGTCGTCTGGAACAGCGCAGGATGTGCCCGACAAGCTGCAGCTCAATATGAATCTCATCTATACGGCGGGAAAGAACGATACCGTGACGCTCGGCGTCTACAACCTTTTGGATAGGGAAAACTACTCGAATCGCTACGGCAATCTCGATCTGCCGCTGAACTTCCGCTTGACCTATGCGCATACGTTCTGACATCGTGCGACGCGGCGGTGCTCTGCTGCTTCTTTTTGCCGCGAGTTTCCTCCTCTGCGCCTGTGCGCGAGGAGGAACGGCGACAGAAGAGGAAGAGGAAGAGTTTTTCCGCGGCGTCGATGATATGGGGACGGAGATCGTGCTGCACGAGAAGCCGCAGCGCATCGTGTCGCTCAATCTCGGTACGGATGAAATTTTGCTCGCGCTCGCGCCGCCTGAACAGATTGCGGCGCTTTCCTCTTATGTGGACGATGCGGGGCTTTCGTGCATGGCAGAGGCGGCGAAAGCCGTACCTGTCAAGCTGCACGACAAGAGTCCCGAGCGCGTGCTCGCACAGCATCCCGACCTTGTGCTCACGACGGACAGCGTGCCGAAGGAACTCGTGGCGAGTATGCGCGATCTGGGCCTGACGGTCTTTGTTTCCAAAACGCCCAAGAGCATCGAGGCGGTTTTTCCACGCATCGAGTCCATCGGCAAGGTGATCGGCAGGGAAGAGGAAGCGGCGGCCTTGACTGGAAGGCTGCATGAGCGCTTGGCGGATGTGACGCGGCGCACGGCGGACATTCCCGAAGACGAGAGGCCGATTGTCGTCGCTTTCGCTTTCAGCGGCGTCTTCGGGCGGCGCGACGACCTCTTCGACGATATGTGCCGCCATGCCGCGCTCAGAAACGGCGCAGCGATGGCGGGTCTCACGAAGGACAACAGCATCTCCATGGAGCAGGTCGTCGCGCTCGACCCCGACGTGTTCCTACTGCCGTCATGGAGCGCCGAGGGGGAAAAGACGGAAGAATTCCGTGAGAAGCTGCGCAATGACCCGTTGTTCAAGCATGTAAAGGCGGTGCGCGAGAACCGTCTCTACTGCGTGCCCGATACATACCGCTACAGCGCCTCGCAAAATGCCGTCGAAGCCGTCTATGTGCTGGCAAAGACCGTCTATCCCGAGCGTTTTGCCGATGAAGGCGGCGCGAGTGCAGGAAATTGATGCTTGATGTGCAAGCGTGCCGGAAAGGGGCGGGCGATGGGGCTGAAGATGCTGGTGCTGAGCCTGACGGGAGACTGCAACCTCGCCTGTCGCTATTGCTATGCAAGCGGTCAGGCGAGACGCACGATGGCATGGGAAACGGCGCGGCGGGCTGTCGATCTGGCTGCCTCTGGCGGCGCGCCGTTCCTCCTGCAGTTTTCGGGCGGCGAGCCATTGCTCGCATTGCCGCTCCTTGCGCGTATCGCCGCCTATGTGCGCGATCATCGCATCGAGGCGCGCATGGCTGTTCAGACGAATGGCACGCTGCTGACGGAAGAGGCGGCGGAAGTTCTGTGCGTCTTTAACATTGGTGTCGGTGTGAGCCTCGACGGCAGACCTGCGCTGCATGATCGCCAAAGGCAATATTTGGACGGTAGAGGTTCCGCCGCTGATGTGGCGGCGGGCATCGAGCGCCTTGCGCGGCGCGGCATCGGCATCGGATTGACGTGCGTCGTGACGGCGGAGAATGTCCGCAGCCTGACCGATGTCGTCGATATGGCGTATTACTTCGGCAACGTGCATCGCGTCGGTTTCGACCTCCTGCGTGCGCAGGGACGCGGCATGAACGCTGCTTTGCCGCGAGAAAGCGATATGGCGGCGGCGATGCGCGAAGTTTTCGCTCGGCGCGATGCGCTTTATCGCTTGACAGGACGCCGCCTCGCCATATCGCAGGAGGAGCAGGCGAGAGACATCGCAGGGCGCGGCGGGAGCGACTTTTCCCACTGCTATGCGATGAACGGCGAAGGCGTCCACGTCGACGCCGATGGCGGCATCTACGCTTGCTCCTCTTTCGTCGGCGATGAGCGCTTCTTCCTAGGCGCTGTTATACAGGGCGTGAATTTGCGTCGTCAGCAGGAAGTATCTGCCAAGATGCAGCGGAGCATGGATTTTTGCCGGCGATGCCCCGATTTTGCCGCCTGCGGAGGCGGCTGCTTCGCACGCTGGCTGGGAATGGAACAAGAAGAGCCGTGCGCGGCGGAATGTGCGTTGAAGAGGGCTGCAGTATCGGCAGTTTTTGGAAAAGGAGGATACCGTGCGGAGTAAGGTCTTCCAGATAGATTCCAAAATTCGGAGAAAGGGAAAACCTGCATGATGAAAAAGACGTATCCCTTTTCTGCCATCGTGGGGCAGGAAGAGATGAAGAAGGCGCTTTTGCTCAATATCGTCATGCCGTCCTTGGGCGGCGTGCTGATTAAGGGCGAGAAGGGGACGGCGAAGTCGACCGCCGTCCGCGCCGCTGCCGGACTGCTGCCCGCCATGCGGGCGGTGGCGGGCTGTGCATGCCGCTGTGACCCTGCGGCGCCGGAGTTTTTCTGCGACGATTGCCGCAGGAAGGCTGCCGCGGGCGCACAAATGAAGGAGGAGAGCGTCCCCATGCGCGTTGTGGAGCTTCCCGTCAGTGCGACGGAGGATCGCGTCGTGGGCACGCTCGATATAGAGGCGGCGATCCGGCATGGCAGGAAAGAGTTTGAGGCGGGCATCCTCGCGGAGGCGAACCGCAGCATTCTCTATGTCGATGAAATCAATTTGCTTGACGATCACATCGTTGATATCCTGCTCGACTCAGCGGCGATGGGCGTCAATACGGTGGAGCGCGAGGGCATTTCCTATGCGCATCCTGCACGCTTCGTGCTCGTGGGCACGATGAATCCTGAGGAGGGCGACATACGCCCGCAGCTGCTCGACCGCTTCGCCCTTTCGGTGACGGTGACGGGTGAGCGCGAGGCGAAGGATCGCATCAAGGTGGTGAAGAGGCGCATCGCTTATGAGCAGGATGCGGAGGGTTTTGCCGCTTCCTACAGGGAGCAGCAGGAAGCATTGCGCGAGAGGATCGAAAGGGCGCGTGCTCTCCTCAAAAGCGTCGCCGTGGCAGATAGAATGCTGGAAAAGGCGGCGCACATCTCGCTCGCGCTCGGCGTTGACGGGCATCGCGCCGACATCACGCTCATCAAGGCGGCGATGGCGAATGCCGCCTTCTCGGGGCGCACGGAGGTCGCAAAGGAAGATATGAAGGCCGTCAGCCGCCTCGTGCTCGCGCATCGCCTGCGCCGCCGCCCCTTCGAGGAGGGCGAGGTCGACTGGTCTGCCGTGGATGATGTACTGGCTTGAGGAGATGGGCATGGAATATCCGCGCTATCCGTTTACCGCTGTCGTCGGTCAGGAGCAGGCGAAGAGGGCGCTTCTTCTCGCGCTCGTGAATCCGCGCACGGGCGGCTTGCTCATTTCAGGCAACCGCGGCACGGCGAAATCTGTCCTCGTGCGTGCGGCAGCGCCGTTCACGCCGACAGGGAGTCTCGTCGAACTGCCGCTCGGCGCGACGGACGACATGGTCTTCGGCAGTCTCGATGTGGATGCGGCACTGCGGGACGGCGAGCGTCGTCTGCGCCATGGTCTTCTGCATCGCGCGGCGCATACGCTCATTTACATGGACGAGGTGAATCTCCTGCGCGAGGAGGTCTTGAAGTCTGTCTTAGAGAGCGCGTCGGCGGGGATGTTTTCCTTGGAGCGCGACGGCGTATCGGCGGTCGAGGAGATAAGCTGTCTGCCTGTCGGGACGATGGATCCCGCAGAAGGCGTGCTCTCGCCCGTGCTGCTCGACAGCTTCGGCATGTTCGCGGCGATGGATGATGTGGAAGAGACGGAGCAGCGTACTGAGATCGCGCGGCGCGTGCTCGCTTTTGAGCGTGCGCCAAAAGCTTTCTGCCGCGCGTATGCGCAGCAGGAAGCCGAGCTGCAGCAGAAGGCGGCACGAGCGCGGGAGATGCTTCCTGCTGTGGAAGTTTCCCATGCCATCCTGCATCTCGCTGCACAGTACGCCGCACGCGCCCTTTGCGTGGGAAATCGCGCCGAAATCTATCTCGTGGAAGCGGCACGCGCTTTGGCGGCGCTCGCCGGGCGCATCTATGTGATGCCGCAGGACATCGAGGAGGCGGCTCTCTTCGTGCTCGCGCATCGCATGAGCCGAAACAAGGAACAGCGCGAAGAGAGAAGCGGACAGCAGAAAGAACCGCAGAAACAGGAACAACCACAGGAACAGCAAGCTGAGCCGCAGGAAGAGTCGGAAGATGAGGCGGATGATGCGCTGCAGGAGGAGCGTCCGGACGATGCTTTGACGAGAGATGCGATGGGCGGAGAATCGAAAGAGCAGCAAGCCGATACAGGAGAAGCGCAGGAAGAAGCGGCGCAGACCGGCGAGGAGCAAACGTCGTCTGCGGATGGCGATTCGGGCGGCGAAGATAGAGATGAGACGCACTCCATAGAAGCGGTTATGGCGCGGCTTTCTCTCCTGCGCGAGACGGTGTGCGGGAGGAAGGGAAAGAGTGGCAGACGAGCAATCGTGCAGCTTGACGTGCCGGCGGGACGTCCTTGGCGCACATCGCTGCCGCGCCGCGGACGGTGCATCGACCTCGCCTTTGCCGCTACGCTTCGCGCGGCGGCGCCCTATCAGCGCCAGCGGCATGGCGAGCAGGCCGTCGTCATACGCGCCGAGGATTTGCGCGTCTGGATTCGGGCGCGTCGTGCCGCCGCGAACATCCTCTTCCTCGTCGATGCGAGCGGCTCTATGGGCGCGAAGGAGCGCATGAAGATGGTGAAGGGCGCGGTGCTCGCCCTCCTGCGTGAAGCATACCAAAAGCGTGATCGCGTGGGACTGATCGCCTTTCGCCGCACGAGCGCCGAGACGCTCTTGCCGATGACACGGAGCGTGGAGCTGGCGGAAAAGGAACTGCGCTCTTTGCCGACGGGCGGCAAAACGCCGCTCGCAGAAGGACTTGCCGCCGCGCTCAAGATGATGGATGAGCTCAGTCGCAAGGAAGGCGCGGAAACGGTGCTCGTGCTCGTGACAGACGGCAGGACGAATGTTTCTGCGGCGGGGAAGGCGAAGGAGGAGGCGCTGCGCGCAGCGGAGGAGATCGCGCGAAGAGACGCGCACTGCATCGTGCTCGATACGGAGAAGAGCTTTCCGAAGGTGGGGCTGGCGCCTGAGATCGCGCAGCGCATGAATGCCGGCTACGCCACGCTGGAGCGCCTTTGTGCCGAAGGCGTATTGGAGGTCGTGCGGCGTTTTCGCGATATGCAAGAGTGATGGTGCGTGATGGAGGGGCAAGAGCAGATGGAATTGGCAAGACTGACGACGGGCGACATCGCTTATCGCTATGACAAGAGCATCGTTTTGGTTTTCAGCGGGCCACGCAAGGTGCTGAGCACTTCGCTTTACAATGGCGGCTACCATGAGGATTTCGAGGCGGTGTTCAACCGCGATATGACGCAGGGATCGGGAATGCCCTGCGAGTCCTTTGCACCGACGTACGTCGAGAGCATGAAGATCGTTGCGGAGCGGCTCGGTCTTGCACCGGAATTGACCTCGGGCATGGGTACGGCGGCGCACATGGAAAACGCTTCCATCGTGTCGCGAAGCTACAAGGAACTGACCGTGACGGCGATCGTAACGGGCGGCGTGGAAACGAACGGCGGGCGTGTCGGCGATCCTGCATCCTACTACAAGACGGCGGAGAAGAAATGCGGCACGATCAACATCATGCTCGTCATCGACGCCGATCTGCCGCCCGGCATCCTTGCGCGTGCTCTCGTGACCTGCACGGAGGCGAAGACGGCGGCGCTGCAGGAACTCATGGCGCCGAGCCGCTATTCCACAGGACTCGCCACGGGTTCGGGCACGGATCAGACCATCGTCGTCGCCAACAGCGAGTCGCCGCTCTTCTTCGAGGGCGCGGGCAAACATTCCAAGCTCGGCGAGCTCATCGGACTTGCCGTCATGGCGGCGGTCAAGGAAGCGCTCAAGAAGCAGTCGGGTCTTACGCCCGCGCAGCAGCACGACTTGCTGCGCCGCCTGCGCCGCTTCGGCGTCACGGAAGAAGCGCTGTGGCAGCGATATAAGGAAGAGGTGGGCGACGATGCCTTAATTAAGGCGCAATTCATCGCAGCTTTGGAAAAAATGATTGCTGTGCCGGCGCTCTTCCCCTTGGGCGTGCTCTTCATCCATCTTTATGATGAGCATCTCTGGGGACTGCTGGAAAAAGGGGAGACTTGGGAAGCAGCCGAAAAGCTGCTGAAAGAGATGGCAACAGCGCTTCGTCTGAAGACGCAGGAGGGCATGCTCATGCAGGAAGGCTATATGGAGTCCCTTGCGATGCTTCTCGTGCGTGCCGTCGTCGAGCGTGCGGCTCGGGCAGTTTCGGAGGAAACGGATGCAGATGATGCATGAAGCAGTGAACACGAGAGGTGCAGCAAAATGAAGATCGCAGTCTATACGAATATTCAGCGCGTCTTTGCGCTCGTCCATCGCGTGCAGGAAGCGTGCGTGTCGGCAGTTCCCTCGCTGGCGATGGCTGTCCGCCTGGCGGATGGCATGGATTCGTGGCGCGAGGCGCAGGAGAAGGCCGATGTCACACTGTTCTTGTGGATGGGCACCGGGCTGGACAATCCCTTCCTGCAGCAGGCGTCGCGCAGTTTGCAGAAGAGTCGTGCGCCGCATTTGATTCTTGTGGACAATGCCGAGCATGACAAGGTCAGCTATGGCTTCTCGGCAGAGGAAATCGCTCTCGCCTGGCAGTATTTCCGCTGCGACGGCGAGGAGAATATGAAAAACTTCCTGCTGTATCTTGCGCGGAAAATGGGGTTTTCCTGTGCGCCGGAACCGCCGCGCATACTGCCTTGGCACGGCATATACCACCCCGATTGGCACGGCGATTGTCAGGACATTGAGGGATATCGTGCCGCGCATTGTCGTGACGACCGGAGGACGATCGGCGTCATCTTCTATCGTTCGGAGTGGATTGCAGGGGACTTCACCTATCACACGGCATTGATTCGTGCGATAGAGGCGCAGGGGCTCAATGCCGTCGCAGTCTTTTCCAATTCGTATCGCGACGAGCGCGTGGAGTCGCCGACGCTCTTCGACGCCATGAAGCGATACTTTTGCTGCGAAGGGGAGACCGTCGTCGACGCCATCATCACGACGATGAAGTTTTCCATCAAGGCGGGCGGTACGCGCATAGAAGACCTCTATGCGCTCGGCGTGCCGCTTCTTGAGGCGTATACGGTGCTTGCGCCCAAGGAAGAATGGGAAAGGTCGCCTGCGGGTCTCGACCCGATGGAGGTGTCCTTCAGCGTCTGTATGCCGGAGTTCGACGGCGTCCTTCATGCCGTGCCGATTGCGGCGAAGGTGCTCGATGAGACGGGAACGCCTCGCTATGCGCCGCTTGAGGAGCGTATGGAGCGTCTGGCGCGAAAGGCGAAGAAGTGGGCGAATCTGCGCCATAAGGCGAACGAGGAGAAGAAGATAGCCATCGTCTTTCACAACTATCCGCCGACGAATGCGAATATCGGCAGTGCGGCGGGGCTTGACTCGCCAGAGAGCGTGCGCCGCCTCCTCGCGAGGATGCGTGAGGCGTGCTATCGCGTCGATTTCGTGCCGGAGAGCAGCCAAGAGCTCATGGATATTCTTACGAATCACGCGACGAATGACCGCCGCTTCATGAGTGAAGAGCGGGTAAAGAATGCCGACGGACAGCTTACGGCGGCGCAGTATGAAAGATTCTTCAAGGCGCTGCCGCAAAAGGTCAAGGAACATCTGAGGAAGGATTGGGGCGAAGCGCCGGGCGAGGTGTTCAACTACGACGGCACGCTGCTCGTGCCCGGCACGCTCAACGGCAATATCTTTCTCACGGTGCAGCCGCCGCGCGGCTTCGGCGAGGATCCGGGCAAGCTGCTGCATTCGCCCGACGCCGCGCCCACGCATCACTACATCGGCTTTTATCACTGGCTGCGCGATCTGTGGCAGGCGGACGCCGTCGTCCACGTCGGCACGCACGGCTCGTTGGAGTGGCTGCCGGGCAAGAGCACGGCGCTCTCGAACGAATGCTATCCCGACGTCTCGCTCGGTGATCTGCCCGACGTATATCCCTACTGGATCACGATTGTCGGCGAGGGCATACAGGCAAAAAGGCGCGGCGCAGCGTGCCTCATCAGCCATCTTTCGCCGCCGATGCAGCTCGCGGGCGCTTTCGACGAGCTGCAGGAGCTTGAGCAGGCGCTCGACGAGTACGTTCATTTCCGTGCGGCTCAGCCTGACAATCTGGCAGTGGTACAAGAAATCGTGCGCGAGAAGGCGGCGCTCTGCCATTTCGAGGATTCCATCGAGGAAGGCGAGGACTTCGACGCCTATGTCGCTGCTTTGCACAATTATGTGACGGACATCAAGAACATGCAGATCCGCACGGGACTTCATATCCTCGGGCAAGTTCCGGAAGCTGAAAAACTCTTGGATCTTGTGCTCGCGCTCGTGCGCGTCGAGCATGGCGGCGAGCCGTCGCTTCTGCGTCTCATCGCCAAGGAAGAGGGCTACGATTACGAAGAGCTTTTGGAGCACAGCGAACGCATGACGGAGGACGGCATGACGTACGGCAGAAAGCTCGATGCGGTGGAAGACCTCATGCGCCTGCTTCTCGTGCGCCTCGCCGCGCGCGCCTACATGCCGCAGGCGGCGAGAGAAGCGTTGGCTTTGGAACCATTCGCCTCGTACAGTGCAGCGGGCAGGGAAGGACTTCTGGCGGCGCTCGGCGAAGTTACGGAGAAGATCGTGCCGCGCCTCCTGCGCACGGAGGAGGAGTTGACGGGCACGCTCCGCGCCCTTTCGGGCGGCTATATCGAGCCGGGGCCGGCGGGAGCGCCGACGACGAACGGCGCAGACGTCCTGCCGACGGGACGCAACTTCTACGGACTCGATCCGCGCTGTCTGCCGACGCCCGCGGCGTGGGAGTACGGCAAGGAACTGGGCGATGCGCTCGTCGAGCAGTATATCGGCGAGGAGGGACGCTACCCGGAGGCGGTCGGCATCGTCTTCTGGGCAGGCTCAAACATGCGCAGTCATGGACAGTGCATAGCCGAGCTGTTCTACCTCATGGGCGTGCGCCCTGTCTGGCAGAGGCCGTCGCAGCGCGTCGTCGGGCTTGAGGTCATCCCGCTCACCAAGCTCAAGCGGCCGCGCATCGACGTGACGGCGCGCATCAGCGGTCTCTTCCGCGATGCCGTGCCGAACGCCATCCGCTGGGTCGACGAGGCTGTGAAGCTTGCAGCAGCGCAGGATGAGAACGAAGATGAAAATTTCGTGCGCAAGCACATCCTCGCGGACACGGCATGGCTCGAAGAGCAGGGCGAAGAGCATACTCTCGCTTGGGAACGCGCCTCGTGCCGTATCTTCGGCGACCCGCCGGGCGCTTACGGCGCGGGCGTCGGCGACCTTTTGGAGTCGAAGGCATGGCAGACGCTCGACGATCTTGCGGCTGTCTACACGCGCTTTTCGGGCACGGCTTACGGTGCGGACGGCATGGCGCGCGGCTACGATCCCGAGCTTTTCCAGCGGCGCATGAAGGAGCTTGATGTCACGGTCAAGAACGAGGACACGCGCGAGACGCACATGTTCAGCTCGGACGATTATAACGCCTACCACGGCGGCATGATCGCCACCGTGCGTGCGCTCACGGGCAAGGCGCCGCGTTCCTACAGCGGCGATACAAGCGACCGTCAGCGCATCGTCGTGCGCACCGTCGCCGCAGAAGCCGAGCGGCTGTTCCGCGGCGAGGCGATGAATCCGAAATTCATCGAGGGCATGAAAGAGCATGGCTACAAGGGAGCGTCCGACCTTGCGAATTATCTCGCGCACAGCTATCAATGGGATGCGACGAGCGCCGTCATGGAGGATTGGATGTACGAAGGATATGCGCGCAAGTATGTGCTCGATGCGTCGATGCAGGAGTGGCTGCAGGAGGTCAACCCCTGGGCGCTGCACCGCATGGCGGAAACGCTCTTAGAAGCAGAGCAGCGCGGCTTGTGGAAAGCGCGTGAGGAGACGAAAGAGGAATTGCGTGAGCTGTTCCTCTCCATCGAGGGCGATTTGGAAGAGAGGGCGGAACAAATTGTATAAGGCAAAGAAGTATCCGCGATTTGCCGCAGTCGTCACATGCGCCACGCTCCTTTTTGCGCTCTTTCTGACGGGCTGCATGGGCGAAAAGGAGGAGGCGTCGAGCGCGTACCGTGTGACCGATGCGGAGGGAACTGTCGTCGAGATTCCGCATAAGCCCCGGCGCATCTTGACGATCAGCGCGGGCACGGATGAAATGATGCTCGGTCTTGTCGAGCCGGAGCGCATGGCGGCAGTCAACGACTCGCTCGCGGACGAGAAGCATACGAATGTGCCGTGGGTGCGCGGGAAAATTCCCACGGTCATCACGCGCAGTCCGTCTGTCGAGCAGGTCGCCGCGCTCTCGCCCGACCTCATCATCGTCACGCCGTGGCTTCCCCGCGAGAACGCTGATGCCATGCGCGAGCTTGGCGTGCCGGTCGTCGTCTGCCGTGCGGCGGCGACGATGGAGGACATCCATGCCAACATCCGCCTCTTTGCAGCAGCCGTCGATGAGAAGGAGCGCGGCGAACGACTGATCGCGAAGATGGAGGAAAAACTCGCGGAGATCGAAGAGAAGATGAAGGATGTTCCCGAGGAAAAGAAGCACAAGAGCATCGCGCTTATCTCCATCATGCCCAACTACGGCGGCGCCGGCTGTACCTTCGACGAGCTTTGCAGCCATACGGCGTCGATCAACGCAAAGGCCGCCGCAGGAAACCGCATGGGACAGGAGATGACGAAGGAGCAGCTCGTCGCGGCGAATCCCGACTACATCTTCCTTCCGAGTTACGAAGACGCAGAAACGCGTGAAGAGAATTACGGCAGGCAGTACATGGAAGATCCGTCTCTTCAGCAGATGACAGCCGTGCGGGAAAAGCAGATCGGCCATCCGTGGGCGCGTTACGTCTACAATCTTTCACAGAACATCGTCTTCGGCGTGCAGGAAACGGCATGGATTCTTTACGGTGACGCTTTTCGCCAATCGCGGCAGGAATTTCTCTCGGCGGTGGAGTAAAGATGTAAAGAAAGGCGGCTTTGAGATTGAAAAAGATTGCGTTTTACGGCAAGGGCGGCATCGGCAAATCGACGACTGCCGCCAATGTATCGGCGGCGTTTTCGCGCGGGGGAAAGAAGGTCTGTCAGATCGGCTGCGACCCGAAGAACGATTCGACGCGGCTTCTCCTGGGGCGCATTGCGCCGCTCACCGTGCTCGATGCAGAGCGCAGCAAGAAGGGCGCGGCGCTCTCTCTTGCAGAAATCGCGCATGAGGGATACGGCGGTGTGCGCTGCATTGAGGCGGGCGGCCCCGAGCCGGGCGTCGGATGCGCGGGGCGCGGCATCATCGTGGCGCTCGAAAGGCTCAAGGTGCTCCATGCGTTTGACGATGTCGATGTCGCCATCTACGATGTACTCGGCGACGTCGTCTGCGGTGGTTTCGCCGTGCCGATACGAGAGGGCTATGCCGAGGAAATCTACATCGTTTCCTCGGGGGAGCTCATGTCGCTCTACGCGGCGAACAACATCGCCAAGGGCGTGCGCCGCTTCGCTGCGCGAGGCGTCGTGAAGCTCGGCGGCATCATCGGCAACGGGCGCGATGTCGCACGCGAGAAGGAGCTTTTGGAAGCCTTTGCCGCACGCCTCGGCACAAAGCTCATCGCCTACATCCCGCGCTCTGCCGCCGTACACGAGGCGGAGATCCATCGGCAGACGCTCATCGCCTACGCGCCGGATTCCGCACAGGCGAAGGTTTACGAAGAACTTGCGGCGGCGATTGAGGGAAATAAAAACCTAGTCATCCCCAAGCCGATGGCGTTTGAAGAGTTGGAAGATCTGGTGGAAAGCTATGGGAACTGAAGCGAAACGTGTGGTGATGCGCCGCACGAATTGCAGCTGCAGCATGCCGGGCGTCTGGCGTGCGCTTTCCTTCGTGCGCGGCGCTCTCGTCATCTTCCACAGCCCGCGTCCGTGCGCTCACATCGCCCATGGCATGGATGTGGGAAGTTTCCATCGCCTTCGTGCGGCGGGAACGAAGGTGCGCCTCTCGCCTGTGCCGCTTCTGACAAGCTCGTTGTCGGACGCAGAGGCGATTTTTGGCGGCGAGGGTCGTCTGCGCGAGTGCATACGCTTCGCCGCAGAAAAATATCAGCCGCAAGCGATATTTATCGCCAATTCCTGTGTGAGCGGCGTCATCGGCGACGATACGTGCGCCGTGGCTGAGGAGATGGAGCAAGAGCTTGGCCTGCCCGTCAGCGCCGTCTCGGCGCACGGCTTTCTTGACGGCGAGTATTATGCAGGCTACCTTGACGCTGCACGCGTGCTCGTCGATCGCTTCATGAAGCCGGCAGAGCGCCGTGCGGGAAGCGTCGTGCTGCTCGGCGACTGCGGCGGCGTCCACGGCGAGTACGTGAAGGAATTGTGCCGCTTGCTCGGGTTTCTTTCCCTGCGCGTCGAGGGGCAGTTTCCGTCGTATCTCGCCCTGTCTGAGATGGATGTCGTGCCGGCAGCGGAGCTTCTCATCGTGCTCGGGCGGCGAAGCGACGAGAAGCAGGCGCTTCTCGTCGACTTGGCGCGGCACATTCATGAGCGTTTCGGCACGCCGTACCTTGCCGATGTCTATGCGGTCGGCTCGGAGGAAACGAAGGAGTGGCTGCGTGCGGTCGGCAGGCTTTGCGGCAGGGAAAGGGAAGCGGAAGAAGCGATTCGCGCGGAAGAAGCGGCGTTTCAACGCGCCGTGGACGAGGTGCGGCCGACTCTCGCAGAAAGGCGCGTGACATTCGCCATCGGGCGCGACCTCGACTGGTTTCAGCCGAAGATCATCATGCGCCTTCTGAAGAAGGCGGGCGTAGAACTGGCGGGCGTCGTCCTCCTTGATTCGTTCCTGCCCGGGCGGCGCGAGGTCATGGAAGAAGAGGTCGCGCGTCTGACGGATGCGCCGATCGCCCATGAGGGAAGCCGCGAGGCGGAGGCGCTTTTCAAAGCGGCGGATTTCGTCCTGACGACGCACGAGCTTACCGACGCAAGGCTGCGGCAGATCTTCCTCGCGCTCATGCCATCCGTCGGCTGGTCGATGGAAAAGAAGCTCCTGCGCGATATGGTTCATATCGTCTGTCGTCACGAAAGCCGGGGAGGTCTGATCTATGGCTGAGCAGGAAAGGCGTTTCGATGATGTCTGCGCTTGGACGGACAGCTGTGCGCTCGCGGGCGCGATGGCATTTTTTGCCGCCTGGCAAGACGCCGCCGTCATCGTCAACGGCCCCATGTGGTGTCATTACTTCGCGCTGCGCCACGTCGAGCATGGCGTGAGCGATGCCGTGCGACGCACAGGCTGCACGCAGCTCGACAACGATGCCATCGTCTTCGGCGCGGAGGACTATCTGCTGGAAGCCCTGCAGCCCTATATCGCTGAGCCGCCGCGCCTTTTGGCCATCGTCAGCAGCTGCGCCGCAGGACTGATCGGCGACGATGTAGCCGCCATCGCGCGGTCGGCGGGCATTGCAGCGCCCGTCGTCGCCGTCGACAGCAGCGGCCTTGCGGGCAGCTTCGCCGCAGGCTGGAGCAAGGCTGCATGTGCGGCAATCGAAGCGCTTCTGCCCGAGAAGAAGGAGGAGAAGCCGCATGGCGTGAACCTTCTCGGCATGACGGCGAGCTACTGCAACGGGGCGAACGACGCGCGAGAACTCGTGCGCCTTTTGCATTTGGCGGGCTATGAGGTGAACGCCGTCCTCGGCTGCGGCGAGACGGCGGAGGAGCTGCAGCATCTGCCCGCCGCCGCGCTCAACATCGTCGTGCACAGGGAGTTGGGACTCGCTCCGGCAGAGATGCTCGCGGAGCGCAGCGGCACGCCCTTTGTCGCACCGCTGCCGCCTTACGGCAGGGCGGGCACGCGGCATTGGCTCGAAGAGATCGCAGGCGCTTTGCCCGCGCCGCGCGAAAAGGAGGTACAGGAAGAACTTTCGCGTGTGGAAAAGGAAGATTTTCTGCGCCTGAACGAAATAAAGAGCATGTGGGGCGAGCTTTGGTTCGACGAGGCGCTCGTGCGTGCGCCATCCTCCATGGCCTGGGGGTTGGCAAGAGCCTTGCGCACGGAGTGGGCGGACGTGCGCTGCCTCGCTGTGGCGGCGGAGGCAGCGGAAGCGGCAGATGCCACTGGGATCGCCGACGAGGTTTTTTCTGAAACGTGTACGGCGGAGCTGGCGCAGTTCCTCACATCCATGAAGAACGGGCTGCTGTTCGCGAGCAGCAACGAAGCGGCGCAGGTCGCGCCGCAGCAAGCGCAGTTCCTGCCTGTCGCCAGTCCTGTGCTCGACCGCATTCAGCTGACGGATGCGCCGTTCATGGGACTGCGCGGCTCGCGCTTCATCGAGGAGCAGCTCTGGAACGGTCACATTCTGCGACGACAATGGATGTTATAGATGTCATAAAGGAAGCACGGATAAATAAAGCCGCCCGAATGTGTGAAGAAGGGTAAGTGGATTTATCCGTGCTTTCCGAGCAAAGGAGCGGTGGAATTTGCAGGAAATGATACGGGTTGAGGGCCTTTATGCGGGCTATGAGCGGCAGGTGATCTTGGAGAACGTCTCGTTCGGCATTGCAGCGGGCGAGATGGTCGGTCTCATCGGGCCGAACGGCGCGGGCAAGAGCACGCTTTTGAAGACGATGCGCGGCATCTTGGCGCCGCTCGCGGGCGAGATCTCTGTCATGGGACAGAGAATCGGCGATTTGCCGGCGAAGGAGTTTGCGAAAAGCGCCGCTTATCTGCAGCAGCATCTGGAGATGACGTTCGATTATTCGGCGCGCGAGGTCGTGCTCTCGGGACGCTATCCGTATCTCTCGTGGTGGCGGCAGGAGCAGGCGCACGATATCGCCATCGCTGAGGCGTGCATGGCGTACACGGGCGTCGCGGAACTGGCGGAGAAGCCGCTTCAGGCCATGTCGGGCGGACAGCGCCAGCGCGTGCTGCTCGCCAAGGTACTCGCGCAGCAGACGCCCGTGCTCTTTCTCGATGAGCCGGCAACGGGACTGGACATCATCTATCAGGAGGAAATCTTCCGTTTTTGCCGCGAGCTTTGTGCAGCGGGCAAGACCGTCGTGCTCGTCGCGCATGAGCTTTCCCTCGCCGCACGCTTCTGCTCGCGCCTCCTGCTCATCGGGCGCGGTGCGCTCCTCGCCGACGGCCTGCCGCGCGAGGTGCTGACGGCAGAGCTTCTGACACGCGCCTACGGTGCGCCTGTCAAGGTCGTGGAGAATCCGCTGACGAATCATGCGGAGGTCTTCACGGAGGCGGAGAAGGGTGCAGGAAAGAAATCACATCTCCTGCAGGTCATCTTGGGAAGGGAGGAGGCAGCGTCGTGAAAAGATTCTGCGAGAAGAAAAACTTCTTTCTTTGGCTTCTTCTGCCGTGTCTCGTCATCTTCGCCGTCGTCCTGTCGATGAGCTCAGGGCAGTACGACATCTCAATGGAGTGCGTGCTCGCAGCTTTCTCCCATGCGGCGGGTCTGCCATTCTTTTCCGATGTCACGGTTACGCCCGAGCAGCAGGCGGTGCTCTGGCACATCCGTCTGCCGCGCACGCTCGTCGGCCTCATGGTGGGGGCGGGGCTGGGCATCTCCGGTGCAGTGCTGCAGGGCATCTTCAGCAACCCGCTCGCCGATCCCGGCATCATCGGCGTATCGAGCGGTGCTTCCGTCGGAGCTGTGCTCGCCATCGCGCTCGGCGTCTCCGCTGTCAGCGTCTTTTCGCTGCCTGCTTTCGCCTTCACGGGCTCCATGCTCGCCGTGGGGCTTACCGTGTCGCTTTCCATGCGCCACGGGCGCATTCCTGTCATGACGCTCCTGCTCTCGGGCGTCGTCGTCGGCATGTTCCTCGGCGCGTGCACGGCAGCGATTCTCACGGTCATGAACGAGCAGAAGATGCAGCAGTACCTTTTCTGGACGATCGGCGGCCTCGACTATCGCCGCTGGGATCATGTCCTTCTGGGAATCGCGCCGATCAGCGGCGGCGTCTTCCTCATGCTGCTCCTCTCACGCCATCTGAACCTCCTCGCATTCGGCGAGGTCGAGGCGCGTGCCGCAGGCATGCCCGTGACCTTCTTCCGCCTGCTGTTTCTGGCGCTCGCGTCGCTGACGACGGCGGCGGGCGTCTGCATCAGCGGCAACATCGGCTTCGTCGGACTCGTCGTGCCGCACATGATGCGCCTCCTGATCGGCCCTGACCATCGGAAGCTGCTGCCTGCAAGCCTCCTGGCCGGCGGCATATTCCTCGTCGTCTGCGACTCCTTGGGGCGCATCCTGCTTCAAGGCATGGAGATCCGCGTGGGCATCATGACGGCATTTATCGGTACGCCGTACTTTCTCTATCTGCTGCGCCGCCACATGAAGCTGACCTCTTGATTTTTCCTCGACCACCTTGTCCGTCGCTTGAATTTTTTAGCAAAACACCGTATAATATAAGAAATGAGAATAGGACGTGAGTGTTGATCGGAGGAAAACGTCATGATTCGCAGCATACCTTTCAATTTCCGAAACAATGCGGAGAAGACGCGCGATACGGTGGAGCGCGTGGTGGACTTCATCATGGAGCAGCCGCTCAATCCCATTGGCAAGGTGACGGGGGCGCTCGCTTCTTTTCGCTGCGACATCCTCGATGAAGAAAATTACTATGAGATTGAAGCGGAACTGCCCGGCGTCCTCAAGGAAGACGTCTCTCTGACCTACGAGGACGACAAGTATCTGACGATTGCCGTGGAAGTTCCTGAGCGCGAGAACCACTTGAAGTATCTGATGCGCGAGCGCCGCACGGGTCGCTTCGAGCGTTCCTTCGCCGTCGACGGCATCAAGTGGGAGGAAAGTGCGGCTTCGATGGAGAATGGCATCCTCAAGGTTGTCCTGCCGAAGCTCGGCGTTGAGGACATCAAAAAGAACAGCATAGAGATCAAGTAGGCTGAGGGTCATCATGGGCTGCTGCTCAGTGCAGCAGCCTTTTAGCGCGTTCATGAGAAAAACAGGATTCTTTCCCTTTGTGTAGAATTAAAAAGAGTAAGGTGTGTCATCTCGCTTTGAAAAGCGGCTTGGCACTTTTCGTAGAACGAAATGAGAGGCGGCGGCGTACGCGATGTCCCCGCCGGCAGGAGGTAAAAGGAATATGTTGGACGATCAGGATTGGGGCGCATTTAAGCGGAAGCTCAAGGCGAAGACGGAGATCGACCTTGATCTCTACAAGGAGCCGCAGATGAAGCGGCGTATCGGCAGTCTTGTGACGCGCAAGGGCTACGATTCGTATACGAAGTATTTCGATATGGCGACGCAGGACAAGACGGAGTTTGACGCCTTCATCGAATATCTGACGATCAACGTCTCGGAGTTCTTCCGCACGCCGGAGAAGTTCTCGAAGCTTGAGACGGACGTCATTCCCGATTTGTTGACGCGCTCGCCCAAGCTCAATATCTGGAGCGCGGGCTGCTCCATTGGCGCTGAGCCGTATTCTCTGGCGATGATCTTGAAAGAGATGACGCCGGGCAAGCAGCATCGCATCCTCGCGACGGATCTCGACGTCGAGATCATTGCCAAGGCGAAGAGGGGCGTCTACACGGACAACGAGCTCAAGTGCGTCGAGAGTCCGCGCCTCAACAAATATTTCACGAAGGGAAGCGACGGTACGTTTGCCGTGCATGAGGACATCAAGAAGCTCATCGAGTTCAAGCGTCACAACCTTTTGAAGGATCCCTTTGAGACGGGCTTCGATCTGATTCTCTGCCGCAACGTTGTCATCTATTTCACGGAGGAAGCGAAGTTCGACCTCTACACGAACTTCTTCCGCGCACTGAAGCCCGGAGGCATCCTCTTCGTCGGCGCGACGGAGGCAATTTTGAATTTCCGCAAGATCGGCTACACAAGTTACCAGCCTTTCTTTTATCAGAGACCGCTGGCGTGAGCGAGGCGACATCTTTGAGGAAAGGGGGCGGGGCAGGTGTTTGCAAACGAGAAGATCGAGTGCATGAGCCGTGATGATTTGCGGGATTTGCAGCTTGTGCGCCTGAAGAAGGCGGTTTCTTGGGCGAGTGAGAAGAGCGCCTTTTACCGCACGAAGTTTGCAAACGGCTGCGCGTCGCAGATTGAGAAGCTGGAAGACATCGAGAAATTGCCGTTCACTTCTCTGCCCGACATCCTCGCGACATCGCCGTTCGATTTCCTCACGCTTCCTTTGAGCGGTGTCCTGCGCATCAGCTGCCGCAATCATACGGGCGCTGTCGTCAAGATGTATACGAACGGCGACATCGCGAGAAACGTCGACATGTTGACGCGTGCTCTCGCAGCGACGGGCGTCCATCGCGCTTCTGTCGTCGGCATTCTCGGCGACATGTCGGACGGACAGCTGCTCGATTTGCAGATGGCGGCGGAGGTGATCGGCGCGACGACCGTGCTGCTCGGCGAGGACATGCAGTCGGCGGTCGAACTCGTGCGCCTGACGGGTATGGATACGCTCTTGGCGAGCCAGCCGCTCGTCATGCAGCTCATCGTGCACGCGCAGATGAAAAACATCGAGCCGTCGACCTTGCCCATAAAGACGGTCGTCTGTCTGAACGAGGCGATTTCGAATCCGATGAGACGCCATATCTCGGACAGGCTGCAGACGCAGGTGCATGACCTCTTCGCTTCGACGGAGTTGGGCACGGCGGGTCTTTTCTATCCGTGCGGCAAGGGGCAGGGGCATCATGTGCAGGAGGATTACTGCTACACGGAGCTCATTGAGTTCAGCGGCGCGAAAGTCATTCACGAGTCCGGACGCATGGGCGAGCTTGTCGTCACGATGCTCGCCGCAGAGGCGATGCCGCTCATACGCTATCGCACGGGGCAGGCGGTCATGCGGCTCGACGAGCCGTGCAGCTGCGGCCGTGCGTTCGTGCGCCTCGCGACGCCGTTCGGCTTGACGCGCTGAGCCGTTTGTATGACAAAAATGCCGCAGGCATCTTTTATGCCGCGCGGCATTTTTCTTTGGCACGAATGGGAAACGAGGGAGAAGATATGATCGAGTTCATCCTGGGGCGTGCGGGAACGGGAAAGACGCACGACTGCCTCTCCAGCATGGCGGAGCGCATGAAGGCAGAGCCTATGGGCAGCGCCCTCGTGCTTCTCCTGCCCGAACATGCGACGTATCGCGCAGAGCGCCGCCTCGCCGCCATGATGGCGGGTGCGGGCGAGGGATTCGTGCGCGGTCTCGTGTTCGGCTTCAAGCGCTTTGCGCGTCATGTGCTGCAGGAGACGGGTGGCGCGGCAGCCGCACGCATCACGAGTGTGGGCAGACGGCTGCTGCTGAAACGCATCCTCGCCGAAGAAGGAGAGAGCCTGCAGGCATTCGCGCGTGCGGCGAAGCAGCGCGGCTTTACAGAGACGCTGGAAAGAGCCATGGAGGAGATGCGCAGTTACGGCATCGACGGCGACGCCCTGCTGCAGGCGAAATCTGCGCTCGCTGACGATGATCTGTGCCGAAAGCTCGCGGATCTCGCGCTCATCTACAGCCGTTATCGGGAGAAGATGGCGGGACGCTACAACGATACGGGCGACATGCTCGACGCGCTTGCCGAGAAGATTCCTTCCTCGCGCCTTTTGGAGGGGGCAGAGGTATGGGTTGACGGCTTCTCTTTCTTCAATCCGCAGGAAAGAAAGATCCTGGCGGCGCTCTTCCAAAAGGCGAAGAATGTGCATATCACTCTGACGTTCGATCCGACGGACGAGGCGGCCATGCAGCGCGAGGGCAGTCTCTTCTATCGGCAGGCGCAGACCTTGCAGCAGCTGCGGCGGTTGGCGCAGGAGATGCAGATTCCCGTGCGCGTGCGCAGCTTGGAGGAGAGGCGGCGCTTTCAAAGCGATGCGCTCGCCGCCATCGAGCGCACGGCGTTTTCCTTCCCTCTCGTACCGCAGGCAGGGGCGGCGGGCGTCGCGCTCGTCGAGGCGGCGACGAGGCGGCTGGAAATGGAGGCGGCGGCTGCCGACATCGTGCGCCTGTGCCGCGAGAAGGGGCTGCGCTGGCGCGACATCGCCATCCTGACGCGCGACGAGGCTGCCTACGGCGACATGCTCGCTCTGACGCTTGAGGACTGCGGCATCCCGTACTTTCGCGACAACAAGCGTGAGGGCGTCCATCATCCGCTCGCCGAGCTCGTGCGCTCGGCTTTCGAGGTGCTGCGCGGCTGGCGCTACGATGCCATGTTCCGCGCACTGAAGACGGGCTTTTTCCAAAAGACGCGCGGTCAGATCGACCTGCTTGAAAATTATGTGCTGGAATTCGGCATTCGCGGCTCGCGCTGGACGATGGAAGAGGATTGGCATTGGCATAGCCGCCGCAGTCTGGACGAGGAAGAAGAGGACGCGACGCAGAAGGAAGCGGAGCGCCTCCGTCAGATCAATTCCTGCCGCCGCGCCGTGGCAGAGCCCCTGCAAGAGTTTGCGGCTCAGGTGAAGGCGGCATCGACGGTGCGCGGCTACGCTGAGGCGCTCTATCGTCTGCTGCTCGCGCTCGACGTGCCGCAGACGTTGGAGCGGTGGGCGGACGAGGCTGAGAAGGCGGGTCGCCTCGCTGAGTCGCGCGAGCATCGTCAAATCTGGGACGACGTCATCTCCCTGTTGGAACAGATGGCAGAGACGAGCGGCGACGAGACGATCAAGGTGCGCGAATTTGAGGACGTCTTGGGCGACGGGCTTGACGCCCTGCAGATTTCCTTGATTCCGCCGGGACTCGACTATGTTACCGTCGCCGACTTCGACCGGAACAGTGTAGAAAATGTACGTGCCATCTACATTCTCGGCGCGAACGAAGGCGTCATGCCGCGCCGCAGCCAGGAGAAGGGGTTGCTCTCCGATGCTGATCGGCTGCATTTGAAGGAGGCCGGGCTGGAGCTTCCGCAAGGCTCCGTCGAGGGAAGTTTCAACGAGAGATTCCTGCTCTACAAAGGATTCACGGAAGCGCGTGACTATCTGTGGGTTTCCTATGCTCTCGCCGATACGGAGGGAAAGGCTCTCCTGCCCGCCTCTCTGCTCGGGCAGATCCGCACCGTCCTGCCTGCCGTCTCTTTGCAGACCGTTCCGTTGGAGGGGGCGGAGCGCCGCCTCTTTGCGGGCGGTCGTCAGGCGGTGACGGCTCTGGCGGCGGCGCTGCGCAGCTACCGCGAGAAGGGGACGCTTGAGCCTTTTTGGTGCGACGTCTACAACTGGGCGTTGGGGGAGAAAAAGATGAGCATTGTCCTGCAGAAAGTGCTGCAGGGCATATTTTCGCATGCTGCGGCGGAGCTTCTGCCCAAGGAGCTGGCGGCGGCGCTCTACACGAAGAATCGCCGTCTGCGCGGCAGCGTCACGCGCTTTGAGTCATTTCGCGCCTGTCCTTTCCAGCACTTCGCACGCTATGGCCTGCATCTGGCGGAGCGCCCCGAGCATGGCTTTCGCACGCTCGACCTCGGCGTGCTGCTTCATGCGGCCCTGCGCGAATTTGGCGAGCGGCTGAAAAAGGACGGCAGACGCTGGCGCGACGTAGGTGAAGAGGAGTGCGGCGAGATCCTGCATGAGATCCTTGGCCTGCTTGCGCCGCGGCTGCAGAATGAAATCCTCTTGAGCTCGAAGCAGTACGAGAATCTCCTCGTGCGCATCGAGGAGACGGCGAAAAAGGCGCTCGTGCGCCTCATCGAACTCGATGCGGCCAGCGAGTTCCGCCCCGTCGCCTTCGAGCGTTCCTTCGGACGCGGTGCGGGCAGCCTGCCGCCGCTGACGTATGCGCTCGCTGACGGCTCTTCGCTCGAAATCACCGGACAGATCGACCGCATTGACATGGACGAGGCGGGGCGCTACTTCCTCATCCTCGACTACAAGACGGGCGCGGCATACATCAACCTCGTCGAGGTGTACTACGGTCTGAGGCTGCAGCTTCTGACCTATCTGCTCGTCGCCAGAAACCTCCTCGCGCACACCGAGGAAAAGGAACTTCTGCCCGCAGCGATGCTCTACTGCTTCTTGAAGAATCCGCTCGTCACAGCGCCCCATCGCATCGATGAGGCAGAGGCGAAGAAGCTTCTGCAGGGGCAGCTCAAGATGCCCGGCTGGGTGCTCGCGGACGCCGACGTCATACGCGCACTCGACAGCACCTTCAGCTTCACGAAGGTCGCCTTGACGAAGAAGGGCGAGATCGACAAACGGAAGCTCGATTACGTCAAGACGGAAGAGGAGTTCGCCATCCTGCTCGACTACATCGCCTACATTCTCAAGGATACGGGAAGGCAGATCCTCTCGGGCGAGGTGCGCGCCCTGCCGTACCGCCTCAAGGACAGGACGGCATGCCGCTTCTGCCCGTACATCGCCGTCTGCGGCTTCGACCCGCTCGTGCCGGGCTTTTCCTATCGGCGTCTGCAAAGCCACGAGGATGCAGAATTGATGGACAGCATGGAATTGAAAGGACAGGAGGATGCCGAATGAGCGACGCACGCAAATGGTCTGCGGCACAGCTACGGGCGATCGAGGAAAGGGGCAAGAATCTGCTCGTCGCGGCGGCCGCCGGATCGGGCAAGACCTCGGTGCTCGTCGAGCGCATCATCCGCCGCATCCTGCAAGGGGAGACGGACGTCGATCGCCTTCTCGTCGTCACCTTCACGAACGCCGCTGCCGCCGAGATGCGCGAGCGCATCGAAGCGGCTCTCGCGCAGGAAATCGCCAAGGGCACGGCGTCGCCGAAGCTTGAGCGCCAGCTGGCGCTCCTTTCCAACGCCTCGATTTCGACGCTTCACGCCTTCTGCCAGAACGTCATTCGGCGCAACTTTTCCGTCATCGACCTCGATCCGAAGTTTCGTCTTGCGAATGAGCAGGAGAGGCGTCTGTTGCAGCAGGATGCGCTCGAAGAAGTCTTTGAAAAAAAGTATGACGAAGCGCAGGAGGATTTCCTTTCCTTTGCCGCCGCTTACGGTACGGAGCACGGCGATGAAGCTCTCTATGCCATGGTATTGCGCCTCTATGCCTTTTCGTGCAGTCAGCCCTTTCCCTCGCGCTGGCTCGATTCGCTCGCTGAGAGCTTCGACCTCGCAGAGCAGCAGCGTCTTCTCGATACGCCGTGGGCGCAGTCCGTGCTCGCGCAGATTTCTTTTGAGCTTGCTGCCGGTCTCGCCGCTATCGAGCGGCTCGTCGAGAAGGCGGCGGCGCTCGGCTATGAGACGTGCCATGCTGCATTGGAGGGGGACGAGAAAATCCTTAAAGACCTGCTCGACGCCTTGGCGGCAAGGGATTGGGAAGGACTGCGGCAGGCGTTCTCTTCGTATGCTCATGCGAGGATGAGCTTCCCCAAAGGCATGGACGAGGAGGAAAAGGAGGAGGCGAAGCGTCTCTTTACGCAGCCGCGCGATCGCGTGAAACAGCGTATCAAAAAGCTCAGGGACACGTATTTTCATGCGACGGAAGAGGAGCTTCTCGACGATCTTCGCGCTCTTTCAGGCATGGCTCATGCCATCGTCGATGTCGTCAAGGATTTCACCGCCTCTTTTCAGGCGGCGAAGAAGGAGCGCGGCGTCGTCGATTTCAACGACTTGGAGCATTTCGCGCTCACCGTCCTCTGCGACAAGGATGCATCGGAGGGAGAGCTTCGCCCCTCGGCGCAGGCGCTCGCCCTGCGCGAGAAGTATGAGGAAGTCATGGTTGACGAGTATCAGGACACGAACGGCGTGCAGGAGGCGATTCTCTCCCTCGTCGCGCGTGATGACAACCTCTTTGCCGTCGGCGACGTCAAGCAGAGCATCTATCGCTTTCGTCTTGCCGACCCGCAGCTCTTCCTCAAGAAGCAGCGAGAGTATCCGACCTTGGGCGAGAAGTATGCACGCATCGACCTCTCGGAGAACTACCGCAGCCGCGCGGGCGTGCTTGCGGCTGTGAACTGGATCTTCTCGCAGCTCATGACGCCCGAGGCGATGGAGCTTACATACGACGATGCCGCGGCGCTGCACTTTGCGGCGCTCTATCCTGAAGATTCGCCAAAGAGCCTTGCGGGTGCGGTTGAGCTGCATATCATCGAGAGTGACGCCGAATCGTCTGTTGAGTCTGAGGAAGAGGACGAGGAAAAGGCGGAAACTTCGGCTGTGGCAGATGGCGGTGCAGAGACGCCGGAGGGAGAAGAGGAAGAAGAACTCAAGGGCTTCGCTCTGGAGGCGGCGTTCATCGCACGGCGCGTGCGGGAACTGATGGCGAGTGGTGCTCTCGTCGCCGATAAGGACGGCTATCGTGCGCTGCGCTGGCGTGACATCGTGATCCTTCTGCGTGCCGTGCGCACTAAGGCGGACATTCTCCTCGAAACGCTGCGCGACGCCGACATCCCCGCGTATGCGACGCTCGATGCCGGTTATTTCCAGGCGACGGAGGTGCGCGTCGTGCTCGCCGTGCTCGCCGTCATCGACAATGCGCGTCAGGACGTGCCGCTCGCGGCGGTGCTCTGCTCGCCGATCGTCGGACTGTCGGTCAGCGAACTGGCGGAGCTTCGGCTCGCCGCGCCCGAAGAGGACATCTTCGGCGCGCTCCTCGTCGTCAATGACCCTGCAGCGAAATTCTCTGCATCTTTGCGTGAAAAGGTCGACGCTTTCCTGCGGCTTCTCAAAGGTTGGCGCGACCTTGTGCGGCGCGTCAGCGTGCCCGAACTCATCTGGCAGATCTACCGCGACACGGGCTACTACGACTACGTCGGCGGCATGGCGGGCGGGCTTCTGCGCCAGGCGAACCTGCGTATGCTCGCCGACCGCGCACGCGACTATGAAGAGACGAACTTTCGCGGACTCTTCCGCTTCCTGCGCTTCATTGAGAAGATGCAGCAGATGGAAACCGACCTCTCCGCCGCACGCACGCTCGGCGAAGGAGAGGACGTCGTGCGCATCATGACGATTCATAAGAGCAAGGGACTGGAATTTCCCGTCGTCATCGTCGCGGGACTCGGCTCGAAATTCAACATGCAAGATGCGTCGCAAGACCTCCTCATGCACCGTGAACTGGGGCTTGGACTCTACCGCACGGAGCGCGAGAAGTCGCTTCGCTACTCGACGTTTGCGCGGAAGGCGGTCGCCGAGCGCATCAAGCGCGAGAGCAAGGCGGAGGAACTGCGCGTCCTCTATGTGGCGATGACGCGTGCGAGGGAAAAGCTCATCCTCGTCGGCTCGACGAAGAAGCTTGCTGCATGCGCAGAAGGCTGGTGCACTTTCGTCACGCAGACGGAGCGTGCGCTTCCCGCCCATGCGGCGCTTGCGGCAAACTCCTTCCTCGACTGGCTCGGCATGACCGTCGCACGCCATGCGGACGGCGCACCTCTTCGGGAGAAGGCCGCGCTCCTCGAAACGCGCGTCGCGCCCGAAGGCGAGGACGAATCGCGCTGGCAGGTGGAAATCGTGCCGGCCTCTGCTGTCGCGAGCGTCAGCGCCGCCGTCGCCGAAGACGACGAATTATTCGAGAAACTGCGCAGAGGAGAGCCTTTGGAAGCGAGCGAGGAAAAGGACGATGTCGAGCAGATGCTCGCTTGGCAGTACGCGCCGCACGGCGTCGATAACGTGCCGGCGAAGCTCTCCGTCACGGAACTCAAGCGTCGCTTCTCCGTCGAAGATGCGGCGGAGGAGAAGGCCTATACGCCGTTGAAAGAAGTGCATGGCAGTTCCAAGAATGTATTCAAACGCCCCGATTTCATGCAGGAAAAGGCGGGACTTTCTGCGGCGGAATACGGCACGCTTATGCACGCCGTATTGCAGCATATCGACCTCGCGGGAGACACTGGCCGTGAGGGTCTGGAAAAGCAGCTGGCGAATATGGTGGAAAAGGAGCTGCTTCTGCCCGAACAGGCGAAAGCCGTCCGCCTCGACGTCGTCGCATCCTTCCTGCAGTCGCCGCTTGGCACGCGCATGAAGAAGGCACGGCGTCTCTGGCGCGAGCTTCCCTTCAGCCGCCGCCTCGAAGCGCACCGCTTTTACCCCGAGGCCGAACCCGAGGCGCGGATCTTCGTCCAGGGCGTCATCGACGTGCTCTTTGAAGACGAAGCCGGCGCACTCGTGCTCTTGGACTACAAGACGGACAAGAACACGCGTCCCGCAGCCGTGCGAGAGAAGTACCGCCTGCAGATCGAGATTTATACGGAAGCCGTGGAAGCAATTCTAGGCCGCAAGGTGGCGGAGCGCTGCCTCTACCTGCTGCAGGACGGCAGTGTCGTGCAGCTGTAGGGAAGAGAGAATGTAGCAAGAGCTGGGAGGCAAAAAGCAAACAGCCCGACGAAAATCCGTCGGGCTGTTTGCTTTTTGATAGAAAGGCAGCGGGTGCTCTTCATGAGACGCGACACAGCGCTCTTCGGCAGCCGAGCCACAGCAGTCCTGTCATGACGAAGAAGCTGACACTGTAGGCGCTGTAGACGATGTGCATGGAGTGGATGCCGGTCATGTCCCAGCCCCAGCACCATGCGACGCGAAAGAGGCAGTAGGCGGCGAGTGCGGTCATCATGGGATAGAGGGTGTCGCCTAAACCGCGGATTGCGCCGATGTAGATCTGATTGACGCCATAGAGCCAGTAGAAGGGGAACGTGTAGTAAACGGCGTCAAGCGCATTCGCAGCGACGGCGGGATCGTCGGTGAAGAGCGCGACGAGCGCGGGCGCAGCAAGACCTGCGATGAGCGCCATGCCTATTGTCCCACCCGCCGCGAGACGAAGGCTTATGCGAAGCCCTGTACGCACGCGCGCAAGGTCATGTGCACCGACGTTCTGCCCGATGAAACTTGTGAGTGCGATGCCGAATGCAAAGAGCGGATAATAGAGGAATCCCTCGATGCGTGCATAGACGGTCATACCTGCCATAGCCGCATAGCCGAAGGAGTTGATGTACGTCTGGATGACGAGGGAGGAAAGGCTCATGAAGACGGCTTGAAGTCCCGCGGGAATGCTTGTGTTGAGGATGGGCAGGAGATGCCCCAAAGCGAAGAAGGGGTGGCTAAAGCGCAGTTTCCATGTGCCGTGGAGATGGAACAGTTTCCACAGGGCGAGCAGCGCCGCTGCATACTGCGCGAGGACGGTCGCGGCTGCTGCGCCTGCGATGCCGCAGGGAATGACGATGAGCAGCACGACGTCGAGTGCGATGTTGAGCACGACAGCGGCGGCGAGATAATGAAGAGCGCTCGTCGTATTGCCGAGCGCTCTTAGGATGGCGCTCGCTGTATTGTAGAGAAGCTGTGCAAGCATACCGTAGAGCACGGTTCGCAGATAGAGGCTCGCTGCCGGGATGAGTTCGGCGGGCGTGGAGAGTGCCGCGAGCAGCTGCTCGATCAGGATAATGCCGGCCGCCGTAAAGAGAGCGGCGAACAATGCGACGGTGATGAAGATGCTCTGTACGAGTGCGCTGAGACGCGCATAATCTTTTTCCCCGTAGAGGTGGGAGACGAGGACGCTGAGACCCGCCGAGAAGCCGATGAAGAAATTGACGATGACGGAGAGGACGAGGCTCGCCGTGCCCACGGCGGCAAGCGCCTGTGCGCCGAGCACCTGTCCGACGAGGGCGGTGTCCGCAATCGTGTAGAACTGCTGCAGGAGCTGCGAGAGCAGGATCGGCAGCATGAAGACGAACAGCTGACGCGGGATCGCCCCGCGTGTAAAATCCTGCTGATCGGCACTATGGAAGAGCAGGACGTGGAGATGGTGCAGATTGTGATGAAGAAAATCATAAGTGAGCGGATTGTGCATGCCGTAAATCCGCTCGCGATGCCGCAAAGTACGAAGTTTGCCAAGAATTTTGTCCATAAAATTCGATTCTAGCACGAGCTTTTTCCGAGCCTTGGATGTGTGCTCGGGCGCAGGCTGCGGATTCTTATGAGCCGCAGTGCTTCTTTGATGTCTACATCGTCCCGCATATCACCCATTTCGTAGACGCAGACAGGATCTTTGACGCCGATCTCGCTCGCGGGCATGTAGACGTATTCGGCGTTTTCTGCATCACCGAAGATGAGGCCGCTCTTTAGCTCGGATTCAATGAGGGATGCCATACTTGCCTCCGATTCGTAGCTTCAAAACATATTCTTGCGCCATAGGACATACGATGACGCTCCGGCGATGACGGCGGCGAGGATGGCGATGGAGAGGAATGCCGTCGAGTCGTCTGCCAGCGGGACGGGGACGTTCATGCCGAAGAAGCTCGATATGACCGTCGGAATCGCGAGGATGATCGTCATGGCAGCGAGGAATTTCATCACGAGGTTCTGATTGTTCGAGATGATGGAAGAGAAAGTATCCGACATGCGCGCGAGGATCTTGTTATAAAGTTCGACCATCTCGCGTGCCTGCTTGTTCTCAATGATGACGTCTTCCAAAAGGTCCTCGTCCTCTTCGTAGATTTTGATGATGGGCGTCAGACTTTGGTTGGAGCGCAGACGCAGAAGCTTATCGAGAACGGCGCCGTTGGAGCGCAGCGCCGCGCTGAAATAGGTCAAGCCTTTCTGTAGTTCGAGAAGGCGCAGGATGTCGCTGTTTTCCATCGAACGGCGCAGGTTCAGCTCGATTTCGTCCGAGTGTTTGTTGATCTGCCTGAGATAGCGTAAGTAGAAGGTCGCCGACTTGTAGAGGATTTGAAAAAGGAAGCGCGTCTTCTTGAATGTGCGGAAGAGCTTCGCCGTGTTCTCATTGAACTCTGAAAGAACCGGCGTGTCCTCCAAGCAGACCGTGATGAAGTAGTCCGCCGTCAGAATGATGGCGAGCGGCAGCGTATCGTAGCTGTCCTGGCCGCGCATGACAGGGACATTGGTCAGGACCATGACGGAGTTGTCCTCGACGTCCGTATGGGAACGCTCTTCGTCGTCGAGCGCGGAACGCAGAAAGTCCGGCTCGACTTCTGTGAGGTTACTGACAACCTTGAGTTCGTAGGGCGTGGGGTCGATGATGTTGATCCATGCGCCCTTTTCGAGCGTCTTGAGCGTCAGAGTCTGCAGGGGACCGCTTTCAAGGGACTTGAAGATTTTGAGCATAGACAGGGAGTCTCCTTTCGCGGAAGCTCCCCAAAGTCAAATGCAGGATGCTTTGAGAAAAAGGAGGCTTCCGAGCGTTTTCTTTTTATTTGTCGTGCAACTAGGGTGATCTCCGTCCATTTCCTCACCAGCTTTCCTTAAGACAAATACGAACAACGATTATTCTTTTAGCTTACTCCAGAGAAGAGCTTTCGTCAACTGTTTAAGTACGTTTTTGGCGTTTTTGGGAAACAATTATCCTTGAATCCAGAGAGAAAAAGCGTTAAAATACAAGAATAAGTTTGAGACTGAATCATACGTTACGGCAGGTTTTTCTGTCAGATATTTTCAGCATATACTATCCTAGATTTTAGGCGGTGAGTTCATGAATTCTATATTTGATGTGGGGATTGACATCGGCTCGACGACGATCAAGCTCGTCGTCCTCGATCATGAGAAGAAGATCGTGTACAAAAACTACGCACGCCATTTTTCCGAGATCGGCGCTTCCCTCTGCGAGAATCTGGCAAGCCTCAAGAAGATCGTCGGCGGTGAGAAGTTTTCTTTTGCATTGACCGGTTCGGCGGGCATGGGCGTCGCACAGCACATCGGGCTGCCTTTCGTGCAGGAGGTCATCGCGTGCGCTTCAGCTGTAAGGTCGCTGATTCCCGAGACGGATACCGTCGTTGAGCTTGGCGGCGAGGACGCCAAGGTGACGTACTTCGGCGATGCACCTGAACAGCGCATGAATGGCGTCTGTGCGGGCGGCACGGGTTCTTTCATCGATCACATGGCGTCGCTTCTTTCGACGGATGCGGCAGGACTCAATGCACTCGCGGAGAAGGGGAAGCAGATCTATACGATTGCTTCTCGCTGCGGCGTCTTTGCCAAGACAGACATCCAGGCTCTGATGAATGACGGTGCGGAAAAGGCGGATATTGCCCTTTCCGTTTTTCAGGCTGTCGTCAATCAGACGATCAGCAATCTCGCGCAAGGTCGCCCGATTGCGGGCAAGGTCGCGTTTCTTGGCGGGCCGCTTCACTTCCTTCCTGCGCTCAGGCAACGTTTCATCGAGACGCTGCAGCTTACACCCGAGAACGTCGTCGATGCGCCCGACGGAAATTTTTTCGTCGCGCTCGGTGCGGCGCTTTCGGAGGAGACCGAGGTCGTCGATATGGCGCGTCTGGAAGAGAGCATGGAGAAGGCGCGCGACGTGGCGGCGAAGGAGACGCGGCAGGCGGACTTCACGCTCTTTTCCAATGCGGCGGACTATGCGGCATTCAAGGAGCGCCATGACCGCGCAAAGGTGCGGCGCGGCGATCTTGCCGCGTATGAAGGGCCGATCTACATCGGCATTGACGCCGGATCGACGACGACGAAGCTCGCGGCGATCGGTACGGAGCGCGAACTTCTCTACACGTCGTACGGCAGCAACCAAGGGTCGCCGCTTCATACGGTCATTCGTGAACTGAAGGGGCTTTACGCTGCGATGAACGAAAGGACGTACATCGCGGGCGCACTTACGACGGGTTACGGTGAGGCGATCGTCAAGGCGGCGATTCACGCGGATGCGGGCGAGGTTGAGACGTTCGCCCATCTGCGTGCGGCGCAGGAGTTTTGCCCCGAGGTCACGTTCGTCATGGACATCGGCGGGCAGGACATGAAATGTTTCTTCGTCAAGGACGGCAGCATCGGCAACATCACGCTCAACGAGGCCTGTTCGGCGGGATGCGGCTCCTTCATCGAGAATTTCGCGCAGGGACTCAACATGACGGCGGGGGAGTTCGCCGCCATGGCGATGGAGTCGAAAGCGCCCGTCGATCTCGGCACGCGCTGCACGGTCTTCATGAATTCCAAGGTCAAGCAGGCGCAGAAGGACGGAGCGGCGGTCAGCGACATATCAGCAGGCATCGCTTTTTCCGTCATCAAGAACGCGCTCTTTAAGGTCATGCAGCTCAAGGATGTCAAGGAGCTTGGCGAGCATATCGTCGTGCAGGGCGGCACATTCTACAACGATGCTGTCCTGCGTTCGATGGAAAAGCTCATCGAGCGTGATGTCGTGCGTCCCGATATCTCGGGTCTCATGGGCGCGTATGGCGCGGCGATTCTCGCACAGGAGGAGGGGCTTGAGCGCTCTTCGATACTCGCTGCCGATGCGCTGGAAGACTTTTCTGTATCGACGAGTTCGTACCGCTGCAGGCATTGCGGCAATCAATGCCTGATCACCATGCAGAAGTTCAGCGACGGCGGCAAGTACTTCACGGGCAACCGCTGCGAGCGCGGCATCGGCAAGGCGAAGCGCGAGGAGCGGGAGACGGCGAACATCTACGATTACAAGTATAAGCGCCTCTTCGCCTACTACAAGCCGCTGACGGGCGCCGCCGCGCCGCGCGGTGCGATCGGGCTGCCGCGCGGACTCAACATGTACGAGGACTATCCTTTCTGGTTCACCTTCTTCACGCAGCTTGGCTACGAGGTCGTGCTGTCGGACAAGTCGTCGGCGGCGCTCTACTACAAGGGCATGGCGACGGTGCCGTCGGATTCCTTATGCTATCCGGCGAAGCTTGTGCACGGGCATATCATGGATCTCGTGGAAAAGGGCGTCCGAAAGATTTTTTATCCGTGCATCCCTTTCAATGTCATCGATGAGCAGCATCCGGGCGACAATCACTACAACTGCCCGGTCGTTGCGTCCTATGCAGAGAATATCCGTGCCAATATGGACGTGCTGCGCGAAAAGAACATCGAGTTTCTGCAGCCTTTTTTGCCGCTTGACGACAAGAAGCGCATGGTTGAGCGCCTTTTTGAGGAACTCGGCGCTTCCGAAGGTCTTTCTAAGGGCGAGATCAAGGAGGCGGCATTCGCTGCCTACGCGGAACTTGAGAACTACAAGCAGGACGTGCGCGATTACGGCGTGAGCATTCTGCGCGAGATCGAGCGCACGAAGCAGCCCGCCGTCATGCTCGTCGGCAGGCCGTACCACATTGACCCTGAGATTCATCATGGCATATCCGACATGATCGCTTCCTACGGTCTTGCCATCCTGTCGGAGGATGCCGTCTATCATCTGCCGGTCAAGGGTGCGGGACTCAACATCGTCAATCAATGGAGCTATCACGCACGCCTTTACCACGCGGCGCATTTCGTCGCCGAGCATGAAAACTTGACGCTCATCCAGCTCAGTTCCTTCGGCTGCGGACTCGATGCTGTGACGACGGGGCAGGTCAAGTCGATTCTCGAAAGCCATCATCATATCTACACGATGATCAAGCTCGACGAGGTCAGCAACCTCGGTGCGGCTCGCATACGCCTGCGCTCTTTGATCGCGGCTCTCGCACGCCGCAGGAAGACGCCGTTTCAGCCAGCGGCCGCCGAGGAGCGTCCGCGCTTCACGGAGGAGTGCCGCCGCACGCATACGATTCTCGCGCCGCAGCTTGCACCGATTCATTTCAGCCTCGTGCGTCCCGTGCTCGAAAAGCATGGCTATAAGGTTGTCGTGCCGGCTCTGCCGGACAAGGCAGCGATCGATCTCGGGCTGCGCTATGTGAACAACGACATGTGCTATCCCGCCATCGTCGTCATCGGCCAGCTGCTCGCTGCGCTGAAATCGGGCGAGTACGATCCCGATCACACGTCGATCCTGCTGTTTCAGACGTGTGGACCGTGCCGTGCGACGAACTATATGGCACTGATGCGCCAGGCTCTGAAGTATGCGGGCTATCCGCAGGTGCCTGTATTCGCGTGCTGGGGACTCGAAACGGATGCGTTCTCCCTCGACCGAAGCTGCTTTGTCGATGCGATCAAGGCGTTCCTTTACGGCGACCTGCTGCAAAAGCTGAGAAATGCGACACTGCCGTACGAGAAGGAGCGGGGAGCGGCGGAACGGCTGTATGAAAAGTGGCATGAAAAATGCCTTGCCGAGCTTATGGATGGAAGTTATTTCAAGTATGCGGACACGGTCAGGCGCATGGTGCAGGAGTTTGATGCGCTGCCTCTTGTCGAGGGGATCTGGAAGCCGAAAGTCGGCATTGTCGGTGAGATTCTCGTCAAGTATCATCCCGTGGCGAACAACCACATCGAGGAGGTCTTGATCGAGGAGGGCGCCGAGGTCGTCATGCCGGACTTTGCGGACTTCTTCCTCTACATGGCGTACGATTCCATCGTCGAGCGCGAGCTTTTTGCGGGCAGGCTCAAGGACAAGCTGTTTGCGCAGATGTTCATCAGCCTCGTCGAGTTCTTCCGCCGCCCTATGCGAAAGGCGCTGAAGAAGAGTCGTCGCTTCACGCCGCCGTACAAGATCAGCGAAACGGCACATCTCGCGAAGAAGCATGTGTCGCTCGGCAATATGGCGGGTGAGGGCTGGTTCCTCACGGGTGAGATGGTCAAACTCATCCATGAGGGCGTGCCGAATGTCGTCTGCCTGCAGCCCTTCGGCTGTCTGCCGAATCACATCACGGGCAAGGGCGTCATTCACAGTCTCCGAAGTGATTACAAAGGGGCAAATATCGTGGCGATTGACTGCGATCCCGGTTCTTCGGAGGTCAATCAGCTCAACCGCATCAAGTTGATGCTGGCCGTCGCCAAGGAGCGGAATCCGCATCGCGACTCTGCTTCAGCGAATGATGCTGAGCGGCGCTGACGGTTTCGGTGAGCGATATGGTCTTGCAGAAAAAGTATAAGGCGACGCTCGCGCTTTCTGTCAGCGTCATCGGCACGCTCGCCGTCCTGCCTATGGTCGGCAGCGGGTTCCTCTGGGATCTTCTGGAGGCGGCTTTCCTCGCCTCGACAGTCGGCGGACTTGCCGACTGGTTCGCCGTCACGGCGATCTTTCGAAAGCCCTTGGGCATATCCTACCGCACGGACATCCTGCGCCGGAATCGCACGCGCATCATGCAGGCGCTCGTCGACTATGCTGCCAACGATCTTCTGAGTGCGGCGAACATCATGGCTGTAGCGAGGAAGATCGACATGGCGCAGATGTTCGTCGCCTATCTTGAGGAGCGCGGCGGGCGCGAGCGGATCAAGGACATCTCCTTCGCCGTGCTTTTGCGTGCGGCTGAGACGATGGATGCGATGCATGTAGCCGAACGCATCTGGCCGGCGATTCGCGAGAGCTTCAAGAGCTTTCCTTTGGAAAAATTCCTGCTGCGCTTCTTCGACATGCTTGCCGAAGAGACGAATAGCGCACGCATCCTGCATGTGGCACTTCGCGCTGTGCGCCGAACGCTGCACGACGCGAAGATGCAGGAGGTGCTGCTGGAAAACATTCGTGAGCTGCGCGAGCGGTATGAAAGACAGGCGTCGCTTCGAGCGACGGTCATTCAGGCGATGGATTTGAGTGATGAGCGCTTGCGGGAAATCGCTGTGAGGCACATGGACGCCTATATCAGCTCCATGCTCAAGGGCGAGGGCGAGGCGTATGAGCGCCTTGCAGCAGAATTCCGTTCACTGCTGCATTCCCTCGGCAAAAACGATTCGCTGAAACAGGCGATTGCAAAGTGGAAGGAAACGTCCTTCGAACGGCTCGATCTTTCGGAACAGTTCGCCCTTTGGCTGGAGCGCAACGCCAAGGGGGAGACGCCCTTTTGGCGCGAACCGTTCTTTCTTCTTGTAGACGGCAAGATTGACGAGTTCATCAAGAGGAAGAGCCTGCAGAGGCGTGCGGACGCCATGTTCAAGAATCTTCTTGAAGCGGAGCTGAACGATCATCACGCCTTCATCACGCAGATGGTCAAGGCGCGGCTGGAGGATTTCTCCGATGACGAGCTCATCGCCTTCGTGGAGAGCCGCGTCGATGACGATCTGCAGATGATTCGCATCAATGGTTCCGTCGTTGGGGCGATGGCGGGCATGGCGCTTTTCCTTATCGCATACTTTGTGGAAAAGGCGGTGGGCTGATGTTTTGGCGTTCTTGGAACAAGGCGGACAAGACGCTGCTCTTTGCCGCTGTCGTATTCTTTTTGGCGCTCGCGTTGGTCATCGCATATCCGAAGAGTCTCCTGGCGCGCGGCTTTCTCGCCTGTGCCGACGCTGCGCTCGTCGGCGGCATTGCCGATTGGTTCGCCGTGACGGCGCTCTTCAAGAAGCCGTTGGGCTTCCCATGGCATACGGCGCTTTTGCCGCGCCGCCGCGAGTCCTTCATCGAAGCGTCGGTCACGCTCGTGCAGAAGGAGTTCTTTTCACGCCGCAAGATTTTCCAAGCCTTGCAGCACATCGACCTCGTCGCTCGCTTGCTTGAGTTTCTTCGGCGAGAGGATGTGCAGGAAAAGCTCGTCGCACAGTTCCTGCACTATGTGCGCAGTTTCGCCATGCACATCGATCGCGAGAAGCAGGCGAATGCCTTTGCGGACGAGATGCGCAGCGAACTGAAGCGGTCGCGTCCCGAAGAAATTTTTTCTTTGATCGGACGCTGGATGCGCGATGACGAGCGCGACCATGTGCTCGTCGCGCGGGCGGCGCAGTTTCTCGCTGAGAAGGCTGCTGCCCCGGAGTTTTCCCGAAAGGTCGAGGATCTGCTCTTCAACTATGCGAAGGGAAATGCCAGGAGCACTTGGGACAAGTTCCTGCTCGGCATTGGGCAGATCGCGGACGTCGTGAACTTCGCCGATCTCGCTCATCTCGTGCGCCATCAGGCCTTGACCGTACTGACGGAATTGGCCGAGAAGGATTCGGCGCTGCAGAAGGAATTTCTTGCAGTATGCTATGAGAAGGCGGAGGAGCTTTGTGCCGACGAGGAGTTTTGTGCCTTTTCGCTGGAGCTGCGCGACGCCATGCTCAGAGGGCTGCCGCTTGAGGAAGCGATCGAGCGAAGTTTGGCGTTTGTGCAGAAGCATTTCTTCTTGGCGCGGGGCAGGCATAGATTTGACACAGTATTGCCTCTCTTGCGCGAGAAATTTTCTGCTGTCCTCGTAGAAGAGCTGCGGCGTGCGCTTGCGCTCGTCGGCAAGGATGAGAAGATGCAGCGTGCGATCGACCGGCTACTCTACGATCTCGCGGCGCGTTCGGCGCTCGCCGCGCAGGATCTCGTCGCCGTCATCGTGCGCGACGTGCTCGCGCGTCTGACGGACGAGCAGCTCAACCATCTCGTCTACGACAAGGTGGAGCCTGATCTCCTGTGGATTCGCATGAACGGATCCATCGTCGGCGCGGGTCTGGGGCTTGTCATCTTCGTTTTGCTGCAGCTTGTCCATTGAATATAATGAGGTGATTTTGTGAAAAAAGGGATGAAGACGGCAGCTTTGGCTGCTATTCTTGCGGGTTCTGCCGCTTGGTGCGGCTGTTTGCCGGCTGCGGCTTCTGCAGTGGACGATGCGCTCGCGCGTACCCTGGGGACGTTCACGCCAGCCGCGCCTGTCGAACCGCAGAAGCCGAAAGCGGAGCAGAGGGAAGAGCAGAAGCAGGTGCAGGAAACGCAGCCGAAGAAAACGCACGAGCAAAAGCAAGAATCCGTGCGTGAGGATCGCCGTGAGCAAAAGCCTGCGTCCAATGTTGCTGCTTCGCGCGATGCAGCAAAGCCGGCGCAGATGCTGCCGAAGCCGGATGCGGGCAAGATGGCGCAGGAACTTCCGAAAAGGCAGGGGGAAGTTGCCGGACAGTCGCCGGACTTCGCTGCAATTCAGAGCGGCATTGACAGCTACCAAAAGCGCGATCTCGATGCTGCCTACAGAGAATTCAGCAGGGCGATTGCAATCAATGGAGAAAATCCGACGGCTTTCGTCAATCGCGGCATCGTCTTGCGCGATATGAAGCGCTATGGGGATGCGCAGAAAGATTTTCTTACGGCGCAGTCCTTCGATCCTCGGAATGCGCTTATTGAATTCGAGATGGGATTGACTGCGCTTGCCCAAAATGACAGTGGCACGGCGTTCGCTCACATGGATCGAGCCGTTGCCTTACAACCGGACGATATGGGGGCGCAGATGTATCGCGCTTCCTTGCTCTATCGTCTGGGGCGCTTCGATGATGCCATAGATGGCTATACGCATGTGCTCGAAAAAGCCGATGACGTTCTCAAACTGCGCGCCTATATTGAGCGCGGCTTGGCGAAGGAACAGAAGCAGGATCTTGCTTCTGCCGTGGACGATTATACGGCGGCATTGACGCTCGAAAAGGAAAATGTTCCAGCCTTGAGCCGGCGTGGTGTTTGCCTCGAGCGTTTGGGCAAGCACGAAGAGGCAATTGCAGATTTCACGCATCTTTTGGAAGGCGTGCCCGCCGATCAGGCGTCGCTCATTTATTTCAATCGTGCGGGAAGTTATCGTGCGCTCGGTCAGCTCAATGAAGCCATTGCCGATTATACGCATGCATTGGAGCATACGTCGGATGTACTTCCCATCTACATCGAGCGCTCGATTTCCTATCGTTTGATGGATCGGAACGAAGAGGCGCTTCTCGACATTGAGAGGGCGCTGGCGATCGAGCCGAAGAATGCGGATCTTCTCAACTTGCGTGCGATTGAAAAGATCCAGCTCAATGATGTTCACGGAGCGCTCGCTGACCTTGATGCAGCAATCGATCTCGAGCCGAAGAATGCCGCGTTTTTTGGTAATCGCGCGGGTGTATTGGAGAATATGGGCGAGAAGGCGAAGGCCATCGACGACTATACGGCGGCGCTTCGGTTGGAGCCGGGCAATGCCAAATTCTATTATCGCCGCGGTTACCTGTATCGTTTGTCGGGTAAGGCGGCGGAGTCTGAGAGTGACTACAAAGCGGCGACGGCGATTGAGCCGGATCTTCCCGCCTATAAGTGAGGGTGAAATAGAAAAGGCTGCCGATGGCAGCCTTTTTTCAAAAGTTCTTCTTGCGGTTGCGACGCGCGAGAAGTCGGATGACCTTTGCGCCTGTGTTGTGGATGCGCCGAAGTGGCGCGACGCGCGACTTGATCTTTGGCTTCATATCCTTGGCCTTGCCGAAGTCGCCGCGCTTGAGGAAGGTCGTGCGAATCTTTTCAGGTTTGAAGAAACTCCTAAGCCCTTTGAAGAGCGTTTCAGGCTCGGCATTCGCGTCACAGAGGAAGATATCGCCCGCCGCGTAGCGGAGTTCTGTGTAGGTGTGCAGTGCGAGATGTCCCTCCTTGAGGGCGAGGAGGACGACGAAATGACCCTTTTCAATCACCTGCGTGTCGACCTGCAGAATGTGAAGGCCCGCTTCCTCGGTGAGACGCCTCAAGGAGGCGACGGTCATCTCCATGTCGAGCAGCTTGTTTTCTTTACAGTTGTATAAGTCGGCCGTGAGATGCCGTGCGATGATCTTCAAGAGGGAATCGCTCCTTTGCGGTAAAGTCGAAAAGTTAGTCATTTCCATTATAGAGGATTTAGTTGACAATGTAAAGTTAGAGGCGTATACTATTTCGCATTTGCAGAATTTGAGAGAATTTTACGGAGGGAAGAGGATGGTAGGAGGATTGTCAGATCGGTCGGGCAAGACATACAAGGGGGAGCCGCCCTTGCTCATCCAAGGTGCGATGAGGGTGGAGACGAGCCATATAGTCGAGCAGCTCGACGCTCTGGAGGAATACCGGCTCGGCGAGTGGTACTTCGCCTCGGGCACTTATCATGGCGTGCCTCTTGCCGTTTCGCGCACGCAGTGGGGCTTGGCGAATGCGGCGGCGACGACGGCGCTTGCCATGGAGTTCTTTCACCCCTGCGCCGTCATCAATCAGGGGACGGCGGGAGCGCATGATCCGGTTCTAAAGAATTTCGATATTGTCATAGGCAGAGAGACGGTCAATATATCGGCATGGAAATCTCACTTTCGCGCACGCGGTGAGGGTGTCGATGAAGAGGCACTCGACCAGCTCGGCGTCTTTGCCTACGACAAGGAAGCGCGTCGCTTCACGCAGGAGGTCTTTCACAGAGCAGACGAGGGTCTCTTTCGGACGGCGCTCGCGCTCAAGAACTCCTACAAGAAAGGAAGCGTGACGGAGGGCGTCATCGGTACGGCGGACAGCTGGAACTGCCAAGTCGACCGCGTGCTCTTCCTGCATGATTTCTACGGCACTGCGGTTGAGGAGATGGAGGGTGACGCCGTCGCGCAAATTTGCCAGACGTACGATGTGCCGTTCCTCACGATCCGCGTCGTTTCCAATACGGTCTTTGCGGGTGACGTTGATTGGGATCTCGCTGTCGGTACCGCGCTGCAGGAATATGTTCTCGCTGTTGCCGAAGCGTATATGAAGAAGCGTTGAAGGTTCGCTCGTTTTCCTTTATAATAGGAAGAAGCGAAACATAAAAGAGTGATAGAGGAGGCTGCCATGACGAAGATTCCCTTTGCACATTTGCACGTTCATACATGCTACAGCCTTCTCGACGGCGCGAGCCGCATTCCCGAGCTTATCGCACGCACGAAGGAGCTTGGCATGGATTCCGTCGCGATCACCGATCACGGGGCGATGTACGGTGTTATTGACTTTTATAAGGAAGCAAAGAAGCAGGGAATTCGTCCGATCATCGGCTGTGAGGCGTATCTTGCACCTGAGTCGCGCTTTGACCGCACCGAGGTGCGCGGCACGCGCTACTATCATCTGATTCTTCTTGCAGAGAATGAGGAAGGATATCGAAGCCTGGTGAAACTCGTCTCGCTCGCCAATACAGAGGGCATGTACTACAAGCCGCGCGTCGACAAGGACATCCTGCGCAAGTATCATAAGGGCCTCATCTGCCTCAGCGCCTGCGTCGCGGGAGAGATCCCGCAGGCGATCCTGCGTGGTGAGCGCGAGCGCGCGGAAAAGCTCGTCGAGGAGTATATCGACATCTTTGGACGAGAGAATTTCTTCCTTGAGATTCAAGACCATGGAATCCCCGATGAAAAGACAGCATTCGCGGGTGTCATTGAGCTGGCGGAGAAGTTCGGCGTCGGACTCGTGGCGACGAACGACATCCACTATGTGCATAAAGAGGACACGGAGGCGCACGATGTCCTGCTCGCGATTCAGACGGGCAAGGGCGTCCATGATCCGACGCGCATGCGCTATGCCGAAGGGGAGTTCTACATGCGCTCGCCCGAGGAGATGCAGGCGCTTTTTCACGATCACCCGGAGGCGCTCGCCAATACGCAGAAGATCGCCGAGCGATGCAAGGTCGACTTTGAGTTCGGGCATCTTCATCTGCCGAATTTTCCGTTGCCGGAGGGAATGTCGGACGAGGCCTACCTAAAGCAGCTCTGCGAGGAGAATCTGCCCCTTCGCTACGAAAAGATCACGCCCGCTGTGCGCGAAAGGCTCGCTTACGAGCTTTCCATCATCCATCGCATGGGCTATGACAGCTACTTTCTCATCGTCTGGGATTTCATCAAGTATGCGCGCGGCGAGGGAATCACCGTCGGTCCGGGGCGCGGCTCGGCGGCGGGCAGCATCGTCGCCTATCTCCTGGGCATCACGAATCTTGATCCTTTGAAGTACGAATTGCTCTTTGAGCGGTTTTTGAATCCGGAGCGCGTGACGATGCCTGATATCGACATCGACTTCTGCTACATCCGCCGTGAGGAGGTTATCGACTATGTGAAGCGCCGCTACGGCGCCGATCATGTCGCGCAGATCATCACTTTCGGCACGATGGCGGCGAAGGGCGCGATTCGTGACGTCGGGCGTGCGCTCGAAATGACGTATGCGAGCGTCGATCGCGTGGCGAAGGCTGTGCCGTCAGAGCTCGGCATCACGCTCGACCGTGCGCTCGCCGATTCGCAGGATTTTCGCAGCATCTATGAGGAGAGCGACGAGACGAAGCGGCTCATCGACTTCGCGCGCGACCTGGAGGGGCTGCCGCGCCACTCGTCGACCCATGCGGCGGGCGTCGTGATCGCGCGAAATCCCTTGACCGACTATGTGCCCGTGCAGGTCTCCGACGGCACGCTCGTGACGGAGTACGACAAGGATCACGTGGAAGAGCTCGGTCTTTTGAAGATGGATTTCCTCGGCCTGCGCACGCTCACGGTCATCGCCGACGCTTTGAAGAACATCAAGAAGAGCCGCGGCGTCACGATCGACATCGACAAGATACCGCTCGAAGATGAGAAGACGGCAGAGATGCTCTGCCGCGGCGATACGGGCGCGGTCTTTCAGATGGAATCGGCGGGCATGACGAATCTCGTCAAGGATCTGCAGCCGAAAAGCTTCCAAGACCTCATTCCGACGGTCGCACTCTACCGGCCAGGGCCTCTGGGCAGCGGCATGGTGGCGGACTTCATCGCGGGCAGGCACGGCAAGAAGAAGGTGGCGTACCTGCATCCTTTGCTCGAGCCGATCCTTAAGGAGACGTTCGGCGTCGTGCTCTATCAGGAGCAGGTCATGCAGGTCGTGCAGGTGCTCGCGAACTTCACGCTCGGGCAGGCGGACATCCTGCGCCGCGCCATGGGCAAGAAGAAGCATGAAGTCCTGATGTCGCAGCGCGAGACGTACATGAAGGGAACGCGAGAGAACGGCATTGATGACGCTTTGGCGGAAAAGATCTTTGATCTTCTGACGCATTTCGCCGACTACGGCTTCAACAAGTCGCACAGCGCGGCATACGCGCTCGTGGCGTGGCAGACGGCGTACTTGAAGGCGCATTATCCGCAGGAATTCATGGCGGCGATGCTCACGAGCATCATGGACACGAACGATAAGGTCGGCGTCTACATCGAGCTTTGCCGCCGCATGGGCATCAAGATTCTGCCGCCCGACGTCAACGCGAGTGAGGCGAATTTCAGCGTCGACGGCGCGGCCATTCGTTTTGGCCTCGCCGCCGTGCGAAATGTCGGCGAGGCGGCGATCAAGAGTCTCGCCGCCGTGCGCGAGGAAGGCGGCGCTTTCACGTCGCTCCTGGACTTCTGCACGCGCGTCGATATGCGCACGGCAAACAAGCGCGTGCTTGAAAGTCTCATCAAATGCGGTGCGTTCGACTCTCTCGGCGCGCACCGCTCGCAGCTTCTTGCCGTCTTGGAGCGCGTCATCGACGTCGCGGCAAAGAAGCACGCGGATGCAGCGAGCGGGCAGATCGGCCTCTTCGGCGAGGCGGCGATGCAGGAGGCCGAGGACGTCGCGCTTCCCGACATCGATGAGGCAGACTCGGTGCAGCGACTCGCGTGGGAGAAGGAGAACACAGGCTTCTTCATTACAGGACATCCGCTCGATCGCCATGAGAAGAAGATCAAGAATCTCGTGCCCATCGGGGATATCTTAGACGGCAAGAAAAAGGAGCGCCAACTCGTGCGCATCGGCGGCCTCATCTCCTCGGCGAAGCGGATTGCGACGAAGAAGGGTGACACGATGTGCTTCTTGGAATTGGAGGACTACACGCATTCCGTCGAAGTCGTCGTCTTCCCAGCGGTCTTCTACCCGCATGTGAACCTCCTTGTTCCCGATGCGGCCATCGTCGTGCAGGGGCGCGTGAATTTCACGGACGACGGCGTCAAGGTGCTTGCCGACACAATTACTGCGCTCGACGATTATCGGCAGGATTATTACATCACGCTTACCGCAGAGCACGAGGAAGCGGCTGCGCTCGATGCGCTCTACGGCATTTTCGCGATGCACAGGGGCGATCATGTCGTCTTTTTGAATCGGAAGGGACGTTGGCAGAAGTTGGAGCCGCAGTATTGGCTCGACGCATCTCCTGCCGTCGTGCAGGAAATCGAGGCCTTGCTCGGCAAAAACTCGGTGCTGCAGAGATAGCGCCGAAGGAGGAAATTTTCATGTGGACATCGATCTTTGTGGCTGCAACAAAGGGGCAGGCGGAGAAGATCTGCGAAAGGCTGGAGGCGGAAGGCATATTGACGGATCGGAAATCCGTCGGCAGCCAGCGCAAGGCGAACTTCGAGATACGCGTCCTCGCCTCGGAAGTGGAAGAGGCGCGCGACATCGTCTGCAATATGGCGAATCTCTGAGCGCGGTGTGCGTCGGATGCGTCTAATAAGAGTTTACGGGTAAGGGTGAAGTATGGAAGAACGATTGCAAAAAATCATCAGCCGCGCGGGCGTGGCGTCACGCCGCAAGGCGGAGGAGCTCATTGCGGCGGGGCGCGTGACAGTGGACGGCGCGGTGGTGCGTGAGCCGGGAACGAAGGCGGACGCGGCGACCGCATGTATTGCGGTGGACGGCGAGCCGCTTCCCGCAGAGGAGCGTCTCGTCTATTTCTTGCTGAACAAGCCCAAGGGCTGCGTCTCGACCGTTTCCGACGAGCGCGGCAGGTGCACGGTGCTCGACCTTCTGCCCGTGAAGGACGTGCGCGTCTATCCGGTGGGAAGGCTCGACCAGAATACGGAAGGGCTGCTCCTCCTTACGAATGACGGTACACTGACGCAGGCTCTTCTTCATCCGCGCTTTCTCGTGCACAAGACGTACCGTGCGAAGGTGGCGGGCGACCTTACGCCAGAAGCCCTGAAGAAGCTCCGAGGCGGCATCGAACTGGCAGACGGCATGACGGCGCCGGCGGAGGTGCGCGTCTACGGCGTGACGGAAAAGGGGCTCAGTGACGTCGAGGTCACGCTGCACGAGGGCAGGAATCGGCAGGTGCGTCGCATGTTCGAGGCCGTGGGGTGCGACGTGCGCGCCCTGAAGCGCACGCGTTTTGCGCAGCTCACGCTGGACGGCGTCAAGCGCGGCGCTTCGCGTCCTCTGACGAAGGCGGAGGTCGAGGCGCTCTATCGCCTCGCAGAAGAACGATGAGTGCGCGGCGCGTCCTCGTTGTCGGCGCAGGCCCGGCTGGCTTCATGGCGGCGGCCAAGGCGGCGGAAGCAGGCGCTTCCGTGCTCCTTTTGGAGAAAATGAAGCAGCCCGGCCGCAAGATGATGATTACGGGCAAGGGGCGCTGCAATATCACGAATGTCGCGCCCGTCGCAGAGATCGTCAAGAATATCCCGGGCAACGGCTCGTTTCTCTACAGCGCCCTGCACGCTTTTGACAATGAGGATGTGCGGGAATTTTTCCGAGAACTTGGTGTGGAGACGAAAGTGGAGCGCGGCGGGCGTGTCTTTCCCGTCAGTGACCGCGCCGCCGATGCGGTCGAGGCACTCGTCCGGCACCTTCATGAGTTTGGCGTGAAGATCGAGACGGAGGCGCGCGTCGCTGAGATTCTCGTGGAAGAGGGACATGCGGCGGGCGTCGTGCTCGCGAGCGGCGCGAAGATGCGTGCCGACGCTGTCGTTCTGGCGGTGGGCGGCGCGTCATACCCGGGCACAGGATCGTCGGGCGACGGCTATGCAATGGCGCGCGCGTTGGGGCATACGATCACGGATGTCTTGCCGTCGCTCGTGCCGCTTGTCACGGAGGAGGACTGGGTCAAGGAGGCGCAGGGGCTGTCCCTGCGCAACGTGCGCGTGACGCTTCTCGCCGACGGCAGGAGAATCGGCGAGGAATTCGGCGAGATGATGTTCACGCACTTCGGCGTGACAGGGCCCATCGTTCTGTCTTTGAGCCGCATGGCGGCGCAGGCGCTTGCGGCGGGGAAATTCGTGGAGCTTGTACTCGACTTGAAGCCCGCCCTGACGCCTGAAGTCTTTGCGGCGCGAGTGCAGCGCGACTTTGAAAAATACCGGAACAAGGCGCTGAAGAATGGCATGCGCGATCTTTTGCCCGGGAAACTCATCGCGCCCGTGCTCGATGCGGCGTATTTGTCTCCCGAAAAGCCCGTGCACGACTTGCGTCGCGAAGAGCGCATGAGAATCTCCGAGGTGATCAAGCATCTCGTGCTCACGATTGAGAAGACGCGGCCTCTCGCCGAGGCCATCGTGACGGCGGGCGGCGTTTCGACGAAGGAGATCGATCCCAAGACGATGGAATCAAAGCTTGTGCCGGGGCTTTATTTTGCCGGCGAGGTCGTCGATGTCGACGGTTTCACGGGCGGATACAACTTGCAGGCGGCGTTTTCCATGGGGGCGGCAGCGGGACGCTGGAGCGCCGCCCGTGTGGGACAGGCAGAAGTTTGAAAGCATGATTTTGAGGGGAAGATGTATATGGCTGAAGGAAGAGAAATCCGTCCGGCAAAGAGAGGACTGACGGGGAAGATCCGCGTGCCTGGAGACAAGTCCGTTTCACATCGCAGCGTGATGTTTTCTGCCATAGCGAAAGGAAAGGTGCACGTCCGAAACTTCCTCGAAGCGGCGGACTGCCTTTCGACAGCGGCGTGCATGAGGGCGCTCGGCGCAGGCGTCGAGCGACAGGCGGACGGCGCCCTCCTCGTCACGGGCGTCGGCCTGCATGGCTTGAAAGAGCCGCAGGGCATCCTCGATGCGGGAAATTCCGGCACGACGCTGCGTCTTCTGTTGGGGATTCTCGCGGGGCAGCCGTTCTTCTCGGCGCTCTCGGGCGATGCGTCGCTCTCGCGCCGTCCCATGGGGCGCGTCGTCGAGCCGCTCACGCGCATGGGCGCGACGATCCGAGGGCGCGGTGCGGATCGCTTCCTGCCGCTCGCCGTACTGCCGCATGAGGGATCGCTTCGTGCGATGGACTACGAGAGTCCCGTCGCGAGTGCGCAGGTGAAGTCGGCGGTGCTTCTTGCGGGTCTTTATGCGGAAAGAGAGACTTGTCTGACGGAGCCGGCGCTTTCGCGCGACCATACGGAACGCATGCTCAGCGCCTTCGGTGCAAGGATTGAGCGCGAGGGGACGAAGGTGACGATCGAGCCGGCCGACGAACTATTTGCGCCCGAAGAGATCCGTGTACCTGGCGACATCAGCTCTGCCGCGTACTGGCTCGTTGCAGCGTCTCTGATTGAGGGCAGCGACATCATCCTGCAGGATGTTGGCGTCAATCCGACACGCACGGGCATTCTCGATGTATTGTCCGACATGGGTGCGAACATCACGATCGACAACGAGCGTGAGAGCGGCGGCGAGGCGCTTGCTGACATCCGCGTGCGGGCGGCGTCGCTTCGTGGTACATCGTTTGGCGGCGAGATCATTCCGCGCCTCATTGACGAGATCCCAATCCTTGCCGTCGCGGCGCTTTTCGCAGACGGCGACACCGTGATTTCGGGTGCGGCGGAACTGCGCGTCAAGGAGACCGACCGGCTTGCAGCGGTGACGACGGAGCTCAATCGCCTCGCCCCAGGTGCTGTCGAGGCGAAGGAGGACGGCATGGTCATCCATGGCGGGCGCATGCTTTCGCCCGCTTCCTGCCGCACCTACGACGATCATCGCATGGCGATGTCGCTCGCCGTGGCAGGCGCCGCAGGAGTGGGCGTGACGCTCGATGCGCCATCTTGCGTCAATATCTCATATCCGTCTTTTTATCAGACGTTGGATGGACTTGTGCAACAGGGGGAAAGATGATGGCAAAGAAACTCGTGGTGGCGATCGACGGGCCGGCGGGTGCGGGCAAGAGCACGGTAGCTCAGCTCGCGGCGAAGGAACTGGGCTACACTTACATCGACACGGGCGCGATGTACCGTGCCGTTGCGTGGAAGGCACTCAAGGCCGGAGAGCCTCTGACGGATGAGAAGATTCTCACAGCTGTCGCCGACATCGTGGTCAGTCTGCGCTATGATGGGAAGCGGACGCAGGTTTTCGTCGACGGTGAAGAGGTTACGAGCGAAATCCGCACGCCTGCGGTCAGCGCCGTCGTATCGCAAGTGGCGCGCTTGGGTCCCGTGCGCGAGAAGATGGTCGAGCAGCAAAGGCTCATGGCAGACGCGGGCGGCGTGCTCATGGATGGCAGGGACATCGCCACGCATGTTCTGCCGAACGCTGACGTGAAGATTTTCCTCACGGCCTCCTTGGCGGAGCGTGCAAAACGCCGCTGGAAGGAGATGCAGGAAAAGGGCTACGACATGACGCTCGCAGAGCTTGAAGCGGACATCGCACGGCGCGACAAGGCGGACAGCGAGCGCGAGATCTCGCCGCTCGTGCAGGCGCCGGATGCAGACCTGCTCGATACGACAGGCATGGATATCGCCGCTGTCGTGCGTGCTATCGTAGAAAGGTGCGGCAAATGATTTACGCTCTGTTGAAAATCAGTTTTGCCATGTTCTTTTCCCTTGTTTTTCGTGCCAAGATTGAGGGTAGAGAAAACATGCCGAAAGAAGGGCCTGTGATCTTGGCGGCGAATCACATGAGCAACTGGGATCCGCCGCTCTTGGCGACATTTCTTGCGCGCCCCGTCAGCTACATGGCGAAGCAGGAACTTTTCTTCAATTTCATCGCGGATTATATCTTAAGGAGCTGTCATTCGTTTCCCGTAAAGCGCGGTGCAGCAGACCGGGGCGCGATCAAGGCGGCTCTCGCCGAACTCAAGAAAGGACACTGTCTCGGTGTTTTTCCGCAGGGAACACGCAGCCGCCATGGGGAGAGGAAGAAGGCGGAACCGGGCGTCGCGCTGCTCGCGGCCATGGCAAAAGCTCCCGTCGTGCCGGCCGCTATCATCGGCACCGATCATGTTTTTGCCAATGGCGGCTTCCTGCCGAAGCTTCGCGTCATTTATGGAAAACCCTTGATTTTTCAAGGAGAAAAGCAGGATAAGCAGGCGCTGCAGGATTTTTCGCAAAAAATAATGGATGAAATTTACGCAATGATAAAAAATGATAGCATAAGCGATTGATTTTATGCTATAATATAAAATAGATTGCAGAAATGGGGAGAAACTGCCTTTCTGCGATACATTGGATATTTGGTGGTAGATATATGGAAGTATTTCTGGCAGAATCCCTTGGCTTCTGCTATGGCGTGAAGCGTGCGATCAAACTTGCGCGTGAACAAGCCGCACCCGACGGGACTTCCTGTACGCTCGGTCCCATCATCCACAATCCTCAGATGGTTTCGCGTCTGGCGGAGGAAGGCGTCGGCATGGTCAATGCCTTGCCCGAGTTGGAGAAGGGGACGGTCATCATACGCTCGCACGGGGTTGGCCCCCTCGTCTATGATGAAGCGAAGGAGCGCGGGCTTTCTCTCGTCGATGCGACGTGTCCGCATGTGAAGAAGGCACAGTCCACGGCGCATGAGCTTTTTCAAGAAGGGTATTCTGTCGTTATCGTAGGGGAGAAGCTTCATCCGGAGGTCAGGAGCATCTTCGAATGGGCAGGCGGCGATGCCGTCATCGTGGATTCCGTCGAAGGAGCCGAAGCCGTCGCACCATGTGCGCGCTTGGGCATCGTCGCGCAGACGACGTTTTCCGGTGCGAAGTTCAAGGAAATCGTGTTCAGTCTGCTGGACAAGTCGAACGACGTTCGCATCGTCCGCACGATCTGCACGGCTACGGATCAGCGTCAGGAGGCGGCGGTCAAGCTTGCGCGGCAAGTGGATCTGATGCTCGTCATCGGCGGCAAGAACAGTGCGAACACGACGCGCCTCGCGCAGTTGTGCGCCAAGGAATGCCAAACCTATCATATCGAAACTGCGGCGGAGCTGCAGGACGAATGGTTTGATAAAATCAAAAAAATTGGTATTACAGCTGGGGCTTCAACTCCGGACTGGATTATCAAGGAGGTATATCAAAAGTGCAAGAACAGGACATGAAGAGTTTGCTTGAGGCTGAAGAGGAGTCCATGCAGGAGGTAAGGGAACATGATGTCGTAAAGGCTACGGTCGTCGCTGTCGACGATGGTCAGGCTTATGTCAACATTGCTGGCCTCAAGGCGGACATTCCCATCTCGAAGAGGGAGCTTGCCTCACCTGAGCCGGATTCCGCCAAGGATGTCGTGAAGGTCGACGACGAGATCGAGGTCTTTGTCGTGAGCCTCGGCGGTGAGAATGGCGCTACGGTTTCCAAGGTGCGTGCTGACCGCATGGTCGCATGGAAGGAGATCGAGGCGCTGAAAGAAGAAGGAAAGACTGTGCAGGCGCAGGTCACGCAGGTCGTCAAGGGTGGTCTCGTTGCATCCGTCAACGGTCTGCGAGGCTTCATTCCCGCGTCGCAGATGGAGCTTCACTTCGTCAAGGATCTTTCCATCTATGTCGGCCAGACGGTGGAAGCTCTGCCGATCGAGATCGACATCCGCAAGCAGCGTCTCGTTCTTTCGCGCCGCAGCCTCCTGGAGGAAGAGCGCGAGAAGAAGCAGGAAGAGGTCTTCTCGAAGCTTGAAGTCGGGCAGATCATCCGCGGTACGGTCAAGCGTCTCGTCGAGTACGGCGCCTTCATCGACATCGGTGGCGTCGACGGCCTTGCGCATATTTCGGATCTCGCATGGCATCGCGTGAAGCAGCCGTCCGACGTTCTTTCCGTCGGCGATGAGGTCGACGTCTATGTGAAGAACTTCGATCCCGAGACGAAGCGTATCTCGCTTTCCGTCAAGGACACGATGCGCGATCCGTGGCTCGACAAGGCGGAGCGTTATGCAGAGGGAACGCACATCAAGGGCAAGATCATCAAGCTCACGGATTTCGGCGCCTTCATGGAGATCGAGCCGGGCTTCGATGGCCTGATTCCGATGGGCGAGCTTGCCGACCGCCGCATTGCGCGTGCCGATGAGGCTGTGCAGCTCGGCGACATCGTGAAGGTCAAGATCCTGCACATCGACATGAAGCGCAAACGCATTTCGCTCTCCATCACGAGGGCGCAACGTGATGCCGAGGTTTCGGACGTTTCCTACTACAAGGATGAGCCTGTCACCCACGAAGAGGGCGGCGAGGACTGAAGGATCAAGCCTCATAGCTGAATAAGTAAGAAGTCGGGGAGTGATGAATATTCATCACTCCCTTATTCATCAGAGCGGGGTATGTCCCCGGGGAAAGTCAGAGGAACAGCATGTTGTCAGGGGAAATCATACGCGTAGCGCCGGGGAGTCTGGCAGAAGAATTGGAACTTGCGGTGGGAGATAAGATCCTTGCCGTCAACGGGCAGGAACTGCGCGACATCATCGATCTGAGCTTTGCTTTCGCCGAAGAGGAGATCGAGCTTCTCGTCGAACATGCAGACGGTGAGCAGGAATTGCTTGCTTTCGACAAGGACTATGATGAAGAACTTGGCGCAGAGTTCGCTTCCGCCGTTTTCGATGGCATACGCTCGTGCGGCAATCATTGCTACTTTTGCTTCGTCGATCAGGTGCCGCCTGGCATGAGAAAGAGCCTGTCGGTCAAGGATGACGATTATCGCATGTCTTTTCTCTATGGCAATTTCGTCACGCTGACGAATATGCGCGAGAAGGATTTTCAGCGGATCGAACGCTATCACTTGTCGCCGCTCTTTGTTTCCGTCCATACGATGAATCCCGATCTGCGCGCCGCCATGCTCAACACGCGGCGGGCGGCTGAGATCGCGAACCATCTCGACCGCTTGGAGGCGGCGGATGTCGAGTACCATACGCAGGTTGTGCTTTGCCCGGGACTCAACGATGGCGGGGAGCTTGACCGCACGGTGGAGGAATTGATGGCCAGGCGGCCGCACGCGCTGTCGCTCGCCATCGTGCCCGTCGGGCTCACGCGCTTTCGCGAGGGATGCTACCCGCTGCAGATGTTCGATCGTGAGGGAGCGGCCGCCGTCATTCACCAGATTGAGGTTTGGCAGCGGCGTGCGCGAGAGGAAACGGGCAAGAGTTTCGTCTACCTCGGTGATGAATTCTACTTTCTCGCAGGGCTTCCCGTGCCGCCCGTGGAGGAATACGACGGTTTTCCACAGCTCGACAATGGCATTGGGCTTGCGCGAAGCTTCATCGAGGAGTGGAAGAACACCTTGCAGAAGCTGCCTGCGCCCGAGGGATATGAAGAGCCGCTGCATCTCGTGATCCTCTCGGGCACATCGGTTGTACATCTCTTTGAAAAGCTCATGGCGGAGCTTTCCGTGCCCGGACTCCATATCGATTGTCTTGGCGTGGAAAACGATTACTTTGGCAGGACAGTCAATGTTTCGGGACTTCTGACGGGTGAGGATATGCTCCGCGCTCTTGACACTTTGCCCGTTGTGCCGCACGGCGTCATCGTGCCTGAATGCGCCTTGCGCACGGGTGAGAACGTTCTGCTCGACGATATGACGCTCGATGCATTTCGCAGCGCCGTGCCGCACCTTCGCGTTGAGACGGCGCAGGGCGGCGGCGATCTCGCGCGCGCCCTTCTTGATTGGGAGCATTATCGAGGGGCGTCGGATGATGAGGCTTCGTATATGTGGCAGAGCAACGCAGCGTATACGAAACCGAGGAAAGAGGAAAAGGAGAGGATGGAATGAGCAAGCCGATCGTAGCGATCGTGGGACGTCCGAACGTGGGCAAGTCCACGCTCTTCAATAAATTGGGCAGGAAACGCGTGTCCATCGTCGATGATCTGCCGGGCGTCACGCGCGACCGCATCTACCTTGATGCTGAATGGCTCGGCAAGGAATTTACGATGATCGATACGGGAGGCATCGAACTCGATACGAGCGATGCCATCCTGCGCTCGATGCGTCAGCAGGCGCAGATCGCCATGGAGGAGGCGGACGTCATCCTCTTTCTCGTCGACGGCCGTGCGGGTCTGACGCTTGCCGATGAGGAAGTCGGCAAGATGTTGCGCACGACGAAGAAGCCCGTGCTCTTGGCCGTGAACAAGATTGATTCGCCCAAGCAGGAGGCGGACGTCTACGAGTTCTACAACCTCGGCCTTGGCGATCCCGTGCCGATTTCTGCTACGAACGCCATGAACCTCGGCGATCTGCTCGATGCTCTCGTGGCGCTCTTTCCCGAAGGAGCAGAGGAAGAGAAAGAGTCGGATGAGATCAGCATCGCCGTCATCGGCCGTCCGAACGTCGGCAAGTCCTCGCTCGTCAATGCACTCTTGGGTGAGGAGCGCGTCATTGTCAGCGACGTTGCGGGCACGACGCGCGACGCCATCGACACGCACTTTATGGCGGAGGACACGAAGTTCATCCTCATCGACACGGCGGGCATGCGCCGCAAGGGAAAGATCGATGCGCCGATCGAGCGCTACAGCGTCATGCGAGCGCTTCGCGCCGTTGATCGCGCCGACGTCGTGCTCGTCGTGCTCGACGCCACGGCGGGCATCACCGAGCAGGACAAGAAGATCGCGGGCTATGCCCATGAATCGGGCAAGGCGGTCGTGCTCATCGTGAACAAGTGGGACATCTACGAAAACAAGGATGAAAAGTCTACGCTGCGCTTCACGGATGAACTCCGCATAGAACTCGGCTTCCTGCAGTACGCGCCCGTCCTTTATACTTCGGCACTCACGCACCAACGCGTTGCGCGCGTCACCGATCTCGTCAAGTATGTGGCGGATCAGGCATCGATGCGCGTCAAGACGAGCATCCTGAATGACCTCGTGCGTGACATGATCGCCGTGAATCCGCCGCCTGCTCACAAGGGCAAGCAGCTCAAGATTCGCTACATGACGCAGGCGGACATCCGCCCGCCGAAGTTTATCGTTTTTGTGAACGAGCCTGAGCTCATGCACTTCTCGTATCTGCGCTACATTGAGAACAAGCTGCGCGAGAGCTTCGGCTTCGAGGGGACGCCGCTGCGCCTCATCGTGCGCGGCAGGGAGGAGGAAGAGATATGACGCTTTTCGCCTGCATCATCGCCTACCTTCTGGGTTCTGTGCCGAACGGTCTGCTTCTTTGCCGCGCCATCTGGCATATCGACATCCGCGAATATGGCAGCCGCAACATCGGCGCGACGAATGTTTACCGCACGCTGGGCAAGGGGCCGGGAGCGCTCGTCTTCGCGCTCGATTTCCTCAAGGGATTCCTCGCCGTCTATATCGCCATGCTTCTCGTCGGCACGCCGCTTTCCATGGTCTTGGGCGGCATCGCCGCTATTCTCGGACACTCTGCGTCCGTCTTTTTGCGCTTCAAGGGAGGCAAGGGCGTCGCTACGGGGCTGGGCGTCATAGCGATGCTCATGCCGGCGGTGACGGGCGTCGTCTTCTTCGCGTGGCTTGCCATCGTGTTCGTCACGCGCTACGTTTCGCTCGGCTCCATCGTCGGCGCGGCGCTCGTGCCCGTGCTCGCATTCTTCTTCGGCTGCCCAACGGAATACACGGTCTTCGGCGTCCTCGCCGCCGTTCTCGTCATCGTGCGTCACCATACGAACATCACGCGCCTCTTGAATGGCACGGAGAGCAAGATCAAGGCGGGGCATCGTTGAGAGGGAGTATTTGAGAATTCTTTTCTCGCAAAATGTCTATAGGGACTGTACAATAGTGTTGGACAATGGTATAATTCCAAGCGTGGAATTTATGCGGCAGGAGGAATTTTTATGCCAAGAGAACGCAAAGAAAACACGGAACAGAAGGCGCAGAGTGGATTCTTCCTCGTGCAGGAGCAGATCTTGCCCGAGGCGATCAAGAAGACAATCCGCGTGAAGGAGATGCTCAAGCGCGGCGACGCACGCACGATCAACGAGGCGGTCGACAGTATGGGATTGAGCCGCAGCGCTTATTACAAGTACAAGGATTATGTCTTTCCTTTCTATGAAGCGAGCCGCAACAAGATCATCTCGCTGACGCTCCTCTTGGAACATAAGAAGGGCGTCCTTTCGAGCGTGCTCAATACGATCTCGGCGGATTCGGGCAGCGTTCTAACGATCAATCAGGGCATCCCCCTGCAGGGTGTGGCGAATGCGACGGTTTCCATTGAGACGGCGAACCTCTCGGTGGATCTTGAAGCGCTTCTCGACAAGCTGCGCATGGTGGACGGCGTGAAGCGTCTCGAAGTCCTCGGACAGGCATGATGAAAGGTGAAGAGATGAAAGAGATCAAGATCGGCATGCTGGGCTTCGGCACGGTCGGCACGGGCGTCGTGCGCGTGCTTCGCGAGAACGAGCGCGAGATCAAGGCGAAGGCGGGCGTGAAGCTCACGCTGAAGTCCGTGCTCGTGCGCGATGCGAAGAAAGAGCGCCCCTATATGGAGGGGCTGCATCTGACCGAGAATGTGGATGAAATCCTAAACGATGAGGAAATCGACATCGTCATCGAACTTCTTGGCGGCATCCATCCGGCGCGCGAGTACATGTTGGTCGCGATGGAGAAGGGCAAGAACGTCGTGACGGCAAATAAGGACGTCGTGGCGCAGTTCGGCAAGGACATGTTCGAGGCGATGGAAAAATACGGCGTGGACTTCCACTTTGAAGCGAGCGTCGGCGGCGGCATCCCCATCGTCATGCCGCTGAAACAGTGCCTGACAGCGAACCGCGTCACAGAAATCATGGGCATCATCAACGGCACGACGAACTACATGCTCTCGCAGATGGCGGAGAACGGCTCAGACTACGACAGCGTGCTCAAGGAGGCTCAGGCGAAGGGCTATGCCGAGGCGAATCCTGCGGCTGACGTCGAGGGTCTCGACGCAGCGCGCAAGATTGCAATCCTCGCGTCCATCGCATTCAATACGCGCATCCGCTTCGAGGATGTCTCCGTCGAGGGAATCACGAAGGTCACGCCCGAGGACATTGAGTACGCAAAGGCTCTCGGCTATGTCGTGAAGCTTTTGGCCATCGGGCGCGACTGCGGAGAGGCGGGCATCGATGTGCGCGTGCATCCCGTATTCCTGCCGAAGGCGCATCCGCTCGCCTCCGTCAACGACGTCTACAACGCGATCTTCGTGCGCGGCAACGCCATCGGCGAGGCGATGTTCTACGGACGCGGTGCAGGCTCTTTGCCGACGGCTTCAGCCGTCGTCGCCGATGTCATCGACATCGCGCGCGATATGCAGCTCGATACGTTCGGGCGACTGCACTGCACGTGCTATGCGCACAAATCGCTTTGCCCCGTGGAGGAAACGAAAGCGTCCTACTATGTGCGCCTTCTTGTCGATGATGAGCCGGGCGTTCTCGCTGCCATCGCGATGGCATTCGGCAACCACAAGGTCAGTCTGAAATCCGTCATTCAGACGAGACGATATAAGGAGCGTGCGGAAATCGTTGCGGTTACGCATGTCGTCAAGCATAGAAAGATGCAGGAGGCGGCGGCGGATCTTGAGAAGCTTGCTGTCGTCAGTGAGATCCGCAGCATCATCCGCGTGGAAAATCCGCAGGAGGACGGCGCATGCTGAATCGAACGATCCGCGTTCGCGTGCCGGGTACGAGTGCGAACTGCGGGCCTGGCTTCGACGCCATAGGGGTCGCCTGTACGATCTATAACGATCTGGAGCTTACGCTGAAAGGGGAAGAGGGGCTCGTCATCGAAATCGAGGGAGAGGGTGCGGCCAATATCCCCGCTGATGAGCGCAACATTGTCCTTCGCGCCATTCGCACGATCTTGAAGCGCGCGCACCGGGAAGATGAGGTCAAGGGCTTCCATATCCGCATGACGAACCACATCCCCTTATCGCGAGGTCTTGGCAGCAGTGCGGCGGCGATCGTTGCAGGACTCAAGGCGGCGAACGCCCTCTTAGGCAACCGCTTTTCCAGGCGCGAGCTCCTGCAGATGGCGACGAACATCGAAGGTCATCCCGACAATGTGGCGCCCGCCATTTTTGGCGGTTTCACGATCAGCGTCGTCACACGCGGCAGAGTCGAATGCTTCTCCCTGATGCCTCGCATGCCGCTGAAGCTCGTCGTCGCCGTGCCGGAGTTTCCACTTTCGACGCGGCTTGCCAGAAGCGTTCTGCCCGAGCAGGTGAAGATGAAGGACGCCGTCTTCAACCTCAGCCGTGCGGCGCTCCTTGTCGCTGCATTGACGAAGGGGCAGCCGCGTTTTTTGCGCAACGCCTTCGCCGATGCCCTGCACCAGCCGTACAGAGAAAAGCTCATCCCCGGCATGAAGGACGTCTTTCGTGCCGCATGCCGGGCAGGCGCGCTCGGTGCAAGCCTCAGCGGCGCGGGGCCGTGTCTCATCGCCTATACGCTGGAGAATGAAGAGGCGGTGGGACAGGCGATGGTTGAAGCCTTTCAAGAGCATGAAATCGAGGCACACGCACTGCAGCTTTCTCTTGATGCGCATGGTGCGAGAATTTTGAAACATCGCTGACGCAGAAAAGGCGTCGAAGGTGAAGGAGTCGTGTATGCGTGAGGAGGAGTTCGTCAAGGCAGTGGAAGGGGCGGGCGGTACGGTCTACCTCGTCGGCGGCTGGGTGCGCGATCATCTTAGAGGCGCGAAGCCGCGGGATAAGGACTTCGTCATCACAGGGCTGGAGAGGGAGGTTTTCGCAAAGCTTTTCCCTGCAGCCTCCCTCATCGGTCACGCCTTTCCTGTCTATCTCGTGGAAATCGACGGCGTACGGTCGGAAGTTTCCTTCGCGCGTCGTGAGAGGAAGTCGGGGCATGGCTATCGCGGCTTTGCCGTAGATTTTGGGGCGGAAGTCACGATCGAAGACGATCTCTTTCGCCGCGATACGCGCATCAACAGCATGGCTTATCGCCTGCCCGCGATGGAACTCATCGATCCCTACGGTGGACGGGGCGACCTTGCGCATCGCTTGATTCGCGCGACGTCGCATCATTTTTCCGAAGACCCCGTGCGGGCTCTTCGTGCAGCGCGTCAAGCGGCGGAACTGGGATTTGTCATCGACGATGGCACGCGGACGCTGATGGCGGATTGTGCTGCAGAGCTTGGGGAAGAACCGACAGAGCGCATCGTGCACGAGCTTTCGCGTGCGCTTGCCGCGCCGCAGCCCTCGCTTTTTTTTGAAGCTCTTGCGCACGCGAGCCTCTTGGAATCGGTGTTCCCGGAAATCTTTGCCCTGAAGGGAAAGACGCAGCCGCCGGAATATCATCCCGAGGGCGACGCCTACTGCCATACGATGCAGATCGTCGATGTCGTAGCGCGAAAGACGCAGACGATCGAAGCGCGCTTTGCCGCTCTCGTGCACGACATCGGCAAAGGGAAGACTCCCGAGGAAATGCTGCCGCATCATTACGGGCACGAGCAGCGCGGACTCCTTGTACTCGATGCGTGGAACAAGCGCATGACCTTGCCGAAAGCGTGGCTTATGGCGGCGCGCTTCGTCATCAAGGAGCACATGCGTGCACCGCTTTTGAAAAAGACGGGAAAGATTGCCGATCTTTTGCTTGCGATCGAAAAATCGGGGCTTTCCTTCGCCGATTTTCGTCGTATCATCTGCGCCGACCATGGCACTTTGCCGTACTATCTGGTGCATGGGGAAGAGCTGTTGCGGAAAATGCTTCAAGTGCGCGGTACGGAGGCGCCGCCCGAACTTCGCGGCGCGGACGTGGGGAAATGGCTGCGTGAAGAAAGGGTGCGACGCTTGGCGCAGCTGCTTCCAATATGAGGTCTGCTATGAAGTGCGCTTTTGAAATGGATTTGTCTGAGGTCTGAGTCGGCATGAATGCGGGCGTCTCCTTTACAAGCGCGAAAAAATTCCTTATAATAGTTCTGTCCGATAAGGGAAGAAGGAAAAGGGAGGGGTTCGCATGGCAGTCATCCTGCCTTACAAAGGCAAAGTGCCGAAGATCGACCCGACGGCGCTCATTGCACCGAACGCTACGATCGTCGGCGATGTGACGATCATGGAAGGGGCGAACATCTGGTTCAATGTGGTCATCCGCGGTGATCTGCAGCCCGTCGTCATCGGCAGGTACACGAACGTTCAGGACAATGCGACGATCCATGTCATGGGCGATGCGCCGACGATTGTCGGCGATTATGTGACGATCGGCCATAACACGCTGATCCACTGCAGCAAGATTGGCAACAACTGTCTGATCGGCATGGGATCCACCTTGCTCGGCTACACGGAGATCGGTGAAAATACGATCATCGGGGCAGCGACGCTTCTGACGCAGCACAAGAAGATTCCGCACGATTCCCTGGTCTACGGCAATCCTTCGCGCATCATCCGTGCGCTGCGCGAGGACGAGGTCGAGGCGGTTCATGCCTCGGCGATGAACTACTGCAAGCTGGCCCGAGTCTATCGGGAGGAGCGCGAAGCGCGGGAACATCAAGGGAAGTAAAAGGAGATATGAAGATGCAGGAAAAGACTTTGGTACTCATCAAGCCGGACGCTTTCGAGAAGCAGCACACGGGCGACATCATCGCCATCTATGAAAAGGCGGGACTCAAGATTCTCGCGATGAAGCTCATGCAGATGACGCCGCGCGTGGCGCAGAAACACTACGCCGAGCATATCGGACGTCCCTACTATGCGGAGCTTGAAGAATTCATGACGTCTGCACCGCTCGTTGCCATGGTGCTCGCAGGTGATGACGCTATCGCACGCGTGCGCGAAATCAATGGCAAGACGAATCCGGCGGAGGCCGCCGAAGGAACGGTTCGCAAGCTCTACGCCGAAAGCGTTGGCAAGAACGCCGTCCACGCTTCCGATAGCCCTGAGAGCGCGGCGCGCGAAATCGCCATTTTCTTCAGCGCGATCGAAGTTCTCGACTGATATTTCCTGCCGCATGATTTCTGAAAGTTTGACAGCATTGAGGTGAAAGAGATGGGCGTTTATACGAAGACAGGTGACAAGGGGCAGACGAGCCTATATACGGGCGAGCGCGTCGATAAGGATGCGCTGCGCGTCGAGACGTACGGTTCGGTTGATGAAGCGGGATCGGCGCTCGCCATGGCGCGCGCTTTTGCGACAAAGGAAGCGGTGCGGGAAAAGGTTCTCGTGCTGCTCAAAAAGCTGCCGCTTCTCATGGCCGATATCGCGAGTCTTGGTGAAAAGCCGATGATTACGCGCGAGGATTCGGAAATGATGGAGAAGGACATCGATGCCATCGATGCGAAGCTGCCGAAGCTCGCGCACTTCCTCATCCCCGGCGATACGCAGGCGGGCGCGATGCTCGATCTTGCACGCACGTCCGTGCGCCGCGCTGAGAGACGCTTCTGCGCCTTGGCGAAAGAGGCCGATCTCCATGAGGAAGACCGCGTCTTTCTCAACCGCCTCTCCGATTACTGCTTCATGCTGATGCGCTTGGAGGAAGCGGAAGATTGAGCAGAGGAACGTGAAGGAAGAAGAGATGCCGCCATCAGGCAAGGGTCGCTTGATGGCGGTATTTTTTTGGAAAATTATCTCGCTGTAAAAAGCAGGATATATCTCATTTTCAGAGAATAAAGAAAACATAAAATAACGAGGAGTTGATCAAATGAAAGAGTACGCAAGCACGAATATCCGCAATATTGCCCTTGTCGGGCACGGCAAGTCGGGGAAGACGAGCATCGCGGAGGATTGCCTTTTCAATACGGGGGCGATCAAGAGGCGCGGCAGCATCGCCGACGGGACGATGGCTTCGGACTATGAGCCGGAAGAGACGCGGCGCGAGCTTAGCATACAGACCTCGCTGCTCGCCTGTGAATGGCTCGATCATAAGCTCAATATCCTTGATACGCCGGGCTATCCGGACTTCGTCGGCGAGGTGAAAAGCGCCTTGCAGGCGGCGGACAGCGCTCTCGTCGTCATCTCGGCCGTCTCGGGCATCGAGGTGGAGACGGAGAAAGTCTGGCGCTATGCGGAAGCGCTGGATTTGCCGCGCGCCTTCTTCGTCAATAAGATCGATCGCGAGCACGCCGACTTCCAAAGCGTCGTCAATGAGCTGCGCCTGCGCTTCGGTACGGGCGTCGTGCCGATCCAGCTGCCTGTCGGCAAGGAAGCGGCTTTTCAGGGCGTCGTCGATCTCCTCGCCATGACGGTTCGCATCAAGGAGCGCGACAAGAACAACTGCGTGGCGCTCGATGAGATTCCCGAATATATGAGGGACGAAGTGGAAGAGGCGCGGCAGACGCTCATCGAGGGTGTTGCTGAAATAAACAATAATCTTCTCGAAAAATACATCGAGGGCGAGACACTCGATGAGCGCGAGGTGGCAGAGGCTCTGATCGAGGGCATCGAGACGGGTAAGATTTTTCCCGTGCTCTGCGGCTCGGCTTCCTTGAATGTCGGCATGCACGCGCTCCTCAACGATATGGTCGAGTATTTGCCGGCGCCGACGGATCGAACGGTCGTGGGAACGCTGCCCGGTGGCGAGGAATTGGCGGAGCGCACGCCCGGCGACCCCTTTTCCGCGCAGGTTTTTAAGACAATCGTCGATCCGTTTGTTGGACGCTTGAGCTTCATCCGTATCTTTTCGGGCGAGATGAAGAGTGACGCCTCGTATTGGAATATCTCGACGCAGCAGATGGAGCGCGTGAGCACGCTTTACACGATGCAGGGGAAGAAGCAAATCGCTGTTGCCAAGGCGCATGGCGGCGACATCGTCGTCGCGGCGAAGCTGCAGAATACGCGCACCTCGGATACGCTCGTGGCGAAGGAAGCGCCGCTCTCCTACGATGCCATCGAATTCCCCATGCCGATGCTTGCACAGGCCGTTTATGTAAAGAAGAAGGGCGAGGAGGATAAGGTTTTTGCGGCGCTTGCCAAGGAGTGTGAGGAAGATCCGAGCCTCAAGCTCGAAAAGGATGCGGAGACGAAGGAGACTTTGATTCGCGGCATCGGCGAGGTTCACCTTGAGGTCCTACAGGAGAGGATGAAGCGCAAGTTCGGCATCGAGGCGATATTTGCCGAGCCGCGCATCGCCTATCGCGAGACGATAAGGAAGAGCGTCAAGGCGGAAGGCAAGCACAAGAAGCAGAGCGGCGGACACGGCCAGTACGGTCACGTCATGCTGGAGATTTCGCCGCGCGATGCGGGCACGGGCAACGAGTTCACGGAGAACATCTTCGGCGGCAGCGTGCCGCGCCAATATGTGCCCGCTGTGGAGAAGGGGACAGCGGAGACGCTTGCTGCCGGCATCCTCGCAGGCTACCCCGTCGTCGATGTGCGGGTAAACCTCTACGACGGTTCGTACCATACGGTCGATTCGTCGGAAGTCGCCTTCAAGACGGCGACGGCAATCGCCCTCAGAAAGGGCATTATGGAGGCTGCGCCTGTACTCCTTGAACCGATTTACGAGATGTGCGTCCAGGCGCCCGAATATTATATGGGCGACGTCATGGGGCAGCTCAATGCGAAGCGCGCGCGCATCCTCGGCATGGAGATGATCAGCAAGGATACGAGCGAGGTGCGCGCGCAGGTGCCGCTCGCCGCGCTGCACAAGTACGCGACGGAACTGCGCTCCCTGACGCAGGGACGCGGCACCTATACGCTGCGCTTCTGCCACTATGAGGAAGTGCCGGAGAAGACGGCGCGTCAACTCATCGAAGCGGCAAGGGAGCGAAAGGAAAAGTAAGGAAAAAATCTTGTTGACAAACCGAAGCGATGTTGCCATAATGTATACATGTTTACACTAGGGTTATGCGTTGGGAGGATTTCAGATGCGACATGTGCTTTCCATACTCGTGAGGAATCAGTCCGGCGTACTTGTCCGTGTTGCAAGCATGTTTTCGCGGCGGGAGTTCAATATCGACAGCCTGTCTGTCGGTGTGACGGAGACCGCGGAGTTTTCCAGGATCACCGTCGTCGTGCATGGCGATGAGGAGCTGATCGACCAGATGATGAAGCAGCTCGAAAAGCTGCCCGATGTCGTCGAGGTGCAGGCGCTCCTTTCCGCCGCCTCAGTTTTCCGCGGCATGACGCTCATCAAGGTCAGGGCAGACGACACGAATCGTCTCGACGTGCTCAAGATGGCGGAGATTTTTCGCGCACGCGTCGTCGATGTGCAGCCGACAACCTTGATTTTTGAAATCACGGGAGATGATGCGAAGGTCACGGCATTCCTGCAGCTTCTTTCGCCCTACGGCATCCTGGAAACGATCCGCACGGGTCTCATCGCTCTCGAACGCGGTGAGCATACCATTTATCAAGATTGTGAGGAGAGAGAGTATTATGGCAAAAACTTATTATGATCAGGACGCGAACTGGGAGGTCATGAAGGGCAAGACCGTTGCCATCATCGGCTACGGTAGCCAGGGACATGCACATGCGCTGAACCTCAAGGAGAGCGGCGTCAACGTCGTCGTCGGCCTTTACGAGGGATCGAAGTCCAAGGCTGCTGCCGAGTCCCATGGTCTCAAGGTTCTGACGGTCGCCGAGGCGGTCAAGCAGGCGGACATCACGATGGTTCTGATCCCGGATGAGAAGCAGGCGGACGTCTACAAGGAAGAGATTGGTCCCAACCTCAAGCCAGGCAGTGCTCTCGCCTTCGCGCATGGTTTCAATATCCACTTCAAGCAGATCGTTCCTCCGGCTGGCATTGACGTTTTCATGGTTGCACCGAAGGGCCCCGGTCATCTCGTTCGCCGCACCTTCGAGGAAGGGTCGGGCGTTCCGGCGGTCTTTGCTGTTGAGAAGGATGAGACGGGCAAGTGCTTTGACATTGCACTCGCTTATGCGCGCGGGCTTGGTGCAACGCGTTCCGGAGTCCTTCAGACGACGTTCCGCGATGAGACGGAAGAGGATCTTTTTGGTGAGCAGTGCGTGCTCATGGGCGGCGTATGCCAGCTCATGCAGACGGGCTTTGAGGTTCTTGTTGAGGCAGGCTATCCGCCCGAGATGGCATATTTTGAGTGCTTCCACGAGATGAAGCTCATCGTTGACCTCTGCTATGAGGGCGGCATGACGAAGATGCGTCAGTCCTGCTCCGACACGGCTGAGTACGGCGACTACATGATCGGACCGCGCATCATCACGGAAGAAACGAAGAAGGAAATGAAGAAGGTTCTGAAGGAGATTCAGGACGGCACGTTTGCCCGCAATTGGCTGTTGGAGAACCGTGCCGCTGGTCGCGCGAACTTCCTCGCACAGCGTCGTCTTCATCAGGAGCATCCGATCGAGAAGGTCGGCGCAGAGCTCCGCAACATGATGCCTTGGCTTCGTGACAAGAAAGAGCTGAAGTTCTGATTTGAGCAACAACAAACGTTGAATCTTGGAACGGCTTACACTCCTTTATGGTATAATGAGGTGTAAGCCGTTTTCTTTCGACTTATCCAGGAGGAAATTTCATGGGAATGAATATGACGGAGAAGATTCTCGCGCGTCATGCAGGACTTTCGCATGTCGAGCCAGGACAGCTGATTACCTGTCAGCTTGACATGGTGCTCGCGAATGACATCACGGCGCCGCCGTCGATCAAGGAGTTCGAACGCATCGGCCGCCCTGTGTTCGATAACGAGAAGATTGCGCTCGTGCCCGATCACTTCCAGCCGGCGAAGGACATCAAGGCGGCGGGACTCGGCAAGATCGTGCGTGACTTCGCGAAAAAGCACAAGATCAAGAATTATTTTGAGATCGGTCGCGTGGGCATTGAGCATGTCATCCTGCCTGAGTTCGGTCTTGTGGGACCGGGCATGCTGACGATCGGCGCGGACTCGCATACCTGTACGTATGGCGCATTGAACGGCTTTTCGACGGGCGTCGGCACGACCGATCTCGCCGTCGGCATGGCGACGGGGCGGGCTTGGTTCAAAGTGCCCGAGACGATCGAGGTGCATCTGACGGGAGAGAAGCCTGCCGATGTCAATGGCAAGGACGTGATCCTAACGCTCATCGGCATGATTGGTGTCGACGGCGCACTCTACAAGTCACTGGAATTCACGGGCGAAGGAGTCGCCGCACTGACGATGACGGATCGTTTGACGATTGCCAACATGGCGATTGAAGCGGGTGCGAAAAACGGCATCTTCCCGTTCGATGAAAAGACGAAGGAGTACGTTGAAGGCCGCGTCAAAGGCGCGTATGAGCCTGTGACCTCGGACGCTGATGCGAAGTATTGCCGCACCGTCGAAATTGACCTCTCATCTCTGCGTCCCGTCGTTGCTTTCCCGCATCTGCCGGGCAACACGAAGCGCGTCATGGACATCGCTGAGCCGATCAAGATCGATCAGGTGGTCATCGGCTCCTGTACGAACGGGCGCTTGGAAGACCTTGAGATTTCCGCAGGGCTATTGAAGGGGCACGAGGTGCATCCCGATGTGCGCTGCATCGTGATTCCGGGCAGTCAGGCGGTTTATCAGGAGGCGATGCACCTCGGCTACATCGACGTCTTCATCGATGCGGGCTGCGCCGTCGCTGCGCCGACGTGCGGTCCTTGCCTCGGCGGCTATATGGGTATCTTGACGGCGGGCGAGCGCTGCGTTTCTACGACGAACCGCAATTTCCGCGGGCGCATGGGGCATGTCGACAGCGAGGTCTATCTGGCAGGCCCGCATGTGGCGGCTGCGAGTGCCATCTTGGGCAGGATCGCCGCGCCGGAGGAGGTAAAGTGAGATGAGTTTGCAAGGAAAAGTCTGGCGCTACGGCGACAATATCGATACGGACGTCATCATTCCCGCGCGCTATCTGAACAGCTTCGACCCGAAGGAGCTGGCGGAGCACTGCATGGTTGACATTGATGAGAGTTTCGCGAAAAACGTGCAGGAAGGCGACATCATGGTCGGCGGCAAGAATTTCGGCTGCGGTTCGTCGCGCGAGCACGCGCCCGTCGCCATCAAGGCCTCAGGGATCCCCGTGATCATCGCGGCAGATTTCGCGCGCATCTTCTATCGCAACGGCATCAACATCGGCTTGCCGCTCCTGGAAATCGGCGATGATGTGGAGAAGATCAGCGCGGGCGACGAGCTGCGCGTCGATACGGAAACGGGAAAGATCGAGAATCTCACGACGGGCGACATCTTTCAGGCGCATCCTCTGCCGGGATTCGTGCAGGAGATTGCCGAAGCAGGCGGCCTGATCAATTACATCAAGGAAAAGGGGGCGCTCTGATGGAAAAGAAGATCGTGGTGATACCGGGCGACGGCATCGGCAGGGAAATCACGGATGCAGCTGTCGCCGTGCTGAAAAAGACAGCGGAAAAGTTCCATCTGGCACTTTCCTATGAGGAGCATGATGCGGGCGGCACGGCTTACGACAAGTGTGGCACGCCGCTGCCGGAAGCGACGCTTGCCGCCGCGCAGGCGGCGGATGGCGTGCTCTTCGGCGCTGTCGGCGGCGACAAGTGGGATGCGGTAGAGCCTGCTCTGCGCCCTGAAAAGGCGATCTTGGGTCTTCGGAAAGGTCTCGGCCTTTACGCAAACCTGCGTCCCGTGAAGGTCGCTGATGCACTCGTCGAGTATTCACCGCTGAAGCCCGAGCTTGTCAAGGGTGCTGACCTCGTCATCGTGCGCGAGCTGATCGGCGGCATCTACTTCGGAGAGAAGTGCGAATCGGAAATCAAGGACGGCCACGAGAGGGCATGGGATCTCGAAAACTATTCCGTACCTGAAGTCGAGCGCATCGCAAAGCTCGCATTCGAGACGGCGAAGCTGCGCCGCAGCCATGTCACGAGCGTTGACAAGGCGAACGTGCTCGCGACCTCGCGCCTCTGGCGGCGCACGGTGGCTGAGGTCGCGAAGGACTACGCGGATGTTGAGCTTACGAATCTCTATGTCGACAACTGTGCCATGCAGCTTGCCGTGCGTCCGACGCAGTTCGACGTCATCGTCACGGGCAATCTTTTCGGCGACATTCTGTCGGACGAGGCGGCGGTCGTCGGCGGCTCCATCGGCATGATGCCGTCGGCGAGCATCGGCGAAAAGACGAGCCTCTTCGAGCCGATTCACGGCTCTGCACCCGATATTGCGGGCAAGGGCATCGCCAATCCCGTCGGCACGATTCTCTCGGCGGCGATGCTGCTGCGCTATGCGCTCGCCGAAGAAGAAGCGGCGCAGGCGATTGAAACGGCCGTCGATGCGGCGCTCGCCGATGGCTGGCGCACGGCAGACCTCTGGAAGGACGGTTTCAAGAAGGCAACCACCGAGCAGATGGCAGAAGCGGTGCTCGCGCACATATAAGCGCGGGCAGGAAAGGAGAGGCTTTGCATGAGAGGCGCGAAAGCAGTTGTCGAATGTCTGAAGGAGCAGGGCGTCGACACGATCTTCGGCTATCCGGGCGGCATGAACTTGCCGCTCTACGATGCGCTTTACGATGAAAGAAATATTCGTCAGATCGTCACCTCGCACGAGCAGTGCGCAGCGCATGCCGCCGACGGCTATGCGCGTGCGACGGGCAAGGTCGGTGTCTGTCTTGCGACATCGGGGCCTGGCGCGACGAATCTCGTGACGGGCATCGCCACGGCGTTCATGGATTCCATCCCCATGGTAGCGATCACGGGGCAGGTCGATACGGGGCTTCTGGGGCGCGACGCCTTTCAGGAAACGGACATCCTCGGCATCACGATGCCCGTGACGAAGCACAATTTCAAGGTCAAGGACGCGGCAAAACTCATACCGACTTTGCGCGAAGCGTTTGACATCGCGCGCAGCGGCAGGCCCGGGCCTGTGCTCGTCGACATTCCGCGCGACCTCTTCTTTGCCGATGTGAAGTATGAAAGCTGCATCTATGAGGAGAAGACGCCCGGAAAGCCCGACGCGGACTTCCTCATTTGTGCGGCGGAGGCGGCGGAAGCGATCCGGCAGGCGCGAAAGCCCGTCATCATCGCGGGCGGCGGCGTCATCTATGCAGGAGCCTCGAAAGAGCTGGCCGCCCTTGCTGAGCACTACGGTATCCCTGTCGTGCAGACCTTGATGGGGCTTGGTTCTCTGCCGCAGTCGCATCCCCTGTGTGTCGGCTTTGCCGGTATGCACGGACATAAGGCGGCAAATCATGCGATTGCCGAGTCCGATGTCGTCATTGCGCTCGGCAGCCGCTTCGGTGACCGCCAGACGGGCAATGTCGTCAAGTACATGAAGGGCACGACGTTCATCCACGTCGACATCGACCCGGCGGAGATCGACAAAAACATTCCAAGCTCCATCGGCCTTGCGGGCGATATGAAGACGATTTTGCATCTCTTGATGAAGCCGGAATCCCTGCATCGTACCGAGGAATGGCTCAAGAGCATCCGCCAATGGCGTACGAAATACGTCTACGACTACGACGCGGGAGATCTGAGCGTGCCGTGGGCAATGCATCATGTAGCGCTCGCTACGGCAGGCAAGCCGTACTCGTTTGCGACCGATGTTGGACAGCATCAGATGTGGGCGGCGCTTCACTTGCGGATCGAAGAGCCGAGATCGTGGCTGACCTCGGGCGGCCTCGGTACGATGGGATTCGGCCTGCCCGCCGCCATGGGGGCGCAGGCCGCCTATGGCAGGAGCCGCCGCGTCATCCACATCGCAGGCGATGGTGGCATGCGCATGACGGGAAACGAGTTGTATACGATCGCGAGGCTCAAGCTTCCCGTGATTTCACTTGTCATGGACAACTGCGCTCTTGGCATGATCCGTCAGCTACAGAAGGTCATGTACAAGGAGCGCTACATCGCCTGCGAGTTGGCACATCCGATGGATTTTGTCGCCTACGCCAAAAGCTTCGGCATAGAAGCCGAAGCCGTGCAGACGCAGGAGGAGTTTATCCGCGCGTTCAGCCGTGCCATGCAAGCCAACGAGCCCCGTGTCATCGTGCTGAAACTTGCGAAGAGCTTCGTCGAGCCGATGATTAAGGGCGGCGCCAGACTCAATGAATTTGTGGAATTTAAATAGAAGAAGCCTCATCCCTTATGCTACACGGGATGAGGCTTTTTTGACTTGATCGAGAAATATTTCGTTTTTACTACTGCTATCTATAATATCAAAGGAGAGAAATATGTACGAGAAGAAGTCTATCTATGTGAAGATTGTACGAGGCATCCCTATGCCGTGTAGTGTAAACTACACGCACAAACGTCCACTTCGCGGACATTGTGCGCCGCCCTTACAGAAGCCTAGCCAATCGGTCTGCACCTTCTGCTTGACCTCTTGGGGCTTCATGGTAAAAAGGGTACGAAAAAGGAGCCGTGACAAAATGCTTTCGCACTATGTCACGACTCCTTCCTTTTCTGAAGAATGGTCGGGATGACAGGATTCGAACCTGCGACCTCATCGTCCCGAACGATGCGCTCTACCAAGCTGAGCCACATCCCGACAACAGTATCTATTATACTATGAGGCTTTAAGAAATGCAATAGGAAATAGGAAAAATTTTAGGGGTAAATTTCCAAGGTGAATTTCTAAAATAAAATCAAAATTGGCAAACAAAAAAGGGGCTGTGACAGAATGTAAGAGCATTCTGCCACAGCCCCTTTTTGTTTGCCTCCCCATAGGAAGGGAGGGTTGCTTACAGTTTTGGCTTATGCCTTGTGGGACATATCGTAAGCGTTCATCGGTGCATAGTGCTTCTTGAAGAACTCTTCTGCGACCTGCGGGAAGAGAGCGTAGGAGAGGATATCCTCTTCCGTCGGGTTGAGGAAGCCCTTTGCCTTCATTTCCTTCTCGAAATCTGCAAGCTTCGGAGCCTTCGCATCCTCGGCAACGATGTCCGTGATGATCTCGCTCTCGGGGATGCCGAGCGTCTTCGTGAGGTACTCGTGGCTGACTTCCACCGGCGGCTTGCCGAACTTGCCGCGTGCGAGGTCTTTGAATTCTTTCGGGACGATCTTGTAGCGCTCGCCCGTCATGACATTGAACGTCGCCATCGTGCCGACGATCTGGCTGGACGGCGTAACGAGCGGCGGATAGCCGACATCGGCGCGCACGCGCGGCATCTCGTCGAGGAGATCCTGGAACTTGTCTTCCATGCCCTGTTCCTTGAGCTGGTTCGCAAGGTTCGAGAGCATGCCGCCCGGAATCTGGAAGTCGATGACGTTCGGGTTGACGTCGAAGTAGCCCTTGAGGTTGAACTCCTTGATGAGATCCTGCTTGACCTGCAGGAAGTGCTTGGCGATCGGCGTCATGGCCTGACGGTCGAGACCCGTGTCATACGGCGTGCCTTCGAGAGCGGCGACCATCGTCTCCGTGCAGGGCTGGGACGTATCGAGAGCGAACGGCGAGAGCGCGCAGTCAACGGTGTCGACGCCAGCCTCGATCGCCTTGAGGTACGTCATGCTGCCGAAGCCGGACGTATAATGCGTGTGGAGCTGGATGGGGATGTCGAGCGCAGCCTTGAGCTTCTTCACGAGGTCTTCTGCGACATACGGCTTCAGAAGGCCGGACATGTCCTTGATGCAGACGGAATGGCAGCCCATTTCCTGCAGTTTCTTGGAAAGGTCGACGAAGACTTCGTTCGTATGATAGGGGCTGAGCGTGTAGACGAGGCAGCCCTGTACATGCGGCTTTTCCTTGCAGCCGAGAGCAGCGTTGATCGCCGTCTTGAGGTTGCGAACGTCGTTCAGCGCATCGAAGATGCGGAATACGCCCATGCCGTGCTCGGAAGCCTTCTCGACGAACTTCTTGACGACATCGTCCGAATAGTGGTTGTAGCCAAGGAGGTTCTGACCGCGAAGCAGCATCTGGATCGGGGTCTTGAGACGAGCCTTGAGCTTGTCGAGCCTCTCCCACGGATCTTCGTCGAGGAAGCGGAGGCACGTATCAAAGGTCGCACCGCCCCAAGCTTCCAACGAGTTGTAGCCGATCTTGTCGAGCGCTGCAAGCATGGGCTCCATCTGGGAGTAATGCATGCGCGTCGCACACAGGGACTGATGCCCGTCGCGAAGTACTGTTTCGGTGATCTTTACCTTTTTTGCCATAAAAAAACACACTCCTTCGGGTTATACTACCATAAACATGATGTATTTGCTTCACTACAAGTATAGGTACTATTTTGGATATTGTCAATGAAAAGTTGCGATTTTTGCAGGTTTTTTCCAATACGCGAAAAATTCTGTAAACACGAGACAAAAACGGCTGATGTACAGCCGTTTTTGTCTCGTGCGCTTCAGTTGAAGCATTCTTTTTTTATCAATCCTTGGAAGGATTCCATGATCTTTTTTGTGATCGCGCCGGGGGCGCCCGCGCCGATCTTCTTGCCGCCAATCTTTATGACGGGTGTGACTTCGAGGCTTGTGCTCGTTTCAAATGCTTCGTCTGCCTTCTGAGCGAACTCCGGCGTGAAGGTCTTTTCGATGACGGTCAGACCGAGCTCCTTGGCGCATTCCTCGACGACGACGGCACGCGTGACGCCCGGCAGTACGAGATGGTCAAGCGGATGCGTCCAGACGACGCCGTCCTTGATGAGGAAGAAGGTGCTGCTCGCGCCCTCGGTGACGAGCCCCGTGTCCTTGCGGTAGAGAAGAGCCTCTTCGCATCCTTCCGCTTTCGCCTTTTCCTTGGCAAAGACGGCGCCGAGAAGGTTCAGAGACTTGATGTCGCAGCGCAGCCAGCGGATGTCTTCGGCGAGCGTGAGAGAGATGCCGCGTTCCTGCTGCTCACGGTTCGGCGTGCTCTCGCGGATCGTCATCGAGAGGTTCGGCGTGGCACGACCGGGGAAGGGGAAGGCGCGCGCTGCCGTGCCGCGCGTGACTTGGAAGTAGATCGCGCCGCTCTTGATGCCGCTCTTTTCGATGAGGTCGTTGTGAATGGCGGTGAGTTCTTCGTCCATATAGGTGATGGGGATGTGCATCTCGCGCATGGAGCGGCGGAAGCGTGCGAGGTGGCGGTCGAAGGCGAAGAGCTTGCCGTTGTAGACGTGCGTGACCTCGTAGATGCCGTCGCCGAACTGATAGCCGCGGTCCTCGATGTCGACCTGCGCCTCGCCCGGTGCATAGAAATGATCGTTGAAAAAGCTAAGTTCCCTCAAAAGAATGGCCTCCTTGATGATGTAAGAATGAATTTTTGCATTGTGTCAGGAAATGCTCCTCTCATTATAACGGAAACGGATGCAAAAAACAATTTGGGAGACGCGCCCTCTTGGATTTTCAGCATTTGACTGATATAATGAAAAAACATAGCATTTCAAACAGAAAACTGCGGCAGTGCATATCGCATTGTCGGAAAGAATGAGGGGTTGTAAATGAAAATCGTGGTTACGATCGTCGGCAAGGACAGTGTGGGCATCATCGCGGCAGTCAGCACGCTCTTGGCTGAAAACGGCGTCAACATTCTGAGTATCAACCAGAACATCATGGACGGCTTTTTTAATATGGTCATGATCGCTGATATGGCGGGCAGCAAGATCGAGCTCGCTGCTGTGCGGCAGCTTTTGCAGGAGAAGGGCGAAGCGCTCGGCGTCGAGATCAAGACGCAGCATGAGGATATTTTCAACGCGATGCACAAGGTTTGAGGACTTGGACGGTTTTTTAGCATGCTGCAGGAGGTCTTTCTGTGATTACCATTGACGATATATTAGAAACAAACCGCATGATTACGGAGAACAAGCTCGACGTGCGCACGATCACGATGGGCATTTCGCTCCGCGACTGCGCGCATCCGAACATCGAGCAGTTCTGCCGCAACGTCTACGACAAGGTCACGAAATCGGCGGAATTCCTTGTGCAAACAGGCAAGGACATCGAGGCGGAGTACGGCATCCCCATCATCAACAAGCGCGTTTCCGTCACGCCGATCGCCATCGCGGCGGACGCCTGCAAGACGGATTCCTACGTTCCCGTAGCCGAAGCGCTCGATCGTGCGGCGAAGGAGATCGGCATCAACTTCATCGGCGGTTTTTCCGCGCTCGTGGAAAAGGGATATACGCACGGCGATCAGGTGCTCATCTCGTCCATCCCGCAGGCGCTTTCTTCAACAGATCTCGTCTGTTCCTCGGTCAACGTCGGTTCGACGAAGGCGGGCATCAACATGGACTGCGTGCGCGAGATGGGCGAGGTCATCAAGCGTACGGCGGAACTGACGCGCGATCAGGCGGCCATCGGCTGCGCGAAGCTCGTCGTTTTCTGCAATGCACCGGGGGACAATCCCTTCATGGCGGGCGCTTTCCACGGCGTTTCCGAGGCGGATAAGGTCGTGAGCGTCGGCGTCAGCGGGCCGGGCGTCGTGAAGCGCGCCTTGGAGGACATCAAGGGCGCTGATTTCTCCGAGGTGGCGGAGATGATCAAGCGCACGGCGTTCAAGATCACGCGCGTCGGACAGCTCGTGGCACGCGAGGCGTCGAAGCGGCTCGGCGTGCCCTTCGGCATCATCGACCTCTCGCTTGCACCGACGTCGGCAGTCGGCGACAGCGTCGCGCACATCTTAGAGGAGATGGGACTCGAAAGCTGCGGTGCTCCCGGCACGACAGCAGCGCTCGCGCTCTTAAACGATGCGGTCAAGAAGGGCGGCCTCATGGCATCTTCGCATGTAGGCGGTCTGTCGGGCGCGTTCATTCCTGTCAGCGAGGATGCGGGCATGATCGACGCTGTGGCACGCGGCAGTCTCTCGCTGGAAAAGCTTGAAGCGATGACGTGCGTCTGCTCCGTCGGCCTCGACATGATCGCGGTCGCGGGCGATACGTCGGCGGCAACAATTTCGGGAATCATCGCGGACGAGGCGGCGATCGGCATGATCAACAACAAGACGACGGCGGTGCGCATCATCCCCGTGCCCGGAAAGAAGGTTGGCGACGAGGTGGAGTGGGGAGGCCTCTTGGGGCGCTGCCCGATCATGCCCGTTAAGGACGCCTTCAGCTCGGAGGCTTTCGTCGCGCGCGGCGGACGAATCCCGGCGCCCGTGCGCAGTCTGACGAACTGAGGGCGCGATGCGAGTCACGAAGAAGATACGCGAAAAGCAGCTGGAAATCCTCGAAGAGACGTACCGCGGCGCCAAGCCTGAGCTGCATTTCAGCAATCCTTTCGAGCTGCTGATCGCCGTCATCCTGTCGGCGCAGTGCACGGACAAGCGCGTGAACATCACGACGGCGCGGCTCTTCAAGAAGGCGGCGACGCCTGCGGCCATCGTCGCCTTGGGGATTTCGGGGCTTGAAGAGGAAATAAAGGACTGCGGACTTTTCCGCAACAAGGCGAAGAATATCATGGCGACGTGCCGCACGCTCGTCGAGGAGTTCGGCGGCGAGGTGCCGTCCGACTACGATACGCTCCTCAAATTGCCGGGCGTCGGCAGGAAGACGGCGAACGTCGTGACGAGCGTCGCTTTCGGCCGCCCCGCCATCGCCGTCGATACGCACGTTTTTCGCATAGCGAACCGCTTGAAGCTCGCTGTGGGCGAGACGCCGCTCGCGGTGGAGAAGGGGCTGATGAAGGCGATTCCGCGCGAAAAGTGGAGTGCGGCGCACCACTGGCTCATCTACCACGGCAGGCGCATATGCAAGGCGAATCGCCCGCTCTGCGGCGAGTGTCCGCTCGCGGATGTCTGCCCAAGCCGTGAGTGAGCAGCGAATGGGGGAAAGATTTTGAAGTACAGAAAGGCCGTGTTCGCTGATGTGGAGAGCATCTTTCATCTCGTGAACGACTATGCGGCGGACGGCGCGATGCTCGCACGTTCGCGCAACACCCTCTACGAGACGCTGCGCGATATGATCGTTGCCGAAGATGATGAGGGCAAGATCGTCGGCGTCGGCGGCCTGCACATGATGTGGGACGGCCTCGCAGAGGTTCGCACGATGGCGGTCGACCCTGCGCTTGCACGCTGCGGCATCGGATCGGAAATCGTGCATCGGCTCATGGAGGAAGGGCGTGCACTCGGCGTGCGGCGATTCTTCACATTGACGTACAAGCCGGGCTTCTTCAAGACGCTCGGTTTCCATATCGTTGCCAAGGAGGAGTTGCCGCAGAAGGTCTGGAAGGAATGCATCGACTGTCCGAAGTTTCCGAACTGTGACGAGATCGCCATGGTGCGGGAGGCTGCGGACGCGAACAGTCATTGATTTTGCAGGAGGTTGTGTCATGATCATTGTAATGAGTCCGACGTCGACAAAGGAAAACCTTGAGAAAGTGGAGCAGAAAATCACGCGAGCCGGTCTCAAGTACCATCTTTCGGAAGGCGATGAACGCACGATCGTCGGCGTGATCGGTGACAAAAAGATCATTGCAGGACTGCAGATGAATTCTCTCGACGGGGTGGAAAAGACGGTGCGCATCACGGAGAAGTACAAACTTGTAAGCCGCGAGTTCAAGCCCGAAGACACCGTCATCGACGTCGGAGGCGTGAAGATCGGCGCGGGGCACTTGACGGTCATGGCGGGACCGTGCGCTGTCGAGAGCATGGAGCAGCTCATGGAAGCGGCCGAGTGCGTGAAGAAGTACGGCGCCAAGTTCCTGCGCGGCGGTGCCTTCAAGCCGCGCACTTCGCCCTATGATTTCCAAGGACTGGCGGAAGAGGGGCTGAAGATGCTGCGCGAGGCGGCGGACAAGACGGGGCTCAAGGTCGTGACGGAGATCGTGAACATCAACGACGTCGAACTGATCACGAAGTATGCCGACATGATCCAGATCGGTGCGCGCAACATGCAGAACTTCCAGCTGCTCAAAGAAGTCGGCAAGGTGCATACGCCTGTACTCTTGAAGCGCGGCCTTTCCGCGACCATCAGCGAGTGGCTCAACGCGGCGGAGTACATCATGGCCGGCGGTAACGACAACGTCGTATTCTGTGAGCGCGGCATACGCACTTACGAGACGTATACGCGCAATACGCTCGATCTGAGCGCCGTCGCTGCCATCAAGGAGATCTCGCACCTGCCGATCATCGTCGACCCGAGCCACGGCACAGGGCGTTGGCAGATGGTGCCCGCGATGGCGCGTGCGGCAATCGCGGCCGGTGCGGACGGTCTCATCATCGAGGTTCATCCGCATCCTGAAGTCGCGCTTTCGGACGGCGACCAGTCCCTGACGCCCGAGAATTTCCAGAAGACGATGGAAGATGTGCGTGACATTGCACGCTTCATGGGGCGCGAGGCATGAAGATGAAACTGGCTATCATCGGCGTCGGACTCATCGGCGGCTCTTTGGGACTTTGCTTAAAGGAGAAGCTCGGAGCGGACATCTTCATCACGGGACTCTGCCGCACGCAGAAGTCCATGGATCTTGCCGTAAAGCGCGGCGCTGTCGACATGGCGTCGCCCGACGTTCGTGAAGTCGTCGAGGGTGCTGACATCGTGTTTCTGGCGACGCCCGTGCTGCAGATGACGCCGATGCTGGAACGAATCGTGCCGTATCTCAAGAAAGGCGCGATCTTGACGGATGCGGGAAGCACGAAGGCATATCTTTGGCAGCACATCCAGGGCATTCTGCCCGCGGGCGTCCACTACATCGCGGGCCATCCGATGACGGGGCGCGAGAAGAGCGGCGTCGAGGCGGCGTCCGCCGACCTCTTCCGGCACAAGGCTTACGTCATCGTCGAGGATACGGGAGCGCCGCCCGAGGCGCACGAGAAATTGATGTCGGTGCTTTCGAATACGGAGGCGAACTTCCTGCGCCTCGATATACAAAAGCATGATCGCTGCGCTTCAATCATCAGCCATGTGCCGCATGTGACGGCAGCGGCACTTGTGACGCTCCTCAACCAGAGCGAAGGCGACATGGAATCGTGCCTGAAGCTCGCAGGTGGCGGCTTCAAGGATACGACACGCATCGCATCTTCGAACGCCGATATGTGGGCGGATATCTGCATGACGAACCGAGAGGCAATCACGGGTCACTTGCGCGATCTGCAGGCGATCCTCGGAACGGTCATCGCTTCCATCGAAGCGGGCGATCGTGAAGCCGTGCATCGCTACTTTGCCGCGAGCAAGGAGCGGCGTGACGCTATCCTCGACCGCACGGAAAAGATGTACGATCTCGTATGACGGGGAGGGACATTGTTGGAAATCTCTTTGCAGGAGCTGGCCGCTGCACTGGAAAAGACAGATGTATTGCAGGGCTATGCCGATACGCGTGATGGGCGCATCATCTTGATGGGAGAAGACGAATCCGACGCGCGAGCCGAAGCGACGTCTCGGGAGGAAGTGCGCATGGAACGGCTGCTTTCCATTGAGGAGGATTGGCAGCGCTATGTGCCGCTGCCCGACATCTACGATGCAGAGATTCGCTCCATCATGCAGACTTTTGCAGAAAAGGTGCCTCAGGAGGCGCGTGTTGCCCTTGAGGAAACCCTGCGCGGCGCTTCTGCCCGGCTGCGCTTTCGACGTGCGGTGCAGAGCCTTTCCTTGGCGGCGGCCTGGCAGGCACATCTTTCGTCGAGTCTTCTCGCGCTTGCGCGTGATTGGTGCGAGGAGAATGCGATCGCCTATCGTGAATAAATCTGTGAAAAATTTTCTTAAGGGAGAAAAGACCCATTGAATATTGGATAATCCCATGCTAGAATCACTTATTACAGCGTGTATGTTATTCCAACTATGCGCATTTGCGCGTTTAACGCATTGTTGGACGCATGAGAACTGAATAAACGTAAAGGAATCGCTGCATTTATCAGCGCTTCCCGAATGATAGCGAGCAAGATGGGAGAGAGCGGACAAGGTATCAAGCGACAGTTTTATGCCTTGTCTTTTTTTGGCTTTCCTGTCCTTCGTTGTCTTTTTTGCGTGCTTTTGGTTATAGACCGATATTTGGCTAAGGGGTGAGGGATTTAATGTTTAGTCCTGTGCCGGTGGGCAAGAGAAACAGGTATACCTATGCAAGGATCAAGGAAGTCATGGATATGCCGCATCTTTTGGATATTCAGAGGAACTCCTACGAATGGTTCTTGAAGGAGGGCCTGCGGGAGATCTTCCAGGATATTTCACCGATTCAAGATTTTACTGGAAATCTTGTGCTGTCCTTTGAAGACTTCTCGCTCGGCGAGCCGAAGTACGAGCTTGATGAGTGCAAGGAGAGGGACGTTACGCTCGCAGCGCCGCTGCGCGTCAACGTGCGCCTGATCAATCGCGAGACGGGCGAAATCAAGGAACAGGAAGTGTTCATGGGTGATTTCCCGCTCATGACTGATACAGGAACCTTCATCATCAACGGCGCGGAGCGTGTCATCGTCAGCCAGCTCGTGCGTTCGCCGGGCGCTTACTACGGTGAGACGATCGACACCACGGGCAAGAAGCTCTATAACGCGACGATCATTCCGAACCGCGGCGCGTGGATTGAGCTGGAAACGGATGCGAACGACGTCATTTCCGTACGCATCGACCGCACGAGGAAACTGCCCGTGACCATCCTTGTGCGTGCGCTCGGCTACAGCTCCAACAGTGCGATCGCCGAGCTGTTCAACTACGATGAGCGCATCCAGGCAACGCTGGAGCGCGACGGCGCAAGCTCCAAGGAGGAGGCTCTCGTCGAGATCTACAAGCGTCTGCGCCCCGGCGAGCCGCCTACGGTCGACAATGCGCAGCAGCTCCTCGACAGCCTTTTCTTCGATCCCAAGCGCTACGATCTCGCGATGGTCGGTCGCTACAAGCTGACGAAGAAGCTGGGCTGGAAGCGCCGCATTCTCGGCAGGGTGCTCGCGCAGCCCATCGTGGACAAGGATACGGGCGAGGTCGTCGTGCCGGCTGACGTCGCCGTCGACGAGGCGATGCTTGAAAACATCACAGCGGAGCAGGAGGATGCGCTTTTCGGCGAGGATAAGCCCGCCGTCTTTTTTGCGCGCACGCAGACGGGCGACGGCAAGAGCATGAAGGTTTTGTGCTCGCGCACGCTTCCTTACAATCATCGCACGATCACGTGCAACGACGTCATGGCGTCCATCAACTATCTGCTGAACCTCATGGACGGCGTCGGTACGACGGACGACATCGATCATCTGGGCAATCGCCGCGTGCGCTCCGTCGGCGAACTTTTGCAGAACCAGTTCCGCATTGGCCTTTCGCGCATGGAGCGCGTGGTCAAGGAACGCATGACGATCCAGGATATCGACGTCATCACGCCGCAGGCGCTCATCAACATTCGTCCTGTCGTCGCGGCAATCAAGGAGTTCTTTGGCTCGTCTCAGCTCTCGCAGTTCATGGATCAGCACAATCCGCTGTCGGAACTTACGCACAAGCGCCGCCTCTCAGCGCTCGGCCCCGGCGGTCTGTCGCGCGAGCGCGCAGGCTTCGAGGTGCGAGACGTCCACAACTCCCACTATGGACGCATGTGCCCGATCGAGACGCCGGAAGGTCCGAACATTGGCCTCATTGGTTCGCTGTCGAACTACGCGCGCGTCAACCAGTTCGGCTTCATGGAGACGCCGTACCGCAAGGTGGACAAGGCGGCGCACCGCGTGACGGACGATGTGCGCTACCTGACGGCAGACGAGGAGAACAAGATCGTCATCGCGCAGGCGAACGAACCGCTCGACGAAAACGGCTGGTTTGTCAACGAGCGCGTCACGGCGCGTTACAATGAGGAGACGGTTCTCGTGGCGCGCGATCGCGTCGACTACATGGACGTTTCACCGAAGCAGGTCGTCTCCATCGCCACGGCGATGATTCCGTTCCTCGAAAACGACGATGCGAACCGCGCCCTAATGGGAGCGAACATGCAGCGTCAGGCCGTGCCGCTTCTGCGCACGCAGGCGCCTCTCGTCGGCACGGGCATGGAGTACAAGGCGGCGTGCGACTCGGGCGTCATGATTCTCGCGAAGCGTGCGGGCGTCATCGAGAAGGTCACGGCCGATCAGATTCAGGTGCGCACGCACGAGGGCGATCTCGACATTTACAAACTTCAGAAGTACCAGCGCTCGAACCAGGGCACATGCATCAACCAGGTGCCGATTGTCCATAAGGGCGAGGAGGTCTTCGAGAAGCAGCCGATCGCCGACGGTCCTGCGACGGATCACGGCGAGCTTGCGCTCGGTTACAATATCATCGTTGCCTATATGCCGTGGGAAGGTTACAACTACGAGGATGCCATACTCCTTTCGGAGAACCTTGTAAAGCGCGACCTCTACACATCCATCCACATCGAGGAATACGAATGCGATGCGCGCGATACGAAGCTCGGTTCGGAAGAGATCACGCGCGACATCCCGAACGTTTCGGGCGATGCACTGAAGGATCTCGATGAAAACGGCGTCATTTCCATCGGCGCCGACGTGCTGCCGGGCGACATCCTCGTCGGCAAGGTCACGCCGAAGGGCGAGACGGAGCTGACGGCGGAAGAACGCCTGCTGCGGGCCATATTCGGCGAAAAGGCGCGCGAGGTGCGCGACACATCGCTTCGCGTGCCGCACGGCGAAGCGGGAAAGATCGTCGACGTCAAGTCGTTCAGCCGTGAGAACAACGACGAGCTGCCGCCGGGCGTCAATCATCTCGTGCGCGTCTACATCGCGCAGAAGCGCAAGATCTCGGTCGGTGACAAGATGTCCGGCCGTCACGGCAACAAGGGCGTCGTCTCGCGCATCATGCGTCAGGAGGACATGCCATTCCTGCCGGACGGCACGCCGGTCGATATCGTGCTCAACCCGTTGGGCGTGCCTTCGCGCATGAACATCGGACAGATCCTGGAAACGCATCTGGGCATGGCGGTGCGCGCCCTCGGCATGCAGATCAAGGCGGGTGACCCGACGGTGGGCGAGCGCCTGCGCTCGATCGGCTACGATGTCGAGACGCATGGCGTGCCGAAGCCGGACGTCGCGGGCATCCACATCGCGACGCCCGTCTTCGACGGCGCGGGTGATGCCGAAGTGTTCGGCACGATTCGCGCCGCAGGACTGCCCGAGGATGGCAAGACAATCCTCTACGACGGACGCACGGGAGAGCCGTTTGAAAATCGTGTGACGGTTGGCTGCGTTTACATGCTCAAGCTCCATCATCTCGTCGACGACAAGATTCATGCGCGTTCGACGGGGCCGTACTCGCTCGTCACGCAGCAGCCGTTGGGCGGCAAGGCGCAGTTCGGCGGCCAGCGCTTCGGTGAGATGGAGGTCTGGGCGCTTGAGGCCTACGGCGCGGCGTACACCCTGCAGGAAATCCTCACGGTGAAATCCGACGATGTCGTTGGCCGCGTCAAGACGTACGAGGCCATCGTCAAGGGCGAGAATATCCCGGAACCTGGCGTGCCCGAATCGTTCAAGGTGCTCATCAAGGAACTGCAGAGCATTGGCCTTGACATCAAGGTACTCACGGAAGACGCACAGGAGATCGTCATCCACGACGATGACGACGATATCAATGCGACGGCGCACGAACTCGACCTCGACGTCGCGGGAGTCGCTGCGCAGAAAGATAAGGAACAGCCGCCTGCGGACGCTGAAGCGGGTGAAGAAACCGAGGAAGAATCCTCCGAGGAGTTGAACGGCGATGAGATCATTGCCGATTTCAGCAGTTTCGAGACTATGGGGGAGATGGATGACATCGCGGACGATGTGATGAGCGATGACGATTTCTCGGATAAGTAGAAGGGAGTGAACCCTCGTTGTTGGATGTAAACGAATTTGACTCGATGCGCATCGGTCTGGCATCACCGGACAAGATCCGTGAGTGGTCCTATGGTGAGGTCAAGAAGCCGGAGACGATCAACTACCGCACGCTGAAACCCGAGCGCGACGGGCTCTTCTGCGAGCGCATCTTCGGACCGACGCACGATTGGGAATGCCACTGCGGCAAGTACAAGAGGATTCGCTTCAAGGGCGTCGTCTGCGACCGCTGCGGCGTCGAGGTGACGCGCGCCAAAGTGCGTCGCGAGCGCATGGGCCACATTGAGCTTGCTGCTCCTGTTTCCCATATCTGGTACTTCAAGGGCATACCGAGCCGCATGGGACTCATCTTGGACATTTCCCCGCGCGCGTTGGAAAAGGTTCTCTACTTCGCTTCCTACATCGTCCTTGACCCAGGCGATACGCCGCTCATCAAGAAGCAGCTCTTGACGGAGAGCGAATACCGCGATAACCGCGCCAAGTATGGCAGCGCCTTCCGTGTCGGCATGGGCGCTGAGGCTGTGAAGGAGCTTCTCGTGGAGCTCGATCTCGATAAGATGAACGAGGAGCTCAGGAAAGACTTGCGCGAGGTCAGCGGACAGCGTAAGATTCGCGCGATCCGCCGCCTGGAAGTCGTCGAGGCATTCCGCAAGTCGGGCAATCAGCCCTCATGGATGGTGCTCGACGCCGTTCCCGTCATTCCACCTGAGCTTCGCCCCATGGTGCAGCTCGACGGCGGACGCTTTGCGACGAGTGATTTGAACGATCTCTACCGCCGCGTCATCAACCGCAACAACCGATTGAAGCGTCTCCTCGATCTCGGTGCGCCGGACATCATCGTGCGCAACGAGAAGCGCATGCTGCAGGAAGCCGTCGACGCTTTGATCGACAATGGCCGCCGCGGCCGCCCCGTCACGGGACCGGGCAACCGCCCGCTGAAGTCGCTTTCCGACATGCTCAAGGGCAAGCAGGGACGCTTCCGTCAGAACCTTCTCGGCAAGCGCGTCGACTACTCGGGACGCTCCGTTATTGTCGTCGGCCCTGAGCTAAAGCTCCACCAGTGCGGTTTGCCGAAGGAGATGGCGCTCGAACTCTTCAAGCCTTTCGTCATGAAGCGGCTCGTGAGTTCCGCTCTCGCACAGAACATCAAGAGCGCCAAGCACATGGTTGAGCGCGCACGCCCAGAGGTCTGGGATATGCTTGAAGAGGTCATCAAGGAGCATCCTGTCCTCCTGAACCGTGCTCCGACGTTGCATCGCCTCGGCATCCAGGCATTCGAGCCGGTATTGACGGAAGGCCGTGCGCTGAAGCTTCATCCGCTCGCGTGCACGGCGTACAATGCGGACTTCGACGGCGACCAGATGGCGATTCATCTGCCGCTGTCGGCAGAGGCACAGGCAGAGGCGCGCATCCTCATGCTCGCCGCGAACCACATCCTTGCGCCGAAGGACGGCAGACCGATTATCGTGCCGACGCAGGACATGGTGCTCGGCTCCTACTATCTGACAATCCTGCGTCCTGGCGCCCTAGGCGAAGGCAAGATCGTCACGGGCATCGAGGAAGCGCTTTTGATGTATCAGCATCAGGAGCTTGCGCTGCAGGCGGAGATCCAGGCGCGCATCGAGGGATACGGCCTTGTCAAGACTTCGCTCGGGCGCATGATCTTCAACGAGATCCTGCCGCAGGAGCTTCGCTATTACCACAAGGATGAAGAGACGGGGCAGTGGTGCCTCGGCATCCGTATGGACAAGAAGCAGCTCGGCAAGCTCGTGGCAAACTGCTTCGACCACTTCGGAGCAGCACGTACGGCCGTCGTCATTGACGACGTCAAGAACCTTGGCTATCACTATGCGTGCCTTGCGGGCATGACGGTCGCGATTTCCGACATCATCGTGCCCGAGAAGAAGCAGGACATCCTCGCGGCGACGAAGAAACAGGTCAACGGCATCGAGCGCCAGTTCAGCCGTGGTTTGATCACGGACGAAGAGCGCTACAACAAGGTCATCGCGCTTTGGACGCAGGCGACGGACGATGTGACGGACGCCATGATGGACAACATGGATGCCTTCAACCCCATCTTCATGATGGCGGATTCGGGCGCGCGCGGCAACAAGCAGCAGATGCGTCAGCTCGCCGGCATGCGCGGCCTCATGGCCGACCCGTCGGGCAAGATCATCGACCTGCCGATCACGGCGAACTTCCGCGAGGGTCTTACGGTTTCCGACTACTTCATCTCCTCGCACGGCGCGAGAAAGGGTCTTGCCGATACGGCTCTTCGTACGGCGGACTCGGGCTACCTCACGCGCCGTCTCGTTGATGTCGCACAGGACGTCATCGTGCGCGAGGACGACTGCGATGTGGAGAGCATCAACTTGCTGCGCGAGCGGGCGAGGTTGGCGGAATCGGCGGCGGACGCCATCGAGATCCTCGATGAGCAGCTCGTCGGCCGCCTGACGGCAGCGGACATCATGAGTCCTGCGACGGATGAACTGCTGCTGCCGAAGGACACGGTGCTGACGGAAGGCGATTTGGAACTTCTTGCCGAGGAAGATGTGCATGAGATTGTCCTGCGCGGCTCTTCCCTGACCTCCGAAGCCATCATCAGCAGCACGATGGTCTCGGAGAAGATTGCCCTTGGCGAGCCGGACGAGGCGCGCCGTGCGGAAATCAAGCACGCTATGATTCACGAAATGCTCGGCAAGGAAACGCGCTATGCCGTCACAGACAGCGAAGGCACGGAGATCGTTCCCGCCGCCGTCGATTTGACGGAAGAGCAGATCGAGGCCATCCTTGCGAGCGACGCCAAGGAGCTCAAGGTGCGCAACAACAATGTGCGCGGCATCGAGGTCGAAGCCATCAAGGAAGGCAACGGCATCATTGAGTCGTTGGAGGATCGCATCACAGGCCGCGTGCTGGCAGAGGACATCTTCAATCCCGAGACGGGCGAGAAGGTCGCTTCGCTCAACGATGCGATCGACGAGGCGCTTGCCAAGAAGATTGCGGCGGTGCGCGAGCGCGTGTCCATCCGCAGCGTCTTGACATGCAAATCGCAGTTCGGCGTCTGCGTCAAATGCTACGGACGCGATCTCGCGAACCAGACGGAGGTCGAGGTCGGTGAGGCTGTCGGCACGATTGCCGCGCAGTCGATCGGCGAGCCGGGCACGCAGCTCACGATGCGCACGTTCCATACAGGCGGTGTCGCGGGTGAAGACATTACGCAGGGTCTGCCGCGCGTTGAAGAACTGTTTGAAGCGAGAAAGCCCAAGCACCATGCGATCATTGCTGAGATCGAAGGAACGGTTGAGATCACGGATACGGGCAAGGGCATGAGAAAGCTCCTGATCGTTCCCGAATCGGGCGAATCGCGCGAGTACGCGATTCCCTACGGTGCACGCCTCGCCCTGCACGACGGCGACCATCTCATGCCGGGCGACCGTCTGACGGAAGGATCGATCAATCCGCACGATATCCTGCGCGTCTGCGGTTTGCGCGATACGCAGCGCTACCTCGTCTACGAGGTGCAGAAGGTTTACAAGTCGCAGGGTGTTGAGATCAACGACAAGCACATCGAAGTCATGGTGCGTCAGATGCTGCACAAGGTGAAGATCGAGGAGGCGGGCACGACGAGTTTCCTGCCCGGCGAATACGTCGACATCAACTCCTTTGAAGCGGCGAATGCCGTCGCCATCGAGGCCGACGGCGAGCCTGCTGTCGCGAAGCCGATTCTCCTCGGCATCACGAAGGCGTCGCTCGCGACGGATTCCTTCCTGTCGGCAGCCTCCTTCCAGGAAACGACGCGCGTTCTCACGGACGCTGCCATCAAGGGCAAGGTCGATCCTCTGATCGGTCTGAAAGAGAATGTCATCATCGGCAAGCTGATTCCTGCCGGAACGGGCATGGGACGCTACCGCAACATTGCGGTTGTCGATCCGAATCCGCCCGCGCCTGAGCCGCCCGAAGGCGACGGCGAGGAAATGGCGGCTGAGTCCGAGGAGACGTCGATGGAAGAGCCGACGCTCAATGCGGAAGAAGCTGTCGAAGAGAAGGAAGACAAAGCGACAGAAGAAAATATCAGCGCTTGAGAGCGATTTTCCTGTAAAAAAATCCCGCGAGTTTTGGCACTCGCGGGATTTTTTATGTGGAAGACTGCTGTTTCTACAACTTGAACTTCACCAACACGTGCTCAAGGGCATTGAGCACGTCGTTGATATTCTCTTCCGTGATGATGAGCGGCGGCTGGAACGCCATGACGTTTCTGGCGACGCCGTTCTTGCCGACGATGAAGCCGCGATCTTTGAGCTCTTCGAGCACTGTGTCCAGCTCTTCAGGGGCGGGGCGCTTGTCGCTGTGGACGAATTCTGCGCCCGTCATAAGGCCGAGGCCGCGGATGTCGCCGATGATCGGGTGGCGCTTCTGAATTTCGGCGAGTCCCTTGCGCAATTGTTTGCCGCGCGCTTCGGCATTTTCGGCGAGGTGATGCTCCTCGATGTAGTTGAGGACGGCGAGTCCTGCCGTACTCGAAACGGGGTTGCCTCCCAAGGTTGAGGCGCCGGGCTTCGTGTAGCTGTCAGCGACCTTGGCACTCGCGATGAAGGCGGAGATGGGCTGTCCGTTGCCGAGCGCCTTGGCGACGCACATGATGTCGGGCACGACGCCCGCGTGCTCGATGGCGAACATCCTGCCCGTGCGAGCAAATCCCGTCTGTACCTCGTCCGCGATGAAGAGACCGCCGTAGGACGAGATGATTTCTTTGACGCGCTGGAAGTATCCTTTAGGTGGCACGATGATGCCGGCGTTGCCCTGGATGCTTTCGGCGATGAAGGCGGCGGGCCTGCCGCTCGTCGCCGTCCGGATGATCGTCTCGACCTCATCGGCGCAGGCAAGGCCGCATTCTGGATGCGTCTTGCCGAGCGGACAGCGGTAGCAGTAGGGGTTCGGTGCAAACTGGATGCCGCCGACGGGGTTCGGATCGGTGCGCCACATGCCGATGCCCGTAAGGCTCATCGTGAGCTTTGTGCGCCCGTGCAGACCGTTTCGGAGTGCGATGAACTCGCTGCTTCCCGTGTGAATGGTCGCGAGCAGCGCAGCGCCCTCCGTCGCTTCCGTGCCCGTCGAGCAGAAGAAGCTCTTCTGCAGGTCGCCGGGCGTGATCTCGGCGAGTTTTTCGGCGAGGTTCACGAAGTTCTCCGTCAAGTAGATGTTGCAGACATGCTGCAATGTTTCGACCTGCTTTGTGACCTTCTCCGTAATCTCGGGATTGCAGTGGCCGCAGTTGATGACGGAAACACCCGCGAAACAGTCGAGATACTTCCTGCCCTCGCTGTCGAAGAGGTACTGCATGGAGCCGCGCACGATTTGGCGCGGCTCACGGTAGAAGTGGCCGAGACAGGGCATGATGTACTTCTTCTTCTTTTCGAGGATGGCTTCGGCACCGATGTATTCTTTCAAATAATGACCTCCTTAGGGGAGCGTGAACGAAATGAGCGTTGGATTCATCCGCGCTTTTTTAGATCGAATCCTTTGACTCGCGGAAACGGTAGATGCCGAGACCGAAAGCGCGCGGACTCTTTTCGGCGAGTGCGGCGAGCGCGGATTCATCGAAAGCCTTTTCCCCGCGCGAGAGCGCATCGAGCGCCTCGCGGTACGTCTTCGTGACGAGAGAGACAAGCGCAGGCGCGTAGTCCTGCGCCTCAATGCGGTAGGAGGCGATGCCGTTGAACTTCTCAAGGTACGGATAAAGACACAGATCCTTCGCGAAGTAGAGGTGGTTGCGCCCGAACTGGTCGATGCGGATGGAATGAACCTCGCCCGCCCTGTCGCGCAGTGCATAGCGGCGATCGAGAAATTCGGGATTCTTCAGCGGGTCGTAGTTGCCCAAGGACATCTCGGGCAGGTTGTGATCGAGGATCATGGATTCGTAAGAGCCATGCACGACCGTTTCGATGGGAAGTTCCGAGGCTTCAACGAGGCTTCGAAGCTGCTCGAAGGAAAGCTCGAAGGAGGATGCCGCCATGGCAAGACCGTTTTCCTTGAGGAACTTCGCGGCGAGATGGTTGAAGAGGTTGAACGAGAGATCGGCCTGCACGGGCAGGCTCGTGATCGTCTGGGCGAGGCGCAGCGAGCCGAGGTTGCTGACAAGGACACCTGCGGGCTGCAGGCGTTCGAGTGCCGTGAAGAACTGCTCGAGCTCGCCGCATTCGCGGCGCATCGTTGTGCGCGGCGTATTGACAAAGACCTTTGCGCCCGATTCATTCGCCGTTTCGATGACAGATTCGATGTCCGTGAGCCGCCACGGCTTCTTCGGGCGGAATGCCTCGCCGCCGACGTAGACGGCATCGGCGCCGCTCTCGATGGCGGCGCGTGCGCCTTCGATGTCGCCGACGCGCACCGAGAGACGGCGATGGGGCGCATTCTCGCGTGCGATGGGGCGCTCCGCCTTCAGAATGTCGTCCTGGAAGCCCGGCTCCTTCACGGCCTCGCTGAAGAAGCGAGGTTCTCGCGTGCCGTCAAAGCCGATGTCGCGTGCTGTCGTCGGCCCTAAGGCGAACGTCGTCGTGAAGTCGCGCGCACGGTTGTCGAAGAGGTCGCGCCAGCCCGCTTCGTCGACTTGGTAGCCGAAAGGATCGGCGATGTAGCTGTCAATCGCCTTGCGGTAGGTGCGCACGATGCGGCGGATGAACTCCGCCGGGCGCATGCGTCCCTCGATCTTGAAGGAGTGAACGCCTGCCTGAATGAGCTCGGGGATGTTGCGATACATGCACATGTCCTTCAAAGCGAGCTTGTACGGGCCTTCGCTCTCGGCATCCAAGACCTCGCCCGTCTCCTCGTCGATCAGCTCATACGCCCAGCGGCAGGGCTTCAGACAGCGGCCGCGGTTGCCGCTCTGACCGAAGAGCACGCCCGAATGGATGCACTGGCCGCTCTCGGACATGCACATGTCGCCGTGCATGAAGTATTCGACTTCTAGCCCCGTGCGTTCCTTGAAGAGGCTCAGTTCAGAGAGCGTCATCTCGCGCCCGACAACGATGCGCGTGATGCCGTATTCCTTGAGTTTTTCAATCGCCGCCTCGTTGTGCGTATTCATCATGACCGAGGTGTGCAGCGGGATGTCGATGCCCAGTTCCTTTTTCAGCTCAAGCACGGCGAAGTCCTGCACGAGGATCGCGTCGGGGCGGATCTCCTGCAGGTAGAGCAGATATTCGCGCAGGGCGGGAAGCTCTTCCTCGCTGATGAGATTGTTCAAGGTGATATAGAGCTTGACGCCGTGTTCGTGCGTAAAGTCGACGGCTTTTTTCAGCATCTCGTTGTCGAAATTCGTATCGCCGTGGTGCATGCGCATATTGAAGTGCTTGCCGCCCAGATAGACGGCATCCGCGCCCGCCTCGACAGCCGCGACGAGGGCATCCCAGGTGCCGGCCGGTGCGAGAAGCTCCACGCAATTACGGGTTAATAGCATATTTTTTTCATGCTCCTTTGCTCATGATTTTTCCGTTTAACGTATAGTATACCATATTTCTAGCCTTTCTGGCGAATTTCCGTAAAAGATTTGCCTTTTCTTCCCTTCTGTAATATACTTTTATCAGTATTGCAACAATAATGAACGGCTGGGCGCGATGCCCCGAAGTGCTTGGGGGCGGCGACACGAACCTTCGCCCCTTGGCGGGGGCGGAGGTTTTTGCTTTGCCGTTTTGCAGCTTGGGAGGTCATTTCATCTATGGAAGGCAAGATAGCGAAGATTCGCGAGGACGCCGTTGCAGCCATCGAAGCGGCGGGCGTGACGCTCGCAGATCTTGACGGCATCCGCGTCAAGGTGTTCGGCAAGAAGGGCGAGCTGACGGCGATCCAACGCGGCATGGGAAAGCTCGACCCTGCGGAGAGACCGCGTCTCGGGCAGATCGTCAATGAGGCGCGCGCGGCGATTGAAAGCGCGTTGGAGAAGAAGCGTGCGGCGCTTGCCGAAGAGGCGCTTGCCGCGAAGCTTGCAGGTGAGAAGATCGACGTGACGCTTCCCGGGCGGCGCGAGCCTCTGGGGCATCTGCATCCTCTGACGGTCACGATGGAGCGCATCAAGAGCATCTTCATGGCGATGGGCTACAGCGTCGAAGAGGGGCCGGAAATCGAACGTGACCACTACAATTTCGAGGCGCTGAACTTGCCCAAGGATCATCCGGCGCGCGATATGCAGGATTCCTTCTACATCACGGAGGACATTCTCATGCGCACGCATACTTCTCCCGTGCAGGCGCGCACGATGCAGGCGCACGAGCCGAATTCGCCGATCCGGATGATCGCTCCCGGCAGGGTCTATCGCCGCGACGATTACGACGCGACGCATTCGCCTATGTTCACGCAGGTTGAGGGTCTTGTCGTCGACAAGGGCATTCGTTTCTCTGACCTCAAGGGAACGCTCGAAGACTTTCTGCGTCAGATTTTCGATGAAAAGGCTCGCGTGCGCTTTCGTCCGAGCTTCTTCCCATTCACCGAGCCGAGCACGGAGGTTGACATCTCGTGCGTCATGTGTCACGGTGAGGGTTGCCGCGTCTGCAAGGGCACGGGCTGGCTAGAGATCCTCGGTGCGGGCATGGTGCATCCGAACGTCCTCAAGATGAGCGGCTACGATCCCGAGAAGGTCGCGGGCTTCGCCTTCGGCATGGGGGTCGAGCGCATCGCCATGCTTTCCTACGGCATCGACGATCTGCGGCTCTTCTATGACAACGATGTGCGCTTCTTGCATCAGTTCTGAGGGGGAGGAAAAGTTTCATGCAGGTATCGATCGAATGGCTTCATGATTATATAGATTTCAAGGAGACGGCAGAAGAACTCGCCGACAAATACACGATGGCGGGCGTGCCCGTGGAGAATGTCGTGCGTGCGGACAGCGGACTGGACAAGGTCGTCACGGGACGCATCGAAAAGCTTGAACCGAATCCCGACTCCGACCATCTTCTCGTCTGCCGGATGAATGTCGGGCAAAAGGAACTCGTCACGATTCAGACGGGCGCGGACAACGTGCATCAAGGTGACATCGTTCCCGTCGCGCTCGTCGGCGCGCATCTGCCGAACGGCTTGAAGATTGCGAAGGGCAAACTGCGCGGCATCGTGTCGAACGGCATGCTTTGCTCCGCCGGCGAGCTGAAGCTCGATGAATCGAATCTGACAGAGGAGCAAAAGGACGGCATCTACATCCTGCCGCCCGATACGCCCGTAGGGATTCCGGCGAGCAAGGCATTGGGACTCGATGGCGTCGTCCTAGAATTCGAGCTTACGGCGAACCGCGGCGACTGCTTCAGTGTCTTGGGGCTTGTGCGCGAAGCCGCCGTGCTCACGGGAGGCGAGGCGAAGTTCCCTGAGATTCGCGTCGAAGAAGACGCCTCCGTCAAGGCTTCTGACCTCATCGAGATCGGCATAGCGGCGCCCGAGCTTTGCAGTCGCTTCTCCGCGCGCGTCCTGCAGAACGTCAAGATCGCGCCGTCGCCCGCATGGATGGCGAAGCGGCTGGAAGATGCAGGCATCCGCGCCATCAACAATGTCGTCGACGTCACGAACTTCGTCATGTTGGAATTCGGCCAGCCCATGCACGCCTACGATTGGGTGCAGATCGCGGGGAAGAAGCTCACGGCGCGGCTTGCGGCAAAAGGCGAGGAGCTTCATACGCTCGACGATTCCTCACGCCGCGCCAAGGGAACGGAACTCGTCATTGCCGATGCGGAAAAGGCCGCGGGTCTTGCCGGTGTCATGGGCGGTCTGGAATCGGAAGTCACCGACGCGACGCAGACTGTCGTCCTGGAGGCCGCCGCGTTCAACGGCGCGAGCATTCGCCGCACGAGCCGCGCTCTTGGCCTTCGCTCCGAGGCGTCGGGGCGCTTCGAGCGCGGCGTCGACGTCGCGCATACGGTGCGTGCGCTCGATCGTGCAGCGCAGCTCCTGCAGCAGATGGGCGCCTGCACGGTTGCCTCGGGCGTCGTCGACGTATATCCCGCGCCGAAAGAGCCAGTGGAAGTCACGTTCACCGCGGCGGCGGTCAATGCGCGTCTCGGCACGGAGATCGAAGGTGCGGAGATGAAGCGCATCCTCGAAAAACTCGGCTTCGCCGTGCGCGAGGAGGGCAGCTCGTACATCGCATGTGTGCCCTCGTGGCGCAGCGATGTGACCTTAATGGAGGACATCTCTGAAGAAGTCGCGCGCATCCACGGCTACGACAAGATTGCCGCGACGCGCCCGCGCGGCGAAGCCGTGCAGGGACGCCAGAGCGAGAGGCTCGCATTCATCGGCCGCATCAAGGAGATTCTCACAGGACTCGGCATGACGGAAACCGTGTCCTTCAGCTTCACGCATCCGAGCATGTTCGACAAGATGCAGGTGCCGCAGGCGAGCTCCCTGCGCCGCGCCGTGCCCATCATGAATCCGCTGACGGACGAATATCCGCTCGTGCGCACGACGCTCCTTTCCAACCTCTTGGAAAACGCACAGCGCAACTTCTCGCGCAAGAACGAAGATCTGCGCCTCTTCGAGGTCGCGCCGATCTTTGTGCCGAAGGAGCTGCCCGTGACGGAGCAGCCCGAGGAAATCATGAAGCTCGCAGGGTTTCTTGCAGGCAGACGTCATCCGATCGGCTGGAATCAGGACAATGAAGCCGTCGATTTCTACGATGTCAAGGGCGTCGTGGAAGAACTCCTCGCGCGTCTTTCCATCGCCAACTATACGGTGGAAAGCGGCGAACACTTCGCGCTGCATCCGGGGAAGACGGCATTCTTCAAGAAGGGCAGGGAGGTCATCGCCGTGCTCGGCGAGGTGCATCCTGCTGTCCTGAAAGCGCTCGGCATCCACAAGAAAGCATACATCTTCGAGATGGACGTCGAGACCTTGCTCAAGTATCGCGCGAAGAACTTCCGCTATGAGCCGCTGCCGCGCTTCCCCGCGATCTCGCGCGACCTCGCACTGCTCGTCGACGAGCAGACGGATGCGGCGCGACTCGCACGCACCATCGAAAAGAGTGCGGGCAAGTTCTTCAAGGATCTGCACCTCTTCGACGTTTACACGGGCGAGCAGGTCGCCGAGGGCAAGAAGAGCATGGCATTCAGCGTCGACTTCCAGTCGGCGGACAAGACCTTGAAGGATGAAGAAGCCGACGAAGCCGTAGCGAAGATCTTGGCGGCGCTCCAAAAAGAATGTGGCGCTGAGCTTCGCGCCTGAAAAGACAGCGGGTGAAACGATGGAAAAGAAGAAGGTAGTCGTTGAGATATTCGGCGAAGTGTATCCGCTCAAGAGCGATGAACCTGCCGACTATGTGCGCCAGCTTGCCAAGCTCGTGGATGACAACATGCGCGACGTCGCCAAAAAGACCCGCAGTTTCTCGGGCACGAAGATCGGCGTGCTCGCCGCTTTGCAGCTTGCCGATGAATACTACAAGCTGAAGAAGGATTACGACGAATTGCTCGCCCTTTTGGAAGAGCCGAAATAGGCAAGAGATGAATGTTTGTGATGCCTCTGCAGTCTCCTAAACATGACCTTGCCATTCCTTGAAGGAATGGTATATAATGGCGAGAGGGAATTGCCCCCAGAGGCGAATATGAACCGCTCGAAGCTGGTGCAGTTGTGCCCGCTCGGGCGGTTCTTTTGTAGAAGCAATAGGAGGTATGGTATGAAGGGAACATTTTTCGGCATTGGCGTGGGACCGGGTGACCCCGAGCTTTTGACGGTCAAGGCAATTCGTGCGATGGAGAAGGCAGATGTGCTCATCGCGCCCAAGACGGAGAAGAAGGACGGTAGCGTCGCGCTTTCCATCGCGCGTCCTTACTTGAAGAAGGATATCGAGATCGTCTATCAGGTCTTTCCGATGGTTGCGAATTTTGCCGAGTCCACGAAAGCATGGGAGGAGAACAAGGCGGAGATTCTCGCACTCTTGGAGGTGGGAAAGAATGTGGCGTTCCTGACCTTGGGCGATCCGATGTTTTACAGCACTTACATCTATGTCTATCGTCTGCTTGAGCATGAAGCGGTGACGATCGAGACGATTCCGGGGATTCCGGCGTTCTGCGCCATTGGCAGCAAGCTCGGCTATCCGATCGTCGAGGGAAACGATATTCTTTCCATCATTCCGGCGACGGCTTCGCCCGAGAAGATTGCCAAGATCCTGCCCGTGACGGACAATGCCGTCCTGATGAAAGTATACAAGAACTTCCCCGAAATCGCTGATATGCTCAGCGAAAGCGGCTTGGCGAAGGATGCCGTGATGGTGAGCCGCTGCGGCCTGCCCGATGAGGAACGCATCGATGATATCGAGGCGCAGAAGGATAAGAAGGTCAATTACCTGTCGACGATTCTGACGCGACGCAATGCTTGAAGGAGGTCTTGAACATGTGCGGAAATTTTTATAGGGCGTTTGCTCTTTCCCTTTTGGTCGTGATGCTTGCAATTCTTGCAGGATGCGGTGCGAAGGAAGCGGCGAAGACGGAACAGGGCGCAAATTTTGCCGTAATCAAGGACGATATGGGGCGCGAGGTCGCACTTGGAAAGAAGCCGGAGCGCATCGTCGTGCTGTCGGCATCGTTCCTTGAGCCGCTTCATGCCGTGGGCGGCGATGTCGTTGGCCGGCCGGATTCCAAGACGAAGATGCCCGATTATGCCAAGGACAAGGCAAGCGTTGGCGAGGTCTACCAGATCGATGTGGAGAAGGTGCTCGCTTGTCAGCCCGATCTCGTCATCGTCAATAAGGGCATGAACGAAAAGCTCCTGTCGACGCTTGAGGCAAATGGGATTCCGTCCATCGTCATCGACATGAAAAGCTACGAGGACGTGAAGCGCGAGGTCAGGATTTTTGCGCAGGTCACAGGAGAAAAGGAGAAGGGCGAGACGCTTGTCAAGGAGATGGACGAGAAGATTCAGGGCGTCCTTGCACGCGTGCCAAAGGAGAAGAAGCGTGTCGCCATCCTGCACAGCACGTCGCAGGGCTTGAGCGTGCAGCTCGACGGCAGCATCGCAGGCTCCATCGTCAAGATGCTCGGCTGGGAGAACGTGGCGAGCGGTATGACGCCGCTGGAGAAGAATCCCGATGCTGCGCCATACAGCATGGAAACTCTCGTCGAGCAGAATCCGGACATCATCTTTGTCACGAGCATGGGCAAGATGGATGAGATCAAGAAAAATATGGAAAAGACGATCGCTGAAAGTCCCGCGTGGCAGAGCATTCCTGCAATTCAGCAGGGAAAACTCTATTACCTGCCGCAGGATCTCTTCCTTCTGAGTCCCGGACTGCACTATCCTGAAGCCTTCGAGATGATGGCGAAGCTCATCTATCCTGAGGTATTTCCATGAGCGGTGCGGAAGGTGCGGAAACAAAATTCAGCGCTTTCAGGCGGCGAATATCCATCGTGGCGGTATTCGCCGCTTTGGCATGCGTCGGCTTCGTCTTGAGCATCATGAAAGGATCTGTCGAAATTCCCGCAGCAGAAATAGGACAGACGCTCACAGAGGGCGTTGAGGGTGTGCACGCGCAGATCCTCATGAATATCCGTCTGCCGCGCACGATCGTGGCGGCGCTCGTCGGCGTCCATTTATCGCTTTCAGGCGCTATTTTGCAGGCGATCATGAAGAATCCCCTCGCCGACCCGCACATCATCGGCATCTCGTCGGGGGCGGGACTTGCGGGCATCTTTGTCATGCTCGTCTTTCCCGGGCACGAGGCCTTCGTGACGCCCGCCGCCTTTCTCGGCGCGATGGCGGCCGCTGTCGCCATCTACTTGCTCGCTTGGAAGAACGGCATCCGGCCGATCCGCATCATCCTGGCGGGCGTCGCCGTCTCGGCTTTTCTCGGCGCGGGCATCTCCGCCCTGATGATCTTTTACAGCGACCGCGTGCACGGCGCCTTGATGTGGATGGTAGGCGGTCTGTCGGCGCGCAGCTGGCCGCAGGTCGACATGATCTTCCCGTATACGATTGTCGGTCTCGTGCTCGCCCTCGCCTTCTCGCGTAAGCTCAATATCCTGCTCCTGGGCGATGAGATCGCGCGGAGTCTCGGCCTTCGCGTCGAGGTCACGCGCCTTTTGCTCACGGCGATCGCGGCTCTTCTGGCAGCGAGCGCCGTTGCCGTCGTTGGACTCTTGGGCTTTGTCGGACTCATCGTGCCTCATGCGGCTCGGCTTCTGGTCGGCTCGGACTATCGCTTCCTTCTGCCCGCGTCCGCGCTCTTGGGCGCGGCTGTCGTGACTTTGAGCGATACGTTCGCACGCACGGCATTTGCGCCTGTCGAACTGCCTGTCGGCATCCTCATGGCTGTCCTCGGTGCGCCGTTCTTCTTGTTTCTGTTGAGGAGGGAACTTTGATGTCTGTGACGGTTCGCCATCTTTCGGTGGCGCTCGCAGGAAAGACAATCCTGCACAATCTGAACGTCGAATTTCCCGTCGGCAAGCGCACGGCGATCATCGGCCCGAACGGCGCGGGAAAGTCGACGCTTCTGCGCGTGCTTGCCGCCTTGAATCCCAAGTACGAGGGCGAGGTGCTGTTGGACGGCACAGACATCCATGCCATCCCTCGAAAATCGTTGGCGAAGCGCCTCGCCATCCTGCCGCAGGGACTTGCTGCTCCGCCTGATCTCACGGTGGAGGCGCTCGTCGACTATGGCCGCTATCCGTACCGCAGCTGGCGCACGATCGGCCGCTCGAAGGAAGATCGCGAGGCTGTCGCACAGGCGCTGGCCGAGACACGGCTGGAAGCGATGCGCACCCGTCAGGTCATGTCGCTTTCGGGCGGCGAGCGTCAGCGCGCCTGGATCGCCATGGCGCTGGCTCGCCAGCCCGAATACCTGCTGCTCGATGAGCCGACGACATACCTCGACATTGCGCATCAGCTTGAAGTCATGGAAATCATCAAGCGGCTCAATCGAGAGCATGCGATGACCGTCATCATGGTGCTGCATGACATCAACCATGCTTTGCAGTATGCGGACGAGATCGCCGTCATCAAGGATCGGCAGATTTTCAGCACGGGAACGCCGCATGATGTGCTGAACGTCGCGATGCTCGCTGAGGTCTTCGGCGTGCGCGCCGACATTTTTACCAATAGTCAAGGAGCGCAGGTGCTGTCGCCTGTTTCGCTCGTGCGGTAAATGTCGTGTCAGGATTTTAATGACGATATGTCGTTTCCTATGGAATTTTCTCTATAAGATTCCTCACAGTTATGGTATAATACCTAGTGAGAACTGGAGGAGGGAATAGCTTGGAAATTCGACAATTGGAATATTTTTGCACGCTCGCCCATCTCGAAAACTTCACGCGCACGGCGGAGGCTCTCCACGTTTCCCAGCCGTCTGTCACGAAGGCGATCAAATCGTTGGAGTCCGAGATTGGCCTGATGCTCGTCGATCGTCGGCAGAAGCGTGTGTCTTTGACGATGGAGGGAAGGGCGTTTCTGCTTCATGCGGAGGAGATCATGCAGGCGGTCGAACGTGCGGAGCAGGATATGCTGCGTTTTCGCCCCGATGCTCGGCGGACGGTTCACTTCGGTCTGCCGCCGATGCTTGAGGCGTATCTTTTTCCGGACTTTTTTACGAAGTTTACGGCGGCGCATCCCGACATCAATCTCGATGTTTGCGAATACGTTGATTCCGTCGAGGTCAGGGCGAAGGTGGAGGAAGGGCTGCTCGACTTCGGTGTCGTGCTTGCGCCCGCAGTTAAGACGCACCGCAATGAGATGGCTGTGCTCAAGGATAAGATGGAACTGTGTCTGCCGCTCGATCATCCGTTGACGGCGCGTGAGCATGTGGCCGTCGCCGACCTCCGTCGTGAGAAGTTCATCATGCAGCAGCCGAATACGTATCAATACGATACGGTCTATCGCAGCTGTGTGGAAAACGGTTTTACGCCCGAGATTTTGCTTTGTACGTCGCAGCTCAAGACGATCAAGCAGCTCGTCGCGAACAGCCTCGGCATATCGATTTTGCCGGATTTTGTGACGCGCAGCGAGACGATCTTTGCACGTCGTCCCCTTGTGCCGGAGATGGAAATCCAGGTCAATCTTTTCTGGAGTCCGCAGAAGCGCCTGAGCGAGACGGGACGCAAGGTCGTTTCCTTCATGGAGGAGTACACGACGACGGATGAGTTCAGGGAACGTTTTCGCCAGTGAGGCGATGTAAGAAATATGGGCTGGTGAAAAAGTTTTGCAGTTGAAACGCCTCGAAGCCTACGGCTTCAAATCGTTTGCCAATAAAATCGAGATCGAGTTCCATGCGGGCGTTACGGCGATTGTCGGGCCGAACGGCAGCGGCAAGAGCAACGTCACAGATGCGGTGCGCTGGGTGCTCGGCGAGCAGAATGTGCGCGCCCTGCGCGGTTCGAAGGCCGAGGACATCATCTTTACGGGCAGTGCGACGCGGCGTGCCATGGGCGTTGCAGAAGTCTCCCTCTTCTTTGAAAATGAAGGGGATATGCCCGTTGATTACCGCGAAGTCGTCGTGACGCGCCGTCTTTTCCGCTCGGGCGAGAGCGAGTTCTTCATCAATAAGTCGCGCTGTCGCCTGAAGGATATCAGCAACCTTTTCGCCGATACGGGACTCGGGCGCGATGGCATGAGCGTCATTGGTCAGAACCGCATCGATGAGATCCTGAACAGCAAGCCTGAGGAGCGTCGCCTTTATTTTGAAGAAACGGCGGGCATCACGAAGTACCGCAACCGCAAGCGCGAGTCGATGCGAAAGCTGGAAGACATGCAGGGGAATCTCGTGCGCGTCAGCGACATCATGCAGGAGATCGAAGGGCAGCTCGAACCGCTTGCCGAGAGCGCAGAGAAGACGCGCCGCCACGATGAGCTGCAGACGGTCTACAGGCGCTGCGCCTTGACGGAACTTTTCCAGCGTGAGGGTCAGCTCAAGAAAGAGCGTGCAGACAGCGCGGGCAAGATTGAGGCGATGCGCGATGAGGCTCTGGCTGCCGAGACGCAGGTGCGCTTGCTGGATGTGAAGAAGGAAGAACTCGATCAGGCGATCCTCGTTCTGGAAGAAAAACTGCAGGAGCAGGCGGAGAAGAACAACGCGCTGAGGACGCAGATCGAGCAGGCAAACAGCGAAATCGTCATCTTGGAGGAGCGAGCACATCAGCATGACGCCTTGAAGGCGCGTCTCCTCCAACAGCGTGCGGATTTCGAGAGCACTGCCGGCGAAGCTGCTGCTGAGAAGCAGCGGCTCTTTGCTGTCGAGAAGGAACTTCTTGAGAAGCATGCGGCGATTGATGACGCCATAGCGAAGGACCGCGGCTCGCTCAAGGCTCTGGGCGAGAAGCTGCGCGAGGTCAAGGAGAAGCATCGCACGCTCGCGGACAAGAAGGATGCGGCGCAGCGCGACATGCTCGCGCGGGAAAATGAGCTTCTGCTCATTGAGCATGAGTTGGAACGGTATTCGACGAGCGGCACGGAACGTGCCGATGAGCTGGAAAGAGCGACAGCGGCAGTTGACGCTCTGACGACTGAGGCGAAGGCAATCGGCGAAGAGCGACGCCGGCTCGAAGAAGAGCGCAGGACACTCGAAGAAGAACGCACGAAGAAGACGCAAGAGAAGGAGCATTTGGACGAGAAGCTCCGCACGCTGCTTCATGCGGAGAACCGTACGAAAGAAGAGCTGCACGCCGATGAGAACAAGCTCAAGTTCCTGCGCAACATGCAGGCGTCGTACGAAGGTTTCGCGCGCGCACCGAAGGCTGTACTGCAGGCGAAGGAACCTTGGCAGAAGGGCGTCGCGGGCGCTGTCGCCGAGCTTGTTTCCGTGCCGCATGAGTACATCCGCGCCGTCGATGTAGCCTTGGGCAGCAGTCTGCAGAACATCGTGACGGAGGATACGGATACAGCGAAGGCCGCCATCGCCTTTCTGAAACGCGCACGTTTGGGACGCGTGACGTTCCTGCCGCTTTCGACGCTCGTCGTGCGCCGCTCGCAGGATGAGGCGGCGAAGAGGGAAGCGGGCGCCATAGGCTTTGCCAATGAGCTGGTCGGTGCGGATGCGAAGTACCGGAAAGTCGTGGACTTTCTGCTGGCCCGCACGCTCGTTGTCGATACGCTCGATCACGGTCTTGCCATCGAGAAGAAGATGGGGTGGCGGCTGCGCATCGTGACGCTTGACGGCGAGTTGCTGAATCCCGGCGGCTCGCTTTCGGGCGGCGGCAGGCAAGGGCAGGAGACGAGCTTTCTCAATCGCGGCGGTGAGATCGAGCGCTTGGAAAAGAGCGTGCGGGACGCGGAAGAAAAGCTTGCTGCGCTTTTGAAAGAGCGCACGCTTTTTGACAAGGCGGCGAAGGAAATGGCCGAGGCGCTGGAATTTGTTGCCCGCTCCTTGCAGCAAAAGGATGTGTATGAAGCGGAACTGCGCGTCAAGGATGAACGCATCGCCGAGGCGCGAAAAGAGAAGGAAAAGGCGAGAGAGACGCTTAAAAAGCTTGCAGAAGAGGCTGAAATGACCTTTTCCAAGGCGCAGGCGAAGAAGAATGACGCCGTGCAGCAGGCGAAGGCCGCGCGCCGCTTGTACGAGAAGATGGAGCGGGAGACAAAGGAGAGCGAGGAAGAGCTCGACGATCTTGAGCAGGATGCTGATGACCTCAGCAAGTATATCAACGAGCGGGAGCTAAAGCGCGCCGTCCTTGAGCAGGAGAAAATCCGTGCGCGTGAGCAGGCGCTCTTAAAAGAGAAGGAAGAGACGAGAGCGAAGGAGCAGGCGGAAAAAACGCGTGAGGAAGAAATTGCGCTGAATGAAGAACAGAGCAACGGCGGCACGAAGCGCGAGGAAATCGCCGCGCGGGTTGCTGCGTGGCAGGAAAAGCATGCCGAGGGAAAAGCCGCCTACGACAAGCAGTATCAGGAAAAACTCGAACGTCATGCGGAAAACCAAGAGAATGACAAGGCGGCGAGGGCAGCAGGGCAACGACTCTCAGAGATGCAGGGCAAGCTGCATCAAATGGAAATTGCTGCCGCCGAGGTGCATGTGAAGCTTGAGCAGGTGCAGGCGGAGCTTTTGGAGCAGTATGGGCATACATGGGAAACGGCAGCGGAAGAGGCGCTCGATCTGACGGGCACGGAGCTTAAGAAGAAGATGCAGGACATCTCCCGTGCGCTCGCAGAACTCGGTCCCGTCAATCCCAACGCCATACGCGAGCATGAAGAGCTTGTGGAGCGCCATGAGTTCATGGGCAAGCAGGCGGCGGATCTCGAAGCAGCGCGCGAAAATCTCATGGCGATGATTCATGAGATGGACGTGACGATGACGCGCCAGTTCAAGGCGGCGTTCGAAGAGATTCGCGGCTATTTTGCCGACATATTCGTGCGCCTCTTCGGCGGCGGCAAGGCGGAGCTTTTTCTGACCGATGAGAAGGATGTGCTCCATGCTGGTGTGGAAATTGAGGTGCAGCTGCCGACGAAGAAGCGCCAGAATCTCTCCGTACTTTCGGGCGGTGAGCGTGCCCTGACGGTCATCGCATTGCTCTTTTCCTTTTTACGCTACCGTCCCGCGCCATTTTCCGTGCTCGATGAGATCGATGCACCGCTTGATGAGGCGAATGTCGCTCGTTTCGGCAAGTTCCTCGGTGAATTTGCTGAAAATACGCAGTTCATCGTCGTCACGCACCGAAAAGGGACGATGGAAGCAGCTGATTTCATGTACGGCATCACCATCGAGGATGCAGGCGTGTCGCGCGTTCTTTCCGTGCGCCTCGACGAAGCGATTTGAGGGAGCACGTTGATAAATTGGAGGTATTATGGGATTTTTTGACCGATTGAAAAAGGGGCTTGCCAAGACGCGCGAGACCTTTACGAACAAGATTGAAAAACTCATCATCGGCTATGCGGATATCGATGACGATCTGCTCGATGAGTTGGAGGAAACTCTGATCATGTCCGATGTCGGCGTGAAGACGACGGAAAGACTCATGGCAGATGTGCGAAAGGGCATCAAGAAGAAAGACATCAATACGCCGGAAGATTTGAAGCCCTTCCTCGCTGAGAAGATTTCCGAAATCCTTTCAACAGGTTCGGACGAAACGCGGATTGCTTCCGCAGGGCCTACGGTGCTCCTCGTCATCGGCGTCAACGGCGTCGGCAAGACGACGACGATCGGCAAGCTCGCCGCCTACTATAAGGAGCAAGGCAAGTCCGTCATGCTCGCTGCCGCCGACACCTTCCGCGCTGCCGCTATCGATCAGCTGCAGATTTGGGGCGATCGCACGGGTGTTCCTGTCATTCGCCACGAGGAAGGCTCCGATCCTGCCGCCGTCGCCTTCGATGCGGTCAAGGCGGCGAGGGCGCGCAGCATCGACGTCTTGATCATTGATACGGCGGGGCGTCTGCATACGAAATCGAACCTGATGGAAGAGCTGAAGAAGATCAATCGCGTGATCCAGCGTGAGATTGCTGAGGCGCCGCATGAGACGCTGCTCGTCCTCGATGCGACGACGGGGCAGAATGCGATCAGTCAGGCAGATCTTTTCCAAAAAGCGGCGGCAATCACGGGCATCGTTCTGACGAAGCTTGACGGAACGGCGAAGGGCGGTGTCATCATCGGCCTGAAATCGGAGCTTTCCATGCCGGTGAAATGGATTGGCGTCGGCGAGGGAGTCGACGATCTGCGCCCGTTCATCGCCAAGGATTTCGCGCGCGCCCTCTTCGGGCTGAATGCGGAATGAATCGCTGCAGGATGCAGAAAGCAAACGTATTTTCGGCATGGAAAATGATTTGACATTGCAGGACAACTATAATAAAATTGTACTGCTATAGGTGAAACATATTTAGGAGGACATCGGACAAAAATGAGTGTAAATGAAAAGTTGAGGAATATCGCGATCATCGCCCACGTCGACCATGGAAAGACGACGCTGGTTGACGCCATGCTGCGGCAGAGCCATGTTTTCCGCTCGAACGAGCAGGTGGCAGAGCGCGTCATGGATTCCGGGGATTTGGAGCGCGAGCGCGGTATTACGATTCTTTCCAAGAATACCTCGATCCTCTACAATGACGTGAAGATCAACATCGTCGACACGCCGGGTCATGCGGATTTCGGCGGCGAGGTGCAGCGTGTGCTCAACATGGTGGATGGCGTGCTGCTGCTTGTTGACGCCTTCGAGGGTCCGATGCCTCAGACGAAGTATGTCTTAAGGAAGGCGCTTGAGCAGAAACTTAAGCCCATCGTCGTCATCAACAAGATCGATCGCCCTGATCAGCGTGTTGATGATGTTTATGATGAAGTTCTTGAGCTTTTCATGGAGCTTGATGCGGACGATGAGCAGCTGGACTTCCCTTGCATCTACGCAACGGCGCGCGAAGGCATTGCGAAGTACAACATGGAAGACGAGAGTGACAACCTCGTCCCCTTGCTGGAAACCATCATTAAGGACATCCCTGCCCCTTCGGGTGATGCAGATGGTGCGCTGCAGATGATGGTTACGACGCTCGAAGCTGATGAGTATGTCGGCAAGGTTGCCGTCGGCCGAATCATCCGCGGCGGTGTGAAAACGAACCAGAGCGTCGCTCTCTTGAGCGGCGACCATGAGTCGAAGGCGCGCGTCGGCAAGATCTTCGTCTATCAGGGCTTGAAGCGTGTCGAGGTACCTGAGGCACAGATGGGCGATATCGTTGCCCTGACGGGTCTTGGTGATGTCAGCATCGGCTATACGGTGGCGGATGCGGAAAATCCCGAAGCTCTGCCGACGATCAATATCGACGAGCCGACGCTTTCCATGACCTTCGGCGTCAATACGAGTCCCTTTGCCGGCAGGGAAGGGCAGTTTGTTACCTCGCGCCATCTGCGTGACCGTCTCTTCAAGGAAGTGGAGACGAATGTCAGCCTGCGCGTGGAGGAGACAGATTCCGCCGATGTCTTCAAGGTATCGGGACGCGGCGAACTGCATCTTTCCATCCTCATCGAAACGATGCGCCGCGAAGGCTATGAACTTCAGGTCGGCAAGCCCGAGGTCGTCTACAAGACGATCAACGGGCAGAAGTGCGAGCCGATGGAAAACTTGACGATCGAAGTTCCCCAGGAGTATATGGGGGCGGTCATGGAGTCTCTGGGCACGCGCAAGGCGGAGCTTTCCAATATGACGGAGGTTTCGGGCTACATGCGCATGGAGTTCGTCATTCCTGCACGCGGACTCATCGGCTTCCGCTCGGAACTTTTGACGAATACGAAGGGAAATGGCATCATGAACCATGTGTTCTGCGGCTACGTCCCTTTCAAGGGAGACATCCCTGGGCGCACGCGAGGCTCGCTCGTCGCCTTCGAGCAGGGGGAGACGACGGGATATGGCATCTACACGCTGCAGGATCGCGGCACGATGTTCATTTCGCCGGGTCAGCAGGTCTACGAAGGCATGATCGTCGGCGAAAATTCGCGCGAACTCGACATCGACATCAATCCGTGCAAGAAGAAGAATGTTTCCAACATGCGCACGTCTTCTTCCGATGAGGCAATCCGCCTTGTGCCGCCGCGCATCTTGAGTCTTGAGCAGGCGCTTGAGTACATCAACGAGGATGAACTTGTCGAGGTCACACCGGAAAATATCCGCTTGCGCAAGGCGATACTCGATCGTACGGCTCGCGGACGTGCGAATAAAAATGCACGAAAGTAACAGCAATGGCAGGACTTTTCGATGGGAATATCTATCTTATGCGCCCATCGGGAAAACTTTTTCCAGAGGCTTAACTTTTTTTAGAGGATTTCCGAAAGAAAGAGCGAACATAATAAGCATGATTCATTAAGAGGTTTCCAATCATTTGTTCGGTTTATTTTGTCGCTATCATGGAATTATTACGCTGGAGGCGGAGTGCGGTGGATTTTTTGAAAAGGGTGACGGACTTCCTCATGCCCGTGGAGGAAGAAGAAGTCGTCAAAACAGAGTCGGCAAGGAAAGAGGAGCAAGAAGAGGAACGTATGATGAGCGCTGACTCTTATGAGGAACGCAAGGTTTCTAACGGTGCATCAATTTCCTATGCGTCGGCAGAGCCGCCGATGTATCCATCTGCGTCGGAGCTGCGCCGCCCGCGCTATACGACGGCGGTGCATGCGCCGCGCACGCGTGTGACGGTTCAGCAGGAGCGTCCGAAGCTGACGGTTCATACGACGCAGATTCCTTCGCTCAACGTGAAGATCTATGTGCCGCGCAGTTTCGATCAGGTTCAGGAAATCGCCGATGATTTGAAGGCCGGCAGGGCGGTGCTCGTGAATTATGAGCGCGTTGAGCTTGAGGAGCAGTGCCGTCTCTGCGATTTCATCAATGGTGTGTGCTACATTATGAACGGTGAAGTCAAGCGCGTTTCCACGGCCATGGTGCTCTATGCGCCGGATGGCGTGAACGTCTACGAGGCTGAGCCGATTCCCTTGCAAGATTGAATATGAGGTGTCAGGAGGCTTTCCTTGCGGATGCAGGGAATGGATGCTTCCTTGGGCAGGGCAGTCAGGCTTGATTGCCCTGCCTTTTCTATGGAAAGAAGGAGCGACTTATGAAAAAGAGCGATATTTTAGAAAGTGTCATGAAAGAGTTTCGTGCCCTCGCCGCGATTCCGCGCCCATCGGGACACGAGGAGGCAGTCAGCGACTATCTCCTCGCACATTTGCGCGAGATGGGGCTTGAGGTCGTGCAGGATGAGAGGAACAACATCATCGCCGATCTTGCCGCTGCGCCAGGCAGAGAGAATGCCCCGCGCGTCATTCTCCAAGGGCACATGGATATGGTTTGTGTCGCTGCACCGGGCGTCGCTTATGATCCGCTGCACGATGCCATCCGACTTGTGGAAGAGGGCGATGTCCTGCATGCGGAAGGGACGAGCCTTGGGGCGGATGATGGCATCGGCGTCGCCATCATCCTGCACATCTTGCGCCACGTGAAGGAGAACGGCCCCGTGCGTGCGATCTTCACCGTTGACGAAGAACGCGGCATGACGGGCGCCATCCACTTGGCGGAGAAATATCTGAAGGATGCGCAGTATCTGATCAACTGCGATTCGGAGAATCTCGATGAGCTTTGTGTCGGCAGTGCGGGCGGAGTCGATCTGACATTTTCGCGCACGATGAAGTTTGTTGCTGCTGCGAAGGGAAAAGCGTGGCAGATTGCCGTCGAAGGACTAAAAGGCGGACACTCGGGCGAGGAGATAGGTGAAGGACGCGCCAATGCACTGCGTCTATTGTCCTTGGCGCTGGCAGGACTGCAGGAGGCAGGCGTGGATTTCTCACTTGCCTCGCTTACGGGCGGCAAGGCGAAGAATGCGATCGCGTCGGAGGCGGAGGCAATCGTCGTGACAGAGGCGACGGAGGAAGCCCTGCGCGAAGCCTTGGGGCAGGAAGAAGAGAAGTTTCGTCGGACGTACAGCGTAACAGAGCCGTCGCTTAAGTTGTCACTTGCAGAAGCGCCGCATACAGAGAAGACTTTTGCGCCAGAGGATGCAGCAAACTTGCTGCGCATCCTGCGCCTTTTCCATACGGGCGTCTACCAGATGTCCGCCGTCACGCCAGGCATGGTGGAAACCTCTGCGAATCTCGGCGTCGTGCGCATGGAGGGTGCGGATATCGACATCGACTTTTATCCGCGTTCCAGTGTGGAGGGCAAGCTCTTTGAATTTTGCCGCATGGCGAAGGATCTGGCAGAACTTACGGGCTTTGCGCTTCATATCGGCACGATTGCGCCGAGTTGGGACGAAGACATGGACAATCCGCTCGCGAAACTCATCGCGGAGGTTTTTGAGCAGCGCATGGGCAAGCCGATGAAAGTCGAGACAATTCATGCGGGGCTGGAGTGCGGTTGGTTCTATCGTAAGAATCCGCAGATGAAGTTCGTTTCCGTCGGCGTGACGACGCACGACATTCACAGTCCTAAGGAAAGTCTTGAACTGCCAACCGTAGTGCCGTTGGTAGAAATTCTTTCTCAGACATTGAAAAAACTCGCTGAGCAATAACGCTCGGCGAGTTTCCTCAAATGCTTATGGAATCACTGATAAATTCAGCTACCCATCTTCACACATCTACACTGTCCTGTCGTCGTCGACAAATCCTCGACGTAGCCACTGCTACGCCTGCGGTTTGTCTCCTAGACAGGAACAGCGTATCTGTGCAAATCTGGGCAACTTCATTTTATCAGCGTTTCCTTATTTTTTCTTTGAAGCGGCAATGCCTAAGGTGAGCATGTTCAGCATGGGGAATCGTTCTCCGATGGAGCGGGTGATTGCAGCCGCTGCTATGGAAAGGACGACAGTTGCGAGATAAAAGGCGATTGCCTTGGGTGCTGTCATGATGATGCCGCGCCTTTCGAGCGCAAGCATCATGTAGCCGATGAAGAGAGGGTGGACGAGGTAGGCGAAGTACGAGTGCCTTCCTAGGAGAGAAAAGAGGGAGTTGAGTATCTGCGGATACCGCTGCTCGGTGAAAATCGTGAAGAAGAAGAGGGATGCGGCTAGGGTGTAGACGATACCGAGCGGACAAAGCTGATGCGCCGTGTTGATGGCGTCCATCTGCGTGTAATTGCGGAAGGAGAGCAGAAAGTAATAATAGCTGAGCAGTCCCATGAGGGACACCGCGAAGAAGAGACAGATGCTCTTTCGCTTGTTGTGCATGAATGCCTTGAAAGCGTCGAAATGCACGGCGAGGTAGCCGCCGATGATGAAGATGAAGACGTAGTGGAGCACCCAATAATTGAGGCGATAGAGCAGGAAACTCTTGAGCACGGGATTTTCCATGCCGTAAACCATGGTATTGAAAGGGACATTGAAACTCGAAAAGTAGTCGAAGGCGACCTGCAGCGCGAAGAGGAGCAGAAGCCCCTTGCCGTTGATATGCTTTACTATGGAAATCCAAAGCGGCATGAGGAGGTAGAACCAAATGAGGATTACGAGGAAGTAAAGCTGGTACTTGGCATTGCCGAAGAAAATGAGGGACGCGAGCGAGAGCGGCGCTGGAAAGCCGACGCCATAAAGCCAGCCGTCATGCAGGAGGTAGAAGAGAGACCAGACGAGATACGGCAGGACGACGGCACGCGAGCGCTTTTGCAGGAAGTGGCGATAGCTGAAAGGCTTGTCCAAATCCATATTGTAAAAGATGCCGAAAGCGGAAATGAAGAAGAAGATGGGCACGCTGAAGCGTGTGGCAATCTCGAAAAGCGCTGTCAGATGTGCGTTGGATGCGGGATTCATCAAGTATTGTGAGCCGACATGGATGCCGATGACGCCGAGCATGGAAATGCCGCGGATATATTCGATGGCGGCGAGATGTTGTTTTGCCATAGAGAAACCTCCTGCAGGGATTTTTGTGTGATGTGCTTTTTAGGGAGCGCTGATAAATGAAGTCGCCAGCTTTGCTGTCCTCAAAGGTTACTATATATTTTTTCTTCCGTCTTGTAAAGGAAACAATGCTTGCGGTTGATTTTTCGCGACAAACTCATTAGAATATGTAAGAGGCGGATTCTTGCGTATGGGAAGGATGCATTGGACGACGTGAAAAAAGAGCAGCCCATCGGTGTTTTTGATTCAGGACTCGGCGGCATCAGCGTGCTGCGCGAGCTTGTTTCTCTTTTGCCGAAGGAGGATTTCATTTATTTTGGTGATGCCGCCCATGCGCCTTATGGCGAGCGAACGGAGCGAGAGATTCGCGCCTTGACGACGGCGCAGATCGACCGCATGGCGGCAGAGGGTGTCAAAGCCGTCGTGCTTGCCTGCAATACGGCGACGAGCGCCGCCTGTGCGCCGCTGCGCCGAAGATACAGGCAGATGCCGATCATCGGCATGGAGCCGGCATTGAAGCCTGCAATCTTGAACGGTGAAAAGCCGCGCGTCGTCGTCATGGCGACGCATGCGACGCTTAGACAGAAGAAGTTTGCACGTCTCATGGAGCGATTCAAAGATGCAGGGGATATCGTCAAGCTGCCATGCCCTGAGATTGTGGAATTCGTCGAGTGTGGCGAGATTCACTCGGCAGCTCTGCACGAGTATCTGGAAGAGCGATTTTCGAGCGTATCGCAAGAGCCTATTGACTGCGTCGTCCTTGGCTGCACGCATTTTCCCTTTGTGCGCGAGGCGATTCAAGATGTCGTGGGTCAGGCCGTGCAGATTTTTGACGGTGCGGCGGGTACGGCTCGCGAACTCAAGCGTCGCCTGTTGGAAGCCGATGCTCTGCGGGAAAGCGGGCAGAAGGGTGTGATCGAGTGGCTGAGCAGCAGCAGCGATCCGAACTATATCGAGCGTGCAAAGATGCTCTATGAGTTATGAGGGTCAGATAATTCTTAGGATACTGTGGAAAATTTTTATAGGGGGAATTCACCATGGTGGAAACGAAGATTGAAGTAGGTATGAAGCGCGAAGCTGCAGCAAAAGTGACGGAGGAGAACACCGCCATCGAGATGAAGAGCGGATCTTTGCCCGTATTCGCCACACCTGCGATGACGGCTCTGATGGAGCAGGCGGCGGCGGAACTCGTCGACGAACTTGTGCCGTCCGATTGGACTTCGGTGGGCATTTCGCTCAATATTCGTCATAAGGCGGCGACGGCTCTGGGACGCAGTGTGCACGCCGAAGCGGAGGTCAAGAGCTTCGACGGACGTCAGGTTACATTTGCCGTCAAGGCTTTTGACGAGGCGGGGGAGATCGGTGAGGGGCTTCATGAACGCGTTCTCGTGAACCGCGAGAAGTTCATGAGCAAAGTGTCGGCGAAATGACGGGAGCGCCCATCGGTGAGAAAACGAATCGGCAGCTTTTCCGCGAAGGCATGCGCGACGGCACTCCGATTGCGCTCGGATATCTCGTCGTGAGCTTTACGCTCGGCATAACGGCGCATAATGCGGGTCTTGATGCTGTTGACGGCTTTGTTGTGAGCTTATTTAACCTCGCTTCGGCGGGAGAGTATGCAGCATTCACCGTCATCGCTGCGGACGCTCCGTATTGGGAAATGGCGGCGATCACGCTCGTGGCGAATGCGCGCTACATGCTCATGAGCTGTGTGCTCAGTCAGAAGTTTTCACCTGCGACGCCTTTTTATCACCGTATGGGAGTAGGCTTCGGCATTACGGATGAGATCTTTGGTATATCGATTTCACGTCAAGGCTTCCTGCGGCCTGCTTACAATTATGGAGCGATGTCGCTCGCCGTACCCGTTTGGGCTTTGGGGACGTCTCTTGGCATTGTGGCGGGCGACATCCTGCCGCCGTCCTTGCTCAGCGCATTGAGCGTGGCGCTCTACGGTATGTTCATTGCCATCATCATTCCGTCGGGGAAAGAGAACAAGATTGTCTTGGCGCTTGTATTCATCAGCTTCGCCATGAGCTTTTTGGCGGCGAACCTGCCGTTTGTTTCGGAGCTTTCCGCATCGTCGCGGACGATCGTTCTTACGGTGCTTCTTTCAAGTGCGGCGGCATGGCTCTTTCCTTTGCGGGAGACGGAGGAAGGGGAAATGATGGATGAAGCATGACGTTTTCCTTTACATCCTCGTCATGACTGCCGTGACACTCGCCATTCGCCTCGTGCCGCTGACGCTTCTGCGCCGCCCGATCAAGAGCTGTTTCCTGCGCTCTTTTCTCTACTATGTGCCTTATGTGACCTTGGCCGTCATGACCTTTCCTGCCATTGTCGACGCTACACAGATGCCGGCAGCAGGTGTGGCAGCTCTTTTGGCCGGCATTTCGCTCGCTTGGGTGGGTGCGAGCCTTTTTCAAGTCTCCGCTGCCTGCTGTGTTGTCGTTTTTCTGTTTGAACTTGTCCTCCTTAAATAAAGAGCCGCACAATGCTTCTTGTATTTGGCATTGTGCGGCTCTTTTATTGTTGACTTATTTCTGCAGCCCGTTGACAAAGTTCTGCAGTTCTGTGATGATGTCACGCACGCGCGAGAGGTTGGCTGTGATTTCCTGCGTGGAAGCAGCCTGTTCTTCGCTGATCGCGCCTGTCGACTCGATAGATTTGGAGATTTCCGCGACGGATTTATTCATCTCGGAAAGGGTTTCTTGAATTTTCTCTGTGGCTGTACGGGACTGCTCAGCAAGTTTTCTGACCTCTTCAGCGACGACGGCGAAGCCTCTGCCTTGCTCGCCAGCGCGCGCAGCCTCAATGGCGGCGTTGAGGCCCAAGAGATTCGTTTGCTGGGCGATTTCGTTGATGAAGTCGATGACCTTGATGGTCTCTGCGTTTCGCTCCTGCAGCGTGCCTGCCTGCGAAACAGATTCCTGCCCCGTGCGGGCAAGCTCGCCTGCACTGTTGGCGACTTGCTCAATGGACTGATATACGGTTTCTGTCGCATTGGCGATGCGATCAATGTTTTCGGCAATCTTGTTCAAGGTATCACTGATTTCATAGCTTGAAGAAATGACGATGGGAACATCGCCGTTCGGCCCAGTAACGGGCGCTGCCGTGACATGAATCGGTACGCCGTAGAGGCTTGGATCGAGCGCCGAAGATGTCGTGCGGCGTTCGTTGAACGCCTGCTGTACGACGGCGATGTTGCGCACAGAGTCTCCGGGAGAACTCTTGATCTGCAAGTGTTTTGCAGGTGCGACGTCGAGGATGGTCTCGGGCGATGATATGACGAGCCGCGTATCGTCCGGCAGGATGGGATTCAGATAGGGCAGTACGAGTTTGAAGGCGTCGATGAGCTGTTCGTTTGTCTGGATATTTTCCGGCAGTGCCATAGGGATGTTCCTCCTCCATATCAGTCGTTTCTTGCTATGAAACGGGGGTACTTTCATTAAAAGCGGCGCATAATGTCCACGAGGCGATACTTGTGCGTAGTTTATTTCAGTTCTTTGACGAAGCGCTTGAGATCTTCGATGATGTCGCGCGCCCCTGCAAGGCTCGCTGTGATTTCTTCGGTTGAGGCGGCCTGCTCCTCGCTGATGGCGCCGGTCGATTCGATGGATTTGGAGATTTCCATGACAGCCTTGTTCATTTCGGAAAGAGTCGCCTGAATCTTCTCCGTGGCCGTGCGCGACTGCTCTGCCATCTTCCGCACCTCTTCAGCAACGACGGCGAAGCCTTTTCCCTGCTCGCCTGCACGCGCCGCTTCGATGGCGGCATTGAGACCGAGAAGGTTCGTCTGCTGGGCGATGCCGTTGATAAAGTCGATGACTTTGATCGTTTCCGCATTGCGTTCCTGCAGGATAGCGGCTTGGGAAACGGATTCCTGCCCGGATTTTGCAAGTTCGTTGGCACTTTCCGCGACCTGTTGAACGGAAGCATGAATCGTCTGTACGGCGGATGATATGCGCTCGATGTTCTCAAGCACGGTTTCTGTGGCGCTCGGACGGAAGCCGGCAGCGACGACGCCGATCACCTCGCCGTTTATGCCGAAGATCGGCGCTCCGGCAGTGCGAAGCGCGATGCCGGCAACGGAGGCGGGCAGCTCGACGATCGATGGACGCTTGGTACGCATTGCGTCCTGAATTGCCGGATGTTCGAGCATGGAGTCGCCTACGTTCAGCGGGAGGGAGAAACTCTTGGCGGGTACAACGGCAAGACATTTCGTTCCGTCCGAGAGAACAGAGGTGATATCAGCTTCCACCACTTCATTCAGATAGGGGAGCACCGCCTTGAAGGCGTTGATAATGTCTTCATTTGTCTTGATGGTTTCTGGCAGAGCCATGAAAATTCCTCCTCAAAGTTGGGGTATGGCTTCGTACTCTGTTTTGCCCCTTGTAGTTGTACTTAGGTCAAAGGACGGATAAGCCTTCTCCTGAAAATGCTTTTCTGCTATTCTTTCTAGATAAAAAGAGAAATCCCTGCAAAAATATTAGGTAAATTATAAGGGAAATAAAGAAAAGCATATCTTTTTCAAAAGTTAATAGAAAAGTCCTAGTCTAAAATCTTTTTGCAAGATGCGGGAAAAGTCCCAAGCTGCGCTGCAGGATACCGTGCAGATGAGCGATGAGCGTGCCGTAGTTCGTCATGGGCACGCCCTGATCCTTGGCACATTTCATGCGGTAGAGCATCTCGCGCTGATTGAGCATACAGCCGCCGCAATGGATGATGAGCTGATACTTCTGCAGATCCTCCGGGAAGGTCTGGCCGCTTGAGGTTTCAAAAAGCAGCTTCTTCTTTGTGTGCTCGGTGAGCCAATGCGGAATCTTGACCGTGCCGATGTCGTTGCATTGACGGTGATGCGTGCAGCCTTCGGAAATGAGTACGGTATCGCCGTCCGCGAGGCGAGGGAGAGCGGCGATGCCGTTTACGGCCTCAGAAAGAAAGCCTTTGTAACGCGCCATAAGGATGGAGAAGGAGGTCAGAGGGATGGACTCGGGTATGAAAGAAGCAGCTTTTTTGAATATCTGGCTGTCGCAGATAACGAGATCGGGCGCGTTCTTCAGGCTGTCAAGTGCAGCGGAAATCTCCGTCTCCTGACAGACGAGAGGCAGGGCTCTTGCTTCCAAGATGTCCCGAATCGCTTGCTGCTGCGGCAGGATGAGACGGCCTTTCGGCGCCGCCTTGTCCATGGGCGCGATGAGCAAGACGAGAGCGTGCGGGGCAAGCAGGTCGCGCACGAAAGCGCGAGGTTTTTCTTGCGGCGCAATCTGGCTCAAGCGTTCTTTCAGCTCGTTTATGCCGAGGTCTTTCATAGCGCTGACTTGGAGTATGCTTTCATTGCCGGCAGAGGAAGGACGCTTTTCGTCCTCGCATTTGTTGCAGACGATGAGATGGGGGATGTCCTTCTCGCGAAAAATCTGCATCAGTTCTTCGTCGACCGCTGTCATGCCTTCAGCGGCATCGAGGACGAGAACGGCGATATCCGTCTTGTTCAAGATGCGGCGCGTCCTCTTGACTCTGAGTTCGCCCAGGTCGCCCGTGTCGTCAAAGCCCGGCGTGTCAATGAGGAGGACGGGGCCGAGCGGAAGAAGTTCCATCGCTTTCGTTACAGGGTCGGTCGTCGTACCCTTTTCGGGGGAGACGACGGCGACTTCCTGTCCCGTGATGGCATTGATGAGGCTGGATTTCCCGGCATTGCGGCGGCCGAAAAAGCCGATGTGCAGGCGTTCGCCCGAGGGGGTGTCGTTAAGTCCCATGAAAAGTTCCTTTCTATTCGTGACTGCTCTATTTGTCCTTCAGGCACTGCATGGCGAAGAGCGCCTGTCCGACGGCGATACCGCCGTCATTCGGTGGGATGATGCTGTGATGCAGGACATGAAACCCGTCTTTTTCCAATGCGTTTTGTGTCAGGCGCAACAGCAGGGTGTTTTGAAATACGCCGCCTGTCAGTGCCGCCGTGCTGCAGCCTGTCATTTCACGCGCGTTTTTGCAAGCGTCGCGGATGGCGGCGGCAAGTCCGCGATGAAAAGCGAGTGCTAGGAGGTCGCTTGACACATTTTGCAGGCGATATTGCAGCAGATGGCAGAATAAATCGTTTGAGGTCAGCAGGAAGCGACCGTCCGTAATCATAATGGCGCTTTCTGTCGGCGTCGCTTGGAGCGTGCCGTCCGCTTTCCAGCGTGCGAGCAGCGCGTCCGCTTGTGCAGAATTTCCAGCCTTTTCGGCGGTCTCAGCTGCGAATTGCAGGTATACGGCGGCTTCTCCCTCATAGGTGGAGATGCGGCGGATGCCGAGCAAGGCGCTGACGGCATCGAAGAGCCGCCCCGCGCTCGTCGAAATCGTCGTATGCAAGCCATTCTCCAGTTGGAAGATGACGGAGGCAGCTTCTTTTTCTGTCGCAAGGCCGAGTTTTTTGCTGTGGAGGAGGGCATTCTCCCTGCCGCAGTAAAGATGGAGCAAGGAAACGGCAAGACGCCAGCCTTCTCGCGCGGCGAGGTCGCCGCCTGCATGGAAGAAGGGCGCAAGGGAGGCGAGCCTTTGAAAATCACGCGTTGTAGCGAGCATGATTTCGCCGCCCCAGATCGTTCCGTCCGTACCGTAGCCTGTGCCGTCGAAACTCACGCCGATGACGGGGGAGAGGTGATCGTTCTCCACCATGACGGAGAGCACATGCGCGTGGTGGTGCTGCACCTTGAAGATGGGAAGTCCCAAGGTTTCGGCGAAGCGGCTCGTTTCGTAGCGCGGATGAAGGTCGGCGGCGACGGCGACGGGAGTGATGGCGAGCAGACGCTCCATGCGCGGCAGGGCTTGGCGCAGAGCTCGGAGGGTGCGCAGATCGCTCATATCGCCGAGATAGGGCGAGGGGTAGAAGAGTGAATTCTTGGCAAGGCAGAAAGTGTTCTTGAGTTCGCCGCCAATGCCGAGAACCGAGCCTTGGAAATCGGCAGAGAGCATCAAGGGAAGCGGTGCGTAGCCGCGGCTGCGTCGAATCATATAAGGCGCACCTTCGTAGAAATCCATGACGCTGTCATCGGCGCGCAGACGAATCTCGCGGTCGTGCGAGAGGATGAGGTCGGCGATGGAAGAAAGCGCGTCGAGTGCGTCCTCGTCCGTACGGCAGATCGGCGCTCCCGAAGGGTTGCCGCTCGTCATGACGAGGCAATCTGTGAAATCAGCGAGTTCGTCGGGCAAGGAAAAGAGCAGAAGATGCAACGGCGTGTAGGGCAGCATGACGCCGAGGGAGGGCATTGCGGGTGCGACGCTCGCAGCGATTTTTCCGTTGCCGCTTTTTTCCAGCAGAACGATGGGTTTTTGGTGATTGTCGAGGTGCGCTTTCTGTGCGTCGCTGAGGCGGCACTCGCGCCGCACGGTGTCGAGGCCGCGCAGCATGACGGCGAAGGGCTTCTGCGGGCGGCTTTTGTGCTCGCGCAGCCGCTGCACGGCCGCCTCATTTCTTGCGTCACAAGCGAGGTGAAAGCCGCCGATGCCCTTGACGGCGACAATGCCGCCCGCCTGCAGCACATGCCTTGCGCGTGTGATTGCAGCATGGTCGCGCTCTTCGCCGCCAAGGAGATAGACGTGCGGTCCGCAGTCGTTGCAGCATACGGGCTGCGCGTCGTAGCGGCGCGTCTCGGCATGGGTGTATTCGTAACGGCACGCCGGGCACATGGGGAACGCTCCCATGCTCGTACGCTCGCGGTCGTAGGGCATGGCGTCGAGGATCGTGAGCCTGGGACCGCAAGAGGTGCAGTTGATGAACGGATGGAGGTAGCGGCGGTCGCTTTTATCGAAAAGTTCGGTTTGACACTTGGGACAGACGGCGATGTCGGGTGAAACAAATACGTCGCCGCTCTCATGGGCGCTTTCGATAATTTGGAAATCGTGAAACAAAGGGGCTTTTTCCATAGAATCTTGCAGGATTTTCAGTATGACTGCGCGTTCGGGCGGCTCTTTTTCCAGTTTCTTGCGAAAATCTTGCAGAGCGTCCTTCGTGCCTTGGGCACGAACTTCTACATAGGAGCCCTTGTTGCAGACGTCTCCCGTGATGCCGAGCGCATTTGCCGTGCGGCTGACGAAGGGGCGAAATCCGACGCCCTGCACGATGCCGAAGATTTTGAATCGACTGGTTTGCAAAACTTTTTTTGCCATGCGGATGCTGCCTTTCCTTGAGAGGTGTCTTTCAGCGATTATACCACGCCAGCGGAAAAAGTTCCTGCTTTTGGCAGAATTTTGCTGGACAGAAGGAGAAGGAGGTGCTATGATAGTCGCATGGATAAGTATGTTGGCAGCGTTGCCGTATAGCTTTGTTTTCCGCGCATGTACGGGAAAGCTTTGCTGTGCGGTTTTTTTTGTGCCGCTGTCGTTGCAGCGAATGAAATGTCTGCCCACGAAAGGAAAAGGATGGTTGAAATGGAAGACTTGTTGTATGTGATTCCAGCAAATTCCTCGAAGAAAGAAATCGTTCGTCTCTTGGAGGCGCATCCGGAGATAAAGTTTGTTTCTCTCGTCGGCATCGATCTCGCAGGCAATGATACCGATGAAAAGATACCGATGCGCATCTTCCTCAAGGATATGGATGATTTCTACAATGGTACGGCGGTGCAGACGGACGGTTCTTCGGTCGTGCTGACGGGCATTGCCATCTTGAACAACGCGAAGGTCGACATGCCGATCGATCCGGAAGCGAACTGGTTCATCGATTATAATCTTGAGCATTTCGATGAGGAAACGGGCAAGCCCATCGGCACGCTGCGCATTCCGTCCTTCCTCATTCATGACGGCAAGCGCGTCGATTCGCGTGCCATCTTGAAGGATACCCTGGTCTACTTGAAAAAGGAACTCTTGCAGATGTTCAAGGAGCATCCGCACGTTTCGGGCCTTGAGCATATCGACGGCTCGAAGATTGTCGATTTCCAGTTCACTTCGGCTACCGAGTTGGAGTTCTGGGTCAAGACGCCTCTCGAAGAGACGAATGTGGAGGAACTTTCGGCTTCTCAGGTCATGCAGGAGCAGTATTGGCAGCGTACGCACGGCGCTGTGCGCACGGCGTTGGAGCAGGCGGTCATGCTGCTCGATCGCTACGGACTGCAGGTTGAGATGGGGCACAAGGAGGTCGGTGGTCTCAAGGCGCAGATTGACGAGTCGGGCAAGATGACGCATGTGTGCGAGCAGATCGAGATCGACTGGCGCTTTTCTGACGCCCTGCAGGCGGCGGACAATGAATTGATTGTGCGCACGATGGTGCGCGAGGTCTTCCGTGAGAACGGCCTTGAGGTGAATTTCAAGGCGAAGCCGATGATCGGCCTTGCGGGCAACGGCGAGCATACGCATTTCTGCATCGCCGCCGTCATGGAAGACGGCAAGGTGCACAATCTCTTCACGCCGCAGGATATGACGAAGGACTACCTGAGTGCCGTCGGTTATGGCGCGATCATGGGGCTCTTGAAGAATTATGAGGTCATCAATCCCTTCGTGTCGGCGACGAACGATTCGCTCAACCGCTTGAAGCCCGGCTTTGAAGCGCCCGTCTGCATCGTCACTTCGCTCGGCTATACGCCGGAGATTCCGTCGCGCAACCGCACGATACTTGCAGGATTGATTCGCGATTTGGCGAATCCCTATGCGACGCGCTTCGAACTGCGCGCCTGCAATCCGTATTCCAATATATACCTTGTTTTGGCTGCGGTCTATTCTGCAGTGCTTGACGGTGTGAAGACCTCGATTCACCATACGACGGAGGAACTTCTGGCAGAACTTTCCAAGGAAGCGGGGAAGGAAGGCTTTTATCTTGAAAAGGATCGCGCTTATCGTAGCGAGGTCGACGTCTTCGAGGATTACACCGAAAAGGAAAGAAATCGCCTCTTCGGCGCACCGCCGGCGACGGTTTGGGAAAATATGCAGGGGTTTGAGAATCATCCCGAGAAGGTCGCCGCCATCACGGTGGGCGGCGCTCTGCGTCCGCAGATCATCGAGGCGTTCAAGGCGGGCGCTCTCCTGCGCTGGAAGACGGAACTCATCAGCCGCATCATTCCTGAGAACCGCGACATCGTGCGCAAGGCAAAGGAAGTGCAGGCGACCTTCGTGACGGATCAGGATTCCTACAACTGGAACAAGATCAACGGCATTCGCTCGTATCTCGCGAAGGACAGCATCGACGAAAAATCTCTGTTCACGCTTCTCATCAAGGCCTTGCACGAAGGCGATTACGCCGTGGCGTCGGGTCTGCAGGTGGAGATGTATGACAAGATCGAGGAACTCAAGGCGCTTTATGACGCCTATATCAAGAATATGATCTGATGGATTGCCGCCAAAAAGCGCCTTTGCGGGCGCTTTTTGGCGGCAATTGCGTTTCTTAATAAATATGGTACGTCTTCCAGGGAATCTGCTCGACCTTGACCGTCTTTAGAAAATCGACGATGTCCTTTCTGCCATAGTAGCGCGGATTGCCGTCCTTGTCCTGCGACATCAGTACGATGGGCATGTTGCGGAAGAAGGGGGCGATCTCATTGCGGAACGATACGGCGCGAGCCGTGTACTGCGTGACGTGGGGCTTGACGACGACGATGGCGAAGGTCACGCCCTGCTCGATGATGACGGATCCATGAACTTTGATCATGCTGTGTCTCCTTGTGCAATTTTGAAGAATCGTAGAAAATCGTAGAAAATCTATGCAGAATCAAACCATATTTTTATTGTAAAAGACTTCGGGAGTATTGACAATCCCCAATAAACAGAGTTAATATAAAGATGAAAACAACATATTGTTGGAGACAGGCGTCGCAAGACTTAATAGGGAATTCGGTAGAAGCCGGAGCGGTCCCGCCACTGTAAGAGGAGTCCTTCATAAAAGGCCACTGGAGAAATCTCTGGGAAGGCATGATCGGACGATGAATCTGAGCCAGGAGAACTGCCTGTTTTGACATCACCGTCAGCGCGATTTGCGCTGGTACCTGCGAGCGATGGGTAGGGGATTTTGTCGTTTCACGGCAGGCTCTCCGGCGCAGATTTGCACCGGATTTTTTATTGGAAAATGCACTTTGCACGGACATGATGTGCAGAAGAGATTTCCTGCAAGCCTGTTCACGAAAATGATGAAGCCGCCCTCGACTGCAGGGCGGCTTTTTGTTGTATTCCGTATTATTTCAAGGGAGGCTGTGGAAATATGAGCAATGAGACAAAGGGTCAGGACGAGAATCTTGACCTGCAGGCCATCTTGAAGAAGGCCGAACAGCAAACGAGTTTCCCCGATGTGCCGCTCGACGAATTCGAACCGCCGACGTATGACGAGTGGAAAGAGGCATGCGTCGCACTCTTGAAGGGGGCGCCCTTCGAGAAAAAGATGTTCACGAAAACGTACGAGGGCATCACATTCGAGCCGATGTACACCCACAAGATGACGGACGAGATCCTGCCGAGGACGGACTTTCCCGGCATGGACAACTTCCTGCGCGGTGTGCGTCCGAACGGCTATATCGAACAGCCTTGGGGCATCGCGCAGTCGTGCGACGAGACGCTGCCCGAGGAGAACAACGAACTCTTGCACCGCGAAGTGGACAAGGGTTCGACGATCTACAACATCCGCCTCGATTCGGCAACGCTCCTCAACAAGGATGCCAAGGATGCTGAAAAAATCGGTGATGAAGGCTGCAATATCACAACGGTTGAGGATATGCACACGACGCTCAACGGCTTGAAGCTCGACCAGCATCCGCTCTACATCTATGCGGGCGCGTCGTCCCTGCCGATGCTGTCTCTCGTCGCTGCGTCCGTCAAGTCTGACGGCGGTGACCTCGCGAAGCTCAGCGGCTTCGTGGGAGCAGATCCCTTGGGCGAGTTGATTCAGCGCGGTGAGAACTACGCTTCGCTGCCCCAGCTCTACGATGAGATGGCGGAGGCCGCTCTCTGGGCAAAACAGTATGCGCCGAATCTCAAGACGATCATGGTGCGTAGCGATGCCGTTTCGCGCGGCGGCGCCAACGATGTGCAGGAAGTCGCCTCGACGCTCGCCGTCGGCGTCGCGTACTTGCGTGCCCTCATGGAGCGCGGACTTACGGTCGACGAGGCGGCAGGGCAGATGATGTTCGGCTTCTCGATGGGCGCGAACTTCTTCCTGCAGATTGCGAAGCTTCGTGCGGTTCGCCCGATTTGGGCGCAGATCGTCAAGGCGTTCGGCGGCGGAGAAGAGGCGCAGCGCATCCACGTACATGCACGTCCCGCACTGTTTTTCAAGACGGTTTACGATCCTTACGTCAACATGCTGCGCAACACGACGGAGATCTTCTCCGGTGTCGTCGGCGGACTTGACTCCTTTGAGAACGCTCCGTTCGATGAGCCGATTCGCAAGGGTGATGAGTTCTCGCGCCGCATCGCGCGCAATGTGCAGATCATGCTGCAGGAAGAATTCGGCCTTATGCAGCCGATTGATCCAGCGGGCGGCTCTTGGGCAGTCGAGACGCTGACGAAAGAAATTCAGGAAAAGATTTGGGCAGAATTCCAGACGATCGAGGGCAAGGGCGGTATCGTCAAGGCTCTCGAAGTCGGCTATGTGCAGGAGGAAGTCGCAAAGACGCTTGAAGATCGCTTCAAGAAGCTCGAACTGCGCAGAGATCGCATCGTCGGCAACAATATGTATCCGAATATGACGGAGAAACTGCTCGATCCGCGCACAGAGGATGTGGCGGAACTTCTGGAAAAGCGCAAGAAGGATGTCGAAGCCTATCTCGCCGATGTGGACGAGACATTCAAAAAGGAGTGCCTCACGGCATTGAAGAATGCGGGCAAGGGCGAGAAAGCGGAAGCGGCTGTCAAGGCGGCGAAGGCCGGTGCGACGATTGCGGAGCTTCGCGAGGCTCTGCAGACGGGCGAGGCAGCTGAGAAGATCACGGCAATTGAAGCGCACCGCTGGAGCGAGCGTTACGAGACGCTGCGCCGCATCACCGAGGAGTACAGAGACAGTCATGACGGCGACAACGTGAAGATCTTCCTCGCGAATATGGGCCCCATTCCGCAGCACAAGGCGCGTGCCGATTTCTCGACGAGCTTCCTGCAGGTCGGCGCTTTTGAAGTGCTGTTGAACGACGGATTCAAGACGACGGATGAGGCGGCTGCCGCTGCGAAGGAGTCGGGCGCCGATGCTGTCGTCATCTGCTCGACAGATCCGACGTATCCGGAAATTGTGCCCGAGCTTGCGCCGAAACTGCGCGCGGCATTGCCTGCGGCTACGATCTTCCTCGCGGGCGCTGCGCCGAAGGATTTGGAGCCAATTTATCGCGAAGCGGGCGTGGATGACTTCATTTCCGTGCGTGCCAACTGCTACAAGACACTGCAGATGCTGCAGAAGAAGAAAGGAATGATTCAGTGATGGCACAGAACCCTGATTTCACGAAAATCAACCTTGAGGGTGCGCCTGCTCATAAAGAGGCGGATTGGCGCAAACGCTTGGAAGCTTCGACGGGCATGAGCTATGACTCGCTGATGGAGAGCACGATGGAGAAAATTCCCATCAAGCCTTTCTACAATCACGATGAATACGATCATATGAACCACTTGGAGTTTGCGAGCGGCATCCCGCCGTGCCTCAGAGGACCGTACTCGACGATGTACGTTTTCCGTCCGTGGACGGTGCGTCAGTACGCAGGCTTCTCGACGGCGGAGGAATCGAACGCTTTCTACCGCAGAAACCTTGCGGCCGGTCAGAAGGGTCTTTCCATCGCCTTCGACCTGCCGACGCATCGCGGCTACGATGCCGACAATCCGCGCGTCATCGGCGACGTCGGCAAGGCGGGCGTCTCAGTTTGCTCGATGCTCGACATGAACATCCTCTTCTCGGGCATTCCGCTCGATCAGATGTCGGTTTCCATGACGATGAACGGCGCCGTTCTGCCGATTCTCGCCTTCTTCATTCAGTCAGGCGTCGAGCAGGGCGTTGACAAGAAGATCATGGCGGGTACGATTCAGAACGACATCCTCAAAGAATTCATGGTGCGCAACACGTACATCTATCCGCCGGATATGTCGATGCGCATCATTGGCGATATCTTCGAGTACACGACGAAATATATGCCGAAGTTCAACAGCATTTCCATTTCGGGCTACCACATGCAGGAGGCTGGCGCGACGGCAGACATCGAGCTTGGCTACACGCTTGCCGACGGTCTCGAATACATCCGTACGGGCATCAAGGCGGGACTTCCGATCGACGCCTTCGCAAAGCGCCTGTCGTTCTTCTGGGCAATCGGCAAGAACTACTTCATGGAAATCGCCAAGATGCGTGCAGCGCGCGTCCTCTGGGCGAAGATCGTCAAGTCGTTCGGCGCGGAAAATCCCAAATCCATGGCGCTTCGCACGCATTCGCAGACTTCGGGCTGGTCGCTTACGGCGCAGGATCCGTTCAACAACATCGCGCGCACGGCGATGGAAGCGATGGGCGCGGCTCTCGGGCACACGCAGTCGCTGCACACGAACGCTCTCGACGAGGCCATCGCTCTGCCGACGGACTTCTCGGCTCGCATCGCGCGCAATACGCAGCTCTACATTCAGGATGAGACGAGCGTCTGCAAGATCATCGACCCGTGGGGTGGCTCCTACTACGTCGAAGCCCTCACGAACGAGATCATTCGCCGCGCTTGGGCGCATATTCAGGAAGTCGAATCCCTCGGCGGCATGGCGAAGGCGATTCCGACGGGTCTGCCGAAGATGCGCATCGAGGAGGCTGCAGCGCGTCGTCAGGCGAGAATCGATTCGGGCAACGAGACGATTGTCGGCTTGAACAAGTACCGCTTGGAGAAGGAAGATCCGCTGGAAATCCTCGCGATCGACAACACCGCTGTGCGTCAGGCTCAGGTCGAGCGCCTCGAAAAACTGCGTGCAAACCGCAACGAGGACGACGTGCGCGCCGCCTTGGAAGCCATCACGAAGGCCGCCGAGACGCGCGACAACGGCAATCTCTTGGAATGCGCGGTCGAAGCGGCGCGCGTGCGCTGCTCGCTCGGCGAGATTTCGGATGCCGTGGAAAAGGTTTCGGGTCGCTATCAGGCCGTCATTCATACGATTTCGGGCGTCTACTCTTCGGAGTTTACGGATAAGACGGAGCTGGACAAGGCGCGTGCGCTTGCCGATGATTTTGAAAAGCTCACGGGTCGCCGGCCGCGTATCTTTGTCGCCAAGATGGGTCAGGACGGTCACGATCGCGGACAGAAGGTCATCGCCTCCTCCTTCGCTGACATGGGCTGGGACGTCGATGTCGGACCTCTGTTCCAGACGCCGGATGAGACGGCGCAGGATGCCGTCGATAACGATGTTCACATGGTTGGCTTCAGCTCGCTGGCTGCCGGTCACAACACGCTCCTGCCGGCTCTTGTGGAAGAACTCAAGAAGCTTGGGCGCGAGGACATCATGGTCTGCATCGGCGGCGTCATCCCCGTGCAGGACTATGACCACCTCTACAAGAGCGGCGCGGTCGCTATCTTCGCTCCGGGAACGAACATCCCCGAGGCGGGCGTCAAACTCCTGAAACTCTTGATTGGACGTGCAAAGGAAGAAATGGCTGCGGGGTAACGACCATGGCGAAATACACGAACACGAAGCCGGACTGGGTGCCGGAGAATGCGGACAAGAATTTTGCCACGAGCGTCATGAGCGGCATTGACGGCATCAAGGATCTGACGGTCGGCAACATCAACCCGGATCTTGGAAAGACAGGTTTCCGAAGGAATCGCATGATTCTTGATGTGGAAGACTATGTGAAAGGCGTGGCCGCGGGGGATCGCATGATCCTCTCGCGCGCCATCACGCTCATCGAAAGCAACAGCCCGCGTCATTTCCCGAAGGCGCAGAGGGTGCTGCAGGATCTCCTTCCCCATACGGGGAAGGCTCTGCGCATCGGCATCACAGGCGTCCCGGGAGCGGGAAAGAGCACGATGATCGAGGCTTTTGGCAACATGCTCTGCGACATGGGACATCGCGTCGCAGTCCTGACGGTCGATCCGACAAGCTCGGTGACGAAAGGCTCGATTCTTGGAGACAAGACGCGCATGGGCACGCTTTCGCGCAGGGAAGAGGCATTCATTCGCCCGTCGCCTGCCGGAGGCACTTTGGGCGGTGTCGCGAGGAAGAGTCGTGAGACAATGCTTCTTTGCGAGGCGGCCGGTTATGATGTCATCCTCATCGAAACCGTCGGCGTCGGACAGTCGGAAACGACGGTTCGCTCGATGGTCGACTTCTTCCTGCTCGTCGTTCTGACGGGGGCAGGAGATGAGCTGCAAGGCATCAAGAAGGGCATCATGGAACTGGCGGACGCCATCGTCATCAACAAGGCAGACGGAGACAATCGTACGAAAGCTCAGGTCGCACGCGGCGAGTACGAGCGTATGATCGAGTACATTCGTCCCGCGACGCCGGGTTGGCAGACGCATGCCTACCTCGTTTCTGCCTTGGAAAAGACGGGATTGAAAGAGCTTTGGGATGTCATTCGCATCTTTGAGAGCACGACGAAGGAGAATGGCGCTTTCCGGAAGCGTCGTGAAAGTCAACTGCTCGACTGGATGAACAGCATGATCGACGAGCACCTGCACAACCTCTTCTTTGATGATCCTGTGATTCTGGGGCGTATGCCGGAAGTGCGCGATGCCGTGCTCAAGGGGACGGTGTCTCCCTCGCAGGGTGTGGCGGAGCTTATCCATGTCTTCGACATACATCGTGCTTCGGATCGCCATGTCGATCTTCTGCATCCCCATGAGGAGGGATGATCCTTGTATACGAAACGGCTATATGTCTCTGGCGGCAGCTTCTACGAGCTGCAGGCGGTTTTCGATCATGTGCCCGGCGTCGTCGCGACGCGTACCGGCTATATTGATGCACAGAGTGAGGAGCCGTCGTATGATGCAGTGAAAAGCGGTTGGATCAAGGCTGTCATGGGACTGGAAATCGCCTACAACCCGAAGAAGACAGATATATCGCAGCTTTTGGACATCCTCTTCGCCGTCGTCAATCCCTATGAAAAGGATGGACAGGGGGCGGCGAAAGGGCCGATGTACCAAAGCGGCGTATACTACGTCGATGCAGAGGACGCGCCGCTCGTCGAATATCACATGAATTTCATCGTGAATCGCGGCAGACCTCCTGCCGCGACAGAAGCGAACGTGACGGTCAACGACCCGAATCACAACAAGAAGTTGACGCGTCACTGCTATGCAAAAGCTGCGCCTCTCGTAAGCTTCCATCCAGCGGAACCTGAGCGGCAGCAGTATCTCGCTCGTCATCCGCACCGCAAGACAACGATTGATTTCAAGCGGCTGCGCGAGCTGGGGATATTGCAATAGGAAAAGCATCAAAGAAGTATGGGAAATATCTGTGCTTCCTCAAGCCCCGGTTGCACTTCTTGTGTGCCGGGGCTTAGATTTTATGGGGACGGTCTGTGCCTTTTGGGCTTGACTTCTCGAAGTTTCCTTGTACAATAAAAGCATTGTAGTGTGGAGGAGTGAGTGCGATGGCGAAGGAGATGCGAAGCGGCTACACGACAGGAGCCTGTGCGGCGGCTGGGACGAAGGCGGCGCTCCTGTTTCTTGACGGAGAGTATTGCGAGAAAGTGACGATCATGGCGCTCGACGGCACGCCGCTTCACATTCCGATTCAAGAAGTCATCCGCACGCCGTCGGGAGCGCGCGCCGAGGTCGTGAAGTTCTCAGGAGATGATCCAGACATCACGAATGGCGTTTCCGTCTTTACGGAAGTCGTCGTTCGCCCTGAGGGGAGCGGAGTTCATTTCCATGCGGGGCGCGGCATTGGCACGGTCACGAAGCCAGGGCTTTCCGTGCCGCCGGGCGAGCCGTCGATCAATCCGGGGCCTCGCCAGCTGATTCGCAACGTCATCGAGGAAATCCTCGGCAAGGACGGCAGTGCGGACGTCACGATTTCGATTCCCGCAGGCGAGGAACTTGCAAAACGCACGCTGAATCCGATCCTCGGCATCGTCGGCGGCATTTCCGTCATCGGCACGACGGGCGTCCTGCGTCCTATGTCGGAGGAAGGCTTCAAAAACTCTCTCGTGCCGCAGATGGATGTGGCTCTTGCAGCAGGCTTCGATACGCAGATCTTCGTGCCGGGCAAGATGGGCGAGAATGCGGCGGTGCGCTTCGGCCTGCCGCGCGAGGCTGTCGTGCAGACGAGCAACTTCATCGGTTTCATGTTGGAGCGTGCGGCGGAAAGAAAGCTCAAGCGCGTGCTGCTCTTCGGTCATATCGGCAAGCTCTCGAAGGTTGCGGCAGGTGTCTTTTATACACACAACCGCATAGCGGACGGCCGTTTGGAAGCGCTCGCTGCCTACGCGGCGGCGGAAGGCCTACCGCAGGAAGCGGTGCGCCGCATCCTTGCGGCGACGACGACGGAAGAGGCCTTGCCGCTTTTTGCCGAATACGGTTTGGAGCGGGTCTATGGCATTCTTTGCGCGCGTGCTTCGGCTCGCGCCGAGCGGTACGTATTCCAAGATCTGCGCGTGGGTACGGCGATGACGACGCTTAAGGGGGAGCTCTTGGGCATGGATGATACAGCAAGAGAGATAGGCAGGGATTTTCATTGGAGCATAGAATCGTAGTGGCAGGCATTGGACCGGGCAATCCCGATTTTGTCCTGCCGGCGGCACGCGCTGCCATCGAGGGCGCGAAGGTGCTCGTCGGCGGCAGCCGCGCCCTGGCGGATTTCGCCAGGCAAGGGCAGGAGACGATGACGATTCGCGGCGATATAGACGCCGTCCTTTCGTTCATTCGGGAGAAGATTCAAAAGACGCACGTCGTCGTCATGGTTTCAGGCGATCCAGGCTATTATTCGCTGCTCGATGCTCTGCGGCGTGAGTTCCCGCCACAGGCGCTCGTCGTCATCCCCGGCGTAAGTTCCCTGCAGATAGCATTTGCGCGCCTTGCTCTGCCTTGGCATGAGGCGAGACTTGCGTCCTTCCACGGGCGCGTGCCGCAGGCGAAAGAGATTGCTTACAAGGAGGGCGCCCTGCTCGGGCTTTTGACGGATCGATCGAACAATTCGCGCACGATTGCACAGCGCCTTATGGAGCTTGGCTGGCCGTCTTCTGCAGAGCTTCATATATGCTCACGGCTGTCTTATGAAGATGAGGAAATCATTCATACGACACTTGCTAAGGCGGCGTCTGCAGCGGAAATCTCTCATGGTGTTTTGGTGGTGAAGGCATGAAACATTTTTTAGGCATCGAAGACGAAGAATTCATCCGCGGCAAAGTGCCGATGACGAAGAAGGAGATCCGCATCCTGACATTGGCGGGGGCGAAGATCGGAAAAAATGATATCGTTTGTGATATTGGCGCCGGCACGGGATCGCTTTCCATCGAGGCGGCGCTTTTGGCGAAGGCGGGTCATGTCTACGCCGTGGAGCGCAAAAAAGAAGCGGTCGAACTCATCCGTCAGAATGCGGCGAAATTTGGCATCGAGAACATCACGATCATCGAGAGCGAGGCGCCGGCGGGACTGGAGCGCTTGCCCGAAAGACTTGATGCGGCGATCATCGGTGGCACGGGAAGCCATCTGGAAGAGATCCTTGAATTTCTCGACAAACGATTGAAACCCGGCGGCTTCATCGTCATCAACTGCATCACGGTGCAGACGCTCGCGAGTTCACTCGCCTACATGCGAAAGAAGAGCGGCTATCTCTATGATACCGTCCAGGTGCAGGTCAATCGCCTGAAGAAGGTCGGTCCTTACGATATGGCGGAGGCGATCAACCCCGTCTACATCATTTCCTGCCATAAGGCAAACGTGTAACAGGAGGAAGAACATGCAGGTATACATTGTCGGCGCGGGCGCAGGCGATCCCGAGCTCATCACGGTCAAGGGGCAGAAGCTGCTGCAAAAGGCCGACGTCATCATCTATGCGGGTTCGCTCGTCAATCCCGCCCTTTTGGACTTTGCCAAGGAAGGCGCGGAGATTCACGATTCCGCCTCTATGACGCTCCCCGAGGTCATTGAGACGATAGAGAAGGCGGTGGCGAAAGATCTCATGGTCGTGCGCCTTCATACGGGCGATCCGAGCATCTACGGTGCGATTCAAGAGCAGATGGATGCGTTCAAGAAGAAGGGGATTGATTTTGAGGTCGTGCCGGGCGTCAGCTCCTTCCTCGCGACGGCTGCCGCTTTGAAGCAGGAGTATACGCTTCCCGGAATCTCTCAGACGGTCATCATCACGCGCAACGAGGGGCGTACGCCTGTGCCCGAGCGGGAGAAGCTGCGCTCGCTTGCCGCACATCAGGCGACGATGTGCATCTTCCTCAGCATCACGATGCTCGCGGATGTCGTGAAGGAGCTTATCGAGGGCGGCTACGCGCCTGATACGCCGATCGCCATCGTGCAGCGCGCCTCGTGGCCCGAGCAGAAGATCGTGCGCGCGACATTGGAAACCATCGTGGCGGAAATTGCCGACAAGGGCATCGACCGCACGGCGATGATCGTCGTCAGCCGCTGCCTCGGCGCGGACTATGAGCTTTCGCGCCTCTACGCGCCGGAGTTCAGCCATATGTTCCGCGAAGCAAGCAAATGAGATGCGCGGTTTTTACGGCGACGCCGCGCGGCACGAAGACGGCTCTTCGCGTTCGCGCATCACTCGATGTGAGCGTCGACATCTTCGTCAAGGCAGGGCAGGAAATGCCGGCGGAAGTACGCGTTTATAAGCGCCTCGCGCCGCAGGTTGAGGCGGCGTTTCGTCAGTATGATGCGCTTGTTTTCATCATGGCAACGGGAATTGCCGTGCGCATGATTGCGGGTTCTTTGAAGAGCAAGCTGGAAGATCCGGCCGTTCTCGTGCTCGACGAGGAGGCACAGCATGTCATCAGTCTGCTTTCGGGTCACATTGGCGGCGCGAACGAGCTGACGCGCGAGCTTGCGGCATCGCTTGGCGCAGATCCCGTCATCACGACGGCAACGGACGTGCAGAAGAAGCTTGCCGTCGATGTCGCCGCCGCGCGCCTTGCGCTGCGCCCCTCGCCGAAGGAGCAGATCAAGCGGTTCAACAGCGCCGTGCTTGACGGTGAGGCGATTCGCTATGTAATTGATGAGAAACTCGCGCGTGCGAGCTTTTACAAGAAGCGGCTTGACGATATGCGGTTGACGGCGCTGTTCGGACGGGAGCTTCCGCCGAAGGAAGGCTTGACGGCCTTCATCACGGCGGATGAAAGTGTGCGGCGAGAAGATGTGATATGCCTCGTGCCGCGCCGTCTCGTTGCCGGCATCGGCTGCAGACGCGGCACGGAGATGTCGGAGATACGGGCGGCATTGGAAGCGGCTCTCACGAAGATCGGGCGCAACATCGCAGATGTATCGCTTCTCGCGAGTACAGAGGTGAAGGTGGACGAGGCGGGACTTCTTGCTTTGAGCGCGGAACTCAAGCGCGATATTCGCTTCCATTCCAACGAAAAGATGCAGGAGACAATCGACGCCTATGGGCTTTCTGAGTCTCCTTTTGTCAAGAAAAATATCGGCATCGGCAACGTCGCAGAAGCTGCAGCACTCGCGAGCGTCCCCGCAGGACGACTTGCCCTTGCCAAAACGAAATTTGAGAAAGTGACGGTGGCACTTGTATGGGAAAAATAACAGTGGTGGGCATCGGTCCCGGAAGTTTGGAGGATATGACGCCGCGTGCGAAGCGGGCGATTGAGGAAGCGGCAGTCGTCGCAGGCTATACGACGTACATCAAGCTCATCAAAGACCTCATCGGTGAGCGCGAGGTCATCGGCACGGGCATGATGCAGGAGATCGACCGCTGCCGCATGGCGGTGGAAACGGCGGCGAAGGGAAGAGATACCGTCGTCGTTTCGAGCGGTGATTCCGGCGTCTACGGCATGGCGGGACTCGTCTTGGAACTTCTCCTGCAGCGCGAAGCGAGCGATCGCCCCGAGTTCGGCGGTGTCATCGCCGGCATCTCGGCGGTCAATGCGGCGGCTTCGATCTTGGGCGCACCGCTCATGCATGACTTTGCCGTCATCAGTCTCAGCGACCTGCTGACGCCGTGGGAACTCATCAAGAAGCGTGCCAAGGCGGCGGCGGAAGCTGATTTCGTTGTCGCGCTCTACAATCCCAAGAGCAAGAAGCGTGTGCAGAACATCGAGGAGATCCGCGAGATATTCCTTGCCTGCCGCGCGGCAGATACGCCTGTCGGCATTGTGAATCATGCGGCGCGTGAAGCGGAAAGCAAGACGATTTCGACGCTTGAAAACTTCACGAAGGAAACGATCGACATGTTCTCGCTCGTCATCATCGGCAATAGCCGCACCTATGTGAAGGAAGGCTACATGATCACGCCGCGGGGCTACGAAGTATGATCTTCGTGGCAGCAGGCACACAGGACGGCAGGGAGCTTGCGGGTTTTCTGCTGGAAAAGGGGCAGAGTGTCACGGCGTCGGTCGTGAGCCGCTACGGTGAGGAGCTTTTGTCGCGATATCCGGGCATCGTCATCAGCGATCGTCCGCTCGATGAAGCAGCACTGGCGGAGTATTGCCGCGAGCATGGCGTCACTGTCTTCGTCGATGCAAGCCATCCTTATGCGGCGAATATATCCGAAAATGCCATGCGCGCCTGCCGCGCGTGCGGCATCCCGTATATCCGCTATGAGAGACAGAGTGCGCCGCTCGACTATGAAAAGGCGCATTACGTCGCAGACTACGAGGAAGCGGCGGAAGTTGCGGCGGATTTGGGACGGAACATCTTTCTTACGACGGGCAGTCACAACCTCAAGGCGTTTACAGAAGCGCCCGCACTGAAAAAATGTGTGCTGACGGCACGCGTCCTGCCCGCCCCCGAAGTCATCGAGGAATGTACGGCGCTCGGCTTTCGCCCGAGCCATATCGTCGCCTTGCAGGGACCATTTTCCGAAGCGCTCAACGAGGAGCTTTACAAGAAGTATGAGGCGGATGTCGTCGTCACGAAGAACGGCGGCACGGTCGGCGGCGCCGATACGAAATTTGCGGCGGCAATGAATCTCGGCCTGCCGCTCGTCATCGTCGAACGGCCGCGCATCGCCTATGACAATATGGCGCAGACCTTTGAAGAGGTCTTGGCGTTTGTTCATAAAGCAGAGAAGTGAGGTTACAGCATGGATTTTATCAAACAGCCGATGGAAATCGAGAACCGCAGCATGGAGATCATCGCACCGTATCTGGCCGAGTATAAACTTTCCGAAGCGGAAATCAAGGTGTATTCGCGCATGATTCATGCGTCGGGCGATGTCGACTATGCGAAAGTGATCCGCGTTCATCCGCAGGCAATCGAGGCGATGCAGCAGGCGCTCAAGAAAGGGGCGCACATCTATACGGACGTCGAGATGGTGCGCACGGGCATCAATAAGAAGAAACTCGCATCCTTCGGCGGTGAGGTGCATTGCCTCGTAGCAGATGAGACGATTGCCGCCGAAGCAAAGGCGCAGGGCATCACGCGCTCAATGGCTGCCATGCGTTCCTTCGGCAAGGCTCTCGATGGTGCGATCATTGCCATCGGCAATGCGCCGACGGCGCTCTTCGAGGTATTGCGCATGGTCGAGGAGGAAGGCATACGTCCGGCGGCCATCGTCGGCATCCCTGTCGGCTTCGTCGGGGCGGCAGATTCCAAGGAACTTTTGGCGAAGAACGACAAAGTGCCGTACATCACGGTGGAAGGCACGAAGGGCGGCAGCCCGATCGCGGCGTCCGTCGTCAATGCTGTCATGTATCTCATAGACAACACGCGCTGAGGAGATTTTGCCATGGAAGAGAAGATACCGCGCATTGTCATCGCCGCGACGCAGAGCGGCTCGGGCAAGACGACGCTCGTGACGGGCATCCTCGCCGCACTGCGTGCGCAGGGGCTGCGCGTGCAGTCGTACAAGGTAGGCCCTGACTACATCGATCCCGGCTATCACGCGCTTGCGAGTGGGCTGCCCGCGCACAATCTCGACACATGGCTTATGCCGGCTGAACGTCTCAAGGGGATTTTTGCACGCACGGCCAAAGGTGCGGATCTTGCCGTTATCGAAGGCGTCATGGGGCTTTATGACGGCGGCAGGAAGGGCGTGAGTTCCACGGCAGAAATCGCCAAATTGCTCGACGCGCCCGTGCTGCTCGTTCTCGATGCGAAGTCGATGGGCGCATCGGCAGCGGCGATCGCACTTGGTTTCCGCAGTTATGATCGTGAGGTCAAGCTCGCGGGCGTTCTCCTGAACCGTCTGGGCTCGGATACGCATGAGGCGATGATACGCGAGGCGATGGCGAAGATTGACATGCCTGTCTTAGGGGCTATGCGACGCGACGAATCGCTGAAGATGCCGGAGCGTCACTTAGGCCTTCTGCCTGCCGAGGAGAACGAAGAGCGCGATGTTGTAAAGAAGATGGGCGAGGCGGCGGCGCATTCGGTCGATCTTGCGGCGCTCAGAAGGATTGCAGAAGCAGCCGCGCCATTGGCCTCGACGGAGGAGTTGCTTTTTTCTGCAAGGGAAAATGCAGAGCGACAGCCGTCCAAGGTGCGCCTTGCCGTCGCGCACGATGAGGCCTTTTCCTTTTATTATCCCGAGAGTCTTGATGTGTTGGAATCCTTTGGCGCGGAACTCGTCTTTTTCAGCCCGCTGCATGATACGGCTCTGCCTGAGGCGGCGGGCGTTCTCCTAGGCGGGGGCTTTCCTGAGATGTTTGCCGAGGAACTGACGGCGAATGCGTCGATGCGCCGTTCTCTCGCTGAGGCGGCGGCAGCAGGTGTGCCCATTTATGCCGAATGCGGCGGCTATATGTACTTGATGGAAAAACTCGTGGACTTCGAGGGAAAAGAACATGCGATGACGGGAATCGTTCCTGCTGTCGTGCAGATGAACCGCAAACTGCAGATGGTCGGCTACGTTGAGGCGGAGCTTTGCAGCGATACGGTTCTCGGACCGCGAGGCAGGAAACTGCACGGTCACGAGTTTCATTTCTCGACGGAATTGCCGGGGGAAAAAGCGGATGCGGCGAGGGCCTTTATTTTTACGCGCATGAGGAACGGCGCGCACTATGCGGCAGGCTATGCCAAGGGGGCGGTTCTCGGCTCTTATCTGCACCTGCACTTTGCAGGCTGCCCTGAGGCGGCTGAGGCTTTCGTTGAGGCTTGCCGAGCGAGCAGGGAGAGGAGGAAGATGCATGGGTAAGATCGTCCTCGTCACGGGCGGTGCACGAAGCGGCAAGAGCCGTTTTGCCGAACAGTACGCGGCGCGTTTCGGAAAGAAGGTTGCCTACATTGCGACGGCGGGCGTCTATGACGAGGAGATGGCATTTCGCGTCAAACTGCACCGTGAGCGGCGCCCCAAGGACTGGCATACATGGGAAGCGCCCGAGAACGCGCATCTTGCCATTGAGGAGGCAGGAAGGGCGCACGATATGATCCTCTTCGACTGCCTGACGCTCTACATCAGCAATCTGCTGTGCGCCTTGGAAAATGTCCGCGACTCTGCGGCAAATTATGAACTTATACGTGAGAAAATCAGCCTCCTGCTCGAAGCTGCAAAGGAGCAGGACGGTACGACGATTTTCGTGACGAACGAGGTCGGCGCGGGCATCGTGCCGGAAAATCATCTTGCACGCGAGTATCGCGACATCACGGGCATTGCCAACCAGCTGACAGCGCGTGCCGCAGATGAGGTGTACGTCGTTTCCTGCGGCATTGCCGTCGATTTCAAGAAATTGGCAGTGTCGTGGTAAGCTACACGCACAAACGTCCACTTTGTGGACATTGTGCGCCGCCCTTAAGGAAAGTTGCCCAATCGGCCTGCGCCTTCGGCTTGGCCTCTTGGACTTTCCTAGTAAAATATACTACAGGAATAGCATACTGCATCGCTTGACAGGAGGAATGGCTTTTGGCGAACTACATCATGATGATGGGGACAAGCTCGCATGTTGGAAAGAGCATCCTGACGACGGCGCTCTGCCGCATCTTTCGGCAGGAGGGGCGGCGCGTCGTCCCCTTCAAAGCGCAGAACATGGCGCTCAATTCCTATGTCACGAAAGATGGCTTGGAGATGGGGCGTGCGCAGGTCGCCCAGGCGGAAGCCGCGGGACTTGAACCGTTTGTCGACATGAATCCCGTCTTGCTGAAGCCGACAGGAAACTCCTGCTCGCAGGTCGTGCTCATGGGAAAGCCTGTCGGCAATATGACAGCGAAGGAGTACCACCAAGGCTATTCGCTCAAAGCGTTTTCGGCGGTCAAAGAAGCGTTGGCGCGTCTCGATGCGGAGTACGAAACCGTCGTCATCGAGGGCGCGGGAAGCCCTGCCGAGGTCAATCTCAAGGCGAACGACATCGTCAACATGCGCGTGGCGAAGTATCTGAATGCGCCCGTTCTGCTCATTGCCGATGTCGATCGCGGCGGTGCGCTCGCTTCGCTCGTCGGCACTTTGGAGCTTTTGGAAGAGGATGAAAGAGCGCTCATCAAGGGACTTGTCGTCAACAAGTTTCGCGGCGACATCTCGCTCTTTACGCCTGCTGTCGAATTTTTGGAGAAAAAGACGGGCAAGCCTGTGCTCGGCGTCATCCCGCATATCGAGGAAATGGGCATTGACGACGAAGATTCCGTATCCTTGGAGGATAAGGCAGAAAGGGCGGAAGAGAAGGAACTCAACCTTGCTGTCATCCGTACGCCGAAGATTTCCAACTTCACGGATTTTGACAGTTTGGAAAGCGAGCCGGACGTGGCGCTACGCTATGTGCATGAAGCGGCGGCTCTTGGTACGCCCGACTTGATTCTGTTGCCGGGCAGCAAGAATACGTCGGAGGACATGCGTTGGCTCGAAAAAACGGGACTTGCCTCGAAGATTCGCGAGGCGCACGAAAAGGGAACGGCCGTCATCGGTATATGCGGCGGCTACCAGATGCTTGGCAAGCGCATATTGGATCCGCACCATACGGAATCTTCTTTTGACAGCACGGATGGGCTGGGGCTTCTTGGTCTGCAGACGACATTTCATGAAAACAAGTTGACTTCGCAGGTCGTAGCTTCGGCTAGGGATTTTTCGTTTCTTGGCAAGCGGATTTCTGTCGATGATATCAAGGGCTATGAAATTCATATGGGAACGACGGAGTTCCTGTGCGATAGGGACAGTCATCCGCTCTGCGTGAAAGAGAGACGCGGCGAAGTTTGTGACGCTGCGGAAGGTACGGTAAATGAAGAAGAAAACATCTTTGGTACATACATCCATGGATTTTTCGATCACGATGGAATGCGCCGTGCGATTCTCAATGCCTTGCGCGAAAAGAAAGGGCTTCCTGCGCTCGCTGTGATGCGCAATCGCTACCGCGAGAAGGAGGAGAGCTATGATCGCCTTGCTGCCGTCGTGCGTGCGCATCTCGATATGGATAAGCTGCGCGAAATCATGGGGGAGAAGGTCGGATGCTGACGGCTGTCCTTGCGTTCTTCATCGACTGCATTCTCGGCGATCCGCGTTCGCGCTTCCATCCCGTCGTATTGATGGGAAATCTTATCGCTTGGCTCGAGCATTGCTTTTATCGTCCCGAAGATACGAATGAGAAGAAACTGCTCTGCGGCGGCATGCTCGCTCTCATTGTGCTCGTCGTTTGTTACGAGGCTGCATGGTGCATTCTGCGGCTTTTGGGGCTTATCCCCTTGCCGCATGTGGGCATGGCGCTGGAAGCGTTGCTGCTCGCCTTCATGATCTCGCCGAAGAGCCTTGCGGCGGCAGGCATGGAGATACGCGCCCTCCTGAAGGCGGGCGATCTGCCGGAAGCGCGCAGAAAAGTCGGCTGGATCGTGGGGCGCGATACGGAAAAGCTCAGCGTGCCGGAAGTGTCGCGCGCCGCGATCGAGACCGTGGCGGAAAACACAGTTGACGGCGTTCTTGCACCGCTCTTTTTCTATCTGATCGGCGGGCTGCCGTTCGCTGTGCTCTATCGCGCGGCGAATACTATGGATTCGATGCTCGGCTACAAGAACGCGAAGTATTTGTACTTTGGCAGGGTGGCGGCGCGTCTCGACGATGTGCTCAATTACATTCCCGCGCGCATTGCGGGTGTTCTTTTCGTGCTCGCGGCCTTTTTCCTGGGCTTCGACGGGCGCGGCGCTTGGCGCATGCTGCATCGCGATGCGGCGAAGCACCCGAGCCCGAACGGGGGGTGCGCCGAAGCGCCTACGGCGGGCGCACTCGGCATACGCTTGGGCGGCAACAACTATTACTTCGGCGAGCCGCATTTTCGCGCCTATATGGGAGAGGCGCGGCGTGAAATTGAAGCCGATGACATACAGAAGACCGTGCGCCTCATGTATACGGTCACGATTCTTTTTCTGCTCTTGACGTATGGCGGGTTCCTTCTTTGGCAGCAGAGGGGGATGCTTTTTTAGTGTAGACGTGAAGCACTGGGGGTGTTTTTTTGCGTGCGTTTTTCATCGGTCTGCAGTTTCTCACGCGCATTTCGATCGTGGAGCAAAAGGATTGGTGTGAGAAGGATTTTGCCGACAGCGTGCGTTATTTTCCGCTGATCGGCTTGGTGCTCGGCATCCTTTATGCGGCCTTTGCCGCACTGCTGTTGAGTTTTTTGCCGCAAAACGGCATCCTTTTGCCGCATCATGTCGTTGCGTCAATCTTGCTGATACTGCCGATTCTCCTGACGGGCGGGCTTCATTGCGACGGCTTCATGGACACGATGGACGGACTGTTTTCGGGACGCTCTCGCGAGCGCATGTTGGAAATCATGAAGGACAGTCGCGTGGGGGCGAACGGTGTTTTTGCCTTCGTCCTGTTGATGATTCTCGACTGGTCGATCCTGCTTGACCTGCTGCAAAGCGCATGGCTTTTTCCAGCTCTGTTCGCCATGCCCATTGTTTCACGCCTGATGATGGTCGTCGCCATTTCCGCCTTTCCCTATGCACGTCCTGTGGGCATGGGCAAGGCATTCAAAGATGGCGGCACGAAGTCAGTCCTTTACGGAGCTTTTTTTTATACGCTTATCCTCGTGTTTTTTCCAGGCATCGTAGCATGTTTTTTCGGCATCATTCCTTTGGACGCTGCGGGACTGTCCTCGTGGCTTCTTTCCATGACGGCGGTCATATTTGCTGCACTTCTCTTTACGATTTTTTTTGCAAGCTATGCGACGCGTCATCTCGGCGGCTTGACCGGAGATGTCTATGGCGCGATTACGACATTGACGGAAACGCTTGTGCTTTTGAGCTTTTTGGTGTTTTCTTCGGTTAGCTGCTAGTGTAATATAAAGACGTTCGGCTTTCTTTCTGCTCCATGCAGGAAGAAGGGAACCAGTTGTAGAAGGAAAAGTACATCGGGTTTCTGTTGTCTTTGAAAAACTATACATGCAAACGTCCACTTTGTGGATATTGTACGCGGTTCTTACATGAGAGAAGGGAGGACGAGGTTCTGCAAAAATATGAACATGGGGGCAATGTCTATGAGAAATGCCCGACTGGCGGAGCGTGGCTGGATTTCAGTGCAAATATCAATCCTCTCGGCCTGTCACCTCGTGTGCGGGAAGCCATTTTTTCCCATATTGATGGCATCGTCAATTATCCTGATCCTGAGGCGCGTGCCTTGAAGACGGCGATCGCTTCTTTTTATGATGTGCCGCAGAAAAAAATCGTGCTCGGCAACGGCGCAGCGGAACTCTTTTACTGCTTCTTCTATATCGTGCGCCCGAAGCGCCTGCTCCTGCCCGTCCCGTCCTTCAGCGAATATGAAAGGGCGGCGCGTGCCGCAGGTGTGAAGGTCGTATATCTTCCGCTGTTGAAAAAGCATGGGTTTTCTCTTGATTTGGAAGCGGCGGTGCAGCAGTTTTCGAAGGAAGACGTCATTCTGCTTTGCAGTCCGAACAATCCGACGGGACGTCTCTGGGAGCGAAAAGAATTGTGTGTGCTGCTGGAAAAAGCAGAGGAGCGAGGCACATACGTCGTGATGGATGAATCCTTCTTGGATTTTCGTGAAGATGGAGAGGGATATACTTCGCGCCATCTGACGAACGAATATCCGCATCTCTTCGTCGTCCAATCCATGACGAAGTTCTTTGCCCTGCCAGGATTACGACTGGGCTTCGGCATTGCTGAACCGAATCTTTGCCGACAGTTGGAAAGCGGCAAAGATGTTTGGAATGTGAATTTCCTTGCTCAAGCGGCAGGTGTTGCTGCTCTTTCCGACACGGTCTACCATGAAGCGACACGCTCTTTTGTCCGCAGGGAAAAAAAGTTTCTTGCTGCGGAACTGGCAAAATTGCCAGGGATTGAGGTCTTTGCACCCTCCGTGAATTTTATTCTTTTCCATTTGCAGCAGGGAAAGGTGTTTTTACAACAGCTTATTATGGTTTTGAGAGAGAGAGGAATCTTGCTGCGCGATTGCAGCAATTATTCGGGGTTGGATGGGGTGTACTTGCGTGCCGCTGTACGTTCTCGTGCAGACAATGAACGATTGCTCGAAGCCATGCATGAAGTTTGGAAGGAATGAGATGCAGTATGACAAAGATTTATCTTGTTCGACATGGATTGACCGAGTGGAATTCCGGCGGTCGTTTTCAAGGGCATTCTGATATTGCCTTGGCAGAAAAAGGTGTGAAACAGGCTGAATGCCTCGCCAGGCATTTTCCCGCAGAGAAGATTGATGCCATCTATTCTAGTGACTTGCAGCGTGCCGCTTCGACGGCAGGGTTTATTGCCGAACGCTTTGGCTGCGAGGTAAGGAAGACGGAAAATTTGCGGGAAATGAACTTTGGCGAGTGGGAAGGTCTTACCTTCGAGCAAATCAGCGCTAAGTGGCCAGAAGCTGGAAAGCAGATTTTCTTTGCACCGGATGAGCTTAAGCCGCCTGGAGGGGAGACCTTTGAGGATGTAGAAAAAAGAGCCTCGCGAGAATTGGAGAAAATCACTGCCGCTCATGCGGGTGAGCACGTCGTTCTCGTAGCGCACGGAGCCTTTTTGCGCACGATTCTGGCGTATGCCCTTCATATACCGCTGCGATATGTCTGGCGAATCCGACAGGGGAATACGGCGATCAGCCGCCTCACGCACGGCGGCAATCACTTCACGGTTGATTATGTGAATAATGTCGCGCATTTGCAGCATCTCGAATTCACTGATGAAGACTGATTGTGCCGTATGTTTATCCATTGGCACGCACAAGGAATGAAAATTTTTCAAAAAGATGTTGACATCTTCAGCGTGTTCATGTAATATAGCATTCGTTGTCGCACAGAACGGCAGCAAGAAGCTCGAAAAAATTCAAAAAGGTGCTTGACAATCTCTCGTGGATGGAGTAAGATAGTCGAGTCGCCTGTGAAGAGCGAGCGGCGAACAGCCGAAGCAATTCGGCGGTGTTCCTTGAAAACTAAACAATGCAGAAATGAATCATCTATATGATTCAAGCCAGATGTCCATCAAGAGGAATCTTGATGAAACATCGATTGTGAACTACATTTGTAAAAGCAATCGACAATTTCTTTATGCGGTTCGAAAGAATCGTATCCAAAGATAAAAGAGCCAATCAACGGCTCTCTGCAAACTGAATGCAAGTTTCTCCGCGTCCAACATAAAACCATGTTGGATGCAGAGAAAAAACGCAGGGATTTTTGTGCCAGACAAGGAACGGCGAAGCAACGTCCCGGAAGCGTACTCGCGTACGCTGAGGACACGTTGCGAAGCCGTGACGCAGTATGGCGCAAAAAGACCAAGTTTTTTTCGGAGAGTTTGATCCTGGCTCAGGACGAACGCTGGCGGCGTGCTTAACACATGCAAGTCGAACGGAGTCTAAAAATTACCACTGAGATCTTAGTCAGTGGGCGAGTAGCGTCATGGACACGAAGTGGCCATCACGCGTTAAAAAGTGCCAACATAGGGCTGAGGCCTGAGTGGTGATTTTTAGACTGAGTGGCAAACGGGTGAGTAACACGTAGGCAACCTGCCGACAGGATGGGGACAAC
>CAJPOT010000002.1 GCA_905372355.1 uncultured Selenomonas sp. | reverse complement strand
GATAGATACAGCGCATCTGTGCAAATCTGGGCGACCTCATTTTATCAGCGCTTCCCTAGATGATTCACATTGAATGGAACACAATTTTGTCACACAGCCTTTTAGACAAGTTTCAGCCTTTATCGCTGATTATTTAAGCAAATGTAAGGAGGCTCTAGATTTTTCGTTGTATGATGGCATGAACAGCAAGATGTCGTTCTGCCGATATTTTGGGAGTTGGGAAAGGAGATTTTTTATGAAGCTGAAGAAGATTTTTGCTGTAGCCCTCGCCTTTTGTGCGATGTTCGCAGTGACAGCAGTGATGCCGCAGACAGCGGGCGCGGAGCCTTACACCTATACGAACAAGGAGGAAGGCTACAGTATCATGTGTCCGACGAAGCCGCTTGGCGTTCTGCCCGCAAGTGTGCTGAATGAGGATGAGAAGGGCAGCGTGCTCGTCTTTGCCAACGATGGCTACAAGATCAACAAGGCTTGGATCATCATCCCCGACGGCTTCGCCAAGGGGGATCTGCCTGATCTCACGAAGCTCTCACAGAAGGATGAGGCGCTTCTTCTGACACAGTTGAAGGAAAACAGCGCTTACGCTGTCGTCGATATCATACCGGTCACGGCAAAGACGAAGGGTGTCTTCGCCGTGACTGCGAAGACCATCATGGTTGATACGGACGGCGATGGAGAGCTCGACACCGAAGCGACGGCGGACACGCAGATGGCAGTCGTCTTCCTGCGCTCGGAAAAGGGGCGCGCCTTCAAGATCGAGCTGATCGACAACCCAGAAATCACGGCGAAAAATGTTTCGGAATTCCGTGCGGGCATCTCGACGCTCCAAGATTTGTAATTTGTGCGGAGGATATTGACTTTTTGACCTTTATGTAGTATGATAATGCACGGGATGAACGGCGCATAGCGCAGTTTGCCGCCCGTGCATTTTCATGTAAAGGAGATTTTTTCATGGCAAAAGTACAGCATGAATTTCAGGCAGAAACGAAGCAGCTTCTCGACTTGATGATTCATTCCATCTATACGAATCACGAGATCTTTTTGCGGGAGCTTATTTCCAACGCGTCGGATGCGCTCGACAAGCTGCATTTCGCTGCCTTGACGGACAGCGCATTGCGAGAGGGCGATGAGAGTGCGGAGATCTTCCTCGTGCCGGACGAGGCGTCGCATACGCTTTCCATTTCGGACAACGGCATCGGCATGACGGCGGAGGAAGTCGTCGAGAACGTCGGCACGATTGCGAAGTCGGGCACGAAGGCGTTCTTGGAGCAGCTGCAGCGCACGAAGGAAGAGAACGGAACACTCGACGAGAAGGAACTGATCGGCCAGTTTGGCGTGGGCTTCTACTCGGCCTTCATGGTCGCCGAGAAGGTCACGATCCTCACGCGCAAGGCGGGCGAAAAGCAGGGCATACGCTGGGAATCGACGGGCGACGGCACCTACAGCATCGAGGAGTGCGCGAAGGAGAAGCACGGCACGACGATCGTCATCACGCTCGCCAAGGAATACTACGGTGCGGAAACGGAGGAGAACTTCCTCGACAAGTACAAGCTCGAAGGTCTCGTCAAGAAATATTCGGACTATGTGCGCTACCCGATCAAGATGAGCTTCGAGATCGAGGAGACGCCGAAAGACGAGGATGGCAAGCCCATCGAAGGCGCGGAGAAGACGAAGCGCACGGAGGTGCGCACGCTCAATTCCATGACGCCGCTGTGGACGAAGAACAAGAGCGATATCAAGCCCGAGGAATACAACGAGTTCTTGAAGAATCAATTCCACGAGTGGGAAGACCCGATGGAGATCTTCCACACGAAGGCGGAAGGCGCGGTCGAGTACACGGCGCTACTCTTCATTCCGGCACATGCACCCTTCAACCTTTATCATACAGACTTCGAGCCTGGCGTGCAGCTCTACTCGCGCCACGTCTTCATCATGGACAAGTGCAAGGATCTCCTGCCCGACTACCTGCGCTTCATGAAGGGGCTAGTTGACTCCCCCGACCTCTCGCTCAACATCTCGCGCGAGCTTCTGCAGCAGAGCCGCGAGCTCAAGACCATAGGCAGGAATCTTGAAAAGAACATCCTGAAGACGTTGGAGCGCACGCTGAAGAACGAACGCGAGAAGTACGAAAAGTTCTGGGCGGAATTCGGCAAGTCGCTGAAGATCGGCATTTACAACAGCATCTACAGCGGCGAGAACACGGCTGACAAGCTCAAGGACTTGCTGCTCTTCCTTAGCTCGAAAGAAGGCAAGCTCGCAACGCTCAAGGAATATGTTTCGCGCATGCCCGAGAGCCAGAAGGAAATCTACTATGCGACGGGCACGGACAAGGCGACGATCGAGAAATTGCCGCAGATGGAACTGTTGCGCGAGAAGGGCATCGAAGTCCTCTACCTGACCGACCCCGTCGACGAGTTCACGATTGAGACGCTGCGCGAATACGAGGGCAAGAAGTTCCACTCGATCAGCCGCGGCGACCTCGACCTTGACGACGCCGAGTCGCAGGAGGCGAAGAAGGAGACGGAGGACATCCAGAAGAAGAACGACGATCTTCTGAAGGACGTCAAGGAAGCCTTGGGCGACCGCGTGGCAGAAGTTAAGCTGACCTCGCGTCTCAAGTCGAGCGCCGTTTGCCTCGTGGCGGACGCGATGGGGCCAAGTCTCTCGATGGAGCACACGTTCTCCGAGATGGACAACCCGATGTTCAAGGCGCGCCGCATCCTTGAGATCAACCCGCACCATGAGATCTTCACGCGCCTGCAGGCCTTGCACGAAGCGGGCAAGGACACGGAGGACTTCAAGGACTACTGCGACCTCCTCTACACGCAGGCTTTGATCATCGAAGGCATCTTGCCCGAAAATCCCGTGGACTTTGCGAATAAGCTTGCGAAGCTTATGGCGAAGTGAGGAAAAATGGTGTGATAAGTGACGGATGCGAGTGAAGCAGTCGCTTATATAAAAATGAAAATCCCCGAGAAGTCCAATTTTCTTGGGGATTTTTCTATGTGAAGAATCGAGTGAGCTGCACGTGCAACCGTTAGTTTTTTGGACATTGTATGCAGGTTGTTGCTGCAGCAATTCTTGGCGGAATGCGGCAAAATGTAGTATAATACAAATAAGGAAGTGAGGAAGATGTACCGCATCAAGCCGTGGGAAGACTTGACGATTCAAGATGATTACATGTTCAAACTCATCATGGGCGTCAAACGGATATGCCTGAACTTGCTGCAAGGAATTCTCCGTGTGGAAATCAAGGACATCCATTATCTGGAAACAGAAAAATCCATGGGCGCACGCTATCAAGGCAAGGGTGTTCGCATGGATGTCTATGTGCGCGACGATGCTAATACAGTATACAACATCGAAATGCAGGTTCGTATGCTTGAAGGGGAAAGTCTTTTCAAGCGTACGCGCTACTACCAGTCAATGATTGATGCCGATCTCTTGGCGGCAGGTGCGGACTATGACGACTTGAATAAAACCGTTATCATTTTTATCTGTCCTTTTGATCCTTTCAGCAAGGGGCGGCATATCTACACTTTTCGCAATCTATGCGTGGAGGATAAGAAGCTTGAGCTTTCTGATGGAGCAATAAAAATTTTCTTAAATGCTAAGGGTACGCTGAATGATGTGGATGAAGGAGTCAAAGCGTTTCTCGATTATGTGAACGGTATCGTATGCGACAATCCTCTTGTAAAGGAAATTGACGAGGAAATTCGGCGAATCAAGAAAGAGAACGAAGAGAGGGTGAGTTACGTGACTTTCGCGATGAAAATGATGGAGGAAAGGAAAGAGGGTTTCAGGGAAGGGGAACGTCAGGGTCTTGCCAAGGGCAAGGCTGAAGGAAAAGCCGAAGGAAAAGCCGAAGGAAAAGCCGAAGGGATGGCGCTTTCTATTCGCAGCATGATGGAGAAATTGAACTTTTCCATGGAAAAGGCGATGGATATTTTGCAGATTCCTGCGGCGGAACGTGCCAAATACGCAGCGCTCGTCAAAGGGTGAGTTGTCCTCCAGCTTGCAGTGATGAAGTCTTGTCAAAGCACGAAATTTCCATTATAATAAGGCAGAGCTAGCAAAAACGAAAATGAACGGCAGGTGACGCAGCGATAGCTCGTTGTCTGCCTTTTCTTGTCAGCCAAGGGAAGGATGGGACGTTCGGGTTGGAAGGAAAGCTGAAGTTATACGGGTTCAATAATCTGACGAAGTCTTTGAGCTTTAATATCTACGATATTTGCTACGCGAAATCGCAGCGTGAGCAGCAGGACTACATCAAATATATTGACTCGCAGTACAACTCAGAGCGATTGACGAAGATCCTCATGCGCGTGACAGAGATGATCGGCGCACATGTCTTGAGCATCTCGAAGCAGGATTACGATCCGCAGGGCGCGAGCGTGACCTTCCTCATTTCGGAAGAGGATGCAGCAGGGCACAAGAAGCCGCTGATGAATGACGAGATCGTCGCGCACCTCGACAAGAGTCATGTGACCGTGCATACATACCCCGAGTTCCATCCCGAGACGAGCATCGCGACGTTTCGCGTCGACATCGACGTGGCGACGTGCGGCGAGATCACGCCTTTGAAGACGCTCGACTACCTCATTGGCAAGTTCGATTCGGACATCATCACGATGGATTACCGCGTGCGCGGCTTCACGCGAGATGTGACGGGAAAGAAGCTCTTCATGGACGATAAGATGTCGTCGATTCAAGAGTATATCAAGTCGGAGACTTTGGCGACGTACGACGCCATGGACATCAATGTCTATCAGGCGAATATTTTCCACACGCGCATGCTCATCAAGGAAATCGAGCTGCAGAATTACCTCTTCAATACGGATATTTACGAGATACCGCCGAAGACGCGGCTCGCGATCAGCAACAGCCTGCGGCGCGAGATGATTGAGATCTACAGCGGCAGCAATGTATTCTGAGCGAGGCTTCGCGCTTTGCTCTTTGGGAGGAAAAAGAAGGATTGGAAGCATTCGACTACTATACGCAGGACAGGGCGCCTGTTCTTGAAGCTCTGGAGCGCTTCAAGAGCAGGCGCGTCGTGCCTTTTGACGTGCCGGGGCACAAGCGCGGACGCGGCAACGCGGAGCTTGTGGACTTTCTTGGCGAGAAGTGCCTTTCCGTCGACGTCAATTCGATGAAGATGCTCGACAACCTTTGCCATCCCGTATCGGTGATTCGCGAGGCGGAGGAGTTGGCGGCGCGGGCGTTCGGTGCGGCACACGCATTCTTCATGGTCGGCGGCACAACGAGTTCGGTGCAGACGATGATTCTGACGGCGGCGAAGCGCGGCGAGAAGATCATCCTGCCGCGCAATGTGCATCGAAGCGTCATCAACGCGATGATCCTCTCGGGCGCTGTTCCTGTCTATGTGAATCCACAGATGGATCGGCGGCTCGGCATCGCGCTCGGCATGAGGCTCGCCGATGTCGAGCGTGCGATCGAGGAGAATCCGGACGCGAGGGCGATCTTCGTCAACAATCCGACGTATTACGGGATATGCTCGAACATCCGCGCCATCGCCGATCTCGCTCATGCGCACGGCATGCTGCTCCTCGCCGATGAGGCGCACGGCACGCACTTCTACTTCCACGATCATTTGCCCGTTTCCGCCATGGCGGCGGGGGCGGACATGGCGTCGGTGAGCATGCACAAGTCGGGCGGCTCTCTGACGCAAAGCTCGCTCCTTTTGATCGGCGAGCGCGTGCACGAGGGCTATGTGCATCAGATCATCAATCTCACACAGACGACGAGTGCGTCGTACCTCCTTATGGTAAGCCTCGATATCTCGCGGCGCAACCTTGCGATTCGTGGGCGCGAGACGATCGATAAGGTCATCCGTCACGTCGAATATGCGCGTTCTGAGATCAACGCCATCGGCGATTACTATGCCTATGCGAAGGAACTTGCCGATGGCGACGCCGTCTTCGATTTCGATGTCACAAAACTTTCGATCTTCACGCGCTCTCTGGGACTTGCGGGCATCGAGGTCTATGATCTCTTGCGCGACGAGTACGACATTCAGACGGAGTTCGGCGACATGGCGAACCTCCTCGCCTACGTCTCGATCGGCGACCGCCCCAAGGACATTGAGCGTCTCGTATCCGCGCTCGCCGAAATTCGGCGCAACTATAAGAAGCCGCCGAAAAACATGCTGGAGGTCGAGTACATCAGCCCGAAGGTCGTCTGCGGCCCGCAGGAGGCGTTCTACGCTGAGAAGGAGGCGCTTCCCATCGCCGAGACGGCGGGACGCGTCGCGGGCGAATTTGTCATGTGCTATCCGCCGGGCATTCCGATCCTCGCACCGGGCGAGCTTGTGACGGCGGACATCCTCGATTATATCCGCTACGCGAAGAAGAAGGGCTGCTCGCTGACGGGGCCTGAGGATATGGAAATCCGACGGCTCAACGTGATGAAGGAGACTGAGGCATGAATCTTTGGTTTACGGAGAAGCACACAAAGGATGCGGGTTTTTCCATCAAGGTCGATCGGCAAATCTACTCGGGCAGGAGCGAATTCCAGCGCATCGATATCTTCGAATCGCCGGAATTCGGGCGCTTTCTGACGATTGACGGCTACATGATGCTGACGGAGAAGGATGAGTTCATCTACCATGAGATGATCGTGCATGTGCCGATGTGCGTCAATCCCGAGGCGAAGCGCATTCTCGTCATCGGCGGTGGCGACGGCGGCACGGTGCGCGAGCTTCTGCGCTACAAGAGCGTCGAGCGCATCGACCTCGTGGAGATCGACGAGATGGTCGTCGAGGCATGCCGCGAGCACTTGCCGCAGACAGCGGCGTGCCTTGCAGATCCGCGCATTCGTTTCTTTTTCGAGGACGGACTGCGTTTCATCCGTCAGCCCGAGGACGAATACGATTTGATCCTCGTGGATTCGACCGATCCTTTCGGGCCGGGCGAGGGGCTTTTTACGAAGGAGTTCTACGGTAACTGCTTCAAAGCTCTGCACGAGGACGGCATCATGGTCAATCAGCACGAAAGCCCGTTTTACAAGGACGACGCCTATGCCATGCAGCGTGCGCACAAGCGCATCGTCGAGTCGTTCCCCATCAGCCGCGTCTATCAGGCGCATATCCCGACGTATCCGTCGGGGCACTGGCTCTTCGGCTTCGCGTCGAAGAAGCGTGCGCCCATCGAGGGTGTTGATTGGCAGCGTTGGAAGCGGCTCGGCATCAAGACGCGCTACTACAATACGAAGCTGCATATCGGCGCTTTCGCCTTGCCGACCTATGTGGAGGAGATGCTGCGCGATGTTGAAAGATAATGTAGAAACTTTTCTTGGCTGCGAGACTTCATACGAAGAGTCGCGCATCGTGCTCTTCGGCGCACCTTTCGATTCGACGACGTCGTTTCGCCCGGGCACGCGCTTTGCGAGTCGCACGATGCGTGCCGAGTCGTATGGGCTGGAGACGTACAGCCCATATTTCGACCTTGATATGGAGGAGGCGCGCGTCTTTGACGGCGGCGACTTGGAGCTTTGCTTTGGTGATACGGCTCGCGCTTTAGGGCAGATCGAGGACTTTGCGCGGAACCTGCTCGCCGATGGCAAGAAGCCCTTCATGATCGGCGGCGAGCATCTCGTGACGCTTCCCGTCGTGCGTGCGCTCGCCGAATGCTACGAAGACCTCCATATCGTACATTTCGATGCACATACGGACTTGCGCGATGATTACTTGGGCGCGAAGCTCTCGCACGCAACGATCATGCGCCGCGCCTGGGACATCCTGGGTGACGGGCGCATTTATCAGTTTGGCATACGGAGCGGCGAGCGCGCGGAGTTCCTCTGGGCGAAGGAGCACACACATTTGCAGCGCTTTGATTTCACGGGGCTTGAATGGAGTCTTGCTGAACTCATGGGAAAGCCCGTGTACCTGACGCTCGATCTCGATGTGCTCGATCCGAGTGTTTTTCCCGGTACGGGCACGCCCGAGCCGGGCGGTGTGAGCTTCCTCGATCTTCTTCGTGCGCTCCGAAAGACGCTGCGGCTCGACCGCATCGTCGGCTGCGACATGGTCGAACTGTCGCCGCACTACGATGCGAGCGGCGCATCGACGGCGGTGGCCTTGAAGCTCCTCAGAGAGATGCTTCTCGCTTGGGAAGAACCGGCGATTCGCGGTGCAGAGATAGTTTGATGCGGGCGGCGAACGCCCTTGAGTTGACGACAGGAGGAAAATCATGGGAAAGGCTTTGATCATCGGCGCGGGCGGCGTCGCAAGCGTCGCCGTGCACAAGTGCTGCCAGAACAGCGACGCCTTTGAGGAAATCTGCATTGCGAGCCGCACGAAGGCGAAGTGCGACGCATTGAAGGAAAAGCTCGCGGGCGGCAAGACGAAAATCACGACGGCGCAGGTGGATGCGGACAAGACGGACGAGCTCATCTCCCTGATCGAGCGAGAGAAGCCTGATGTCGTCTTGAATCTCGCATTGCCGTACCAAGATCTGACGATCATGGACGCATGCCTTGCGACGAAGACGCACTACGTCGATACGGCGAACTACGAGCCAGAGGACACGGCGAAGTTTGAATACAAATGGCAGTGGGAGTACAATGACCGCTTCAAGGAAGCCGGCATCACGGCGCTGCTCGGCTCGGGATTCGACCCGGGCGTCACGGGCGTCTTTTCCGCTTACGCCTTGAAGCATCACTTCGACGAGATCAACTACATCGACATTCTTGACTGCAACGCGGGCGATCACGGCTATCCGTTTGCGACGAACTTCAACCCCGAGATCAACATCCGCGAGGTTTCGGCGAAGGGAAGCTATTGGGAAAACGGCAAGTGGGTCGAGACGGAGCCGATGGAGATCAAGCGCGTCTACAACTTCCCCGAGGTCGGCGAGAAGGATATGTACCTCTTGCATCACGAGGAGCTGGAGTCGCTCGCGATCAATATCCCCGGCATTCGCCGCATCCGCTTCTTCATGACGTTCGGCGAGAGCTACCTGCGCCACCTCAAGTGCCTGGAAAATGTCGGCATGACTTCGATCGAGCCGATTGAGTTCGAGGGCAAGAAGATCATTCCGCTGCAGTTCCTCAAGGCAGTTCTGCCCGATCCCGCGAGCCTTGGCCCGAGGACGAAGGGCAAGACGAACATTGGCTGCATCTTCCGCGGCAAGAAAGACGGCAAGGAAAAGACGTACTATCTCTACAATGTCTGCGATCACGAAGCGTGCTACAAGGAAGTCGGCTCGCAGGCGGTTTCCTACACGACGGGCGTGCCTGCGATGATCGGCGCGATGCTCGTGATGAACGGCACATGGAAGGGCGCGGGCGTCTATAACATCGAGCAGTTCGATCCCGATCCGTTCATGGATGCGCTGAATCTCTGGGGTTTGCCGTGGCAGGAGAGCTTCACGCCGGAGCTTGTCGATTGATGGGCGAGACTTTCGGGAAATTCGAGAAGTACGCAGAAATTTTCCATGCCGTGCCGACGCCCTCCTACGTCGTCATGGAGGAGCTTCTGCGCAGGAATCTCGCCGTCCTGCGCGACTTGCAGCAGGAGACGGGCGCATATGTACTTCTGGCACAGAAGGCGTTTTCGATGTTCCGCTTCTATCCGCTCATCGCCGAATACCTTGCAGGAGCGGCGGCGAGCGGTCTCTTTGAGGCGCGTCTTGCATACGAAGAAATGCCGGGCAAGGAGAACCACGTCTTTTCGCCGGCGTTCAAAGCTGAGGACATGGCGGAGATCGTCAAGATCGCCGACCACATCGTATTCAACTCCTTCGCCCAGTGGGAAAAGTACGGTGAGTTTGCCTTGAAGCACGGCTGCGCGTGCGGCCTTCGCATCAATCCCGAGCATTCGACGCAGGAGCACGCGATCTATGACCCATGCTCGGCAGGCTCGCGTCTCGGCGTCAAGTGCGGCGATTTTCGCCCCGACAAGATGGAAGGGCTGACGGGGCTGCACTTTCATACGCTTTGCGAGCAGGGGGCGGAGCCGCTGGCGGAGACGCTCGAAGCCGTCGAGGAGAAGTTCGGCGCATGGCTGCCGCAGATGGAGTGGATCAACTTTGGCGGCGGACACCATATCACGCGCGAGGGCTACGACATCGACCTGCTGAAACGGTGCATTATGCGTATGCAAACGAAATACGGACTCAAGGTCTATATCGAGCCGGGCGAGGCGATCGCGCTCGATGCGGGATTCCTCGTCGCCGAGGTACTGGAAATCGTTGAAAACGATACGCCTGTCGCCATCCTCGACACGTCGGCGGCATGTCACATGCCCGATGTTATCGAGATGCCGTACCGCCCGCCCGTTCTGGGTGCGGGCGAGGCAGGGGAGAAGCCCTTCGCCTATACCTTTGCGGGGCCGACGTGCCTTGCAGGCGACACGATCGGCACATACTCGTTCGATGCGCCGCTTGCTGCCTCCCGTCGCATCGTCTTCGGCGACATGGCGATCTATACGATGGTGAAGAACAACACCTTCAACGGTATGCCGCTGCCCGCGATCGTCGCCGTCGATGAAACGGGCGCATGGCAGGTCGTGCACCGCTTCGGCTACGAGGATTTCAAGATGCGCCTGTCCTAGGAAGAAGCGCCGTCGTTCGCGATGGCGCTTCTTTGCGTCCTGTAGGAAAGACTTGACCTGCGGTGCATAGGTGGTATAATAAAGGGCGACGCCTTTGTTCAGGGCGGAGAAGATATGATTTTATTTTCAAAGGAAGTGGATGTTTATGCTGCGTCGTTTGGAAGAATTGCCCATTGGCTCTTTTCACTACAAGATGCTCCTCGTCACGGGTCTGGGATGGCTCTTTGATGCGATGGATACGGGTCTGATCGCCTTTGTCCTGCCGCTCTTGGTCAAGGATTGGGGGCTGAGTCCCGCGCAGGCGGGATGGATCGGCTCCGTGGGACTCATCGGCATGGCGCTCGGGGCGGTCGTGGCGGGCTCGCTTGCCGATCGCTGGGGGCGCAAGAAGGTCTTCACTGTGACGGTTCTGCTCTACAGTGTATCGACGGGGCTTTGCGCCCTGGCTTGGAGCTATGAATCGCTGCTCGTCTTCCGTTTCCTCGTCGGCTTCGGTCTCGGCGGCGAACTGCCTGTCGCCGTCACGCTCATGACCGAATATGCGCCGACGCGGCTGCGCGGACGCTTCATCGTCCTTCTTGAGAGCTTCTGGGGCGTCGGCTGGCTCGTCGCCGCCTGCATCTCGTATCTCTTCATTCCGACGTTCGGTTGGAAGCTCGCGTTCCTCCTCGGCGCTCTGCCTGCACTCTATGTGTTCCTCATCCGCCTGCACCTGCCCGAATCCGTTCGCTACCTGCTCGCGAAGGGGCGCGTCGAGGAGGCGAAGGAAATCGTCTGCCATCTGGAGGAAAAGCTCGGTCTTGCGAATCGTCCGTTTACGGCAGATGAACTATTGCCGCGGGAGAGCGGCAGAGAGACGGGATTTGCCGCGCTGTGGCAAAAGGGCTTCCGTCTGCGCACGGCGATGCTTTGGCTGACGTGGTTCGGCATCGTCTTCAGCTACTACGGCATCTTCATGTGGCTGCCGTCGCTCGTCTACGCGCAGGGTTTCGCCGTCGTCAAGACCTTCGAGTATGTGCTGATGATGACGCTTGCGCAGCTGCCCGGCTATCTTGCTGCCGCGTGGCTCGTCGAGGTCATCGGACGCAAGTATACATTGTCCGCATTTCTGCTCTTGTCGGGCGTTTGCAGCTACTTCTTCGGCGCTGCCGAATCGTCGTCGGCGCTTCTCGCCTGGGGCGCTGGCATGAGCTTCTTCAACCTCGGCGCATGGGGCGTCATCTACACCTACACGCCCGAGCAGTACCCGACGGCGATGCGCGCGCTCGGCAGCGGCTGGGCGGCGGGCTTTGGACGCATCGGCGGCATGATCGCGCCGATGCTCGTCGGCGTGCTGCTCGCCGGCTCCGTCGGCATTGGGACGATCTTCGCTCTGTTCGCGTCCGTATTCGTGCTGATCTCGATCGTCGTCATCGCCTGCGGCAAGGAAAGTAAGCAGAAGACGCTCGAAGATCTCTCCGATGTCCGCGAAGCGCACGGAGCGTAAGCGATGGGAGCACAGTATATCTTTGTCTTTCTTGGCGGCGGCCTCGGCGCTGTCTGCCGCTATTTGGCGACCTCGTTTTTCGCCGTGCGCTTCGGGGCGGCATTTCCTTACGGCACGCTCTTTGTCAACGTGTTGGGCAGTTTCCTTATGGGGCTTCTTATCGGCGTTTTGCCGTTTTTGCCGCGCGGCGCGCTTTTGCCTGAGAACCTGCGCTTTCTGCTCGCCGTCGGTTTCCTCGGCGGCTTCACGACGTTCTCGTCCTTCAGCATGGAGACGTTGACCTTGCTGCAGGGCGCGAATGCGCTTTCAGCGCTCTGGAATGTACTGGCGAACGTCGCCTTCGGTGTGGCGGCGGCATGGGCGGGACTCTTGCTCGTGCGCGCTGCACTGTAGGCGAGAAAAATAGAAACGGCTGCTGCAAATTTTTGCGGCAGCCGTTTCTTCTTGTCACGACAGACGTTGTATAGTATAGTTATGATTAGGGAACAATGGGGAGGGGATGTATATGGAAACGAGAGTGGATCGCTGGTACAGCGAGCGGCTGCAGAAAGAAATGACTGTCCGAACGTATGGGGCAGACGGCACGCCCGTGCTCGCCTTCCCGCCGCGAGAGATGCTTTCCGATGCCTATGAAGCGGCGGGCGTGACAGAAACGCTCGCACGCTGGCTCGACGGGCGCATGATCCGGCTCGTGACGGTCGATACGATTGACTCCGAGAGCTGGTTCAGTGCGGATGATCGTGAGTGGCGTGCCAATCGGCAGGAGGCTTATTATGAATATGTTGCCGAAGAAGTCGTGCCCTTTGTGCGCTCGCTGAGTGATTGGACGCGTCTTCCCGTCTCCGTCGGTTGCGGCTTCGGCGGCGCTCACGCGGCGATCCTCTTCCTGCGTCGCCCCGATCTTTTTACGGGACTCATCTCGCTTGCCGGTTCCTACGATGCCAAGACATTTTTCGGTGGTTGGCTCAATGCACAGCTCTACGACAATTCACCGCTCGACTTCCTGCCCAATATGGCGAACGAACATCCCTATATCGAGCTTTACAACGAGAGGAAGATGGTCTTCTGCACGGGGCAAGGAGAGGGGCTTGACGAGCCGCGTCGCACGACGGATCTCCTGCGCTCCGTGCTGCACGAGAGGGGCATAAATGCATGGGTTGACTTCTGGGGGGCGGACGTCGACTATGGCTGGGAATGGTGGAAAAAGCAGCTCATGTACTTCCTGCCCTACGTGCTCGGCAGGTGAAGGAAGACTTTGTTCGTAGGGAAGAGAGAAACAGCGGCAATGCGCCGCATTTTCTGAAAGAAAGAGAAGTGAAGAAATGGCGGACATCATAGCGGAAAATTTGCACGGCGTCATCGGCGACATCCTCGCCGACTACAAGACGGATCGCATCATCGACAAGATGGACGTGTTCTGTCGTCCCGACAAGAAGTCGGTCATCGACATCCTCGACAAGCTCGTGCGCATCGTCTTTCCCGGCTACTTCAAGGACGAGCACTACCGTGTCTACAGCGTCGAGAATAATATGACGATGGTCATGGAAGATGTGGCTTATCTGCTGAATAAGCAGATTGCCATCGCCTTGCCGTGCAAATGTGCGTCTATGCAGTCGGAAGAGGTCATTGCTGATCGTGCGCAGGAGATCACGCTCGCCTTCTTTCGTGCCATACCGAAGATTCGCTCCTACATCGAACTGGACGTTCATGCGACGTTCGAGGGCGATCCCGCAGCGTCGAGCGAGGCCGAGATCATCTACTCCTATCCGGGTCTTTACGCGATCTGCGTGCATCGCCTCGCGCATGAGCTTCATGTGCTCGGCGTGCCCGTGATCCCGCGCATCATGTCGGAGCACGCGCACAGCCGCACGGGCGTCGACATCCATCCGGGCGCGACGATCGGCAGGAGCTTCTTCATCGATCATGCGACGGGCGTCGTCATCGGCGAGACGACAGAGATCGGCGAGCATGTGAAGATATATCAGGGCGTGACCTTGGGGGCGCTCTCGACAAAGGGCGGCCGCTCCCTGAAGGACAAGAAGCGCCACCCGACGATCGAGGATCATGTGACGATCTATTCGGGCGCCTCGATCCTCGGCGGCAAGACCGTCATCGGCAGGGGGGCAATCATCGGCGGCAACGCCTTCATCACGAAGTCCGTCGCGCCGGGCACACAGATCAGCGTGAAGAATCAGGAACTGCGCTACGACAAGTCACGCGACGAATTGGAACAGGTCGATTTCGAGGGAGAAGCTCCGTGGTTTTATGTGATATGAGCGGCGAGAGGGCGGCATGTGCTGCGACCCTCTCGCATGAAGGCTTTATGGATATTTTTCATAAAAGGTGTTGACAAGGGACGCGCATAGTGCTACCATAATACATGAAGTTCATGAGAACATAAAAACTTCATATCGATTGGGTTAGGTGTCGCAAGACTTAATAGGGAATCCGGTCAATGCCGGAGCGGTCCCGCCACTGTAACAGCGAGCGAATCTGCATGATGTCACTGGGGAGTTTTCCTTGGGAAGGCGCAGAGGAGCGATGACCTGGAGCCAGGAGAACTGCCTAGCTGACAATCACCGTTTGACCTGCGAGTGATGGGGAAGGGGATTATTGCGCAACGCAATGAATCCCGGCTGAAGGCCGGGTTTTCTTTTGTAGTGCCTCCCCTCCGAAACCCCTTCCCCTTCGCGGGCAAAGGGGATCAATTTCGGCGGAGAGTTTTCCCTGCGGCTTGGGCTACAGGGGAAAGCATTGCTCATATATTATTTCCGATCCAGTTCTCTTTTGCTGCTCTGCAGCAGCTCCGTGTGTGGAGACACGGAGCTTCCTTTTTCAAAGACTGGCTTTACGTCTCTATGCCTTGACATCGAGCGCGAGGTCTGCCATAATTCTTCTAGGGAACATCCTTCGGGGGGCGTTTCCTGAAGCCTTATTTTTCAAGATTCAAAGGAGAGATATTGAATGAAGAAGAATTTCAAGAAAATGCTAGCCATGTCGCTCGCGTGCGGCGCTGTTTTCGCTTTGAGCGCACCCTCCGCCGACGCTTCCTACATGCTGAATCCCGAAGTCAAGGATGCGACGCCGGCTCTCCTTGAGGCGTCGGAAATCGGCGTCTTGAAGTATGAAAACCCCAAGATGCAGAATCTCCCGAACAAGGACGCCATCCTCGTCATGAGCTTTGGCACGACCTTCAAGGATTCGCGCGAAAAGACGATCGAGGCGACGGTCAAGGCGATTCAGGCGGCTCATCCGAACGTGAAGGTTGAGCTGGCATTTACTTCGCATATCATCGTAGACCGCATCAAGGCGAAGGAAGGTCTCGATATTCCGACACCGGAGGCGGCGCTGCAGCAGCTCAAGAAGGACGGCTATACGCGCATTGCGCTGTGCTCGCTCGATGTCATTCCGGGCATGGAATATGCCTATGACAAGGCGATCTTCAATGAGTACAAGGGCAACTTCAAGAAGATGACGCTCGGCACGTCGCTCATCTACTGGCAGGGGCAGGAAAAGCAGCGCGATGACGTCGAATCTGCTCTGAAGGCGCTTTCGACGCAGTTCCCCGAGGTTGCTGACGATGAAGCCGTCCTCGTCATGGCGCATGGCACGCCGCATCCGGCAAACGCTTATTATGCCGTAATTCAGGATGGCATCAACAAGATGCAGCTCAAGAATACGTTCATCTATACGGTCGAGGGCTGGCCGAGCCTTGAGGACATTATCCCCGAGCTTAAGGCGAAGGGCATCAAGTCCGTCACGCTCATGCCGATGATGATGGTCGCCGGCGATCATGCGAACAACGACATGGCGGGCGATGACCCGGATTCGCACAAATCCGTTCTCATGAAGGCTGGCTTCAAGGTCAACACCTACATTCATGGTCTTGGTGAGAACAAGGCGATTCGCAGTCTCTTTGTCGAACGTGCGAATGAGTCGTGGGATATGCTCGAAGCCAAGTAAGAAGCCTAACACATCTCCTTTCAATAAAAGAACGCCGCTCGGCTTGCCGAGCGGCGTTCTTGCGTCAATTGTGGAAACGGGAAATTATCGGTCTTGCGCGGCCGAGATTTGCGGTTTCCCTTAAATGTGGAAGAAATTCATCATCCGCATCGCGAGCTTCTTTGGTTCGGCGTCCTTGTTGCGCAGCAGGTAGGCGAGGGAGCCGGCAAAGAAGAAGGCAGAGATGGGGACAAAGCGCCGTCCCTTTCTGAAGTTCGCCCAGACGAGGAGCTTCTGGAAAAGCGTCTCAATGTCCGTGCGTGTACCGTCGTATCTTTTCATGATGCGCCGCAGCCGCCAGTCCGATGTGCAATAGGCATAGATCGTGTCGATGAGCGCAGGATCGTTAGGCCGGTCGATGTACTCGTTGATGAGCGAGTTGACGAGCGTTGAACGCTTGAGTGAGCGGTGCATCTGCAGAATGAAGAGGGCGGTGAGGAGGCCGAGGGCTATGAGGAGAAGTGTGTTCAGCATATAGATTCCTCCAATCTTCCTTACTATACCATAAACCGTACCCGACATAAAGTCTGACCGACTTTATATTCTCTCGAAAATAATTGATCAAAAGGTCAAAAAATATTTGACTTTTTGACTTTTAGCGTTATAATAAGAAATAACGAGGCGAGGTGAAAGACGCCTTGTACTTTCTTAGGAAATCATCATTGATATATAGGAGGAAGAAATTATGGGTGAAGAAAGATATACGGAGAAAGCTTTAGCGGCGATGCAGACGGCGCAGCAGGCGGCGGCCATGCGCTATCAGCAGGAAATCACGTCGGCGCATCTGCTCTATGCGCTCGTGCAGGAGCCGGAGGGACTGCTTGCAACGATCTTCGAGGACTGCGGCACGGATCAGGCGATGCTGCGCGCGCGGCTGGAACAGGAGCTTAGCAAACTGCCAAGCGTCAAGGGGCAGGATCGTCTGACGATGGGCATGGACATGGTGCGCGTCATTGGCAGAGCGCAGGAATATGCAAAGAGCATGAAGGACGACTACATCAGTACGGAACATCTGCTGCTCGGCGTTGCCGCTGACGGCAGCAATGAGGTGCAGGAGATCTGCCGCCAGTTCGGGCTTACGAAGAGCAGCGTCATGAATGCCGTCAAGAAGAACCGCAAGCAGAACGTCACGAGCGGCAATCCTGAGGAGGGCTACAAGTCGCTCGAAAAGTACGGGCGCGATCTCACGGATGCGGCGAAGAAGGGCAAGATCGATCCCGTGATCGGCCGCGATGAGGAGATTCGCCGTACGATTGAGATCCTGACGCGCCGCACGAAGAACAATCCTGTGCTCATTGGCGAGCCGGGCGTCGGCAAGACAGCAATCGTTGAGGGGCTTGCGCGTCGCATCGTGGCGGGTGACGTGCCTGAATCGCTGAAGAACAAGACACTCTACTCGCTCGACATGGGTTCTCTCGTTGCGGGCGCAAAGTTCCGTGGCGAATTCGAGGAGCGCTTGAAGGCCGTCTTGAACGAGATCGCGAAGTCGGACGGTCAGATCCTGCTCTTCATCGACGAGGTGCATACGGTCGTCGGCGCGGGCGCAGCCGAGGGTGCGATGGACGCGGGCAATTTGTTGAAGCCGATGCTCGCGCGCGGCGAACTGCGCTGCATCGGCGCGACGACCTTGAGCGAGTACCGCAAGTACATCGAGAAGGATGCGGCTCTTGAGCGCCGCTTCCAGCCGGTCATGGTCAGTGAGCCGACGGTCGAGGACACGATTTCGATCCTGCGCGGCATCAAGGAGCGCTACGAAGTGCATCACGGCGTGCGCATCCGCGACAACGCGCTCCTGGCGGCGGCGACGCTCTCCGACCGTTACATTTCGGACAGGTTCCTGCCCGACAAGGCGATCGACCTCGTTGACGAGGCAGCGGCAAAGCTGCGTACGGAAATCGAGTCGATGCCGCAGCCGCTGGATGAGGCGCGGCGCAAGATCATGCAGCTTGAGATCGCTGAGCAGGCGCTGAAGAAGGAGACGGACGACGCCTCGAAGGAGAAGCTCGCGCATGTGACCGAAGAGAAGGAGGAACTGCAGAAGAAGGAAAAGGAACTCAAGGACAAGTGGGAGGCGGAGAAGCAGGCGATCCTGCGCGTGCGTGCCGTCAAGAAGGAGATCGACCAGGTCAAAAACGAGATGGAACTTGCCGAGCGCGACTACGACTTGAGCCGCCTGTCCGAGCTTCGCTACGGCAAGCTGCCGACCTTGGAGAAGCAGCTTAAGGAAGAGGAGGATGCCTTGGCGAAGAAGGCGGAGGACGATCATCTGCTCAAGGAGGAGGTCAGCGAGGAGGACATCGCCGAAGTCGTGAGTCGCTGGACGGGCATCCCCGTCTCGAAGATGCTCACGGGCGAGCGCGAAAAACTCTTGCGCCTCGAAGATGTATTGCATGAGCGCGTCGTTGGACAGGACGAGGCTGTGCGCGTCGTCAGCGAGGCAATCTTGCGGGCGCGTGCGGGCATCAAAGATCCGAACCGCCCGATCGGCTCGTTCATTTTCCTCGGCCCGACGGGTGTCGGCAAGACGGAACTGGCGAAGACTTTGGCGGAGGCGCTTTTCGACGATGAGCGCAGCATGATCCGCATCGACATGTCGGAGTACATGGAGAAGCATTCCGTGGCGAGGCTCATCGGAGCGCCTCCGGGCTACGTCGGCTACGAGGAGGGCGGACAGCTCACAGAAGCCGTGCGCCGTCGTCCCTACAGCGTCATCTTGCTCGACGAGATCGAGAAGGCGCATCGCGACGTGTTCAACGTGCTCCTTCAGATTCTGGACGATGGCCGCCTGACGGATGGCAAGGGGCGCGTCGTGAACTTCAAGAACACCGTCATCATCATGACGAGCAACCTTGGATCGCACGAGATTCTTAACAAGGACTTCGAGGAAGCGCAGACGGCAGTCAAGGAGCTTTTGAAAGAGTATTTCCGTCCTGAGTTTTTGAACCGTGTCGATGATATCGTCGTGTTCAAGGGTCTCGCGCGTGAGCAGGTCAAGGCGATCGCCAAGCTCCTGCTGGAGAGCCTTTCTAAGCGTCTCCAGCACCAGGTGGGCATCACGCTCTCGTGGACGGAGGACGCCTTGGAGTTGCTGGCGAATCAGGGATTCGAGCCGAACTTCGGCGCGCGTCCGCTGCGCCGCTTGATTTCGCACAAGGTGGAAACGGCACTGTCGAAGGAGATCATCAAGGGCGAAGCGAAGGAAGGAGATGTCGTCGAGATCGGCGCAGAAGGCGGCGAGTTCACGTTCAAGACGCTTTGAGGAAAAAAGCAAAAAAGATGGGAGGCGGATGCCTCCCATCTTTTTGCTTTTTATGAAGGAAAATGGATCTTAGATAAGAAAAAAATAAAATTTGAAAAAAGTATGGCGGTTAGTCCTATGTGATGTTATAATAGGACAAACAAACTAGTGAGGTGCGAAGAAGGGATGAATTTATCGTGAAGCTGAAAAAGTATCCAGTAAGTCAGTTGCAGGAAGGAATGGTTATTGGCAGAGGTATTTATGAAGAGGATATGACGGTCATTTTGTCGGAGGGGACGGTTCTTGATCGTCAGATGATTTCTTTGCTGGAAAGCCGCGACGTATACTTCGTTCATGTACGTGACGATATCGCGCCTGTGCCCCTTGGGCATCAGGTTGACAATGTGAAAACCGCTCTGGCGGATGTGGCGGCGGCCTTGGGCGGCTCGCAGGCAAAGTCCGAGAGAGTTCCCTTGCCCACGCTGAACGTCATGCCTGAAGCGTCTTCTCCTGACAAGGACGCCGCCTTGACGGAATTCATGCGAGAGGTGGCGGACACCGTTGCCGTGAAACCTGTGATTCGTCGGAGGGCTGTCCGTTCTGTCGTGCAGACGGGGATTGCCCCCCAAAAGGACGCCTCTCTTGAGGCCGCTTATGTGAGCCAGTACAAGGATCTTTGGCTCAATCTCTCGATGCTTTACGAAACGACGCGCACGAGCGGGCACATCGACAAGGCGGCGGTGGAGATCCTCGCGCAGCAGGTTCTGCCGCTTTGCTCAAGCGCCAAGGCGATGACGCACATTTACAATGTGAGGATGAAGGGCGACTACGCGCTTCATCACAGCGTGCGCGTCGCCATTCTCGCAGGCCTCATGGGGCAATGGCTAAAGATGATGCAGCGTGATCGGCTGCGTCTCGTCATGGCGGCTCTCCTTCTTGATATTGGCTCCACACGCATAGCACCGGGGTTTCTTAAAAAGGTGGGCAGCTATACGAAGGAGGACCGTATGCTCATGCAGAAGCACACGCGCCTCGGTCATGCGCTCGTCATGAACTCGGCATTCGCTTCAGATGCGCAGATTGCGGGAGCGGTGCTGCAGCATCATGAGCGAAATGACGGCTCGGGCTATCCGGATGCCGTAAAGAAGGAGCAGATCTGTGACTTTGCACGCATCCTTGCCGTTCTCGACAGTTACGATGCGATGACTTCGAGACGCTCCTACGCCAAGAGGCGTTCGCCCTTCGACGTCTTTTCGGCGTTGTCCGATGAATTTGTCGCAAACCATCTCGATGCGGCTTATGGCCTGCCGTTCATCCGCCACGTCTGCAATTCATTGAACGGCAACTGGGTCAAACTCACGAACGGCGAGACGGGAAAGATCGTCTACATCGATGAATCGCGGCTCGATGCATTGCCAATCGTGCAGACGATGGACGGCGCCTTTGTCGACCTCAATATGCTGAGCAGCATACGCATCGAGTCCATGCTCGCGAGCGAAGAGATGACACATTGATAAATTTTCTGCTCGCGTTGCTATCTTCCCGCGCGTTGCTATTTGCCGAAAACAGTAGCATTCAAGAAGGAATTATGATATAATTAAATGCGACGATTGTAGGAATTTTTGGGCGGAGAAAGAAAAGCAGTCGGATACCATCGGGCATGGACGTTTCGATGACGTACCCGGCTGTTTCGCCATGGAAGGGTGCAGGATGATGTTGAAGAAGTGTTCTATTGGCCGCCTGCGGGAAGGCATGATTCTTGGACGGGATGTATACAAGGACGATATGACGGTCCTTTTGGGCGAAGGAACGGTGCTCACGTCCAAGATGCTCGATTCCCTTGCCGATCACGACATCTTTTCCGTGTATATTCAGGCGGAGGACGAGGAGGAAGCGATCTCAGCGCCAAATCCGCCGTCGCTCGGGGAAGATGAGGAGCGAGGCGAGATTCCTGCCGAGGCAGATGAGAAGATGCCTGTGAAGGTTGCGCCGAAGAAGGAGCGACTTCAGGATGATTCCTATGTGCGGCAATATGACGAGGTTTTTGCCTTGCTGAAGAAGTTCTATGCTGCCACGAGGACGACCTCACGCATTGATGTGGAGACTGCTCGGTTGTTGACTCGGAAGTTTTTGCCGCTGTGTGAAAGTGCAAAGGCGATCGTGCAGATTTACAATATGGAGACGGAAGAGGATTATCGCCTCCACCATAGCATGCACATTGCCATTCTTGCGGGACTTATGGGGCAATTCCTCAAACTGCGTGCGTCGGAGAGGGATCGTCTCATTATGGCGGCTTTTCTCTTGGACATTGGTACGACGCGCATCGCGGCGGAATTCCTTGAGATCCAGGGCTATTACAGCGATGCGGAGCGCAGGCTCATGCAGAAGCATGTGCGCTTAGGGCAGGAACTTCTTGCCCGGTCTGCGCTCGGGACGGATGAGCAGATTGTCGGCGCTGTACTGCAGCATCATGAGAGAAACGATGGATCGGGCTACCCGTCAAGACTGAAGAAGGAACAGATCTGCGGCTTTGCCCGCATCCTTGCTATCGTGGATATCTTTGACGCGATGGCTTCTAACCGCGTTTATAAGAGAAAGCGATCGCCTTTTGATGTATTTAAAATTCTTGCTGATGACATCTTGAAAGGTCGCCTGGATACGGAGTATGGCGTTTCGTTCATCCGCCATATCGGACAAGCCTTGAATGGCTGTTGGGTCAGGCTCAGTGATGGAGGTGTGGGCAAGATTGTCTATATCGATGAATCGCGCCTCGATGCATTGCCGGTCGTTCAGACAATGGAAGGGGAGTTCCTTGATCTCAACACGAACGGCAATATTAAGATTGTGTCCTTGCTTACGAGTAATGAAGTACAGGGGGCATAAGATTTATTGTTGTTGCTTTGAAGATTTGCCGAGGAATTTTTGCATGAGAATAAATTCTTCCGCAATTTGCAGCGATCTGCAAGGGAGTGCAAGTGGATGTTGAAGAAGTATCCTGTTGACCAGTTGAAAACAGGTATGGTCATTGGGCGAACGGTATATGCTGAGGATATGTCCGTCCTCTTGGGCGAAGGGACGGTGCTCGATGAGCAGCGAATCGAATATCTCGAGCAGCGGGGGATAGTCTTCGTCCGCATTTTGCTGCCCGATGCAGATGAGTCTGCCGAAGTTGCCGAGTCGCCACAGGTGAAGAAAGAGCTGGACGCTGCCTCAAAGGTGTCGAGCGAGCAGACGCAAGCGGCGATGGCGGTGCTTGCGTCTGCAGAAGAAGCAAAGAAAAAGGCTTTGGCAGCGGTCGAGGAGCGGGCAGCTCAGAGGGCGGCAAAGGCGAAGAAGGAAGTGCAGGCTGAAGTCCCAGAAGAGGCGTATCACGAGAAGATGGCTCCTGTGCCTGAGGAAGAAGATCATCGGCCTACATCCAAGTCAGGTGTCGTGCTGCGCGAGACTTCAGTGCTTGAAGCAGCGTATCTTGAGCAGTATGAAGCGTGCTTCGAGGAGCTACAGGGATTTTTCAGTTCAGTACGTTCCAACGGCCGCATCAACACGGCGGAGGCGGAGGCGATCTCGCGCAATTTCGCGCCGCTTTCTTCGAGTGCGAAGGCGGTCACACATATTTACAATATGGAGACGATCGGCGAATACCAGCTGCATCATACGATGCGCGTCGCGGTTCTCGCCGGACTCATGGCGCAATGGCTCAAGATGTCGGCGCAGGAAAGGCAGCGACTGATCTTGGCGGCGTTTCTCATGGATATTGGCTATACCTCGTTCGCACCGAATTTTCTCAGGAAGATCGCACTTTATACGCCGGAAGAGCGCCGTCTTATGCAGAAGCATGCTCGCTTAGGTTATGACATTGTTTCTCGTTCCTCGTTGCAACTTGATAAGCAGGTCGTAGAGGCTGTATTGCAGCATCATGAACGAAATGACGGTTCGGGCTATCCGCAGAGAATGAAGAAGGACGGAATTTGCAAGTTTGCACGTATTCTCGCCATCTTAGACACCTACGACGCGATGGCATCGCGCCGCTATTATGCGAAACGACGTTCTCCGTTCGAGGTCTTTTCTGTTATTTCAGACGAGTGTATTGCGGGACGTCTGGATGCGGAGTACGGCATCGTCTTCATCCGCAACTTTTCCAGCACCCTTAACGGCAATTGGGTCAAGCTTTCCAATGGTGAGGTGGCGAAGATCGTCTATATCGACGGCTCGCGCATGAACGCCCTGCCGGTCGTGCAGACGTCTGAGGGACAGTTCATCGACCTCAATACGATGCCAAACATCAAGGTCGAATATCTTCTGTCCAGTTCCGAGGCGGGAAAAAAGGCGAAATCTGTAGAGAAAACAGCAGCAGGCGGCATGTAAAGATGATAATACGGCTCTATGGGGGAGCGTTCCCGAACGGAAGGATAGGTCCGTTCGGGAGCTTTTTTTTGTAGAAACATGGTGTACTAAGGGAATATATACTTGAAAATAATTATCTATTTTGCTATGATGGGAAAAATGTTTGGCAAAAGAAGGAAGGAGAGTTTTGTTTGGAGAAGAAGCGGAGGTTTAAGATCACCGACATCCTGCTCTTGCTCGCAAGCGGTGCGTTTCTTGTCGGTATGCGCACGTTCCTTGCGCCTTGCGCTCAGCAGGCGGACGGCAAGTGGATGGTGTGCCACTGGGCGGGTGAGGCGCTCACGGGTGTTGCCGCTGTGCTCTTCGTCATCTCTTTGCTGCACGCTTTGATTCCGCGCGCCCAAATCAAGATGGGGCTGGCTCTGACGATGATTCCTGCAGCGGTGTTGGCTTTCCTCCTGCCGGGAACAATGATCGATCTCTGCATGATGGAGACGATGCGCTGCCATACGGTGATGCATCCTGCGGCCAGGGCGATTTCCGTCGTGTTGATCTTGCTCGCCTGCCTGGATGTTTATTGCTATCGGAAGGGGGTTGACCGATGAGCTTCGCGCGCTTTCTTGCCGTGCGGAACTGCCGCAGGAATCCTTCGCGCACCGCCGCGCTGGGGCTGGTGGCGGCGCTGCTCGCTTTGGCGCTCTTCGGCGGTTCGCTCGTCGTCTTGAGTTTGCAGAACGGCCTGAATCGCTTTCAGGAGCGTCTGGGCGCAGACATTCTCGTTCTGCCCAAGGCGGCGCAGGCGGACGGCGGCCTGGAAGGCGTGCTCGTGCAGGGAAAGCCGCTTCAGTTCTACATGGAAGCCTCGCGCCTTGCAGAAATCGCGTCCTTGCCCGGCGTCGAACGCGCCGCACCGCAGTTCTTCCTGACGTCGGCAAATGCCGGCTGCTGCTCTGTAGCGGTGCAGCTGATCGGCTTCGATCCGGCGACGGACTTCACGATCCGGCCGTGGCTTTTGGAGAGCTATGCGGGAGACGTCGGCTATGGTGACATCCTCTGCGGCAGCGGCATCTCCGTGCCCGCAGACAGGCGGCTGAAGTTTTACAATGTGCCGTGCCGCGTCGTCGGTCGCCTGAGCCCGACGGGAACGGGCATGGATACGGCGGTCTACGCGAATATAGAGACGATCCGCGCCATGATGAAGAATGCGGCGGATTTGGATTTCGCATCGTTTCAGGGTGTCGATCCCGAGCAGGCGATTTCCGCCGTGCTCGTCAAGACCTCGCCCGACTTCAGCCCTGAGGCCGTGGCGCAGGCGATTTCCGCTGCCTATCCCGATCTCGCGGCGCGGCCCGCACACGGCATGGTTCGGAGCGTGGAGGCGGGACTGGGCGGCGTCACGGGGACGGTCGGCGTCCTGCTCTTCGTGGTCTGGCTTCTGTGCATCGGGCTTCTGGCGCTCGCCTTTCGACTGGTGTTCGCGGAGAGACGCGGGGAGTTCGCCGTGCTCCTCATCAGCGGCGCAAGGAGAGGCGTACTCGCGCGAATCGTCCTCGCCGAAGCCCTCATCGTGTCCTCTCTTGGCGCGGCGGGCGGTGTCCTTGCGGGCGCTTTCGTGCTGCTGCCTTTTACCGCACTCTTGAAGGACAGTTTTGCGCGGCCCTACCTTCTGCCCGACGCTTCGTGCATCGCTCTTTTGGCGGCAGGGGCTTTTTGCGCCGCTGTTCTTTCCGCCGCGCTCGCGGCGCTTTGGACGGTGCGGCGCATGGATGTGACGCTGCGGGAGGATATGTGATGGAACTTCGTGCAGAAAAAATCAGCCGGGATTTCCTGCGGCCGAGTGCGCCGCAGGGCTTCTTCATGGCGGTCGAGGAAACGGACTTCTCGCTGCGTGCGGGTGCCTTGATCGCCATCACGGGACGCTCGGGCAGCGGCAAGAGCACGCTTTTGAAAATGCTGGCAGGCCTCATGGAGCCGGGCACGGGACGCGTGCTCCTGGGTGATACGGACATCTACCGACTGGAAGAGGCGGAGCTTGCCCGGCTGCGCAATCGGCAGATCGGCCTCGCGCCGCAGACGCTCATGGCGCTTTCCAGCTTGACGGTGCAAGAGAACGTGCTGCTGCCGTGCTCGCTCTACGGTGAGGCGCAAGAGGCGAAGCCGCGTGCTGAGCAGCTCATGGAGCGCCTCGGCATCGCGCATCTCAGGTGCGCCGATCCGACGGAGCTTTCGGGCGGCGAGCTGCGCCGCCTGACGCTGGCTCGCGCCCTGGTGCGCGACAGCGCCGTCCTGCTGCTCGACGAGCCGACGGGCGATCTTGACGACGAGAATACGCGCCTCGTCCTCACGCTGCTGCGCGAAGAGGCGGCGCGCGGCAAGGCAGTCCTTCTCGTGACGCACGAACGTGAGGCGGCAGACTACGCTGACAGCCTCTATCGCATGGAGGCGGGAAGATTGGAATTGTTATCCTAAAATTTTATTTGTGTTGACGATTGAAATCGGGTATAATGGGGGTGTTTTGTTGACCGCGTGATTTGCGGTAGCTGGGAGAAGGGCGCGGCAGTTTTTCGTCCGTGCATGACAGGGGAGGCAAGAAGCGTGGCGGAGTTCATTCGTGCCGAACATCTTTCGCATGTATTCCATGCGGGGGAAGAGGACGCTTATCGGGCGCTTTCCGACATCTCCTTGTCCATCGCCGACGGCGAGTTCCTCGCCGTCCTCGGCACGAACGGTTCGGGTAAGTCGACGCTGGCGCGTCACTTCAATGCGCTCCTCCTGCCGACCGAGGGCCGATGTACGGTCGCGGGGCTGGATACGAAGGAGACGCAGGAGCTCTGGCGCATCCGCCAGCTCGTGAGCATGGTGTTCCAGAATCCCGACAATCAGATCATCGCCGCTGTCGTTGAGGACGACGTCGCCTTCGGGCCGGAAAACCTCGGCATAGAGCCGGCGGAAATCCGCGTGCGCGTGAGAGACGCGCTCGCGGCCGTCGGCATGGAGCGCTATCGCACGGCGGCGCCGCACCTCCTGTCGGGCGGGCAGAAGCAGCGCGTGGCGATTGCGGGCGCGTTGGCGATGCGGACGCGCTGCCTCGTGCTCGACGAGCCGACGGCGATGCTCGATCCTTTGGGCAGGCAGGAGGTCTTGCAGACGGTGCAGCGGCTTCATCGCGAGAGGGGCATCACCGTCATTTATATCACACACTTCATGGAGGAGGCGGCGGCCGCCGACCGCGTCATCGTCATGGAGGAGGGGCGCATCGCGGCGGAGGGAACGCCGCGCGAGGTGTTTCAGGACGTCTCGGGCATGAAGGCGCGTGGCCTCGACGTGCCGCTCGCCGTCGAGCTGGCGGCGCTCCTTCGCGCGGACGGCATATCGCTGCCGCAGGATCTCTTGACGGATAGGGAATTGGTGAGTGCGCTTTGTCCATCGTGCTGAAAAATATCGACTACACATACATGCGCGGCACGCCGTTTGAGCGCAAGGCTCTTTCGGACGTCTCGCTGACGATCGAGGCGGGCAGCTTCACGGCGCTCGCCGGGCATACGGGATCGGGCAAATCGACGCTCGTGCAGCATCTCAACGGCCTTCTGCAGCCCGACAGCGGCACAGTTCTCGTCGACGGCACGGACATCGGCAAGAAGGGCGCGGAAGCGAAGAAGGCGAAACGCAGCGTCGGCATGGTCTTCCAGTACCCCGAGCATCAGCTCTTCGAGGAGACGGTGGAAAAGGATGTCGCGTTTGGCCCTACGCGTCTCGGGCTTTCCGCGCAGGAGGTCGAGGAGCGCGTGAGGGCGGCGCTGGACTTCGTGGGGCTTCCTGTCTCCGAGTTTGGGGCGCGGTCGCCGTTCGCTCTGTCCGGAGGGCAAAGGAGGCGTGCGGCGATCGCGGGCGTTCTGGCGCTCAAGCCGCGCTATCTCGTGCTCGATGAGCCGACAGCGGGACTTGACCCGCGTGCGAGCGCTGCACTCCTCGCACGTCTTGCCGAACTGCATGAACAGGGCGGCGTGACCATCGTGCTCGTTTCGCACAATATGGACGACATCGCGCACTATGCTGACCGCCTCATCGTCATGCACGCGGGCGGTGTGACGCTCGAAGGTGCGCCGCGTGAGGTCTTTTTCGCCAAGGAAAGACTGGCGGAGGCGGGGCTTCGTGCGCCGCATCTCGTCGAGCTTCTGGAAGAGCTGCGCGAGAAGGGACTCGATCTCGATCCCGCCGCCTTCGACACGGCGGATGGCGCAGTGCGCATCAAAGAGGCTCTGGGGAGGCGAAGACTATGCTGAAGGACATCACGCTCGGGCAGTTCTTCCCGGGCGACTCGCTCCTGCATCGCCTCGATCCGCGCACGAAGATCGTCCTGTTGTTCTTTTTCCTTGCGGCGATCTTCGTCTTTGACTCGCCGCTCGCTTATGCGGCTTTAACGGCTTTCACGGCGGCGCTGATCGCTGTCAGCCACGTGCCGCTCCTCTTGATGCTCAAGGCGCTGAAACCGCTCTCGTGGATCATTGCCTTTACGTTCGTCATCCACCTCGTGAGCACGCCGGGCGACGCCTTTTTCCATGTATGGCTCTTCGACCTCACTTGGCAGGGAGCGGCGAAGGGCTTCTTCATCGCACTCAGGTTGGCGCTTCTGATTCTCTTGTCCGCGCTCCTCACGTATACGACCTCGCCGCTCGCCCTGACCGATGCCTTGGAAACCCTCATGCAGCCCGCGAAGCGCGTCGGTGTACCCGCGCACGAGATCGCCATGATGATGACGATCGCGCTGCGTTTCGTGCCGACCTTGATCGAGGAGGCTGACAAGATCATGAAGGCGCAGCAGGCGCGTGGCGCAGACCTCACGGAGGGAAGCGTCATCGAGCGCGTCAAGGGGTTCGTGCCCGTGCTCGTGCCGCTATTCATTTCGGCGTTTCGCCGCGCCGACGACCTCGCGCTGGCGATGGAGGCGCGCTGCTATCGCGGCGGCGTCGGACGCACGCAGATGAAGGCGCTGCGCATCAGCTCCATCGACTATGTCGCCTACGCTTTCGGCGCACTCTTTTTCGCGGCGCTCGCCGCCTTGAAGTTCGGCGGGATCGCATGAAGCGCGAGCATAAGGAAAGGATGAAGGCGCGCGCGCGCAACATCTGTTTGACCGTCGCCTACGACGGCACGGCGTACCACGGCTTCCAGCGTCAGAGTCCGCCGATCCGCGCCGTGCAGAACGTCCTGGAGGAAAAGCTTGCGCTCGTCTTCGGCGATGCGATCGAACTGGCGGCGGCAGGACGCACTGATGCGGGTGTTCACGCCATGGGGCAGGTCGTGAACTTCTTTACGGACGGGCGCATCCCGACAGAGCGCATCGTGCGTGCGATGAACAGCGTCCTGCCGCCCGATATCGTCGTCAAGGCGGCGCGGGAAGAAGGGCGTGACTTCTCCGCACGTCACAGCGCGAAGAGCAAGTCGTATATCTATCGCATACAGGAGGGCGAGATGCCGAACCCGTTCAGCGAACGCTACGCTTGGTACGTTGGCACGCCGCTCGACCTTGCAGCGATGAACGAGGCGGCGGCGCTGCTCCTCGGCACGCACGACTTTTCGGCGTTTCGTGCCGCAGGCGGTGCGCCGATGCTGCCCGTGCGCACGATGTACAGCGCCGAGGGCAGACGCATCGAGGGCGAGAGGATTGAGTTTCGCTTCCATGCGAACGGCTTCCTCTACCACATGGCGCGCAACATCGTCGGCACGCTCGTCGATGTCGGCAGGGGGCGGCGCACGCGGGCGGACTTCGCCGCGATCCTCGCGAGCCGCGAGCGAAAGCGTGCCTCGGCGACCGCGCCTGCACGCGGCTTGTTTTTGGAAAGCGTCGTGTATTGAATACGAAGGATTTATTCCCCAGAAAGGCGCGGATGTGTTATAATGAATCGAGTGCACGATGTCTGCTTTTTGAATATTATACACTTCCCTGCCATAAAAACGGCCGATAGGTTTAGCCTTCGGCTCGATTTTTTAGGATTCATAGTAGACAGCGTGTAACAACAGTCATTATATGGATGGTGAGAAGATGAAAGTCACGGAGAAGGATTTGGCGGATGTCGCTGTCCTGTCGCGCCTCTCGATTGCAGAGGGGGAGAGGGAAAAGTATCTTGGGCAGCTCGACGCCTTTTTGCAGTATGTCGAGAACCTTGACGGTGTCGATACGGCAGAGGTTCAGCCGACGACGTATGCCCTGCCGATGCAGAATGTCTTTCGTGCCGACGAGGTGAAGCCTTCGCTCGCACGAGAGGCGGCGCTTTCCAACGCGCCTTTGGCGGACGATGGCTATTTCAAAGTGCCGAAGATTCTGGAAGGCTGAGGAGGAACCTAGGTGAAACTTTACGACAAGGCAGCGCATGAGCTTCATGATTTGCTGCAAAAGAAGGAAATCTCCTCGACCGAACTGACGAAAGACGTGCTCGCACGTATGGATGAGGTCGAGGGCGAAGTCGGGGCGTATTTGACGCAGACGCGTGAGACGGCGCTCTTGCAGGCAGCAAGCGCTGATGAGAAGATCGCGCGCGGCGAGCGGATCGCCTTTTTGGAGGGCATCCCCGGCGCGATCAAGGATAACATCTGCACGAAGGGCGTCAAGACGACGTGCGCTTCTAAGATCTTGGAGAATTTCGTACCTCCCTACGATGCTACGGTCATGGAAAAGATTGCCTCAGAGCATCCTGTCATCTTAGGAAAACTCAACATGGATGAGTTCGCGATGGGCGGTTCGACAGAGAATTCCGCTTATCAGAAGACGCACAATCCGTGGAATCTCGACTGCGTGCCCGGCGGCAGTTCGGGCGGCAGTGCGGCGGCGGTCGCTGCAGGTACGGCGGTCTGGGCGCTCGGATCCGATACGGGCGGCTCGATTCGCCAGCCAGCGTCGTTCTGCGGCGTCGTCGGCATGAAGCCAACGTATGGCCGCGTCTCGCGCTATGGTCTCGTCGCCTATGCGTCGTCGCTCGACCAGATCGGCCCCGTGACGCGCGATGTGACGGATTGTGCGCATGTGCTGAATGTCATCGCTGGACACGATGCGATGGATTCGACCTCCAGTACCGCGCCCGTGCCCGATTATACGAAAGCGCTGACCGAGGATGTGAAGGGACTCAAGATCGGTCTGCCGAAGGAATACTTCGTCAAGGGCATGGACGCCGACGTAGAAAAGGCGATCCGCAAGGCGATTGCGGATTTTGAGGCGATGGGCGCTGAGGTCACAGAAATCACTCTGCCGCATACGGATTATGCGATTTCGACGTATTACCTCATTGCGCCGGCGGAAGCCGCGACGAACCTTGAGCGTTACGACGGTGTGAGCTACGGTGCACGCGTCGATGGCGCGGACATCGTTGAGATGATGACGAAGACGCGCAGCGAGAAGTTCGGCGAGGAGGTCAAGCGCCGTATCATGATCGGCAACTATGCGCTTTCGGCGGGCTATTATGATGCGTACTATCTCAAGGCGCTGAAGGTGCGCACGCTCGTGCAGCAGGATTTCACTGACGCCTTCAAAAAGGTCGATGTCATCATGGCACCGACAGCGCCGACGCCGGCTTTCAAGATCGGCGAGATGGTTTCTGACCCGCTGAAGATGTATCTGCAGGATATCTGCACCGTGCCTTTGAACCTCGCAGGTCTGCCAGGCATTTCCGTGCCTTGCGGCTACTCGGCGAAGGGCATGCCCATCGGCCTGCAGATCATCGGCAAGGCGCTGGCGGAGGAAACGATTCTGCGCGCCGCCTACGCTTATGAGCAGGCACATTCCTTCCATGAGGACAGGGCAGAGATCGGGGAGGCGAAGGCATGAATTACGAAGCAGTCATCGGTCTTGAGATTCACAGCGAGCTCAAGACGAACACGAAGATTTTCTGCGGCTGCGCCACGAAGTTCGGCGCCGAGCAGAATACGCATGTCTGCCCCGTTTGCCTGGGGCTGCCCGGCGTCCTGCCCGTGCTTAACAAGCGCGTTGTCGAGTTCGCCATCAAAGCGGGTCTTGCACTCAACTGCACGATCAACAAGTACAGCAAATTCGACCGAAAGAACTACTATTATCCCGATTTGCCGAAGAACTTCCAGACCTCGCAGTACGATCTGCCGATTGCTGAGCATGGTTATGTCGATATTGAGACGGAGAATGGCACGAAGCGCATCCGTATCCTGCGCATCCACATGGAAGAGGATGCGGGCAAGCTTGTCCATTCGGGCGCTACGATCACGGACTCTTTGACATCGAACGTCGATTACAACCGCACGGGCGTGCCTCTCATCGAGATCGTTTCCGAGCCGGACATGTCGACGCCCGAGGAAGCGCGCGCCTACATGGAGAAGATCAAGTCGATCCTCGAATACATCGACGTTTCCAACTGCCGCATGGAAGAGGGAAATCTGCGCGCCGACCTCAATATCTCGCTTCGTCCCGCAGGAGAGAAGACGCTTGGCACGAAGGCGGAGATGAAGAACATCAATTCCTTCAAGGCGGTTGAGGACGCTCTTTCCTACGAGATTGAGCGCCAGGAGGAAATCCTCGAAGACGGCGGTCATATTGTGCAGGAAACGCGCACATGGGATCCTGAGCGCGGCGTCACGAAGTCCATGCGCTCGAAGGAAGAGGCGCATGACTATCGCTACATGCCGGAGCCGGATCTCGTACCCATCGTGACCACGGAAGAAGAGATCGAGGCGTATCGCAAGGGTTTGCCCGAGCTGCCCGATGCACGCCGCGAACGCTACATGAAGGAGTTTGGCCTGTCGGCTTACGATGCGGGCATCATCACGGCGTCGCGGGCGATGGCGGAATACTTCGAGGCTTGCCTTGCGGGCGGCGCCGACGCGAAGAGCGCGGCAAACTGGATCATGGGCGACCTCGCGAAGAACCTCAATGCCGAGGGCAAGACGATCGAGGAATCGCCGGTCGAAGCCTCGCGTCTCGCGCAGATGCTCGCGCTCATCGAAAAGGGCACGATCTCGTCGAAGATTGCCAAAAAGGTTTTTGCTGAGATGTGGACGTCGAGCGATGCGCCCGAGAAGATCGTCGAGGACAAGGGACTCGTGCAGATCACGGACACGAAGGCGATCGAGGCGATCGTCGACGCCGTCATCGCCGCCAATCCAAAGCCTGTCGCCGACTACAAGAGCGGCAACAAAAAGGCGCTCGGCGCTCTCGTGGGCCAGGTTATGAAGCAGTCAAAGGGAAAGGCGAATCCGCAGATGGTCAACCAGCTGCTGGCAGATAAGCTGAGCTGATAAAGTGTTTGAAGGGGCAGTGCATGAGTCGGATCTGACTCATGCACTGCCCTTTTTTACCTAAATTTCCCACAGGCATACGACAATAAGAAAATACATTGACTTTTTCCATCTGCTTCATATACAATAGATGCACATTGGTCTTGCACGTTTTTCGCAAGGCTTGCTTGAAGGGGGCGCATATCTTGGTAAATGTGTTGGTCAGCGGGGCCTGCGGCCGCATGGGACAGGCTGTCGTCAAGGCAGTGCTCGCGGATGCGGAGCTTTCCCTCGTTGCTGCTGTCGACGTGCATGGCGGCGGGGATGCGGGAGAGATCGCGGGCTGCGGCAAATGCGGCGTGACGGTGGCGACGGATCTCGCGCAGGCGCTCTTAGAAGCAAAGCCGGACGTCATGGTGGATTTCACGCGGCCGGACGCCGTGTTTTCCAACGCGATGCTTGCCGTGCAGCATGGGGTCTCGCCCGTCATCGGCACGACGGGCATGACGGCGGACGAAAAGGCGCAGCTCGAAGCGCTGTCGTTGGAGAAGAAGAAGCCTGTTTTTCTTGCGCCGAACTTCGCCATCGGCGCAGTTCTTATGATGCTCATGAGCCGTCAGGCGGCGAAGTACATGCCGCACGTCGAGATCATTGAGCTGCACCATGACAACAAGCTTGATGCGCCGTCGGGCACGGCCTTGCAGACGGCGGAACTGATCAAGGAGGCGCGTGCGTCCGTGCGGCAGGGGCATCCTGATGAGAAGGAGAAGCTTCCGGGCGCACGCGGCGCTGAGGTCGACGGCATGAGGATTCACAGCGTGCGTCTGCCCGGCTTCGTTGCGCATCAGGAGGTCATCTTCGGCGGACTCGGTCAGACACTGACGATCCGCCATGACTCCATCAACCGCGAGTCGTTCATGCCGGGCGTCGTGCTCGCTTGCAAGAAGGTCAGGGAACTTACAGGTCTCGTCGTCGGCTTGGAGAAACTGCTCGATTGATGTCGGCAGGAAAAATTACAGGAGATGGCAGCATGAAGAAATATAATGTGGCAATCATGGGCGCGACGGGCGCCGTAGGGCAGGAGTTTCTGAACCTCATCGAAGAGCGCAAGTTCCCTTTTGCAGAGCTTCGCTTGCTTGCGTCCTCGCGCTCGGCGGGCAAGAAGATCGCGTTTATGGGCAAGGAATACACGGTGGCAGAGACGCGCGAGGATTCCTTCGAGGGCATTGACATCGCGCTCTTTGCGGGCGGCGGCGCGAGCAAGACGTTTGCACCTGCCGCTGTGAAGGCGGGCGCTGTTGTCATTGACAATTCGAGCACGTTCCGCATGGACAAGGATGTGCCGCTCGTCGTGCCCGAGGTCAATCCCGAGGCTTTGAAGGAGCACAAGGGCATCATCGCGAATCCGAACTGCTCGACGATCATCATGGTCATGGCGCTGAAGCCGCTTCGCAATCTCGCGCCCATCAAGCGCGTCGTCGTCTCGACGTATCAGGCCGTTTCGGGCGGCGGCAAGGAGGCGATGGCGGAGCTTGAGGAGCAGGTCGAGGCCATCGTAGCGAAGAAGCCCGTGAAGGCGGAGATTCTGCCGGGCGCATCGCTCAAGAAGCACTATCAAATAGCGTTCAACCTGATTCCGCAGATTGACATCTTCAAGGAAAATCTCTACACGAAGGAAGAAATGAAGATGATCGACGAGACGCGCAAGATTCTTTCCGAGCCTGACTTGCGCGTGACGGCGACGACGGTTCGTGTGCCTGTCTACCGCAGCCATGCGGAGTCGGTCAACATCGAATTTGCGGAAGCGGTCAGTGTCGAGGCAGCGCGAAAGGCGATCGCCGCCTTCCCCGGCGCTGCCCTAAACGACGATCCCGACGAGCAGGCTTACCCGATGCCGCTCTTCACCTCGGGCAAGGACGACGTCGAGGTCGGGCGCATCCGTCTCGATGAATCGGTCGAGCACGGTCTGAACCTCTGGGTCTGCGGCGACCAGATCCGCAAGGGCGCGGCGCTCAACGCGCTGCAAATTGCCGAGTACATGATCGAGCATGAGATGATCGGCTGAAGATGCAGATGCGAGCATTTCCGATGGGAGGGACAGCAAGAGATGGTCAGCGATGAAACGATGATGTTCCGCTTCGGCGCGGAAGAGAATAAGGCTGAGGTCATCATTCGCGAAGCCTGCGAAGCGATGGAAGAAAAGGGCTACAATCCGATCAACCAGCTTGTCGGATACCTTCTTTCCGGCGATCCTGCCTATGTGACGAGCTACAAGGAAGCGCGCAGCAAGGTGCGAAAGCTGGAGCGCGACGAGCTTTTGGAAGAGCTCGTGCATTTCTATATCGAGGCACATCGGGAGAAGAAGGCGTGAAGAAGCGAATTCTTGCGCTCGACGTTGGCGACCGTACGATCGGCGTCGCCGCAAGCGATGCGCTCGGTCTCACGGCGCAGGGCGTCGAGACGATTCGGCGCAAGTCGTGGGACAAGGATTTTGCGCGTCTCAAGGAACTGATGGAGCTTTACGAGACGGACACCTTCATCGTCGGCTTGCCGAAGAACATGAACGGCACGCAGGGCGAGCGTTGCGACGTCGTGCGCGACTTCGCACAGAGACTGCAGAAGAAGTTTAAGGGCAGCCAGGTCGTCTTTTGGGACGAGCGGCTTTCGACCGTGGCGGCGGAGCGCTCGCTGATCGCGGCCGACGTGAGCCGCGCCAAGCGTCGCAAGGTCATAGACAAGATGGCGGCCGTGTTCATCTTGCAGGGATATTTGGACAATCTGGGGATGCGCGTCGGCGCAGTCCCAGAAGAGAAATGAGGAAAAAGATATGTCGGACAAGGAAAAAGAAATTCTGGACGAGGATGCGGACGTCATTGTCGAGATGACGGACGAAGAGGGAAACAGCTACTATTACCGCGAGGAAATGATTATTCCCGTCGGTGATGACAAGTTCGCGCTGCTCATCGGCATCCATGACGAGGAAGAGGAAGAGGAGCATGCGCACAGTTGCGGCTGTGGCTGCGGCGAGCACGATGAGGATGTCCTCATCGCCAAGGTCGTCATGGGCGATGATGGAGAAGAGGAATACGTCGAGCCTACGGACGAGGAATTTGACGCCGTGCAGCGTGCTTATGATGCGCTGATGGATGACGAAGAGGAAGACTAACGATTCATGCGAGGAAGTGCCGACGCTCATGAGGCGTCGGCTTTTTCTGGTTCTATTCTATACGTTACGGGGATACATTTTGTGTCTAAGTAACATAACCTAAAAAAGATGTTACGAAGATACATTTTGTATCAACGTAACATCTTTTTTATTTTGACGGAAAGAAGGTATTTTATGATGCCGGAGGAGTTTATTGTGTATGTCGGCAATCTTCCCGACCTGAGATCCTCTGTCCGTCGGTATCAGCGACTCCATTCCTCTTTTTCTGCATCCGTTTCCTTTGCAGAAAGAGTTTTCGCCTCTTCCTCCGAATAGAAAAGATCGAGCTTTTCAAACATCTTCAGATAAAGTCCTGCCAATGCGCCCTTATCGATCAGTGTATCGTCCTGCGTGGAAGTGGCATAATCAAAATAATCAAAGCTCTTATAGGTCAGAGCGTCCTTCAGCTGTTCCTTTGCAGACGCCGACAACTCCTCAAAGTATCGATCGCAAATGAAGCAGATGTCGTAGAGATCGCGGATTTTGTCCCGTCCTTGGTAAGCGCCTGTTTTCAACTGGCAAATTCGCTCGATCGTGTAAACTTCTATTCCATTCACGCGATGATGCGTATTGGCGGGAATGCTGCGGCTGCGATAGGAGATTTTGATTTTTAATGGTTTCTGTATGGATGAATCGTATGTCAGCATGAATCGCTCGACGGTCGGCGTATTCTTGGCGATACGGAAAGAAAATCCATGCTTTTGGGAATAACTCTCGATGAATCCCTTGAGACGCCGTTTCTCTCCATCCAAGTCAATATCCTCGGAAAAACGATCCAGTCCATAAGCAAGAAGAAGGCTCGTCCCGCCTTTCAAGATGAACGTATCGGTTTCCTTGTTGAGTTCTGTCAAGAAATTACGCATGATTTCTATATGACGCATTCGTGCGGTATTCATTCGCCTCTTGCTCCTTTCTGAAAAGAATCCACTTCATTCGATACTCCTTTTCCATGAATCGGTCGATGTCTGTCCAGTGTGCTGTCTCGCGCAGTTTCCAAACTGCGGCAAAAATATCTGCGTCATAAATATCCGTGCAGATATAATCGCGGCGCATGCCTTGTAAATTGGAAAAATCTCCTGCCAAGAGCAGATCAAGGCAGGCTCGGATGTGGTTTGCAATGTAGAAAATCCCTTTTTTGCCCATAAGGCTGTGATGCTGTTCGATCCCTTCCGTGCCAAACGGCGATTTCTCCGTATTCCATAAAGGAATGTTTTCCCATGACAAAGACAGCGTATGCCAATCGCCGCTCGTTTCCAAACGGCACGGAATGTTGAGCGCATGAAGCCCCGATATGTATTTCATGACAATGCTCCTTTCCGTCATAGCACCTGTTTCACTCCCAGTATACAGGAAAATTCGTCCTTTAACAAAGTCTCGTGAAAAATTCACATCCGTCGGAAAGTGTGCAGTATTAATACTGCAAGCATTTACAATAGAGGAAGAGAGAAAGGGAGGGAAGCAGATGACAGAGGAGCTGAAAGAACGTGATCCCGCGTCGATGCCTACCCTTACAGGGTTAGTATAAACACGCAGTAGCACGCTCCCACTACTGTCAATATACGCGAAATACTCGTCAGCGTTAAGAATATCGACGGGAAATCTTGCTATCAACAGGCAGCACGGTGCAAAAAAAAGAAAGACCTCTCGCCCCCTAGCAGGAATTTCACCTGTGATAGGGACGGCGGGAAGACTTTTTACGAGTAGTGTACGAGAAATATTCATCCGCGTCAAGGCTGCCGACGGGAAGTCTTGCTATCAGCAGACGTGACATAATCAGAGACAAAAAAGAAGAGCTAACGCCCCAGCGGGGAGTTTACCCCTTGTGGAGCCAGATAACTCTTCTACAGCCACCACTATACGCGAGATTTTCGCCAGTGTCAAGGAAGCCGCAGAAAATTTCTACTATAAGAATGATACAGAGAGAAAAAGCGGGACAGCAGATGACGGAAGAACTGAAAGAACTGCTCGGCAAAGACGGCAGCCGCGTCTACGAAGCAGTCGAGAAGGCGCTGCAAGGCGACAATGCGAGGGCGAAGAGCGCCGCAAGCGTCCTCGTCGCTCACGCCGCGACATGGGCAGAGCGCGTATCACGCGCGACAAGGAAGCCTTTCACGGCACAGTACTGGTCGAGCATATCCATAGATTTTATGTACCCGTGCGCATAGGAACAGAACTGAAGACAATCCGAATCGTTGCGGAAGAACAGGAAGGCGTCATCACTTTGATGCCAGCAGATGTAAACGTGTATGATGTGCTTCTTGAAGATGTACATACAAACAAAGGAGGAAGCGCTGCCACCTCAACAGGGCTTTCACCTGCTGGGAGGCCAGACAACGCTTCCTCTGATACCATTACTATACGCGAAATGCTCGCCGGTGTCAAGGACGCCGACGGGAAAACTTACTATCAGCAACATCAAGAATCCCGAGGACAGATTCAAGGACAGTTCTCCGTGCTGCAAGAAGGCAGCTGTCTCTTCAGCCTCTTTGAAGCAGCCGACGAAAGCACCTTTCTGCATGAGACAGCGCATATCTTTTATGACGATCTCGCGCGTCTCGCGCCTTTCGATGAAGAGACTGCCGAAGACCTTGCCGAGGTCGATGCTTGGGCGAGCTGGTACGAGGGCGCGGCAAAAGAATACGAAGATACGCCGTGGGCGATGGAATTTGCCGCACGCGAACGCGCGATCGAAGATGCAGGACGCGGCAGATAAAGAAAAAGCTGCCCGTTTCTCCCGATCCGCCGGAGTGCAATTCTCCCTGGGGAAAGAAACGAGCTACCTCATAAGCAAAGTATAAAGACACAAGCGGCTTTTGTCAATATCGACCAATAAAAAGCTGCCGTTTTCAGCTCCCGCCGGGGTCCAATTCCCCCTGGCAGCCGAAAACAGCAGACTTCTTAATGCAAAGTATAAAGACGAAAAGGGATTTTGTCAATATCGATATAATAAAAATCTGCCGTTTTCAGCTCCCGCCGGGGTCCAATTCCCCATGGCAGCTGAAAACAGCAGACTTCTTAATGCAAAGTATAAGGACAGAAAGGGATTTTGTCAATGGAACATCCGACATATAAAAAGCATCCAAGGAGTGCGATCGGAAAGGGGCGATTCCCCTGACGGAGGCAATTCTTAGATGCTTTGACGAAAGAGGCGTTCCCTTCAAACCCAGCCTGATGACGAAAGCCACCTACAGCTGAGAGGAACGCTCCTTTAAAGGGCTACGATAGCAAAGTTTATAGGAAAAGTCAACAAGAAGGTCATAAAGGAAAAGCTGCCCTGTTTCTCACATCCGCCGGAGTCCAATTCTCCCTGGAAGAGCAAACGAACAGCTTCCTTAGCTATAAGATAGCCGAAGAAGAGGAGTTTGTCAACACGAAAAAGCACCGATCAAGCCAAGCACACTACCTCTGCGCGAGGTGTGGGGCTTGTGCTCGTCGATGCTTTAACTACGTCGCATTATATCAAAAATTATTCCTCGGAGCAATAATTTCGTGCCTAGAACACATTCAAGTAAAGCATAAGGACATGTCAGAAGAAATATTAAAAAAGATACCTGCGGCGATGGCAGAGCCAATGATGATCTTCAAGTCTCATACCGTCTCCAATCGCATAGTTTTAGCTCTTGACTTAAAGGATAATCAAGGGGTGGATATAATTGTTCCCTTGGACTTGGAAGCCGTAAAAGGCAGGGAAAAACACATATTATCACATCGATCTATGGGCGCGGTTATGGAAGCGGGAGGACAAGAAGTACAGATCATGTATGGTATATCAATAACGTAATGGGAGGGAGCACGCTGTATGTAAATAAAAGAAAGGCCAAGAACTTTTACCAGTCCGCCAGGCTTCAATTGCCCATGGAGGGTAAAAGGTTCTTTGACCTCTTTGGTTCTAGTATAAAGACCGAAGAAGATCTTGTCAAGTTCAAACTGCAAAAAGAAGAAGAATACAAGGCCGCTGCGGCTCGTGAAGCCGCCAATGAAAAAGACAGTTCCCTTCAAACCCAGCCTGTTGACAAAAGCCACCTACAGCTGAGAGGAACTGCCTCTTATGAACCTATGGTAACGGATTCCATCAAAGCAGTCAACAAGGAGGAAGCTAAAATGACCGCAGGAAATCAAGTCGCCGCATCATATTCCTGCTGAACAACAAAGCCCGCCAAGCTCGCCGATCCAAAATCGCATAAACTATTTTGAAAAAAATTCACCGTAACTCTTGACAAAGAGCCCTTTTCTATGCCTGTTGTAATTTTCACGGGTATTGCGTATAATGGGATTGGAAATAGAATGGAAGGGGATGTTTTTTTGCGGCTGCCGGATTTTCTTGCGCCGTGGGTCGAGCGCTTCAAGGGGATGCTTTCTGATTCACCTGAGAAAGATAAGGCGGGAAAGAGTCTCGGAACTGCAGCTTTGGCATATCTTGGCAAGGCTCTGGCGCTTTTCCTCGTCTGCGTGGTGTGGGTGCAGGAAATATTCCTCTCGTGGGCGAAGAGCCTTTCCTTCGAGGAATTGCGCCGCTTTCCGCCGGAAGATTGGACGGGATATATGAAAAAGTACATTTTGCCGCCTGCGCTTCTTTTTTTCTTGCTGTTCGGGCTCTTTTCTTACGCTCTTTCGCCGGCGACGCCTGTCTCAGAGGAGCAGAAAGACGTCTATGTCACGGTTCGCACAGGCATGAGCGCCGATGATGTGGCAGGAATGCTCGAAAAGCGCGGCGTCATACGCAGTCGCTTCAAATTCTGGCTGGCGGCGAAGATGAACGGCGCGGACGGCGCTTTCAAGGTCGGCACGTATGCGCTCCATACGAACATGGAGCCGCGCGATGTGCTGCAGGCCTTGGTTGAAGGACAGACGGTGCAGGTGCGCTTTACGATTCCCGAGGGCTTCACCGTCGAGGACATCGCCAAGCGCCTCGATGCGAAGGGCGTCGTGAAAAAGGAGGAGTTCCTGAAGGCGGCGAAGCATTATGCGCCCTACGATTATATAGAAAAGGACGACAAGGCGCGCTACTATGCCGAGGGTTTTCTTTTCCCCGATACGTATGAGGTCGACGGCGACATCACGGTCGACGGCATCCTCTCGATGATGTCGCGCGATTTTGACCAGCGGCTCACGCGAAAGATGCGCGAGCGTGCAAAGGAGGAAAATCTGAGCATCTATGAGCTGATCATTCTTGCTTCGCTCGTGGAGAAGGAAGCGCGCTACGAGGAAGACCGCGCAATCATCGCGCAGGTTCTCTTGAAGCGGCTCGCCATCGGTATGCCGCTGCAGTCAGATGCGACACTGCAGTACCTGCTCGATGCGCCGAAGGAGGATGTGACGCTCAAGGACACGGAGATGGATTCGCCGTACAACACCTACCAGCACCGAGGACTGCCGCCCGGCCCCGTCGCCAATCCCGGCACGGCGTCCATCGAGGCTGTGCTCTGGCCGGCGGATACGGACTACCTCTATTTCGTCGCGGACAGGGAGGGGCATAACTATTATTCCCATACATACGAGGAGCACGACGCCATCGTGCAGAAGGTGCGCTAGATGAATTTGACGGAAAATCGTGCCCCGTCTTGCCGCGCAGGCGACAGGTGCATGAAAAAGCCGGAGCTTCTTTCCCCCGCGGGCAACTTGGAGAAGCTCAAGATGGCGCTTATCTATGGTGCGGATGCCGTATATCTGGGCGGCAAGAGCTTCGGACTGCGCGCTTTCGGCGGCAACTTCAGCGAGTCGGAGATGGAAGAAGGCGTGCGTTTTGCCCATGCGCTTGGCAGAAAGGTCTATGTGACGCTCAATATCTTCGCACACAATGCGGATTTGGAGAGGCTTCCGGAGTATCTTTCCTTCCTCGCCGAGATGCATGTCAACGGACTGCTCGTCTCCGACCTTGGCGTCTTCTCGCTTGCGCGTGAGTTTGCTCCCTCTGTGCCGCTCCATATCAGCACGCAGGCGAACAATACGAATTGGGCAACGGTTGACGCTTGGCAGAAACTCGGCGCTGAGCGCGTCGTGCTTGCACGCGAGCTTTCGCGTGCCGAGATCGCCGCGATCCGTGCGCATTCTACGGTTGAGTTGGAGATGTTCGTGCACGGCGCGATGTGCATATCATATTCGGGGCGCTGCCTCCTGAGCAGCTACCTCACGGGGCGCGATGCGAATCGCGGCGCGTGTGCGCAGGCGTGCCGCTGGCGCTACGGGCTTGTGGAAGAGAGTCGTCCCGGCGAGGTTTTTCCCATTGAGGAGGACGAGCGCGGCACCTACATCATGAATTCCAAGGACTTGTGCCTCTTGCCTTTTTTGCCCGAGCTTTGCGCCATGGGACTCGACAGCTTGAAGATCGAGGGGCGCATGAAGAGCGTCCACTATGCGGCGAGCGTCACGAAGGTCTACCGCGAGGCGATCGACGCCGCCTATGATGAGGGGCGTATGTTCCATCTGCGCGATTCTTGGCTCGAAGAGCTGCAGAAGGTATCGCACCGCATCTACACGAGCGGCTTCTTCGATCATGTGCCCGATGGGGGCGACCAGATCTATGCGAGCGCTTCGTACGAGCAGACGGCGGATTTCATCGGACTCGTGCGCCATTACGATGAAAGGACGCGCATGGCGACGGTCGAGCAGCGCAACAATATGAAGGTCGGACAGGAGATCGAAGTGTTCCAGCCCACGCGCGAGACGTTCTGCCAGCGCCTGGCAGAGATGAGGGACGAGGTGGGCGAGCCTGTTTCGACGGCAGCTCATGCGCAGCAGATCGTGCGTATGCACATGGAGCAGCCCGTTGAGGAGTATGCCATCCTGCGCCGCTGCAGGGAGAAAGGATGAATGTGATGGAAAAGGAAAATGTGCGCTTCTTTGCCAGAGCCGAGGGGCGCGTGCAGGGCGTCGGCTTTCGCTTCTTCGTGCAGCAGAATGCGCTGGAGCTTGGCCTTTGCGGCTGGGTGCGCAACATGGAGGACGGCTCCGTCACGATGGAGGTGCAGGGTCAAGCCGAGGCTGTCGAGGCGCTTTGGAACAGGATTTGGCAGGGCAACGGCTACATCCGTGTCAGCGGTCTTGTCACGGAGGCGCGGGAAACGGCGGATGAGCAGGATTTTGTGATTCGCTATTAATGAAGATGGAAACGACGGGGGGAGAAATCTTGTCGAAAATTTTGGTGCTGAACGGTCCGAATCTCAATCTTCTCGGAAAGCGTGAGCCGGAAATCTACGGGGCTGCGACGCTTGCGGACATCAACGAGGTGCTGCGGGAGCGTGCGGCAAAAGCGGGTGCGGCAATCGAGTTCTTTCAGTCGAATCATGAGGGGGCGCTCGTCGATGCCGTGCAGGATGCCGAGGGCAGTGCGGACTTCATCTTGCTGAACGCCGCCGCTTTCACGCACTACAGCATCGCTCTGCGTGATGCGATCGCCGCCGTTTCCGTGCCCGTCATCGAGATTCATCTGTCGAACATCCATCGGCGCGAGGAGTTCCGCCATACGTCGGTGATCGCGCCCGTCGTCATGGGACAGGTTGCGGGCTTCGGTGCGGAGAGCTATCTGGGGGCGCTCGAAATCACTTTGATGAAGCTCAAAGCGAAGGAGAAGGGGGCGAGGCGATGAGCACGGAAAAGCGCGTAGAGCGTCTGCGCACCCTCATGAAGGAGAAGGGCGTCGAGGCGATGCTCGTGAGCAAGATCGTGAATCTGCGCTACTTCAGCGGCTTTACGGGCGACGACTCGCTTCTCCTCATCACGGCGGAGCGCGAATTGCTGCTCACGGATTTTCGCTATATGGAGCAGGCGAAGGCAGAAACCGCTTTCGAGGTCGTCGAGCAGAAGGCTGGGCTTTGGCAGCAGGCGGCGAAGGCGGTGCAGGAGCTTGGCTGCCGCTCGCTGGGCTTCGAGGGAAGAGATGTCTCCTTTGATACGTTCCAAGCGTTTCGGAAGCTCTTGCCTTCTTGGCCAGAGGAAAATTTCATCAGCCTTGCGCTTGAGCCGCTGCGCGAGGTCAAGGACGCCGAGGAGATTGCCTGCCTGAGAAAAGCCGTGGAGATCAGCGACCGCGCGTTCGACGACGTGCTGCAGTTCCTGCGCCCCGGCATCTCGGAGCGTGCGGTTGCCGCGCATCTGGAGGCGTTCATGCGCGAGCATGGATCGGAACGTCTCGCCTTCACGACGATCGTGGCATCGGGCGTGCGCGGCAGCCTGCCGCATGGAACTGCATCAGAAAAGTTGCTTGTTGCGGGCGAATTTGTTACAATGGACTATGGTGCTGTTTACCAAGGGTATCATTCCGATATCACGCGCACCGTCGTCTTGGGCGAAGCGTCCGAAAAGCACAGGGAACTTTACCACACGGTGCTTGAGGCGCAGATCCTCGGCGTAAAGAGTCTCTATGTCGGAATCTCAGGCAAAGAGGCTGACCGAATCGTGCGCGATTTCCTCACGCAGGAGGGCTATGGCGAGAACTTCGGTCATGGACTCGGTCACAGCGTCGGCCTGGAGATTCACGAGGAGCCTCGCCTGTCGCCGAAGAGCAAGGCGGAGCATCTTGCGAAAGGCACGGTCGTCACGGTCGAGCCAGGCGTCTATCTGCCGGGCTGGGGCGGATTGCGCATCGAGGATACGGTGCTCCTGGAGGAGCGGGGCGGCGTGCCGCTGACGAAGGCGGCAAAGCACCTGATTGAGATAACGCAAGGATAGGTTACTGGAGGGCTACAAATGATTTCAAGCACAGATTTTCGTACAGGTCTCACGATCGAGATTGACGGCGGCGTTTGGCAGGTTGTCGAGTTTCAGCATGTGAAGCCGGGCAAGGGTGCGGCGTTCGTGCGCACGAAGATCAAGAACGTCGAGACGGGAGCCGTCGTCGAGCGCACGTTCAACCCGAACGAAAAGATGCCTGCGGCGCGTCTTGATACGCGTAAGATGCAGTACCTCTATGAAGCCGACGGCATGTATACGTTCATGGATACGGAGAACTACGAGCAGACGGAACTGAGCAAGGATCAGCTCGGCGACGCCCTGAACTACCTGCAGGAAAATATGGAAGTCAATCTGCAGACATTCAAGGATCGCATCATTGGCATCACCTTGCCGACGTCCGTCAATCTCAAGGTCACGGAGTGTGAGCCGAGCGTCAAGGGCAATACGGCGACGGGCGCGACAAAGATGGCGACAGTCGAGACGGGCTACGTCGTGCGCGTGCCTCTCTTCGTCAATGAAGGCGACGTCCTGCGCATCGACACGCGTACGGGCAACTATATCGAGCGCGCCTGATTTTCTTTTGCATCTGATGCTGATAAGGCGGCATACGATGTGTTTTCTGCATCTGCCATCCGACAGGGCGGCGTGCAATGTGTTTTGAAGGAGGAATTTTCCATGGCAGAGGAAGTCAGCATGAGCAAGAAGGGCGCGATCGGTTCGATCCGCATCGCCGACGAGGTCGTGGGCATCATCGCGGGACTCGCCGCGACGGAGATTGACGGCGTCGCGGGCATGAGCGGCGGCATCGCCGGCGGCATTGCCGAAATGCTCGGCAAGAAGAGCTTCACGAAGGGCGTGAAGGTCGAGGTCGGCGAGAAGGAAACGGCGGTCGATCTCTACATGATCGTGAAGTACGGCGCGCGCGTTCCCGATGTAGCCATCGCTGTGCAGGAAAATGTCAAGAAGGCAATCGAGAACATGACGGGGCTGACCGTCGTCGAAGTCAATGTCCATGTGCAGGGCGTGAGCTTCGCTGAGGAAACAGAGGAAGAGGACGCGCGCGTCCACTGAGGAGGAGAGGAAAGTTCATGGGGATCATCAACCGCTTTCTTTTGTTCCTTTACGCGCTCGCCGTCGCGTGCCTTTCGCTGGGCATCGTGGCGCTTGCTCTGCAGATCGTGCCCGAACCGATCCTGCTCAACGAGTACCGCTACCTGATGGGAGCGCAGCAATGGCAGCTGGTTGCGGGAGGCGTCCTTGTATTTCTTCTAAGCATACATCTGATCGGCTGCAGCTTTTCGGGTGGCTCAGATAAACGGGAGGGCGGCGAATTCCTCGTGCTCCATGGCAAGGCAGGCGATGTCGGCGTCTCGCTCGGCGCCGTCCACAATCTCGTGGAGCAGACAGTGCAGACCGTTCCGGGCGTCCGGAGTCTCCAGGTGAAGGTTTCCGTCGCGAAGAAGGCCGCGAAGGACGGGGCGCAGCTCTCCCTTCGCCTCGCTATCGTCATAGGCAAGGAGGCGAATGCCGCCGCTGTTTCTGACGATATTCGCACGGAAGTTCGCCGCGCTATGCAGGAAACGATGGGCGTCGATGAGTTTTCGCTGGACATTGTCGTCGAAGATATTTCCAATGCGCCGCTGACGAAGAAGAAGCGCGTCGTTTGACAGGAGGAAGGCAGATGGGTGAGGAAAAGACATGCCCGTTCAAGGCTTTTTTTGAAGCGCACGCGCCCGCGCTCCTGCCGCATCGCGGCAAGATCGGCGGCGTGTTTTTCGGGGCGCTTTTTGGTCTCGCTGTGCTTATCTTCGGCTTCTGGCAGACGTTCTTCGTGCTCTTCTGCTGCCTTGTCGGGCTGCTCGTTGGCATTCGCATCGATCATGATATTCGTCTGCGCGATGTGGAAGATTTTTTTGATGAGATGTTTCCCTATCGACAGCGTTATCGGCGGCATCGCTTTCGGGAATGAGACTGGAGGCGGAAGCGGCTCGTTGCTTTGGCTTTTGAGCGACAGGAAAGGAAAAGGTTTTGTTTTATGAGTCGTAGACAGGCGCGTGAGGCGGCGCTTCAGACGTTGTTCCAACTGGAGCTCAATCCGCCGTCGGAGTCGGCTTCCGAAGAGGCGTGCCAGATGTGGGCGCTCGATGCGGCGGTCGAGGAAATGCCCGTTGAGACGAAGCGGGATTATAGCTATGCGGCTTCCCTCGTGCGCGGTACGCGCGAGCATCTCGCCGCCATCGATGAGGAGATCGCCGCGTCCACGCATGATTGGAAGCTCGACCGCATGACGGGCGTTGACCGCAACATCGTCCGCATCGCGCTCTACGAGATGAAGTACGGTGCGGAAAAGGTGGATGTCGGCGTCGCCATCAACGAAGCGGTCGAGCTGGCGAAGAAATTTGGCACGGATGATTCCAGCCGCTACGTCAACGGGATCTTGGGCGGACTGGCACGGTGATCCTCGGGCTGTTGCCTTTTGCGCGACAGCCCCTTTCCTTATGACGACTTCGGAAGGAGGCGGCGGTTTGGCGGTTCACAGCGTATCCGCGCTCACGCAGTACATCAAGAGCATGTTCCAGGCGGAAGGATTGCTGCGCAATGTTTCCGTCGAGGGCGAACTGTCCAATTACAAGATGTACGCTTCGGGACATTGCTATTTCACGCTGAAGGATGAGACGGCGTCTCTGAAGGGCGTGATGTTCAAGAGCCGTGCGCGGCTTCTGCGTTTTCAGCCGGAAAACGGCATGAAGGTCGTAGCCACGGGCGAGGTTTCCGTCTACGAGCGCGACGGCGTCTATCAGCTCTATGTCGAGCGCCTTCTGCCCGTGGGGGCGGGAGAACTGAGCGTCGCCTTCGAGCAGCTGAAGGCTCGCCTTGCCGCCGAGGGGCTTTTCAATGAGGAACACAAGAAGCCTCTGCCGCCGTTTCCTCGCACGATCGGTATCGTGACGTCCCTTTCGGGCGCAGTGCTGCGCGACATTTACCGCGTTTCCAAACGGCGCGATGCGAATGTTCGCTTGGTTCTTTATCCGACGCTCGTGCAGGGCGAGGGCGCGGCGGCTGAGATCGCTGCCGCCATCCGCTTCTTCAATGAGAAGTACCCCGTCGACCTTTTGATCGTCGGCAGAGGCGGCGGATCGGCGGAAGATTTGTGGGCTTTCAACGAGGAGCCTGTTGTGCGTGCGATCTATGACTCCGTGATTCCCGTCATTTCTGCCGTCGGTCATGAGACGGATACGACTCTTTCCGACTATGCGAGTGATGTGCGTGCGGCGACGCCGTCGCAGGCGGCGGAACTCGCCGTGCCCGAGACGGCGGCGCTCTTCCGCCGCATTGGCGAATGTGAGATGCGTCTCCAAAAGGCGGTGAAGAGCCGTCTTTACTACGAGCGCGAGCGCGTGGAGCGTCTGGGCGGCTTCTTCCTGAAGCGTCCGCCGCAGGCGCTCCTAGCCGAGCGTCGTCAAAGGCTCGACATGGCGTCGGAAGCGCTCGACCGCGGGATGCGCCGCGCCCTGCTGGAAAAGCAGCACGCCTTTCAGGTCGCAGCGGAAAAGCTCGAGATGCTCAATCCGCTGCACGTCATACGGCGCGGCTACAGCGTTGTGGAAAAGGCGGGCACGGCGGTGCGCAGCGTGAAGGAGCTTGCCGTTGGAGATGGGATCCTCGTGCGCCTTGCCGACGGCAGCTTTGACGCCGTCGTCGGAGGTTTGCGAGAAGGAGGTTTATGATGCCGAGAAAGAAGACGCCGTCCTTTGAGCAAGCGCTCGCGGAGCTGGAAGAACTCGTGCAGGCGATGGAAAGCGGCGATTTGAGCTTGGAACAGCTCATGGACAATTATGCGAAGGGCGTGGAGCTTGCGAAGCTCTGCATGACTTCGCTCGATCGTGCGGAAAAGGCGATGGATGTCGTGCTCAAGGAAAAGGGCGGCGCAGTCGAGGAGTTTCGCTTGGAGATTGAGGGGGATGCACGTGAATTTTAAGGCGGAATGGAAAAAGCGTGCCGATTTGGTGGAAGAGGGGCTTCTGCGCGAGCTGAAGAAAGTGCCCGCGTATGATGAGACGCTGGAAAAGGCGATGGAATACAGCCTCATGGCGGGCGGCAAACGCCTGCGCCCCGTGCTCCTGATGGCGGCGTCCGACGCCGTCGGCAAGGATGGCGCGGCCTTCTTGACGACGGGATGCGCCATTGAGATGATTCATACGTATTCCTTGATTCACGACGATCTGCCCGCGATGGACAACGACGACTATCGACGCGGCAAGCCCACGAACCACAAGGTTTTTGGCGATGGAATTGCGGTGCTCGCGGGCGACGCTCTGTTGACGCTCGCCTTCGAGGTCATGCTGCGCCAAGAGGGCGCTGCCCCTGAAACCCTCGTCACCGTCGTCTCCGAGATGAGCCGCGCGGCCGGCCCTTACGGCATGGTCGGCGGACAGGTGCTCGACCTTGAGGGCGAGGGCAGGCGTCTCGATCTGGCAGCCCTTCGAAAGATTCACATGGGCAAGACGGGCGCACTGTTTTGCGCCGCCATACGCTCGGGCGCGATTCTGGCGGGCGCGAAGGAGGAGGAACTCGCCGCGTTGACGCTTTATGCTGAGCGCTTTGGGCTGGCCTTTCAGATCACGGATGACATCCTCGACGTCACGGGAGACGAGGCGGCGATCGGCAAGCCCGTGGGCAGTGACGTTCGCAACGAGAAGGCGACTTATGTGACGCTGACTTCCCTGGAAGAGGCGAAGAAATTGGCTGAGGATGCAGTAGATGAAGCCGTGGCGGCGCTCGACATCTTTGGCGAACGCGCCGCCTTCCTGCGGGATTTGGCGCTGTTTCTGCTCGGACGGAAAAAGTGAGGCGGATGGATATGGGACAGCTGTTGGAACGCATAAACGAACCGCACGCGCTGAAAAGCTGCACGCTCGATGAGCTTTCGCAGCTGGCGAGAGAACTGCGCCGCTATATTATCGACACAGTTTCCCAGACGGGCGGTCATCTCGCCCCGAGCCTTGGCACGGTGGAGCTTACGCTCGCCCTGCACAGGTCGTTCGACTGTCCGGAGGACAAGATCGTCTGGGACGTCGGTCATCAGGCGTATGCGCACAAGATTCTGACGGGCAGGCGCGAGGCATTCGTCGGTCTTCGCCAGAAAGGCGGCATCACGGGCTTCCCCAAGCGCGAGGAGTCCGTCTACGACGCTTTCGGCACAGGTCATTCGAGCACGTCGATCTCGGCCGCCCTCGGCATGGCGGCGGCGCGTGACATCGCGGGCGAGCATTACCGTATCGCCGCCGTCATTGGCGACGGCGCACTGACGGGAGGCGAGGCGTTCGAGGGACTGAACAATGCGGGGACACTGGGCAAGGACATCATCGTGATTCTGAACGACAACGGCATGTCCATCGCGCCGAACGTCGGCGCGATGTCCGAGTATCTGTCGCGCTTCCGCGTCGCACCGGGCTACCACCGTGCGAAACAGGACATCAAGAACTTTCTCAAGAGCATCCCGCACATCGGCGAGCGCGTCTACCGGACGGCCGAGCACATCAAGGACGGCGTGCGCTCGGCACTCGTGCCGGGCGGCCTCTTCACCGACATGGGCTTTCACTACATCGGCCCCTTGGACGGGCACAACATCGCCCTTCTGCTCGATGTGTTCGAGCAGGCGAAACAGCTAAAGGGTCCCCTGCTCATTCATGTGGAGACGTGCAAGGGAAAGGGCTATGCGCCGGCGGAGAAGGCGCCGGACAAGTTCCACGGCATCGGCAGATTCGACGTTGCCGACGGCACGACGCTGAAGAAGGCGGGCGCGAAGCCGACGTACACGAGTGTCTTCGGCAAGGCTTTGCTGGAAGCCGCCGAAGAGGATGCGGATGTCGTCGCCATCACGGCGGCGATGCCCGACGGCACGGGTCTGCGCACGTTTGGCGAGAAGTATCCGACGCGTTTCTTCGATGTGGGCATCGCTGAGCAGCATGCGACGACGTTTGCCGCCGGCCTTGCGGCGGCGGGCAGGAAGCCCGTGCTCGCGCTCTATTCGACGTTCGCCCAGCGTGCCTACGACCAGATCTTGCACGACGTCTGTCTGCAGAACCTGCACGTCGTCTTTGCGCTCGACCGCGCAGGCTTCGTCGGAGAGGACGGCGCGACGCATCACGGCGTCTTCGACTACTCGTATCTGCGCCACCTGCCAAACATGAAGGTGCTCGCACCCAAGGATGAGAACGAGCTTGGGCGCATGCTCAAGACGGCGCTTTCCCTAGAAGGCCCGGTAGCTCTGCGCTACCCGCGCGGCGAGGGTATTGGCGCGGCGTTGGAAGAACCGTTCACTCCGTTGGAGAATCTTGCGGCGGAAGTCTTGGAGGAGGAGGGAAAAATCGCGCTCCTCGCTGTCGGCAGCATGGTCGATGCGGCGCAAAAGACAGCGAAGCTTCTGCAAGAGGAGGGGCTTTCTGCCGCCGTCGTCAACATGCGCACCGTAAAGCCATTGGACGAAGAATTGCTGCATCGCATGGCGCATGAGAAGAAGATGCTCGTGACGATGGAAGAGAATGCGCTCGCCGGCGGCTTCGGCAGCGCCGTGCTCGAAGCCTTGGCAGACGCAGGCCTTCTCCTGCCCGTCGTGCGCTTCGGCATAGGCGATGCATTCATCGAGCAGGGCAAGCCGCAGGAGCTTCTGGAAATGGCCGGGCTTTTGCCTGAGCAGATGGCAAGAAGCATCCTCACGGCATGGAAGGGAGCACGCGATGGCGAAGGAGCGGCTTGATGTCCTGCTCGTCGAGCGCGGCCTTGCCGCGAGCCGCGAGCGTGCGCGCACGATGATCATGGAAGGCAGGGTGCTCGTCGACGGCAAGAAGGTCGAAAAGGCGGGGACGGGCGTGAAACCTGAGGCTGAGCTTCGACTTTTAGGCGAGGAGATGCCCTATGTGAGCCGCGGCGGGTTGAAGCTGGAAAAGGCTCTCAGAGCCTTTTCCATTTCGCTTGCGGGAAAGACGATGGCGGACATCGGCGCATCGACGGGCGGCTTTACGGACTGCGCCCTGCAGAACGGCGCGGCGAAGGTCTACGCCATCGACGTCGGCTACGGTCAGCTCGCGTGGAAACTTCGCACGGACGCACGCGTGAAGAACATGGAGCGCACGAACATCCGCCATGTGACGCCCGAGGCGCTCGGTGAGCTCGTCGACTTCGCATCCATCGACGTCGCCTTCATATCGCTCGCGAAGGTGCTGCCGGCGGTGCGCTCCCTGCTGAAACCGCAGGGGGAAGTCGCGGCTCTGATCAAGCCGCAGTTCGAAGCAGGGCGCGAAAACGTCGGCAAAAAGGGCGTCGTGCGCGAGCCGCATGTGCATGAGACCGTGATCCGGGACGTCTTTCGTGCCGCGCAGGAAGCGGGATTTTGCATTCGAGCGCTCTCTTATTCTCCTGTCAAGGGGCCGGAGGGCAATATCGAGTACCTTATGCACCTCGTTGGCACAGGAGAAGAGTCTGCCGCGTCGGGCGTTTCACAAGAGGAAATCGTCGCCGTCGTAGCAGAGGCGCATACGGAATTGGACAAGTAGGCAGGGATTTGATGTTTACCATAGCGGTTTTTCCCAATGTGACGAAGGCGAATATTCGTGCGATCCTCGATCGCGTCCTCGCTTTCTTTGCCGATAAGAGGGTGTGCGTGCTGCTTCCAGCGAAGGAGGCGAGGCTCTTAGGGCACGAGGCGTACGGCATCGAGAACATCAACCGTCATCCGATCGACATGGCGCTGAGCATCGGCGGCGACGGCACGCTTCTGAATGTCTGCCGCCGCGTTTACGAGCAGACCGTTCCCGTCTGCGGCATCAACTTCGGCACGGTCGGCTTCCTCATCGACATCGAACTGGATGAGATAGAGACGAAGCTGCAGAAGATCCTCGACAAGGAGTACCACATCGAGGAAAGGCTCATGCTCTCGGGCTACGTCGTCCATCATGGCAAGAAGAGCTACAAGGGAAGTGCGGTCAACGACATCGTGGTGGCGAAGGGCGGGCTTGCGCGTATGCTGCGTTTCGGACTTTCCATCAACGATACGCGCATCGCGAACTACAAGGCGGACGGCCTGATCGTCTCTACAGCGACAGGATCGACGGCGTACTCCCTTTCGGCGGGCGGGCCGATCGTCAATCCACACGTCAAGGCGCTTGTCCTCACGCCTATCTGCCCGCATACCTTTGACATCCGTTCTATGGTGATTTCCGAGGACGATACGGTGCGCATGCGCATCAAGGCCGGACATTCCGATATTTTTGTTACCTTCGACGGACAGAAGTCGTTTCAGATTGCTGATGAGGATGAGGTGATCGTGCGCAAGGCGAAAAATCCCGCGCGCATTGTGAAATTCGGCGACAAGGATTATTACCGCACGATGAAGGAAAAACTTCTGGACAATGCCTGAGGGAAAGCGCGCTTTCGAGAGAACGGGGGAAGAGCATGAAGGTCAAGCGTCACGCGATCATTCGTGAAATTATCGAAAACACTGCCATCGAAACGCAGGAGGAATTGGCAGCGGCGCTGCGTGCGCGTCAGATCGACGTGACGCAGGCGACCGTGTCGCGTGACATCAAGACGATGATGCTCGTCAAGGTGCCGGCGGGGAATGGCCGCTATCGCTATGCGCTGCCGAAAGAAAAGGGGGCCGTGCTCTCCAAGGAGCGCATGGCACGCCTCTTTTACGATTCCGTCGTTTCTCTCGATTACAGTGAGAACATCATCGTCGTCAAGACTCTGCCCGGCGCTGCCAATGCCGTCGCCGCCGTCCTCGATCATACGCCTTGGCAGGAGATCGTCGGCACGGTGGCGGGCGACGACAGCATCCTCGTCGTCGTCAAGCCTCGGGAGGCGGCGCCCGAGGTCGTGCGGCGCATGGAGAAATTCTTCGCTCAGTGAGAGGAACATCATGTTAAAGACATTGACGGTTTGGAATTTTGCCCTTTTGGAGCATGTGAAAATCGAATTTGGTGCGGGGCTGAACATCCTGACGGGTGAGACGGGCGCGGGCAAGTCCATCCTCATCGACGCCTTGGGCGCGGTGCTGGGAAAGCGTCTCGCGGCGACCGCCATACGAAGCGGCTGCGAATGGCTGCGTGTCGAGGCGGTTTTCGATCTGGAAGCGCAGACTGCATTGAAGAGTCTCCTTGAGGAGCAGGCGATTCCTGTGGAAGATGACGAGCTCATCATTACGCGCCAAGTCTCGCACAAGGGGAAGAGTTCCGTCCTCCTGAACGGTTGCCGTGTGACGCTCGCGCTGCTAAAAGAGCTTGGCGCCTATCTCGTCGACATCCACGGGCAGCACGACAATCTTGCACTGCTGCGCCCCGAAAACCAGCTTCTCCTCCTCGACACTTCGGACGCCGCCATTGAAAAGCAGCGCGATGTCTATCAGAAAAGTTTCGCCGCTTGGAACGACTGCAAGAAGCAGCTCAGGGCGAAGGAGGAGGAAGCGAAGAACACGACGGAACGCCTCGATCTCCTGCATTGGCAGGAAAAGGAAATCGAGGAGGCCGATTTGAAGGAGGGCGAGGACGAGCGCATCGAGGCGGAGATCAAGAAGCTCTCGAACGCCGAGAAGATTTCAGGCTTTGTCGAAGAATCCTACGCGCTCTTGAACGGCGATGTGGGAGGCAAGGCGCTGAACGTCCTCGCGGCCCTGAGCAAGGTCAAGAAGAACCTCGAATCACTCTCGCGCTTCGGCAATGAGTTGGACAATGCCTGCAAGATGGTGGAAAATGCCTATTGCGACTTGCAGGAAGCGTCGTATGAGATTCGCGACTACGGCTCGGACATGGAATTCGATCAGCATCGGCTCGACTCGTTGGAAAGCCGCATGAGCGTCATCGACAAATTGTGCCGCAAGTATGGTGCGACGACGACGGACGTGCTCGCCCATCTGGCGAAGGTCAAGGCGGAACTGCAGCGCATCGAGAACTACGATGTCGACTTGGAAGACCTGAAGGCTGCTCTTAAAAACGCCGCGGACACGCTGAAAGAGGAGGCGCAGAAGCTTACGAAACTGCGCTCTGCCGCTGCCAAGGCGCTCTCCGCGCACGTCGGCGAGCAGATCAAGGCTCTCGGCATGGAGAAGGCGCACTTTTCCATCGCGCTCCGTGCAGCAGATTACAGTGCAACGGGAGCGGATGACATCGTCATGCTCTTCTCGGCAAATGCGGGCGAGAAGGAGCAGCCGCTGCAGGACGTCGCCTCGGGCGGCGAGCTTTCGCGCGTGGCTCTTGCCGTCAAGGCTGTTTCGGCCGCGAATGATGATTCGCCGCCAAGCATGGTATTTGACGAGATCGACACGGGCATTGGCGGCAAGACGGCGCGCATGGTCGCCGAACGCATCGCCATGGTCGCTTTGCACAGACAAGTCCTCTGCATCACGCATCTGCCGCAGATTGCCTGCATGGCGGACGCGCATCTTTACATCCACAAGGAGACGCAGGAGGGGCGCACGCTGACGGAAGTGCAGCTCCTCGCCGAGGGCGAGCGCATCAACGAGATCGCACGCATGGCGTCGGGTAGCGACATCACAGCGGCCGCGCTTGACAATGCGCGGGAAATGGTGGATAATGCTAGAATTAAACGCGCTGAAATCAGCCGCAGTTTCTCGAAATAAAGGGGAAAATATGTACGAAGATTTGTTGGAGAAAAAGCTCAGGAGTGAAAACATCTACGACGGCGTCCTGCTCCATGTTCGACGCGATACGGTGACGCTGCCGAATGGCAGGGAAGCCGTGCGCGAGTGGGTCAGGCATCCCGGCGCTTCCGCCGTCCTGCCCGTGTTCGAGGACGGTACGGTGCTGCTCGTGCGCCAGTACCGCTATCCCGTCGACCGCGTCACGCTTGAGATTCCGGCGGGCAAGCTCGATTCTCCGAAGGAAGATCCGCTCGTGTGTGCCGTGCGCGAGCTTTCCGAGGAGACGGGATACACGGCAAAGCATTGGGAAAAGCTCACGACGATCGGCACGACCGTCGGGTTTTCCAATGAGTACATCCATATCTACGCCGCGCACGATTTGCAGGCGGGCGAGCAGCATACGGACGATGATGAGTTCATCCACGTCGTCAAGATGCCGCTCGAAGAGGCCGTAGAGCGCGTCAAATCCGGCGAGATCTTCGATGCGAAGTCCGTGACAGCAATTCTCATGACGGCGTTCGGCAAAGCGAAACACTGACGGGAGGCGGAATATGTTTGGTTCTGATTTGATGTGGTTCATCGCGGGTATCCCGGGAATTTTGATTGCCATGGTCGTGCACGAGTATTCCCACGCACGCGTCGCCGTTGCCATGGGCGACATGACGCCGCGCCTCATGGGCAGGCTCACGCTCAATCCCAAGGCGCACATCGATCCCATCGGGCTTTTGACGCTGTTCCTCGTTCATTTCGGCTGGGCGAAGCCCGTGATGATAAATCCGAGGAATTTTCGCGACATGCGCAAGGGCGAAGTCCTCGTGGCTCTGGCAGGGCCGGCGTCCAACCTTGTCATAGCATTTCTGGCCATGCTTTTTTTTGCTGTCTACGCGCGTCTCGGTCTGCCTGTATCGCAGGGCTTTTATACGGTCATGCAGCTTCTCGCGCTGATCAACGTCAACTTCGCTGTGTTCAATATGATACCGCTGCCGCCCCTTGACGGTTCGCGCGTACTCATGGCATTCTTGCCGGGGCGCTGGGCGTATGAACTCATGCGTCTGGAACGCTACACGTTCATTATTCTCATTCTGCTGATCATGGTCGGGCCGTTCGCGCGCCTCTTGGGCGCTGTCTCCTGGGCGCTCTACTCCACGCTCGCGGCGGTCGTCGGTCTGCTCATCTGATTTGCTCTCATGGACAAGTATACGGTACGGCTCAATGCTTTTGAAGGGCCGATGGATCTCCTCATGCACCTCATCGAGAAGAACAAGATCGACATCTACGATATCCCGATGGCGGTTCTGACCGAGCAGTACATGAACTACCTTGAAGAGATGCAGGAGTTTGATATCGAGGTTGCGAGCGAATTCATCGTCATGGCGGCGACGCTCCTGCAGATCAAGTCGCGCATGATGCTGCCGAAGCCGCCGAAAGAAAAGGAGGAGGAAGAGGAGGAAGATCCGCGCAGGGAACTTGTGGAGCGCATCTTGGAGTATCGTCGCTTCCGCCGCGTCAGCGTGGAACTCGACGGTCTTGCCGCGCTGCAGGAGAGGGTGTTTGCGCGAAAGCCGCTGCCGCTTCCCGTGCGCCGCCTGCCACCGGAGGAAATGTCCGTCGCCCTGCTCGTCGACGCCTTTCGCATCGCCATGGAGGTGCGCGAGGAGATCACGATCCCGAAGGCACTCGTAGCGCCCGATGCCTACAGCATACAGGGAAAGATGGAGGACATCCTCGTGCTCCTCGACCGCGAGGGAGGGCAGATGCCGTTTGCCGCCGCATTCCCGTCGGGCACGCGTGCGGAGCTGATCGTTTCCTTTCTTGCGCTGTTGGAGCTGATCAAGCTTCATTCCGTCGTGATTCGCCAGGGCGATCTTTTTGGCGATATTCTTGTTTGCCTAAGGACGAGTGATCACTGATGTTTATGGAAGAAATGCAGGCGCCTTTGGAGGCGCTCCTTTTTGTGCGCGGCGAGCCAGTGACGGCAGTGCAGCTCAGAGAAATCCTGCAGGTTGACGAGGAGAGCCTGGATGAGCTTTTGACGCTTTACGCGAAGACGTTGGAGGAGCGTGGGAGCGGGCTCATGCTGCATCGTGTCGCGGGAGGCTTCCAGCTCGTCACGCGCCCCGAGTGTCATGCCTATGTGCAGAAGCTTGCAGAGGTGCAGGACAGGAAACTCACGACACCGACCTTGGAGACGCTCTCGATCGTCGCCTTCAAGCAGCCGATCACGAAGCAGGAAATTGAGCACATCCGCGGTGTGCGCGTCGAGCGAGCGCTGCAGAAACTCCTGGAGATGGAGCTTATCGAAGAAGTAGGCAGGAAGCCTGTTCTAGGGCGGCCGATCCTCTACGGTACGACGGACGTCTTTCTCAAGTGCTTCGGACTAAATGCACTGAGCGACCTGCCTGCTTTGCCGGCCTTGGAAGAGGTTGCGGAAGAAGGCGACGTGCAGCTTGAGCTGCTCGCCGCCGATGGGGAGGCTCAGATCGAGGAGGAAGAATCGCCGGAAGCGTTGACGGAAGATGGCGCAGAACGTGCTGAGGAGATTGACGACGCCTTGCATACGGAGGAAAACATTGATTGAATTATTGGCTCCGGCAGGGAGCAGGGAGGCGTTGACGGCCGCTGTGGAAGGCGGCGCTGACGCCGTCTATCTGGCAGGCAATATGTTCGGCGCACGCGCCTATGCGGACAACTTCGACGAAGAGGGAATGCGCGAGGCGATCGCCTTCGCCCACAGCCGTGATGTGCGCGTGCATGTGACGGTCAACACCATCGTGCGCGACGAGGAGATGGCGGCACTCTCCCGCTACCTGCGCTTCCTCTATGAGGCGGGTGCGGATGCCGCGCTCGTGCAGGATCTCGGCGTTTATCGGCTCGCGCGTCAGGCGGCGCCTGATCTGCCGCTGCATGCGAGCACGCAGATGACCGTGCACAATCTGGAAGGCGTGCTCCTTCTTCAGGAGATGGGCTTTGAACGAGTTGTGCTCTCGCGCGAGCTTTCGCTGGAGGATATCCGCTATATCACGGCTCACTGTCAGGTGGAGATTGAGACCTTCGTGCACGGGGCTCTTTGCGTCTGCTACTCGGGGCAGTGTCTGATGAGCAGCATGATCGGCGGCAGGAGCGGCAATCGCGGTCGCTGTGCGCAGCCGTGCCGTCTGCCCTATACGCTTGTCGATGAGACGGGCGCGGATGTTCTCGGCAAGGCTGCGGGGCAGTTCCTGCTCTCGCCCAAGGATTTGAAGACCATTGAGCTTTTGCCGGAACTCTTGGAGAGCGGCATCGCTTCGCTGAAGATCGAGGGGCGCATGAAGCGTCCCGAGTACGTCGCTGTCGTCGTCGACGCCTATCGCCGCGCCATCGACGCCGTCGAGGCAGGCAGGGGACTGCCGAGCGCGGCAGAGGATGAAAAGGCGCTCGCGCAGATCTTCAACCGCGATTTTACGACGGCCTACCTAAAGGAGCGTCCGGGGCGCACGATGATGAGCGATTCCCGGCCGAACAATCGCGGCCTTCTCGTCGGACGCGTCCTCGAAAATGACAGGACGGCGGGGCGCGTGAAGCTGAAGCTCTCGGGTGATCTGGCCGAGGGAGATCAGCTGGATTTCTGGGTCAAGGTCGGCGGCAGGAAGACGGCGACGGTGACGGATCTCTGCGACAAGAAGGGGCGCTCCTGTCCTACGGCGAAGGCGGGCGAGGAGGTCACATTGCCTCTCGATGCGCCCGTGAAGCCGCACGATCGCGTGTTCAAGGTGTTCGACGCACATCTCATGGAGAAGGCGCGCGGCTTTTTCCGCGCGGGCGCTCCCGTGCGGCGCGTGCCCGTGGCGGCGCATGTCCGCGTGCGCCTAGGTGAGCCCCTTTCCATCGCCTTGCATGATCGGGACGGTTTTGCAGCGCAGGCAAAGACGGAGTTTCATGCGGAATCTGCAAAGAAGCGACCGTTGGATGCAGCGACCGTTGAAAAGCAGCTGCGCCGCATCGGTACGACGATCTTTTCCCTGGGGGAAGTCTCCCTCGATATGGAGGATGGCGTGATGGTTCCCGTCAGCGAGATCAACGAGGCGCGGCGCAAAGCGTTCGCTGCCTTGCAGGAAGAGCGCATGGCGCACTATCGCCGCGCCGCCCTGCCTGCGTTCCGCTACGAAGAAGTGCCTGCCCGCGCCGGACGCAGGGGAGAGGCGCGTATCGCGGCGGCGACGGACACGCTCGCCGGCGTGCGCGAGGCGGTGCGCTCAGGCGCTGACGAGATCGTCTTCGGCGGCGATTCCTACCATCATCGTACGATTCCCCTGCGCGACTACGCGGAGGCGGCGCAGCTCGCACGCGGCGCAGGATGCGCCATCGTGTTCAACACGCCGCGCCTCGTGCTGCGCCGCGACATGGCGGCATGGCGAAAGCTCGTCGAGGGTTTCGTGCGCCTTTCGCCCGATGCCGTCAGCGTCCACAACTTCGGCACGCTCCGCGTCGTGCGTGAGGCGGGGCTGAAGTTTTATGCCGATGCGTCGCTTCCCGTCATTAACTGCCGGGCGCTTGCGGAGCTTGCAGAAATGGGAGCGAGCCGCGCCGTTCTTTCTCCCGAGCTTACGCTGGAGCAGGCGGGGGCGCTTGCCGTGCGTGCGCCTTTTCCCGTGGAGTGCATCGTCGAGGGAAATCTTGAACTCATGGTATCTGAATACTGCGCCTTGGGCAGTTTCCTCGGCAATGCAGCGTCAGGCTCGTGTTCGATGCCGTGCTGTAAGGGAAAGACGCGCTACGCCTTGTTGGACAGGAAGGACATGAAATTTCCGCTCGTATTCGACCAGTCATGCCACATGCACGTCCTCAACGGCAAGCGCCTTTCGATGCTGCTTCATGCGATGGAGTTTGCGCCGCGCGGTATCTCTTTTTTACGCATAGACGGGCGCTTCATGGAAGCGGCGGAGCTGGGAAGACGCGTGCGCCTTTACAAGGAATGGAGCCGCTTTTCAGGCACGCTCATCAAGGAGCAGGAGGACTATCTGAAGGAGCTTGAGGGAAAGGATGTGACGCGCGGCCATTATTTCCGCGGCGTGCAGTAAAAGAGAAGAGAAAGGTTATGTATGGAAAAAGAAACACTCGACACGCTTGAGTACGACAAGATTCGCGCGATGCTGGAAGCGAAGGCAGGCTCCGTCCTCGGCAAGGAAAAGGCGCGAGCCGTCCTTCCGTCGGGCGATTTTGCTGAGGTGGAGGAGCTTCTGCGCGAGACGGAGGAGGCGGTTCGCCTCTCGGCGTTTTCCTCGCCGCCCATGGGCGGCGTCTTCGACATCCGCGAGTCTCTGGCGAAGGCCGAGCGCGGCGCCGTGCTCGACCTCGGCGATTTTACCGATCTTCTGAGCACGATGCGCGCGATGCGAGCCGTCAAGCGCTTCTTCAAAGAAGTGGAGATGGATTTGCCGCTCATCAAGGAGCAGGCAAAGGGCATCGAGATTCTCGGGCAGTTGGAGCGCAGGCTGGAAAACAGCGTCGACGAGCACGGCAATTTGCTCGACGACGCGAGTGTCGAGCTTTCGCGCATACGGCGTGAACTGCGCTCGGGCAGACACAGGGCGAAGGAGCAGATGGAAGCCATCCTGCACCGCACGGAGTATCAGAAATTCTTTCAGGACGCCATCATCACACAGCGTGCGGAGCGAAATGTCATACCGATCAAGCAGGAGTATCGCCAGAGCTTTCCAGGCATCGTCCACGACCAGTCGGCGAGCGGCGCGACGCTCTTCATCGAGCCGATGGCTCTCGTCGACCTCAACAACGACCTCAAGCAGCTTGCGCTCGCTGAAAAGACCGAGGTGCAGCGCATCCTGCGCCTTCTCTCGCAGGAGGTCGGCAAGAACGGCAGCGTTCTCGAAGGGAATTGTGCCATACTCGCCTCTCTTGACTTCATCTTCGCACGGGCGAAGCTTGCAGCCGATATGCAGGCGACGCGCCCCGCGATCAATCGCGAGGGAAGGACGAATCTCGTCGCCGCGCGTCATCCGCTGATCGATGCGGCAAAGGTCGTGCCCATTGACATCGCGCTTGGAGAAGCGTACCGCATGCTGCTCATCACGGGACCGAATACGGGCGGCAAGACGGTCAGCCTGAAGACGATCGGACTCTTTGCGCTCATGGTGCAGTCGGGCTGCTATATCCCCGCCGCCGCAGGATCTGAGATTTCTGTATATACGAATGTCTATACGGTCATCGGCGACGAGCAGAGCATAGAGCAGAGCCTCAGCACATTTTCCGCGCACATGTCGCATCTGGTCAAACTCTTGGAATGCGTCGAGGGCACGGATCTCTTGCTGCTCGATGAGATCGGCGCGGGAACCGACCCCGAGGAAGGGGCGGCTCTCGCCATGGCTATCCTTGAGCAGTTCCTCGCACGCGGCGCCTCGACGATCGTGACGACGCATTATTCGGAGCTGAAGACGTTCGCTTTTACGAGCGAGGGCGTCGAGAATGCCTGTGTGGAATTCGATGTCGAGACGCTGCGCCCGACGTACCGTCTGCTGACGGGGATGCCGGGTGCGAGCAACGCCTTTGCCATCAGCCGCCGCCTCGGCCTTTCGGAGGCGGCAATCTTGCGTGCGCAGCAATTCATTAAGGCCGATCATGCCCAGTTCGAGAAGGTCGTGAACCAGCTCGAAAGCGAGAAGCTCATGTACGAGCAGAGGAACGCCGACATCCTGGAAAGGCAGCAGCGCGTGGCGAAGCTTGAGGAAAAGACGCAGGCGCTGAAGGATGAGATTCGCGAGAAGAAGGAGCAGATGCTCAAGAAGGCGAGGCAGGAGAGCGCAAATCTCGTGCGGCGCACGCGGCGTGAGGCGGAGGAGATCATCAAGAGCCTCAAGGCGCAGTTCGACGACCTCGGCATAGAGAGCCGCCGCCGTGCCATGCAGGAGGCGCGGGAGAAACTGCAGGAAGCGGCGGAGCGCTCGCGCACGGGACTCCTCCCCGGCAAGGCGTACAAAGAGAAGATCGACATGCAGAAGCTCGCTGTCGGCGATGTCGTCTATGTGCGAAAGCTCGACCAAAAGGCGACGGTGCTCAAGATCCAAGGCGCAAATATCGAAGTGCAGCTAGGCAGCCTCAAGACGTACGTCAAGGCGGGAGACTGCCGCTTTGTCGAACGCGCGAGGAAGGAGCAGCCCGCCGTGAAAAGAAGCAGCCGTACGAAGGGAGCGGGTGCGCTTCTGCAGAAGACGGCGAACCTGCATCGCGAGATCGATGTGCGCGGACTCATGGTCGACGAAGCGGAGCAAGTGCTCGGCAAATTCCTCGACGATGCCGTCGTCGGCGGACTCGGCCAGGTGCTCATCATCCACGGCAAGGGGACGGGAGCGCTCAGAAAGGGCATTCACGATTATCTCAAGCATCACAAGAGCGTCTCCCGCTTCAACTTCGCCGACATCAGCGAGGGCGGCACGGGCGCGACGCTCGTTGATTTGCAGTGATGGAAGAGCGGGCAATAATGTCTTGCTCTGCCACTTTCGTTGCAGTATAATGAAAAGCATATCGTTGAACAGAGCAGGAGGAGCTTCTTCATGGAAAAACGTACCGATGCGACGCGCGCCTCGCGGCAGCAGCTGCAGAGACGCCTGGCACCGAAGTCGAATCCGAAGCCGCCGCCGAAGAAGAAAAGCCGCGGCGGCAATATTGTACGCGCTCTCGTGGGTTTCTTCATCATCTTTTTTGTCATGCTCGTCGGCATCGGCTGCGGCTTTTTGACGGCGAGCATGAATACGAAAGAAAATCTCGTTGAGGACATCCGTCCGCCGGCGTCGTCTCATATCTATGATATCAACGGCAACGAAATCGCCAATGTTCATGCGACGGAAAACCGTGAGCCGGTAAAGCTCGCGCAGATTCCGAAAAATCTGCAGAACGCTTTCGTCGCGGTCGAGGACAACCGCTTCTATGAGCACATGGGCGTCGACCCGCGCGGCATTCTGCGCGCCGTCTATGCCAACATCACGGGCAGGACGATTTCCGAAGGCGGCTCTACGATCACGCAGCAGCTCGCCAAAAATGCTTACCTGACGCAGGATCGGACGCTCAAGCGCAAGGTGCAGGAAGTGTTCCTCGCCCTGCAGATCGAACGCCAGTATACGAAGCAGGAGATCTTGGAGCTTTATCTGAACCAGATCTACTTCGGACAGGGCGCTTATGGCGTGCAGGCGGCGGCGAAGACGTACTTCGGCAAGAACGTCGAGGATCTTGACCTCAACGAATGCGCGATGCTTGCGGGCATACCGAAGAGCCCCAACTACTATTCGCCGTTCAACAACTTCAACGCCGCGCAGGAACGCAAGGAAGTCGTGCTTGATCAGATGGAGAAGTACGGCTACATCAATCATGCGACGGCGCGCAAGACGACGGAAGAGAAGCCGACGCTTGCCAATAAGACACAGGCGAAGGATACGACGGGCGCGTACTTCATCGACTATATCACGCAGAAGGTCATCGACCGATACGGCGCCGACGCCATCTATAAGGAAGGCTTGAAGATCTACACGACGATCGACATGACGATGCAGAAGGCAGCGGAAGAGGCCGCGCATACCGTGGCCGTGCAGCGCACGGACGGCAATGGCGTGCAGCAGCCGCAGATGGCGCTCGTCGCCATCGATCCGCACACGGGCTACATCAAGGCGATGGTCGGCGGCCGAGGCACGGATCAGTTCAATCGCGCGACGATGGCGGAGCGTCAGCCAGGCTCGTCGTTCAAGCCATTCGTCTTTGCAGCGGCGCTTGAGGCGAATTATTCGCCCGACACCATCATCGACGACAGTCCGGTCAAGATCGGCGGCTGGTCGCCGAAGAATTACAGCGGCAATTTCAGTGGCCCCGTGACGTTGCGCACTGTGGCACGCTACTCGCTCAACGTGCCGACGGTAAAAATCGCGCAGAAGCTCGGTATCGACAAGCCGATTTACTATGCGCAGGAGATGGGCATAACGACCTTCGTGCTCGACGGCGAGCGCAACGACAAGAACTTCTCCACGGCGCTCGGCGGACTCACGAAGGGCGTGACGCCTCTGGAACTGACGAGCGCTTACGGGACGTTTGCGAACAAGGGCATACACGTCGAGCCTGTCGCCATCATTAAGATTCTCGATCGCAACGGCAAGGTTCTTGAACAGGCGGAGCTTAAGCAAAAGAGCGTCATCAAGGAGAGCAGTGCGGCGGCTCTGACGAGCATGTTACAGGACGTCGTGCAGCACGGTACGGGAACGCGTGCGAACATCGGACGTCCTGCCGCGGGCAAGACAGGTACGACGGACAACTATCACGATGCGTGGTTCGTCGGCTACACGCCCGATCTCGTGGCTGGCGTGTGGATCGGCAACGACGACAACACGTCGATGGGCGTGATGTCAGGCGGCATGGCACCAGCAGAAATGTGGAAGGCGTTTATGCAAAAGGTTGTCGCGGGCACACCTGCAAAGAACTTTGACGGAGTGGCATATACCGCAGGAAGTGTCAGCGAGATTAAGGACGAAAAATCTGCGAAGGACGAGAAGCATACAGATAAGAAGGAAAAGAATGCCAAGGATGCGAAAAACGGCAAGGATGCCAGGAATGTGCCAAGGCCTGAAGCAGGCGGCAGAACTATGGGAGACGGCGCACCGCAGGCGGACTCCACGCCCTCGCAGCAGCCGTCGCTCCCTGAACCAGGTGGCGGTCCTGAGCCGGGCGCAGGCGTTTCCAAGGGCAGGGATTGATGTGCTTTTGAAGGATGAGAAAAGAAGGGAAGAGTTCGTTGGCAAATGTTTTTGATGTTTTGAAAGAGCGCGGTTTCATCGCTCAATGCACAGATGAAGAAGGCGTGCGCGAACTGCTCGGCAAAGAGAGCGTGACCTTCTACACAGGGTTCGACCCGACGGCGGACAGTCTTCATGTTGGACATTTCCTCGGACTCATGGCGATGTCGCACATGCAGCGTGCCGGGCATCGTCCCGTGTGCCTCGTGGGCGGCGGCACGGGAACGGTCGGCGATCCTTCGGGGCGCACGGACATGCGCAGGATGTTGACGGATGAGGATATCGAGCATAACTGCGACTGCTTCAAGAAGCAGATCGCGCGTTTCATCGACTTTTCTGAGGGCAAGGCGCTGATGGTCAACAACGGCGATTGGCTGAGGAAGCTCAACTACATCGAACTTCTGCGCGAGATTGGGGCACATTTCACCGTGAACCGCATGTTGTCTGCTGAAGCCTACAAAACGCGTTGGGAGAAGGGACTGACCTTCCTCGAATTCAACTACATGGTCATGCAGGCCTACGACTTTCTGGAACTCAGTCACCGCTGCGGCTGCAAACTGCAGATGGGCGGCGACGATCAGTGGTCGAACATCATCGCGGGCGTCGAGCTGATTCGCAGGAAGGAAGCGAAACCCGCCTACGGACTGACCTTCACGCTTCTCACGAAGAGCGACGGTCAGAAGATGGGCAAGACGGCGGGCGGCGCCCTCTGGCTCGACGCCGAGAAGACATCGCCGTACGATTTCTACCAATACTGGCGCAACATTGATGACGCCGACGTTGAAAAATGCCTCGCGCTCTTGACCTTCCTGCCGATGGAAGAGGTGCGCCGCTTGGGCGCGCTCAGGGATGCGGCGATCAACGAGGCCAAGACGGTGCTCGCCTATGAGGTCACGAAGCTTGTGCATGGAGAGGCGGAAGCGAAGAAGGCGAAGGCGGGTGCCGAGGCTATGTTCGGCGGCGGCGCGGCATCCGCAGAGCTGCCGACGTTCGCACTGACCGCCGAGGAGATGGGAGCGAAGCTTCTTGACATCCTCGCAAAGAACGGCGTTTTCTCCTCGAAGAGCGAGGGCAGGCGTCTCATCTCGCAAGGCGGCGTCACGCTCAACGATGCGCGGGTCACGGATGCCGACTATCGTCTGCAGGAGGAAGATTTCTCCGATGGCACGGCGCTCGTCAAGAAGGGCAAGAAGAAGCATTATCGGCTTGTAAAGGCTTGAAGAAAAGGGCTACGCTATTCAAAATAAGGAGTTGCAAGGTTTTATGTCAGGACATTCCAAATGGGCGAACATCAAGAGGAAAAAGGGCGCGAATGATGCGATTCGCGGCAAGATTACGACGAAGATCGGCAGGGAGATCACCATCGCCGTGCGCATGGGCGGCGGCGATCCGACGGGAAATATGCGGCTGAAGCTCGCGCTTTCCAAGGCGAAGGCGAACAACATTCCCAAGGACAACATCCAGCGCGCCATACAGAAGGGGCTTGGCGCTGCCGAGGGAAGCAACTATGAGGAACTGACCTACGAAGGCTACGGGCCGGCGGGTTCCGCCATCATGCTCGATATCCTGACGGACAATCGCAACCGCAGCGCCGCTGATGTGCGCCACATCTTCTCGAAGTATGGCGGCAATCTCGGCGAAACGGGCTGCGTCGGCTGGATGTTCAAGCAGAAGGCCGTGTTCATCGTGGAGAAGGAGACCTTCGAGGACGAGGACGAGCTTATGGGCATCGTGCTCGACGCGGGCGCGGAGGATCTCAAGGCGGAGGACGATGTCTTTGAAATCACGGCTGATCCCGCGGATTACAATGCAATCGAGGCGGCGCTCGGCGAGAAGGGAATCGAGACGGCATCGGCGGAGATCACGATGGTTCCCGATACGACCGTCAAGCTTGAGGGCAAGGATGCGGAAAAGATGCAGAATCTCATCGATGCCCTTGAGGAAAACGATGACGTGCAGAATGTCTACAGCAACTATGAGTTTGATGAAGAGTAAGTCCGCAGAAGGCGCGGTCGTGCAGTTTTCATCAAGGAGAAGACATGCTTGCGCTGGGCATTGATCCGGGCACGGCGATCTGCGGCTTTGGCTTCGTGTCCTCGGAGGGAAGCCGCCTCGTGCCGCACGCATACGGCGCTCTGACGACGAGTCCGAAGGCTCGCATGGAAGATAGGCTCATGAAGCTCTACGATGGACTTGACGCCTTGATCAAGGAGTACAAGCCCGACGTCATGGGCATCGAGCAGCTGTTCTTCAACCGCAATGTCACGACGGCGATCCCCGTCGGACAGGCGCGCGGCGTCGTGCTTCTGGCTGCGGCCAAGAACGGCTTGGAGATCGCGGAGCATACGCCGCTGCAGGTCAAGCAGGCGGTGACGGGCTACGGCAAGGCGCGGAAGGAACAGGTCATCTACATGGTCTCAAAGCTTCTGCACCTCGCGAAACCGCCGAAACCCGATGATGTGGCGGATGCGCTTGCCGTAGCCATCTGCACGACGCACTGCATGGCGAGCGCCGCTTGGCGCAATCGCCTGTAGGGAGCATGGATGAACTTAGCGATTGTTGCGGTTTAATAATTTTTAGGAGATTTTCATGATCGGTTTCCTGCGGGGAAAGGTCGCGCGCCTTTCCCTTGATTTTTGCTTTCTTGATGTTGCAGGCGTCGGCTACCGCGTCTTCATTTCGGGCGCGACGCATGGTCGCCTGCACATGGGCGAAGAAGTGACGCTCTTCACGCATCTCGCCGTGCGTGAGGACGCCATGACGCTCTACGGCTTCTTTTCCGAGGAGGAGTACGAGCTTTTTCAAATGCTCATCTCTGTCACGGGAATCGGTCCCAAGGCGGCGCTTGGCATCTTATCGAACATCACGCCCGAGAACCTTTGCCTTGCCGTAAGGAACAAGAAGGCGGACATTTTGACGAAGGCGCCGGGCATCGGCAAGAAGTCGGCGGAACGCATCATCTTGGAACTCAAGGACAAGATGAAGGGATTTATGACGGAGCACGAAGCGATTGTCGAGGAAGGCTTGCTCGAAGAGCCTGTCGAAGATACGATGCTTGCCGAGGCGGGCGCCGCGCTCCTCTCGCTCGGCTACACGCAGGCGGAGTTCACACCGATCCTGCGGCGTGCCAAAGACTGCAAGGACGCTGAGGCGCTGATTCGTTTCGCGCTGAAGGAGTTTGCCCAACATCGCTGAGAAAGGAGGGGCGGCATGGAGGAAATGGAAGGGCGCATCATTGCGCAGGACGAACGGACAGAGGACACGTGGCAGTACAGCCTGCGTCCGCGAAAGCTCGCTGAGTACATTGGGCAGAAGAAGGCAAAGGAAAATCTCAAGGTCTTCGTGCAGGCGGCATTAAATCGCGGTGAGGCGCTCGACCATGTGCTGCTCTATGGACCGCCTGGCCTCGGCAAGACGACGCTTGCGGGCATCATCGCCAACGAGCTGGGCGTGAACTTTCGCATCACATCGGGGCCTGCCATCGAGCGCTCAGGCGATCTCGCGGCGCTCCTGACGAATCTCGGCGAGCGCGATGTGCTCTTCATTGATGAGATACACAGGCTTTCCAGAAGTGTCGAGGAGGTGCTGTACTCGGCGATGGAGGACTTTGCGCTCGATATCATCATCGGCAAGGGGCCGAGTGCACGCTCCATCCGCCTTGACATCGCGCCATTCACACTGGTCGGCGCGACGACGAAGGCAGGGGCGCTTGCAGCTCCTCTGCGCGATCGTTTCGGCGTGATCTCGCGTCTGGAGTATTACGAGCCGTCCGAACTCATGCATATCATCGAGCGTGCGGCTGAGATCCTGCAGATTTCTATCGAAAGGAGCGGAGCGGAGAAGATCGCACGCCGTTCGCGCGGCACGCCGCGCGTCGCGAACCGCTTGCTGAAGCGCGTGCGCGATTTCGCACAGATCGAAGGAGCGTCGGCGATCACCGCTGCAATCGCCGACGCGGCTCTCGATCGACTGGAAGTCGACCGTATCGGTCTCGACCATACGGATCGCCGCATGCTCTTGACGATGATTCAAAAGTTCGCGGGCGGACCAGTGGGACTCGAAACCCTGGCAGCTGCCATCAGCGAGGAGAGCGACACGATCGAGGACGTCTACGAACCTTATCTCCTGCAGCTCGGTTTCATCAACCGCACGCCGCGCGGCCGCATCGTAACGCGCGCCGCCTATGAGCATCTCGGCGTGCCCTATGTGGGGGAAGGAAAATGAGCTTAAAACTTTTGCTCCATATGTGCTGCGGGCCATGCTCGTGCTATCCTGTCAAGAAACTTCGACAGGACGGCATTGAGCCTGTCGGATACTTCTTCAATCCCAATATCCACCCGTACAAGGAGTGGGATATGCGTCTGAAGACAGCAAAGGAATTTGCCGCCAAGGTGGAGCTGGAAATACGGACGGACGAAAATTACATGCTGCGCGACTTCTTGCAGCGTGCGCTCTTAGCCGAGCGTCTGCCCAACGGCCGCTGCCGCATGTGTTATACATGGCGTTTGGGAGAGGCGGCGCGCTATGCGAGCGAGAATGGCTTTGAGGCATTTACGAGCACGCTTTTCTACAGCATTCATCAGCAGCATGATCTCATGCGCGAGACAGCGGAGTTCTTCGCTCACAAATACGACATTGAATTTTATTACGAGGACTTCCGCCCGGGCTGGCAGGAAGGCATCGACATCAGTCACGAGTTGGAACTCTACCGTCAGCCGTACTGCGGCTGCATCTTCAGTGAAGAGGAGCGCTACAGCAAAGCGATCCGCAAGGAAAGGAAGAAGCAGGCAAAGGCGAGGAAGCTGGCGCTGCAGATGCAGGAGCAGGAGCTGGAGCTAGAGGCAGTTCAAGCCGCAGAATGAAGAAAGCGCTGATGAGTTCAGCCACCCGTATTCACACATTTGGATGACTTCATTTTATCAGCGCTTTCTAAAAACTTCCGCCAAAAGCCGAAAGGTTTGGCGGAAGTTTTTATTTTGATGCAAATATGTACTGGTTTTTGTTCAGCGGACTATTCATCATCGAGATGAAAGGAGAATTTCTTGCCGGGAATGATGTAGTTGATGAGGAACTGCTCCTCCTCGGGAATGAGCGCCGCAACGTTGACGCGGGCATCGGCGGGCTGCGGGTGCTTGATGATCTGCAGTTCGCCCATGTACCTGCCGTAGTCCTTGTTGTCGAGCGTAATGGCGCCATAGGGGCGCATCTTTTGGTTTTGCGGCAGGATGTCTTTCCCCATCTCCTTGAGCAGGGCGCGGCTCTCTTGAGCACGCACGGCATCACGCGCCTCGTCAAGCCTTGCAGTGAAGACGTGCGCGAGAAGATCCTCCTGCACGGGTTCGCGCAGCGAAAGCTCGGCGCGCATGGTCACGCAGTTCTCCTTGATGACGGCGAGCGTTTCAAGCTCCCCTTGCGACGGCAGGGAGTCGCCGATAAAGATCGAATCCATGCCGATGGCGGCGAGATGCCGCGCGGCGAGGGAAAGCGGGAAGTCACGGTGCATTTCGAGCGTCGGCAGGCCGCAGCGAAGCGGCGAGCGCCGGCGGAAATGACACGGCACGAAAGCGCCGACTGAGATGCCCGCCTTGTGCAGCATCGCCGTCTTGCGCACGAGCGTTGCCTCGGCAAGCCCCGTTCCTTCGCGTGGGTAGAAATTGTGCAGCGCGTCGATGTTGTCGAAGTTCGCATTCTCCTGCAGGAGATCCGTGAGGAACTTGCCCGTGATCGTCGAAGCGTTGAGCTGGATGCGCATGTTCTGGGTGTTGCGGCTCAGATCAGCGACGCGGGCAGCACCGTAACCGTAGTCGATGCGCAGGGTATGGATGCCCATGAATTGGAATGCGGAGAGAGAGAAGTGGCGCATGCCGAGAAGTTCGAGCGTCTCAGGCGAGATGTCGGAGATGATCTCCATGGCGTGACTGCGGGCCGCCTGCACAATGGTGCTGAATTCCTCCTTGAGAGCGCTGTGATCCGTCTCTGGGATATGCAAGGAGGTGAATATGCGCGTGATGCCAAGTTTGGCGGCAGACTCAATGAGTTGAAGATTTTCTTTCGGGGTGTTGTCAAGGCCGGGATAAATGGAGATTCCTGTCTGCATGGCAATGCCTCCTTTCATTAGTTTGATGGCTCTTCGGGGTCTTGGAAGCCGAGCAGCCAAGTAGCGAGAAAGCCTGCGGCATAAGCGGTCAGAAGACCGATGAGGTAAATGGCGACTTTGTCCGTGACGGCGGCGAGCGGCAGCCCGGAGATGCCCATGGCGGCGGCGCCGACCATGAAGGCCGCCTGCACGGCACCGCCAAACGCGCCGCCGATGCAGGCCCCAAGGAAGGGGCGTCCGAGCGGCAGTGTAACGCCGTAGATCAACGGCTCGCCGATGCCGAGAACGCCGACGGGAAGAGCCGTCGCCACGGTCTTCCTGAGGAAGGCGCTTCTTGTTCGGCAATAGACGCAGAGCGCCGCGCCGACCTGACCTGCGCCCGCCATGGCGAGCACAGGGAGCAGGATGGTCACGCCGTAGCGTGAGAGAAGCTCCGCATGAATGGGCGTCAATGCCTGATGTACGCCGAGCATGACCATCGGCAGCCACGCCGCGCCAAGCACGAAGCCCGTCAAGGCACCGCCCTTGTCGATGGCTGCAGTCGCAGCTTGGCCGACCCACTCGGAGAGGACGCCGCCCAAGGGCTGCAGGATGAAGAGGGCGGCAAGACCTGCGATGAGAAGCACGAGCAGCGGCGTGAGGAAGAGGTCGAGCATCTCTGGCACATGGCGGTGCAGCTTCTTTTCGAGCCATGCCGCGAGGGCCGTGACGAGGAGGACGGCGATGATGCCGCCGCGCCCCGGTACGAAGGAGAAATCATCTAAGGAAATGGCGGCGAGTCCCGGATGCGAGAGGATGATGGCGAGCGTGCCGCCAAGCATGGGCGATCCTCCGAATTCCTTCGCGGCGTTGACGCCGACGAGGATGTTCATGCCGAAGAAGACGGCATTTCCCATGAGCCCAAGAAGTGCGGCATAAGGCGTCGCGGCAAGCGCAGGAAAAGTCTTGAGCGCGACGTTCAAAAGCCCCGTGATGATGCCGCAGGCAATGAAGGCAGGAATCAGCGGGATGAAGATGTTGGCGATGCGCTTCAAGAAAAGCTTGGCGGGCGTTGCATTCCTCTTCCGTATGGCTTTATGCAGTGCTTTGCCGTCGCCGACAGCAGAGTTTTGTGCGGCCTGACGTACGGAAGGTGCATCTGCAGCATCGCTTCCGGCAGCGGTGTCCGCAGACGGCATTTCTGTCGTCGCGGCTGCAGCTTCTTGTTCAAGCAATTCCTTGAAGCACGCTGTCACGGAGGCGGCGCGGCCGGGACCGAGGATGATCTGCAGATCTCTCCCGCTCGTATGCGTGCCCAATACGCCGTCGAGCGCTTGGATCTTTTGCGTGAGATCGGGCATTTGCTCTTTGAGCTCAAGGCGCAGGCGCGTCATGCAGTTTGCCGCCTTGCAGATATTGGCGGCAGGTCCGACGAGTCGGAGGATTTCCTTTGCAAGCGCTTCGGCTTTCATGAAGATTCCCCCTTGAGAGCGCGTCTGATATAGCCGTCGGAGGCGGCAAGCTGCCGCTGCGCCTCCTCGGCAGGAAGATTAGCGAGGAGCATGAGGATGGCGAGTTTTGCATTGCCCGAAGCCTTCGCCAGCGCTTCTTCCGCCTCAGCGCGGCTTTTTCCCGTCGCTTCGATGACGATGCGACGCGCCCGTTCATCAAGCTTGGCGTTGGAACTTTTGACATCGACCATGAGGTTGCCGTAGACTTTGCCAAGACGAATCATCGCGCCCGTGGAGAGCATGTTGAGGATGATTTTCTGCGCCGTACCTGCCTTGAGCCGCGTCGAGCCTGTGATGACCTCGGGGCCGGTGACCGCCGTGATCGCGACATCAGCGAGTGCGGCGATGGGGGAGTCGGGCGTGCAGGCGACGGCGATGGTCGCCGCACCGAGCGAGCGCGCGTAGTCGAGGCCGCCGACGACGTAGGGCGTGCGACCCGAAGCTGCGATGCCGCAGAGCACGTCTGAAGAGCTAAGGCCACGTTCTCTGAGATCCTCCTGTGCGAGCGTGAGGGAATCTTCCGCTCCCTCCTGTGCACGGAAGACGGCATTCATACCGCCTGCGATGACGCCCTGTACGAGTTCGGGATTTGTGCCGAAGGTCGGCGGGCATTCGACGGCATCGAGAATGCCGAGCCTGCCTGACGTGCCTGCGCCTAGATAAAAAAGGCGGCCGCCTTTCTTTAGACGAACCGCAATGATTTCCACCGCCCGAGCAATCATGGGCAGGGCGTTTTCCACAGCCTCGAAGACTTTCCTGTCCTCATCATGGATGGTGCGCAGCATGTCGGAAACAGAAAGCTCGTCGATGTGAAGCGTCGCCGCATTGCGTTGCTCCGTCGTGAGCCTGTCAAGATCGATCATGAAGGCAAAGCACCTCGAATTCTTTTTCATCGTTGAGAAGAATTGTAAATTACACACACAAAGATCCACTTCGTGGACATTGTGCGCTGCCTTTAATGAAAATTATCCAATCGGTCTGCGTCGTCGGCTTGACTTCTTGGACTTTCATAGTAAAAGAAACAACCTTCTTCAAATTCTTTATTTTGACATAAAAGGCGGAAATCCTCTTTTCCTGACAAAGAATTATCAAAAAAGTTCAATAAATTTTTGATAAGAAGAGGAATGTGTCTGCATACATTTGAAACTTGTTCTTGACAAATACCTCATCGACGTATATTCTGTTCAAATAGTCATAGGAAGCGAGGAGGTGTTTTTCTTATGACGGAAAATGAAAAGTATCAGATCACGGGCATGTCGTGCGCGGCGTGCAGTGCGCGTGTTGACAAGGCGGTTCGTCATCTGGCGGGCGTGCGGGAGGTGTCTGTGAACCTTCTGACGAATTCGATGCTCGTAAGTTACGATGCGCCGCTGACGTCGGAGATGATCTGCGCCGCTGTCGAGCATGCGGGCTACGGCGCGAGCCTTGCTGCCGGCAAGGGGGCAGGACGGGCAAAGGATATGCGAGAAGAGCGAGAGGCGCTTGAAGATCATGAGACGCCGAAGATTCTGCGCCGCTTTATCGTGTCGCTCGTGCTCCTCGTGCCGCTTCTCTATGTTTCTATGGGACACATGCTTCTTGCGCTTCCCATTCCGCAGGCGATGGAGAACAATGCGCTCGTCATCGGTCTTTATGAGCTTCTTCTCGCCGTCGCCGTCATGATCGTTAATCAGAAATTCTTCATCAACGGCTTTCGCAATATCTTTTCGGGCGGCGTGAATATGGATACGCTCGTAGCTCTTGGCAGTGCGGCGGGTTTCGTTTACAGTACGGGAAATCTTTTCTCCATGCTTCTTGCGGCGCGTGCCGGCGACTGGCAGAGCGTCGCGGCGGGCGGCAGGGATTTCTACTTTGAGACGTCCGCGATGATTGTGACGCTCATCACGGTGGGCAAGTGGCTGGAAAGTCGCAGCAAGGGCAAGACGACGAATGCCATCAAGGGGCTCATGGATCTTGCACCCAAGACGGCGCGACTCGTGAAGGAGGGCGAGGAGGTCGTCGTCGCCGCGTCGGAGGTCGCCGTCGGCGACGTCTTCCTCGTACTGCCGGGCGAGAGCTTTCCCGTCGACGGCAAGGTGCTCGAAGGTGAGAGCGCCGTCAACGAGGCGGCGCTAACGGGCGAAAGCCTGCCTGTGGACAAGGCGCCGGGCAGTCTCGTGAGCGCCGCCACGATCAATCAGAACGGTGCTTTGACCTGCGAAGCGCGGCGCGTCGGCGAAGACACGACGCTGCAGCAGATCATCGAGATGGTGCAGAATGCCGCCGCTTCAAAGGCGGAGATCTCGAAGCTCGCTGACAAGGTGTCGGGCGTATTCGTTCCCGTCGTCATTGTTTTGGCTATTGCTACGGGCGCTCTTTGGCTGCTTCTGGGTGAGACGGCGAGCTTCGCTCTCGCGCGTGCTGTCAGCGTGCTCGTCATCAGCTGCCCATGCGCCCTGGGGCTTGCAACGCCCGTCGCCATCATGGTCGGCAGCGGCAAGGGAGCGAAGAACGGCATTCTCTTCAAGACGGCGGCTGCTTTGGAGGCGACGGGCAAGGCGGACTTTGTCGTGCTCGACAAGACGGGCACGATCACGGAAGGAAAGCCTCGCGTGATGGATCTCGTGCCTGCTGCGGGTGTAGGGGAAGAAGAGCTTCTTTGCGTGGCGGCCGCCTTGGAGGCGCAGAGTGAACATCCGCTTGCCGTTGCCGTCCGGCGCGAGGCAGAAGAGCGCGGCATTTCTTTCTCGAAGGTGCAGGATTTCCAGGCACTGCCTGGGCATGGCGTCACGGGCACGGCGGAGTTTTCAGGTGAACGTCGAGAGGTGATCGGCGGCAGCATGGCGCTGATGAAGGAGAAGGGGCTTCTGACAGCGGACATGAAGGCGGCGGCGGAAAAGCTTGCGTCGGAGGGAAAGACGCCGCTTTTCTTCGCCGCTGCGGATCGTTTGCTCGGCATCATCGCCGTCGCTGACGCCTTGAAGCCGGACAGCCGTGAGGCGATTGAAGAACTTCTGCGCATGGGCGTGCAGCCTGTCATGCTGACGGGAGACAACCGCCGTACGGCGAACGCGGTCGGCGCGAAGCTCGGACTTTCTGCCATCGTCGCCGACGTTCTGCCCGACGGCAAGGAAGAGGTCGTGCGCCGTCTGCAGGAGGGCGGCAGGACGATCATGGTAGGAGACGGTATCAATGACGCGCCCGCTTTAACGCGTGCCGATGTCGGCATCGCCATCGGTGCGGGCGCTGACATTGCCATGGATGCTGCCGACGTCGTCCTTATGAAGTCGTCACTCAGGGATGTCGTCGCGGCCATCCGCCTTTCGCGGCAGGTCATCCGCAACATCAAGGAAAATCTCTTCTGGGCGTTTTTCTACAATGTCATCGGCATACCGCTCGCGGCAGGCCTTTGGTTGCCCGTGTTCGGCATCGTATTGAGTCCGATGTTCGGCGCGGCGGCGATGAGCCTTTCGAGTTTCTGTGTCGTGATGAATGCCTTGCGGCTGAACTTTTTTGATGTTTATGACGATAGGAAAGACAAGCGCAAGGTTCTGCGTGAACTGCCCGGCTTCCTTTTACAGAAGGAAGCAGAGGCGGGAGCGGAAGAAGTTGCACAAATGCAGGCAGATGAAAAATTGGAGGCAAGTGTAATGAAAAAGACGATTTCTATCGAAGGTATGATGTGCGGCCACTGCGTCGCCCATGTGACGAAGGCTTTGGAAGGCATGAACGGCGTGGAAAAGGCGGAAGTCAGCCTGGAAAACAAGAATGCCGTCGTCACCCTGAGTGCTGACGTTTCGGACAAGGCTCTTTCGGCGACGATCGTCGATGCAGGCTACGAAGTCGTCGGTATCAGCTGATTGATCATTCGTGCGTGTGCGCCTCCTCTAGGATATAGGGGAGGCGCGTTTGTTCTTTTATAAGGATATAATTAAAATATTTTAACCTGTCGCTTGTGACAGTGCGATATGCAGATTGTTCATGATATAATTTTTAGAAAGCACCGATAAAATGAAGTCGCCTGGATTTGTGAAGATGGGTGGCTGGATTTATCAGTGATTCCTTTACGTATAGAATTTGTATTTGATGGTCAGAACAGGAGGTCTTTATGAGGAACAAGATGCAAAAACTCATCGGCGGTCTTTTCACGGCGGCTTGGATTGCCTCTCTGCCGCTGATCGCACACGCGGATGCTGTCATTCTGCACACGAACGACGTGCATTGCGGTGTCGCAAAGAACATCCATATCGCTGCTGTCACGCAGTACAAGCACGACTTGCAGAAGGAGAATCCAGAGGTCATCCTCGTCGATGCGGGCGATGCGGTGCAGGGAGAGCCGCTCGGCAGTCTCTCGCGCGGCGCGGCGATCATCCGCATCATGAACCGTGCCGACTACGATTTCGCCATCCCCGGCAACCACGAGTACGATTTTGGCATGGATCGCTTCCTGGAGCTTGCATCGCAGCTCAAGTGCGGCTACTATAGCTGCAATTTCATCGACAAGAGGACGAATCAGCCTGTATTCAAGACACATAAGATCGTCACGCTCGACGGCAAAAGAATCGCGCTGATCGGCGTGACGACACCGGAAACGATTGTCTCGTCGTCGCCGAAGGAGTTTCAGGATGAGAATGGCAAGTTCGTCTATAGCTTCCTCGAAGATGAGGACGGCTCGAAGCTCTATGAGGGGATTCAGAAGGCGGTCGATGAAGCGCACGCGGAGGGTGCCCAGTATGTCATGCTCGTCGCCCATCTGGGCACGACGGGCGCCGTTCCCGTTTGGTCGAGCGGCGCCGTGGCTGCGCATACGAGCGGCATCGACGTCATCATCGACGGACATTCGCATGAGCAGTATACGCGCGTCGACAAGAACAAGGACGGCAAGGACGTTCTCGTCGAGCAGACGGGCACGAAGCTTGCGAGCGTCGGCAAGATCACCATCCATGACGACGGCACGATCACGGGTGAACTCGTCAAGGGACTGACGGCGGTCGATGCCGATGTCAAGCGGCTTGTCGATGAGGAACTCGCGCAGGTGGAGAGGCAGCTTGCCAAGCCTGTCGGTACGACGACCGTTGACCTCGTGACCGATGTCGATGGTGAATACCGCGTGCGCAGCGGCGAGACGAATCTCGGCGATTTTGTTGCAGATGCATTTCGCGCCTCGGTTCATGCTGATGTGGCGCTCGTCAATGGCGGTGGTTTTCGTGAGCCGATCTCGACAGGAAAAGTGACGTATAAGACGCTCGCAGCGCTGTTCCCCTTTACGAACAACCTTGTCGTCAGAAGTGTCACGGGGCAGCAGCTTCTCGATGCGCTCGAAATGGGGGCGGCAAAGTATCCCGAAGAATCCGGCGGCTTTTTCCATGTTTCGGGAATCACCTACACTATTGATGCGCGTGTGCCGTCTTCGGTGGTTCAAAATGAGCAGGGCGGTTTTGTTCGTGTCGACGGAGCTTATCGCGTCAAGGATGTCATGGTCGGCGGCGTGCCGCTCGACTTGACAGAGGATTATACGGTCGTCAGCAATTCCTACATCATGAGGAACGGCGGCAACGGCATGACGATGTTCGACGGCACGCCGCTTCTGCGTGACACGGCGTTCTCCGACATCGACGCGATTGCCGATTACGTCAAAGAGCAGGGAGGCGTCGTCGGCAAGGGCTACGAGAATCCTGCCGGCGCGGGGCGCATCACGATCCTTGAGTGAAGAGGAAAGAATTTGCCGTTTTAGAAAACGTCGCTTTTCAAGGACTGCCGTACGGAATGTGCGGCAGTTTTCTTTTGTGCGCTTCCTTACCGGTGGCGCGGTGCGCTTCTCTGTGATATACTATAGGAATCGTTGCATTTATCCGTGCTTCCTATCGTGCAGGGAAAGGAAAGGGGCGTTGGTCTTGTCAGAAAAGCGAAGCGGCATGTGGTGCGGCGCAATTCTTTTCTTTCTGTGCGGCTTGTTCTTCTGCTGCTCCCATACGGCGTCGGCGGGTCGCGTGATCGACTTTCAGGGTGCAGGGAAGGCGCAGAGGGAGGCGGCGTCCAAAGAGGCGAAGCAGGAGAAGGCGCACGCATCTTCGCAGGAGATTCGCGTGGGGCTGTTCCTCGGGCAGAAGAGCGTGCTCATCTCGTCGGACGCTGGATTTTCCATCGTCGAGGACGGAAGCGGCAAGGTGCTGACGACGATCGCGCCGAATGCCGCCATCAAGCTGGAGGGCGGCGGGGCGGGAATCTTCCTCGATGGTAAGCGCCTCTCCGGCGCATCCCTGCGCCTTGTGCCGCAGCGTGCCGAGGGCATCTTTCAAATTGGCGCCGGGCATTATCGCGGCAGTTTCTTCGTGCGCGTCGAGAGCAAGGGGCTTGACCTCATTGAACAGCTTCCTCTTGACGACTATGTGAACGGCGTGCTCGCCGAAGAGATGCCCGCTTCGTGGCATATAGAAGCCTTGAAGGCGCAGGCGGTGGCGGCGCGAACTTATGCCCTTCGCAGCAAGGGACGCCATCGGTCGGAAGGTTACGACGTCTGCGCGACGACACATTGCCAAGTCTACGGCGGCGTCGATGCGGAAACGCCCGCGACGCGTGCGGCGGTCGCGCAGACGGCGAATCAGGTACTCCTCTACGCGGGAAAGCCGGCGGAAACGTTGTTTCACAGTGATTCGGGCGGCATGACGGAAAGCCGCGAGGCGCTTTGGGGCGCGGGTGTGCCGTATCTCGTGCCCGTCAAGGAGGATGTGCAAAGGACAAGTCCGTGGCAGGTGATCTTGTCGGAAGCGGATTTCCTCAGGAAGCTCGCCGCCGCAGGCAAGGAGGTGGGAAGCCTGAAGAAGATCGGGCTTTCCCCGCTCGTCATCGGCAGGGGCGACGCCTACCGCACGCCTTCGGGACGCGTTTCGCACATGACGATCGAAGGCTCGAAACGAATTGTGGAGCTGACGGGAAGCGAGATGCGCTCCCTCTTTGGACTCAAAAGCACGCTCTTCGACGTGAAGCGGGAAAAGGGGCAGATCGTGATCGCCGGTTTCGGCAGCGGTCATGGCCTGGGACTGTCACAGCATGGCGCAGAGAGGCTTGCGGGCCGCATGAAGTATGACGCCATTCTGGCACATTATTATCCGGGAACGAAGTTGGAGATTCAGCCGTGAGGAGAAGCGGAAAATATGCTGCTCAAGGATTTTGATTATGAACTGCCGGAGGAACGGATCGCGCAGAAGCCGATCGAGCCGCGCAACGCATCGCGGCTCATGGTGCTCGACCCGGTGGCGAAGACGATAGAGCACCGTCATTTCTACGACTTGGGCGAGTTCCTCGCGCCAGGCGACGCCTTGATTCTGAACGATACGCGCGTCCTTCCCGCGCGTCTCTATGGCAGGCGCGAGCCGACGGGCGCGCATATCGAGGTGTTTTTGCTGCGCCGCCTCGACGAGGATTCGTGGGAGACCTTGGTGCGCCCCGGTAAGAAGGCGCAGGTTGGACAGGTCATCCGCTTTTCCGACGAGCTTTGCGCTGAGGTCATGGCGCATACGGATTTCGGCGGGCGCATCGTGAAGTTCCGCTATGAAGGCGTATTCGAGGAAATCCTCGATCGCTTGGGAGAAACGCCTCTGCCTCCCTACATCCATGAGAGATTGGAGGACAAGGAGCGCTACCAGACGGTCTACTGCCGCGAGGAAGGATCGGCGGCTGCGCCGACGGCGGGTTTGCACTTCACGAAGGAGCAGCTTGCCGAACTCAAGGCGCAGGGCGTCCATATCGGCTTCGTCACGCTCCACGTCGGACTCGGAACGTTCCGCCCCGTGAATGTGGAAAAGATCGAAGAGCACAAGATGCACAGCGAGTATTACCAACTGCCCGAGGAGACGGCGGAGCTGATTCGCCGCACGAAGGCGGCGGGCGGCCGCGTCATCGCCGTCGGCACGACGTCGATCCGCACGTTGGAATCGGCGGCTGAGGCACAAGGCGTCATTTCAGCGAAGAGCGGCTGGACGGACATCTTCATCTATCCGGGCTATCGCTTCAAGATCGTCGATGCCCTTGTGACGAACTTTCATCTGCCGAAGTCGACGCTGCTCATGCTCATCAGCGCTTTCGCGGGGCGCAAGTTCGTACTGCACGCCTACGAGGAAGCGGTGCGCGAAAAGTATCGCTTCTTCTCGTTCGGCGATGCGATGTTTTTGACATGTCGCGCTGAAGGCAGCAAGAAAGAGGAGGCGGCTCTTTGACAGCCATTACCTATGAATTGATAAAGAAGGATGAGGCGACGGGAGCGCGCGCCGGCATTCTGCACACGCCGCACGGCAGTTTTCCGACGCCGATCTTCATGCCCGTGGGCACGCAGGCGTCCGTCAAGGGCGTCTCGCCTGACGAACTCAAGGATCTTGGTGCGGGTGTGATCCTATCCAATACGTATCACCTTTTTCTGCGCCCGGGCATGGAGCTCGTGCGAGAGGCGGGCGGACTTCATCGCTTCATGAACTGGGACGGCGCAATCCTGACGGACAGCGGCGGTTTCCAGGTATTCAGTCTCGGCGACTTGCGAAAGATCACCGAAGACGGCGTGACCTTCCGCTCGCATATCGACGGCTCGAAGAAATTCCTTTCGCCCGAAGTTTCGATGGAGGTGCAGATGGCGCTCGGCTCGGACATCGTCATGGCGTTCGACGAGTGCGTGCCTTATCCCGCCGACTACGAATATGCGAAGACTTCGACGGAGCGCACGACGCGCTGGGCCAAGCGCTGCAAGGATGCGATGACGAGCGAGAGTCAAGGGCTCTTCGGCATCGTGCAGGGCGGCATGTATAAGGATTTGCGCGAAAAGAGCGTGGCCGATCTCGCAGAGCTTGATTTTCCCGGCTATGCCGTCGGAGGTCTGAGCGTCGGCGAGCCGAAGGAACTCATGTACGAGATGCTCGGACTCACCGTGCATCTTCTGCCTGAAGACAAGCCACGCTATCTGATGGGCGTCGGCACGCCCGATTATCTCCTCGAAGGCGTCATGTACGGCATTGACATGTTTGACTGCGTATTTCCGACGCGCGTAGCACGAAACGGCATGGCGATGACGCATGAAGGCCGGCTCGTGATGAAGAATGCCGCTTACACGCGCGATTTTTCCGTCCTCGAAGAGGGCTGCGGCTGCTACGCCTGCCGAAACGGCTACACGCGCGCCTACATCCGACATCTCGTTCGCGCCGAGGAAATCTTCGGCCTGCGCCTCCTGACGCTGCATAATCTTTATTTCCTGCAGGCGTTTATGCGCGAGATGCGCGAGGCGATTCTCGCCGATGCGTTCAGCGATTTTCGCGCAAAATTCCTGCAAAACTGGAAACGATGAGGAAATTTCCTTTGCAATAAAGGGAAAAGGCGAGAAGTGTCGAAAGAAATGAATGGTATACGGTTAGACGTATGCGCGATTTTTGTTCTATCTTCGGGAGGAATATCATGGATGCAAATATGATGAATGCCCTTTATACATACGGCCCTTTGATCTTCATGGTGCTCGTCATCTACTTTTTGATCATCCGGCCGCAGCGCAAGGAGCAGAAGCGCCGCAAGGAGATGCTCGATGGACTCAGGCGCGGCAATCGCGTCGTGACGATTGGCGGCATTTACGGCACGCTGACCGAGGTGCACGATACGATGGTCAAGATGAAGATCGCCGAGCATGTGGAGATCGAGGTGTCGCGTGCGTCCATCCATGCGAATGTCACGGATGGCGGGGCGCAGGAGAAATCTTGACGCATGACATCCGAGGAGATTTTGCAGGCGAAGAAACGCCTGCGGCAAGAGGCCTTGAAGCGGCGCGGCAGCTTTTCAGAGCAGACGAACCGGGTGTTCAGCGAGGCCATAGAAGCGAGACTGATGTCGCTCGACGTCTGCCGCGAGGCTCGGACAGTCTTCGCCTTCGCCGCGATGTCGGACGAGGTGCAGCTCTACAGCTTCATGGAAAAGGCGCTGGCCGAGGGAAAGCGCGTTGCCGTGCCGCTTATCGTCGGCAAGGGCGTGATGGAGGCGGTGCGCGTGCGTGCGCTTTCCGACCTCGTGCCGGGAGCGTTTGACATCCCGACCGTGCGCGAAGAGCGGCGCGAGATCGTCGATCCAAAGAGCCTTGACTGCGTGCTCGTGCCGGGCGCGGCATTTTCGCGCGACGGTGCGCGGCTCGGTCTTGGTGCGGGCTTCTATGATCGCTTCTTGGGCGAGAAGGCGCCGCAGGCGCAGCGAATCGCCGTGGCATTTTCTTGTCAGATCATGGACGAGGTTCCCCGAGAGGCGCATGACGTCATGATGCACGCGATTGTTACGGAGAACGAAACTATACTTTGCAGGTGAGAAGCATTGATGAAGATAAAAGTGGGCATGGCGAAGATCAACAAGTATGCGATGCAGCATTGCGGTGATAGCTTCGACATCATTGAGCGGCCTTACGGCGGACTTTCCGCCGTCATCGCCGACGGGCAGGGGAACGGGCTGGCGGCGCATCATACGAGCAGCTGGGTCGTGAACAAGGCGGCTTCACTCATCGCTGACGGCGCCCGCGACGGCGCTGTCGCACGCGCCGTGCACGACTACCTCTACGCGATGAAGGACAAGAAGGTGTCGTGCACGCTGACGCTCCTGAGCGCCGATTTGGAATCGGAAACGGTCGTCATCAGCCGCAATTCCAACTGTCCGACGATTGTCAAGACGGACGAGTACCTGACGATCTACGACGACGAGGTCTCGCCGATCGGCGTCAACCGCCACATGAAGCCACTTGTTTATGAACTGCCGTTCGCCCCGGGCATGATCGTCGTCTCTTTCACGGACGGCATCGCGCACGCAGGAAAGAAGTACGACGGCGCGTCGATGGATATGAAGAAGATCCTCGCCATCATCGAGGACAATGCACCCGAGGACTGCGACTTCATCGCCAAGAGCATCCTGGAATACGCGCTCTCCTTGGACAAGGACAAGGCGGGAGACGATATGACGGTCGTCGTCATGGGCATAGCGGAAGCCGCAGCCGATGCGCCGAAGATCGAGCAGCTTTCCGCTTCGTATCCGTTCTAGTAGCAGCCGTTTCAGTCGAATGAAGCCATTGCGCTTCCAAAGGAGAAAGCTATGCGAATTGCTGTTGTCGGCGTCTGTGCGTCGGGCAAGACGACGCTCGTGCAGGGCCTGAAGGATGCGGGCTTTGACGCATACAACGTGGCGCAGGAGCATTCGTGCATCCGCGCTTTTTGGAACAAGCACCGCCCCGACATCCTCGTGATGATCGATGCGACGCTTCCTGCAATCAAGAAGCGCCGCCGCGTCTCGTGGACGGAGGAGCGTCTTGCCGTGCAGCACGAGCGATTGCGCGACGCGCGGGAACATGCTGACCTCTATCTGCAGACGGACGATCTTTCGGCGGCGGAGGTCTTGGAGACGGTCGTCGCATTCCTGCGTGAAAAAGGGGCTTGAACCGTGTCTTTTGCGCCTTGCGCTTGAGTGCGGAAGAATAATATGTATCAGAGGAGATGGGAAAATTTGAGACAGGACGCTTTACTGAAGCTCATCGCGGTCATCGCGGTGATCGTCGGCGTTTTTTTCGCCTTCGTCTCGCCGTTGGCAAATTCCATACGCCAAGGCCTTGACCTGCAGGGCGGCACGCATGTCGTGCTCGAAGCGGTCGATACGCCGGAAGCGCAGGTCAACGACGATGCAATGCAGCGCGTCGTCAAAATCATGGAGAAGCGCGTCAACGAGCTTGGCCTGACCGAGCCGCTGATCCAGCGCCAAGGCGAGCGCCGCATCATCATCGAATTGCCGGGCATCAAGGATCCCGATTCTGCCATTAAGACGATCGGCAAGACGGCGATGCTCGAATTCAAGGACGAGGATGGAAATACCGTCATGACGGGCACGGACCTGAAGAACGCGCAGGACGCCCGCAACCAGCAGAATCAATATGTGGTCAACTTGGAGTTTTCCGACGAGGGCGCGAAGAAGTTCGCCGATCTGACAACGAAGAACGTCGGCCGCCGCATCGCCATCCTGCTCGACGGAGAAGTCTTGACGAACCCGAATGTGCGCGAGCCGATCACGGGCGGCAGGGCTGAGATCACGGGACAGGAGAGTCAGGAAGAGGCGCATCGCATCGCGATGCTTCTGAGAAGCGGCGCACTTCCTGTCAAGGTCAATATCATTGAGACGCGCACGGTCGGGCCGACGCTCGGACAGGACTCGAAGGACAAGAGCGAGTTCGCCTTTGTCATCGGCATTTCCGCCGTCCTCGTGTTCATGATCCTCTTCTATCGCCTTTCTGGTCTCATCGCTGATCTTAGCCTCATGGCCTACGTCATCCTGCTGCTCTTCCTCTTGAAGATGCTCGATGCGACCTTGACGCTGCCGGGCGTCGCGGGCATCATTCTGTCCATCGGCATGGCGGTCGATGCGAACGTGCTGATCTTCGAGCACTTCAAGGAAGAATTCCGCTTGGGCAAGACGCTGCGCCTTTCGATGGAAGCAGGCTTCAAGCGCGCTTTCACGACGATCTTCGATTCGAACATCACGACGATCATCGCGGCGCTCGTACTGTTCTTCTTCGGCACGGGAACGATCAAGGGCTTTGCCATCACGCTCGGACTCGGCGTCGTGCTCAGCATGCTGACGGCGATCACGCTCACGCAGTACATGCTGAAGCTCCTTATCGCCTCGAATATTTGCAAGAATCCTGCCGTCTACGGTGCGACGGGATTGACTGGCGGAAGCGGGGTGAAGAAAGATGCATAAGTTCGACATTGTAAAGCGCACGAAGATCTGGTTCATCCTCTCCCTGTGCGTCATTCTGCCTGGCATTTTCAGCATGTGCACGCAGGGCTTCAACCTCGGCATCGACTTCACGGGCGGCACGATCATCGAGCTGCGCTTCCAGAAGGAAGTGACCTTGGCGGATGTGCGCGGCGTCCTGCGCGAGTACGGGCTCGACAACAGCACGATCCAGTTCTCGGGCGATACGGCGAATGCTGAAGCTGCGCCCACAGTCATGGTGCGAAGCGTTGACCTTGAGGAAGAGGAGCGCAAGGCTGTGATGGCGTCGCTCAAGCAGCAGCTCGGCGACTACGATGTGCTGCGCGAGGAGAAGGTCGGTGCGACGATGGGATCGGAGCTTATCATGAACGCCCTTTGGGCGCTCGCGCTCTCGTGGGTCATGATCGTGCTCTACGTTTCGTACCGCTTCGAGTTCAAGTTTGGTATTTCCTCCATCTTGGCCTTGGTTCACGACATCCTCATCGTCCTGAGCGTCTTCTCTCTGACACAGCGGCCGATTGATTCGTCGTTCGTCGCGGCGCTTCTGACGATTGTCGGCTATTCGATTAACGATACCATCGTCATCTTCGACCGCATCCGCGAGAATCTGAAGCTGCACTTTAGGCGCGGCGGCGACATCAACGAGCTTGTCAATACGAGCATCTATCAGACGCTGACGCGCTCGATTTACACGGTATGCACCGTGCTCTTCACGACGTTCGCGCTCTACTGGTTCGGCGGCGATACGACGAAGGACTTCTCGTTCGCCCTTCTCGTCGGTTTCTTTGCCGGATGCTATTCGTCCATCTTCATTGCAAGCCCCATCTGGGTCGTCCTGCGCAATTTCTCGGAGAAGCGCCGCAGGGCGGGCAGTGCGGCTGCAGCGAAGTGACCGTTGTTCATAATTTGCGCGCGGAACGCCAAGCTGATGAAAGGGCTGTGCACAGGCCGAAAGGTCTGTGCAGCAGCCCCTTTTATGTAGGTTGCTCCATCAGCGACAGATAGGAGGAGAACAATGGAGAAAGAATGGTCGCTCTTGCCTGATACATCGGCGAGAGCTGTGGAATTTTCCCAGCGCATCGGCACGACGCCCTTCACGGCGGCGCTTCTTCTGCATCGCGGCATCACATCGGACGAAGAGGCGCGAGCGTTCCTTCATCCGGAAAAGCAGCCGTTTCACGATCCGTTCTTGATGAGGGATATGGAAAAGGCTGTCTCGCGCATCGAGCAGGCGATCCAAGCGCAGGAGCGCATCGTCGTCTATGGCGATTACGACGTCGACGGCATCACGGCGACCTCGCTTCTCTGCCGCAATCTGCGTCAGCTCGGCGCGAATGCAGGCTACTTCATTCCGCATCGTCAAAAGGACGGCTACGGGCTGCACAAGGAAACACTTGATGAGATCATCGCTGGGGGCGCCGGGCTCATCGTCACGGTGGACTGCGGCATCTCCGCCGTCGAGGAGGCGGCAGCGGCAAAAGACAAGGTCGATCTCATCATCACCGATCACCATCTGCCGGGCAAGGAATTGCCCAAAGCCCTCGCCGTCATCGATCCGCATCGTGCAGACTGCGCATATCCCGACAAGAACATCGCGGGCGTGGGCGTGGCGTTCAAGCTCTGCCAGGCGCTTTGGCAGAAAATGCGCGGCAAATCCTTCACGGGCGATCTTGACATCGTCGCCCTGGGCACGGTCGCCGACGTCGTGCCGCTCCTCGGCGAGAATCGGAAGATCGTGCAGCAAGGTCTGCGCGTCTTGAAGAAATCGAAGCGCCCGGGTATTCAGGCGCTTCTCGCTGTGACGGAACTCCAAGAGAAGGAGATTACAGCCGGACATATCGGCTTCGTGCTTGCGCCGCGGCTCAATGCGGCGGGACGCTTGGCGTCCGCTCTGCGCGGCGTCGAATTGCTCCTGACGGAGGACGGAGAGGAAGCACAGGCGATTGCGGAGGAGCTTGACGCGGCGAATCGCGAGCGTCAGGCCGTGGAGCAGGAGATCCTGCAGGCGGCAGAAAAACAGATCGAGGAGATTGACGTCAAGCGAGCGCATGTGCTCGTGCTTCATGGAGAAGGCTGGCATCCCGGCGTCATCGGCATCGTGGCCTCGCGCATCGTCGAGCGCTATTACCGTCCGACGGTCATCATCGCGGAAGAAGACGGCGTCGGCAAGGGTTCGTGCCGCAGCATACGCGGCTTCCACATGTTTGAAGCTCTTTCGGCCTGCAAGGAGCATCTTCTGGGCTTTGGCGGCCACGCGCAGGCGGCGGGGCTTTCGCTTCGCTCGGCGGACATCGCCTCTTTCCGTGAGGCTCTGGAGGCTTATGCGGCAAAGGTGCTGACGGAAGAGGATTTCGTGCCGATTCTCGACATCGAGCTGGAACTTGCACCCGAAAAGATTACGGAGCAGCTGATGACGGAGATCAAGCTTTTGGAGCCGTACGGCATGGGAAATCCCAAGCCGCTCTTTTCGACGCACGGCGTTCGCGGCAGTTATGCGCGGCAGATCGGCAAGGAGGGGCAGCATCTGAAGTTTGAGCTTGACGGCTTGGACGCGAGCATTGACGTTCTGGCTTGGGGCAAGGGCGAGGAGGCGCCGCTCGTCAATCGCGAGCGCATCGACATCGCGTATTTTCCCGAATACCATGTGTGGCGCGAGAAGCGCTCTCTGCAGCTCATGCTTGAAGATTTTCGTCCGGCACGCGCCGAGGCGAAGCATCCCGACCGTGACGCGCTGGCCTCGGTCTATCGCTTCCTGCTCGTACGTCAAAGAGCGGGCGAAGGTCTGCCGGCAGATGCGGAAAAGCTTCTGGCAGAGTATCTGCTTCATTTCCCCGTCATGGGAATCTTCACGTTTCAAAAGGCGCTGCAGATTTTCGAAGAACTCAGCGTCCTGCTGCCTGACGACGGACGATATGCGTTCTGCCCGCCGCAAGAGAAGCTCGACTTGCAGAAGTCGCGCATCTTCCGTGAAGGGAATCCGCTGTAAGATATCGCTCTTTGTTCAAGCCTTGCGCGATGGTGTATAATGTATAATATGAGATTAAAGTGGGCGAGCATGGATCGCTGCCCGTAGAATGCCGAGGAAAGCCGGGTGGAGTGCAATGAGTGAAATGAGTCCCGTGACGATCGATATGATCTTGGAAGCGGTCAAGAGCTATCAGCCGAATGCGGACACCGACCTCATCCGAAGGGCGTACGAACTTGCGGACGCCGCACACAAGGGACAGAAGCGCGTTTCGGGTGAAGACTACATCATCCATCCGCTGGCCGTCGCGAAGATTTTGACGGATCTGCAGATCGACGACATCACGATCAGTGCGGCCATCCTGCATGATGTCGTGGAAGATACGACGCATACGCTCGATGAAATGCGCGAGCTCTTCGGCGATGAGGTCGCAATGCTCATCGACGGCGTGACGAAGCTCGGCAGGATCCAATATAAGTCGAAGGAAGAGCAGCAGCTTGAAAGCTATCGCAAGATGTTTCTCGCGATGGCGAAGGACATCCGCGTCATCATGATCAAGCTCGCCGACCGTCTGCACAACATGCGCACGCTCAAGTACATGCGCGAGGACAAGCAGAAGCGCATCGCGCGGGAGACCATCGAGATCTACGCGCCGCTCGCGAACCGCCTCGGCATATCGAATATCAAGTGGGAGCTTGAGGATCTGTGCCTGCGCTATCTCGATCCCAAGGCATACTACGATCTCGTCGAGAGCGTCAAGCAGAAGCGCCAGGAGCGTCAGGCATTCATCGACGAGGCGCACGAGCAAATCGTGGAAAAGCTTGAAGAGGCGCATATAACGGCAGAAATCCGGGGTCGTGCCAAGCATTTCTACAGCATCTACAAGAAGATGAAGCGCGATCAGAAGGACATCAGCGAGATCTACGACCTTTCCGCTCTGCGCGTGCTCGTCGACTCCGTCAAGGACTGCTACGGCGTGCTCGGCATCATTCATGCGATGTGGAAGCCGCTGCCCGGCCGCTTCAAGGACTACATTGCCATGCCGAAGTCGAACGGCTACCAGTCCCTGCACACGACCGTGATCTGCCGCGGCTATCCGCTTGAGATTCAGATCCGCACGTTTGCCATGCACAAGGTTTCGGAGTACGGTGTTGCCGCGCATTGGAAGTACAAGGAAGCGGGAAAGAGCGTCGGCGCGACGTGCGAGTACGATCAGAAAATGTCGTGGCTGCGTCAGATGGTCAGCCTGCAGCATGAACTGGACGATCCGCGCGAATACTTCGAGGCTTTGAAGGTAGACGTCTTTTCCGACGAGGTCTTCGTCTTCACCCCTAAGGGCGATGTCGTCGATCTGCCCAAAGGATCGATTCCCATAGATTTCGCCTACCGCATCCACACGGAAGTCGGGCATCACTGCGTGGGCGCCAAGGTCAACAGCAAGATCGTGCCGTTGGAGTACAAGCTAAAGAACGGCGACATCGTTTCCATCATCACGAACAAGTCGAACAGTGGGCCGAGCCGTGACTGGCTCAACATCGTCGCGTCCTCGGAGACGCGCACGAAGATACGCTCGTGGTTCAAGAAGCAGCGCAAGGAAGAAAATATCGCGCGCGGCATGGACTTGATGGAGAAGGAGGCCAAGCATCTCGGCTATGCGCCGAAAGAGGTGCTGAAGCCCAAGCGTCTGGAACTTTTGGCGAAGAAGCTCAACATTCCGCAGGTGAACGACCTTCTCGCCGCCATCGGTTACGGCGGCATAACGGTCAACAGCATCCTCTCGAAGCTCATTGAGATGCACAAGCAGGATCTGCAGAAGGCGACGACGCCCGATATTTCCCAAATGCTCAGCGAACTAAAGCAGCCGCTGAAGAACCGCAAGAAGAAGTCGAGCCACGGCATTCTCGTGGAAGGGGAGGGCGGCTTCCTCGTGCGTCTGGCACGCTGCTGCAATCCGATTCCGGGCGATCCAATCACGGGCTACATCACGCGAGGGCGCGGCGTTTCCGTGCATCGTTCGGATTGCCCAAATCTCTTGAACGATATGGATTTCTCGCGCGTCATCGAGGTCAACTGGGATGTCGGTCTTGACAAGGTGTATACGGTGCAGATTGAGGTTGTCTGCAACGATAAGACAGGAATGCTCGCAGAACTTTTCGCCCTGCCAGCTGAGATGAAGGTCAACATCACTTCGCTCACGGCGAAGGCGAATAAGTCGAACAAGACATCGCTCGTCACGATGGGGCTTGATGTGCGAAACTCGCAGCAGGTGGCGCAGATCATGACGAAGATTCGCCGCATGAAGGATGTCTATAGCGTATCGCGCTCTCTGGGCACGTCAGCAAGGGATGATGAATTATGAGTTTGAACATGAAGGCGCTCGTGGTAGGGGCGCTCGGCGTCAACTGCTATATTTTGCATGAAGAAGGAAGTAAAGAGGCGATAGCGATCGACCCGGGTGGCAGCGAAGAAACTATATGGCAGTATATCCAAGAAGATGGGCTGAACCTCAAGGCGATTCTCAACACGCATGCTCATGCCGACCATATTGGCGCCATCGACTTTCTGCGCGAGAAAACGGGCGCTAAGCTTTATATCCATGAGGCTGATGCGCCGATGCTCCTCGATGCGCGGAAGAACTTGTCCGCCTTTATGGGCGTGCCGATCATGACGCGCCCCGCCGATACTCTTTTGAAAGGCGGCGAGGTCTTGGAGATCGGCGGCATGAAGTTCACCGTGCTTCATACGCCCGGACATTCCCCGGGCGGCGTCTGCTACCTCATGGAGGATCGCGTTTTCAGCGGCGACACGTTGTTTGCTGAATCCGTCGGCAGGACGGATTTTCCCGGTGCTTCCTCCCAAGATCTCCTAACTTCCATTAAAGAAAAGCTCATGACTCTGCCCGACGAGCTTGTTGTATACTGCGGGCACGGTCCTGCGACGACGATCGGGCATGAGAGAAAGTGCAATCCCTATATCAATGGCTTTGGTTTCATGTAGAATCAAGGGGCATGAGGCGTCTTGCTGCCGAATTTTGCTTCTCATTAATTCCTGTTCTTTTAGGGTCTGATTTTATTTTACAACGAATCTTTCCTGCGAAGTTTGAACTGCTTGAATAAATGTTTGTATTCTTTGATACTTTTTGCTACAATAGCTTATAAAGACTTTGAATTGACAGATACTTTCAATGTCTGCTCATTTTGTTTACTATGAAAATCCAAGAGGTCAAGCCCAAAGGGCGCAGAGCAATTGGATTTTTCATTAAGGACGACGCACAATGTCCACTTTGTGGACATTGTGCGTGTAGTTTGCAACAAATCGTAAAGGAGTATGGTCATGGCTAAAATAACAATGGAGGATCTGAGGAAGAGGCTGCAGGAACGTCAGCATAAGATGACGCCGCAGCGGCAGATTGTTCTGCAGGTTTTCATGGATCGTCCTGGTCAGCATATCAGCGCGGAGGACGTACACATGATCTTGCGCGCCAATCATTCGGAAATTGGCTTGGCTACTGTCTATCGTAGTTTGGAGCTTCTCGTCGAGCTGGGGCTTCTGCAGAAGATGGAATTCGGCGACGGCTGCAGCCGCTACGAGATCTCGGATCTCAATCCCGGCGAGCATCAGCATCATCACTTGATTTGCCTGAGCTGCGGTAAGGTCACGGAGTTTTCTGAGGATCTTCTGGAGAATCTTGAGAAGAAGGTTGCCGATGAATGCGACTTCCAGATCGAGGATCATCAAGTCAAGCTGTTCGGTTACTGCAAGGAGTGCCGCAAGCATTGATTGTTCGACGTTTCTTGCTCGACCGAAAAGAGGAGGTCATCGTCAAGCTCGTGCGCGAGCTTTTGGAACTCTTCAAGATCCGAGTGTTGGAGCTTGAAGAGGAGTGCGGCGAGGAACAGGCGGATTTTGCCGTATTGTCCGTGCGGCATGAGATTGCCATGGATCCTGTGCCTGCAGTTCATACAGAACTTCTTGCTGTGGAGGAGACGGGGGAGGAACGGCGCTTTTCTATAGAGGGCGCCGCAAGGCAGGGCGAAAAGGCGATGGCGGCTGTCCATCGCCTCGTCAAGCTCAACCTCTACCGTCTCTTTCGTACGCATTTCGATATGCCTGCGGCGGCATGGGGTATTCTGCACGGCGTCCGCCCGACGAAGATCGTGCATCGCTTCATCGAAGCGGGACTTTCGCGCGAGGAGATCGTCGCGCGCCTTTTGGAGGACTACGAGGTTTCTTTGGAGAAGGCTTCGTACATGACGGCGATGGCGTTTCGCCAGAAACCGTTCCTGCAGACGTCGGACGAGCGGACGATCAGCGTCTACGTCGGCATACCGTTCTGTCGCTCGCGCTGCCTTTACTGCTCGTTTCCCGCCTACATCCTGCCGAATGATGAGCAGCTCAGCACTTTTTTTACCGCATGGGACAAGGATCTCGCAGCGGCAAAGTGTGAGATCGAGCGTCATCGCCTGAAGGTGCAGAGTATCTATATCGGCGGCGGTACGCCGACGAGTCTTAGCAATGCCGATTTCGAACGTATGCTTTCCCTCGTCGAGGGAGCTTTCTATGGCGAGCATACGGGCGAATTTACGGTGGAGGCGGGGCGTCCCGATACGATGACGCCAGAAAAGGCGCTTTCAATGAAGAAGCATCGTGTGAGCCGCGTCAGCGTGAATCCGCAGACGATGCAGCAGCGCACATTGGAGCGCATCGGCAGGGCGCATACGCCCGAAGACATCGTCCGCATGTTCCGCCTGCTGCGCGAGACGGGCGATTTTTCCATCAACATGGACGTCATCCTCGGCTTGCCGGGGGAGACGTGCTCGGACGTTGCCGATACGATGGCGAAGGTTCTCGCGCTCGCTCCCGACGACGTGACACTTCACTCGCTCGCCTTGAAGCGCGGCTCGAAGCTCAAGATGCACTTGGAAGAATATGAGCTTCCAAATGATGCCGAGGTGCAGGCGATGTTTCGGACGGCGATGGATCAGGTGCAGGACGAGGGCTTTTTGCCGTACTATCTCTATCGGCAGGGCTATATGAGCGGGCAAATGGAAAATGTCGGCTGTGCGCGTCCGGGCGCTGAGAGCATGTACAATATGCAGATCATGGACGAGCATCAGACGATCCTAGGCATCGGCTGCGCCGCGACGAGCAAGATCATGAATTTCCGCACGAAGAGGCTCAAGGCGTCGTTCAACGCCAAGGATTTTCATACTTATGTGCGCGATATCGACGATTATATCGCGAAGCGAGCCGCTCTTTTAGCGGAGGCTTACGGAGACGAGGGGGAGGAAGAAACGTGTTGATCAACGGACCGCGCGGCACGAAGGATATTTTGCCTGATACGGTCGCACAATGGACGCATGTGGAGAAGGTGATCCGCGAGCTATGTGCGCGATACGGTTACCATGAAATCCGCACGCCGATTTTCGAGCATACGGAGCTTTTCCTGCGCGGCATCGGCGAGACGACCGACGTCGTGGAAAAGGAGATGTACACGTTCACCGATCGAGGCGAGCGCAGCCTTACGCTGCGGCCCGAAAATACGGCTTCTGTCGTGCGCTCGTACCTGCAGAACAAGCTCTATGCGGCGGACGCTCTCGTGAAGCTCTTCTACATCGGCTCGATGTTTCGCTATGATCGTCCGCAGGCGGGACGCTACCGCGAGTTCCACCAGTTCGGCGTGGAGGCTTTGGGCGAGGCAAGTTCTGCAGTCGATGCGGAAATCATCGTGCTTGCCGTCGAATTCTTGCGCGCTCTCGGCTTGCAGGAGCTAAAACTGCATCTTAATTCCGTCGGCTGTCCCAAGTGTCGTCCCGTCTATCGCGAGAAACTGCAGGAGTTCTTCCGCCCGCATCTCGAAGAGCTTTGCACGGACTGCCGCTCGCGTTTCGAGCGCAATCCGCTGCGCCTCCTCGACTGCAAGAACGAGCATTGCCATGCACTCGCTGAGGATGCGCCGCGCATCACGGACTGCCTTTGTGACGAGTGCCGCACACATTTCGCTGAGGTGCAGTCGTATCTTACGGCGGCGGGTGTTCCCTTCGAGCTTGATGCGAATCTCGTGCGTGGCCTCGACTACTATACGAAGACGGCTTTCGAGGTCAAGTACACGCCGCTCGGTGCGCAGAGCGCCGTGGCGGGCGGCGGGCGCTACGACGGACTCGTCGAGGAGGTCGGCGGTCCGCCGACGCCTGGGATCGGCTTTGCCGTGGGGCTTGAGCGCGTGCTGCTCGCGCTCGAAAAACAGGGGCTTTTGCCTGAGGAGCGAGAAGCGGTCGATGTCTTCGTCGTCGCCTTGGGCGAGGAGGCGAGAATTCCTGCCTTCAGGCTCTTGCACGAGCTTCGCGCGGCTAAATTCTCCGCTGCCATGGACTTCGCAGGGCGCAGCATGAAGGCACAGATGAAGCAGGCTAACAAGAAGAATGCCCGCTTTGTGGCGATCTTGGGTGAAGATGAGGTCAAGGAGGCTTCTGCCCTCTTGAAGGATATGAAGACGAGCGAGCAGAAGAAGCTCGCTTTGAAGGATTTTGTTCCTGCATTATGTGTTGAGGTGAAGAATTGATGGAAACATTGGAAGGCATGAAGAGGACGCGCCATTGCGGCGAGCTGCGTGAGGGTGATGTTGGCGCCGAGGTCGTGCTCTCGGGCTGGGTATCGAGGAGAAGGGATCACGGCGGTCTGATCTTCGTCGATATGCGCGACCGCTCGGGGTTTGTGCAGGTCGTCTACGATGAGGCGGCGATGGGCAAGGACTCGTTCCACAAGGCGGAAACCCTGCGCAACGAGTTCGTCATCGGCGTGCGCGGCAAGGTGCGCGCGCGCTCGGAGGATACGGTCAATCCGCATATCGAGACGGGCAAGATCGAGGTCGTCTGTGAGGAGCTGCGCATCCTGAATACGGCGAAGACGCCGCCCTTCTACATCCAGGACAACATCGACGTCGACGAGACGCTGCGCCTCAAGTATCGCTATCTTGACCTGCGCCGCCCCGAGATGCAGGCGAATCTCATGCTGCGTCACCGCGTGACGAAGATCATGCGCGATTTCCTCGACCGTCATGAATTCATCGAGATTGAGACGCCGATGCTCTGCAAGAGCACGCCCGAGGGCGCACGCGACTTCCTTGTGCCGAGCCGACTGAATCCCGGCAAGTTCTACGCACTGCCGCAGTCGCCGCAGATCTTCAAGCAGATCCTCATGGTCGCAGGCTTCGAGAAGTATTTCCAGATCGTGCGCTGTTTCCGCGATGAGGATCTGCGTGCTGACCGTCAGCCTGAGTTCACGCAGCTCGATATCGAGACGTCCTTCCTTGACGAGAACGACATCTTGGAGCTGATGGAAGGCCTTGTCGCGGAGCTTTTCGACAAGACGCTCGGCATCAAGCTCGAAACCCCGTTTTTGCGCATGAAGTGGGATGAGGCGATGGAGCGATTCGGCTCGGACAAGCCCGATCTTCGCTTTGGCATGGAGCTCATGGACATCTCGGAGTACGTCAAGGGTTCGGACTTCAAAGTCTTCTCCTCTGTCCTCGAAAACGGCGGACAGGTCAAGGTCATCAATGTCGAGGACTATGCGAATATCCCGCGCCGCGAGCTGGACGGTCTCGTGCAGTATGTGCAGGGCTACGGCGCGAAGGGTCTCGCGTGGATTCAGTACACGGAAGAGGGCGTGAAGTCGCCGTTCAAGAAGTTCTACGCCGATGAAGTCTTCGAGAAGATCAAGGAGGCCTGCCATGCAAAGACGGGCGATCTCCTGCTCGTCATCGCAGACAAGCCGCTTGTCGTCGCACAGGCGCTCGGCGAACTGCGCCTTGAGATGGCGCGCCGTCGCGGCCTCATCGATGCCGATGCGCTGAAATTCCTCTGGGTCACGGACTTCCCGATGTTTGAATACAACGAGGAAGAGAAGCGCTGGAAGGCCATGCACCATCCGTTCACAGCACCGCGCCGCGAGGATGTCGAGTACTTGATGTCCGACCCCGGAAGGGTCAAGGCGAACGCTTACGACATGGTTCTGAACGGCGTCGAGATCGGCGGCGGCAGCCTGCGTATCTATCAGGGCGATTTGCAGGAGAAGGTCTTCGAGGCCATCGGGCTCACGCAGGAAGAGGCGCGTCAGAAGTTCGGCTTCATGATGGACGCCTTCGAGTACGGCACGCCGCCGCACGGCGGCATCGCTTTCGGCCTCGACCGCCTCGTCATGCTCATGGCGAAGCGCCGCTCGATCCGCGACGTCATCGCGTTCCCCAAGACGCAGAGCGCTTCGGACGTGATGTCGCACGCGCCGTCCGAGGTCAACGCCAAGCAGCTGCGAGAGCTTTATGTGCGCTCGACGGCGGTCAAGAAGGAAGAGAAGTAGTAGGCAGTCAGCCGAACATAAAAAATCCCCATGCAGGAGCATGGGGATTTTTTATGTTCGGCTTATTTTTTGAGCGCTTCCTTCAAGATCGCCGTGCAAGCCTGCTGCGCGACACGCAACACGTCGGTGTAGACCTTGTTGTAGAGCTCGCCGCCGTCGACGACACCGCGGCCGTTCTGCGTGATGAAGAACTTCTTCGGACGATCCTCGAAAGCCTTGTCCGCCTCAGCGAATTTCGCTTCGACCAGCTTCTCCAGTTCCTGCTCTGTCAAAATAAGTCACCTCTTTCTATAATTATACCTTATATTATACATCATTTTGATTGATTGTAAAGCTGACTTATTTGGCGGAGAAGCGATAGGTGTGCCCATCTTCTGTCACGACGCACTTGTCTGATTTTGAAAGGAAGCCCGCAACGACTTCATTGCGCAGTGCGAAGTAATTGGCCGGGTCGCCGCCGGCTTCCCGCCAAAAAGCGCGGTGCACGTCGAGGCGCAGTTCCCATGCGAAGCTTTCGTCGGACGAATCTATGACCATGCAGGCGCCGTCGCACGGCATGCCGTCGAGCATGAGGCTGTCCATGGCATTGAACAAGGCGCTCGGCCGCGACTCTTCCGCAGCGGTTTCAGCCCCGAAGGCGAAGGCGGCTCGCTTCATGTCCTCCAAGCGTTCTGCATCCTGCTTCAGAAGCTTCGTCACAAGAGCGGCATAGCGGGATTCGGCATCCTCGATTTTGCCCAGCAGCCAGCCATGGATGTTCGCCAGATCGATGATCGTTTCGAGCGGCCGCGACTCTTCCTTTACATAAGCGGCCGCCTCTTCTGCACTCATCCAACCTTTTTCAATGGCAAGATTGGCAATCGTCTTCGTCAGCTTTTCCTGTGACTGGATTTTCTCATACATGCGAAAATGAATCGGCCCTAAAAATGCACTCATTGCTCATACCTCCGTAAAAACTGATAAACTAATCAATAAATTATATAATACACCATTTACGGAAGAAATGTCGTATCATTTCTTACCATGAAAGTCCAAGAAGTCAAGCCCAAAGGGCGCAGACTGATTGGGTAACTTTCTGTAAGGGCGGCGCACTTTTGTCCACAAAGTGGACGTTTGTGCGTGTAGGTTACCATGAAGCCCCAAGAGGTCAAGCCGCAGGCGCAGACCGATTGGCCAGGCTTCTGTAAGGGCGGCGCACAATGTCCACAAAGTGGACGTTTGTGCGTGTAGCTTACCGAGGATAAATTTATTGGCTATTGTGCAAAGCTTTTTCCAGTGGCAGTGAAAATAGGGCGCGGTTGTGCTATAATGAAAGCATCTTTTATGAAAGCAATTTTGAAGAAAAGGACGATGCAATGATGTTTAAGCAAATCGCGGCTTTTTTTGTCTGTCTTTCGATGTTTGCCGGCGTGTCCGGATGGGCAGGGGCTACGGAAAAGGAGCAAGGCTCCTCCTACGGCGCATGGGTCAAGGATATTTCGGCGGAAAGTCCGGAGCCTGAGAAAGTGCATACGTCGGAAGTCAAATCCACCGCTGCCGAAAAGACGGAAGATCCCTACAAGATCGTCATCAATGTGGCCGCACGCTCCCTGGGCGTTTACAAGAACAATGAAAAGATTCGACTTTATCCCGTGGGATTGGGAAAGCTTTCTACGCCGACGCCCGTCGGTTATTTTTCCGTCTTGACAAAGGAGGAAAATCCTACTTGGGTTGATCCCGGCGATTCAGGGAACACGATCCCTTCGGGGGAGAGCAATCCTCTCGGCTATCGTTGGATGCAAGTCTGGGGAAACTACGGCATCCACGGCACGAATCATCCCGAATCCATCGGCAGCTACGTCTCCAATGGCTGCATCCGCATGAAGGAGGCCGATGTCGAGGAGGTCTATGATTATGCGAGCGTTGGCACGCCTGTGGAAATCATGTATCAGCGCATTGTCATTGACAAGATCAAGGACAACATGATCGTCTACTATATCTATCCCGACGGCTACGGCTATCAGCCGCTCGATGTCGAGACAGTAGCGAAGTGGCTTGCAGGCTACGGCGTGGATAAATTTGAATCCGACGAGGAAATCGAGCGGAAGATCGAACTGTCTGATGGTCAGCCCACATACGTCGCCAGGGTATACAATCTGTCCGTCAACGGAAAGCCGATGAGCGACAAAGCTCTGATCAAGGACGACATCGTATATCTTCCGGCCGATAAGATTGCCGAACAGCTCAAGGTGCTTGTGACATGGGATTCCAAGTCTGCCACGTTGGGGACGAAGTACGGCAAGGCGATCGGCTACGAAAAGAAAGGGTCGCTCTTCTTCAACGCGGAAGATGCAGGCGTATTGTTTCATTTGCAGGGCGGTTTGAGCAAACGCGGCGTCTACGAGCTGACATCTATAAAGGAGACGCCCGCCGCTTCGACGAAGGAGGAAGCCGTCGAGACGAAGGACAGCGTTGAGAGCGAGCCGATGAAGAGCGGTGCAGAAAAGAGCACGGCAAAGAGCGGCGAGGAAACGGTGGAAAGCGCTAAGATGCAGGATCGCCGTCCTGTCGCGGCGAGAACGACGCGAATCTATCGCGAAGGACAGGCGGATGCGATGGATTCTGCAAAAAAATGACTCCCTATTCGAGAAGCCATCGAAAAAATCCGCCGCGATTTGCAATGAGGTGAGCATTGTTGAGCAAACGATTTATCCTTGTCGACGGCAGCAGTCTTCTTTACCGTGCATTTTATGCGCTGCCGCTTTTGCAGACGGCGGACGGCGCGTATACGAATGCGGTATACGGCTTTGCGAATATGCTGCAGAAGCTGCTGAACGAATATGCGCCTGACTATCTTGCCGTCGCTTTTGACAAGGGGAAGAAGACCTTCCGCAATGAGATGTTTGCGGCGTACAAAGGGACGCGCAAGCCTACGCCGCCCGAGCTTTCAAGCCAGATTCCCATGCTGCACGAATTCCTTGCCGTGTTGGGCGTGCCGTTGATCGAAGAAGCGGGTTATGAAGCTGACGATATCTTGGGGACGCTCGCCGTGAAAGCGGCGAGGGAAGACGTGGACGTCCTCGTCGTGACGGGCGACCGCGACGCCTTGCAGCTCGTGCGGGAAAATATCCGCGTGCTATTTACGCGCAAGGGTATGACGGATCTTTTGCTTTACGATGAGAAGCTGTTCTTGGAAGAATACGGCTTCCCTCCAAGGGGACTCATTGATATGAAGGGCTTGATGGGGGACGCTTCTGACAACATCCCGGGCGTTCCGGGCATCGGCCCGAAGACGGCGAAGAAACTCCTCATCGACTGCGGCTCCTTGGAAGGCGTCTACGAACGCTTGGCGGAAATCTCGGGCAAGAAGCTCAAAGAAAATCTCATATCAAATAGGGAAAAGGCCTTTCTGTCCAAAGACTTGGCGACGATTCGCTGCGACATGCCTTTGGAATTTGCCCCCGATTCGTATGCGATGAAACCTAAGAGAGATGAATTGCAGGCTTTTTTCCAACGGTACGAGATGAAATCTTTGGCGACCGCGTTCGCCTCTTTCGCTGCGGCAAACGGAGTGCGGGAAGAAACTGCGCCGGAGCTTTCCCTGCGTACGATGGATGATGAAGCGGCCAAAAAGGCCTTTGCAGAAAAAGCGGAAGAACAAGGCTTCTTTTCGATTGCCGCCTGCTTCGAGGGAAAGGTTCCTGACATGAAGGCGCGGCATCTCGTCTTATGCGCGGGGGGCGAGGTTCTGCTCGCTGAAGCGGCGGAATTGGCCTGTTTCTCGTCGTTATTCGAAAAAGAGGACATTCAGAAGATTGTCCATGAATACAAGCCGTTCCTTCATTGCGGCATGGACTTCGCTCCTTGTTTCGATGTTTCTCTTGCTGCATATTTGCTGGCTCCTGCCGCTTCGCAATACGATATGGCAAGTCTCGCAGCTATATATCTTCCTTCCGTGAACGCTGCGGAAGCTGCACGGGAAGGAGCTGTGGGAGCGGCATGGTGCGCGGTGCTGCTAGAAAAGCTCTATCCTGTGCTGAAGAAGCGTTTGGAAGAGCAGCAGCTTCTTTCGCTCTATGAGACGATGGAGTTTCCGCTCGTGGAGGTGCTCGCCGCGATGGAGCAGGCAGGCATCTATGTCGATCGGGCGGCCTTGCATGAAAAATCCCGAGAGATTTCCACCCACATTGCCCACTTGACAGCGGAGATTTATGATTTGGCGAAGGGCGAGTTCAACATCAATTCGCCCAAGCAGCTGTCTGCCGTCCTGTTTGAGCGTCTTGACCTGCAGCCGCCCATGGGAACGAAGAAGACGAAGACAGGGTATTCGACGAATGCCGAGGTGCTTGAAGCCATGCGCTTCGACCATCCGATTCTGGAAAAGATCCTTTCGTACCGCTTCTGGACGAAGCTGCAGTCGACGTATCTTGACAGCATGGAAGGCTTGATTTCTCCGCGCACGAAGCGCATCCATACGCGCTTCAATCAGACGGTCACGGCGACGGGGCGCCTGAGCAGCTCAGAGCCGAATCTGCAGAACATTCCCGTGCGTACAGACGAGGGACGGCAGATTCGTGCGCTCTTTGAACCGAGCGACGGTTACGATGCTCTGATGTCCGCCGATTACTCGCAGATCGAGCTGCGCATCCTCGCGCATCTTTCTGAGGACAAGAATTTCTTGGAAGCGTTCCGGCACGGGCAGGACATTCACGCGCGAACGGCGTCCGAGGTCTTCGGTGTGCCGATGGAAGCGGTCACGCCGGATTTGCGCCGCAAGGCGAAGGCCGTGAACTTCGGCATCGTCTACGGCATCAGCGACTATGGACTTTCCAAAGATCTCCATATCTCGCGGCAGGAGGCTGCCGACTATATTGCGAGTTACTTTGAAAAGTGCAGCGGCGTTAAGCGTTTTATCGATGGGGTTGTGGAAAAGGCGCACAGCGACGGCTTCGTCACGACGATTTTCGGCAGGCGGCGCGACCTGCCCGCCATCAAAAGCTCCAATTACAACCAGCGGACGCTGGCGGAGCGCATGGCGATGAACACGCCGATTCAAGGCTCAGCTGCCGACATCATCAAGCTCGCGATGATCAAGACGCACCGCGCACTCCAAGAAGGCGGATTCAAGAGCCGCATCTTGCTGCAGGTGCACGATGAGCTTGTGCTCGAAATCATACAGAACGAAAAAGAGCAGGTTGCAGACCTTGTGCGCAATGCCATGGAAAATGTCGTGCAGCTTTCCGTGCCGCTTTCGGTCGATATTCATACGGGTGAGAACTGGGCGGCAGCAAAATAAGGGGATGAGATGAATGCCGGAACTTCCCGAAGTTGAAACCATACGGCGTTCTTTGGAAAAAGTTGCGGTGGGACGGCGCATCACGGAGGTCGATGCGCTTCTGCCGCGAACGATAAGATTCCCAGAGGTTGAGGAGTTCCGCTCGCGTGTGCGCGGGCGGCGAATCCTTCGCTTGGAGCGGCGCGGCAAGTATCTGATGCTGCTTCTGGAGAGCGGGGAAACCTTGCTGCTCCATCTGCGCATGACGGGACGCTTTTATCGGCGCGATGCCGACACGCCGCCCAGCAAACATGTGCGAGCTATATTTCATCTGGACGATGGAAGCTGTCTCTTTTTTGAAGATGTTCGGACGTTTGGCGAGATCCATCTGCTGCAGCCGCAGGAAAGGAAAGCATTTCCTGCATTTGCCTGCATGGGCCCGGAGCCTTTGACCGAGGAATTTGATGCATCGTATTTATATGACGCCATGCAAAAGAGCGGTCAGCGCATCAAGAGCTTTTTGCTCGATCAGGGCAAGGTGGCGGGCCTTGGCAATATCTATGTCGATGAAGCCTTGTTCTTTGCAGGCGTCCATCCTCTGCGAAGAGCGCATACGCTGAATCACGACGAGGCGTTCCGTCTTTGGCAGGCGATCACGAAGGTCATTGCTGAAGGCATCGAAGACGGCGGCACGACGTTTCGCGACTATGTGGATGGCGAGGGCAAGTCGGGCTTCCATCAGCAAAAGCTGCGCGTCTATCATCGGGAAGGAGAGCCGTGCCTCGTCTGCGGCACAAAGATCGAGAAGATTCGTGTGGGCGGGCGCGGCACGCGCTTCTGCCCGCATTGTCAGCCGCTGCGCGACGGCAAGCTGAGATTGATCGGCTTGACCGGCGTCATCGCGAGCGGCAAGAGCACGGTCAGCCGCCAGCTCATGAAGCTTGGCGCACACGTCATTGATACCGATAAGATCGCGCATGATCTGGCGAAGCCGCACAAACCTCTTTGGGATGCCTATCGCGAGCATTTCGGTGAAGAGATCTTGGCTGAGGACGGCAGTCTTTGCCGTGAAAAGATTGCGGCGCGAGTGTTTTCCAATCCCGAGGAGCGGCGCTGGATCGATGGGGCGGCGCATCCGTTGATTGCCGCAAGCGTGAGGAAAAAGATTGCCGCTCTTGAGAAAAAGGGCGCGAAAATCATCTTTCTCGATGTGCCGCTGCTCTTTGAGGCGGGTTGGAATCGCATGGCAGATTCCATCTGGCTCGTCTCTGTGTCGAAGGAGACGCAGCTGGCGCGTCTGATGAAGCGCAACGGCTATACTGAGGAGGAAGCGGCGGCAAGGATTCGCTCGCAGTTTCCTCTGGAGGAGAAGAGGCAGCGTGCCGACTGCATCATCGAGAACGATGGCACGTTGCAAGAGACGGCTGCGCAGACAGCGGCGGCATGGGAAAGGCTGTCGGCGCTTTGAGATGCGCCGCACAGAGGGAAGAGGGAGCTTGCATGGCGGAGGGCAATGATTTTCACAGGCGCGTCAGGCAGAGACGGCAGGAGACGAATCGTCGCTTTGCCGCTTTCTTCCTTGGCGTTGTCATCCTGTGCATGGCGTTTTCCTTTTTTTTCGCCATGCAGTCGGAATCCATGCAGCGTCAGTACATCTACCCCTATCCATATCGCTCGGTTGTCGAGCATTACGCTGCAAAGTACAAGGTGGACAGTTCTCTCGTGGCGGGCATGATCTTGTCGGAGAGCAAGTTTCAAAGCGGGGCGAAATCTCATCGCGGCGCCGTCGGCCTGATGCAGCTGATGCCGGAAACGGCGCTGTGGATTTCCGAGCAAATTGACGATCAGGAGTATAATCCGGGCGAACTGCATGAACCGCAGAAGAATATCGAGTACGGCACATGGTACATCGCTTCGCTGGAAAAGGAGTTCGAGGGCAACGACGTGCTGGCTCTGGCAGCGTACAATGCCGGACGCGGCAATGTGCACGATTGGATGGAAGAAAATCATTGGGGCATGGATTTTCGTGAGGTTTCCGCCATACCTTATGAGGAAACGCGCGCCTATGTGATGAGTGTTCTGAAGAACAGGCAGAAGTATTTGGAGCTTTACGGCGACAAGGAAGATTGAGCGAGGCGTATGATGCAGAAGAAGCTATGTATTGTTCCGGAAAAAAGAAATATCCTGCGTGAACTCACGCAGGGCATCGAGCTTACGCAAGCGGAGCAGAAGATTCTCTTTGCCGCCGTCGTCAAGCATGTGGAGATTTCTCTGAAAGGGAACTCTTGGGAGATTCTGCTGCAGACGCAGGAATTCATCCGCACGAGCCTCCTCGACTATGTGGGCGCATATATCAAGAAGCGGGTGCAGATCGAGAATCTTGTGTTTTATCAGGACGTTCTCGATATTGAGGCTTCCATTGAGCGCGCATGGAAGGAACTCTGCCTCGTTGCCGCCAACGGCAATCCGACGGTGCTCCATCTGCTCAAGAATGCAAAGCGCATCTTCGACGGGAGCAGTCTGCTCCTTGAGGTCAAGGGCGAGCTTTCGGGCGAGATTCTGCGCGCGCACGATGTGCCGAATCTCCTGCAGAAGGCCATCGAGAAGATGCTCACGATTCGCTGCACCGTTTCGTACAAGGCGCTTGACGAGGAATACGACATCCTGGAAGAGGATGGCGACCTCATGATGGATCGCGTCTATGAGGAAAATCTGCGGCAGAAGAAAGAAGCGTCTGCCGCGGCGCCTTCTGCGGCGCAGCCGAAAAAAGCGGCTGCGGCTTCTGCGCATCGGTCAGCGCCCATGACGCGGACGGCGGGGCATGGCGCAGACTTGATTTTTGGCAAGAGGTTTACGGGCGAAGCGATTTCCATCGACGACACTGACGGCGAGATGAAGAACGTCATCCTGACAGGTACGATCGGGCGCGTCAGCTCACGGGAGTTCAAGACGAACACGAAGCTGCTGCTCTTCGATCTCGCCGATGCGACGAATGGTATCAGCTGCAAGAAGTTCTTCAAGGAAAAGGAGCAGGAAGCATACGACAAGGCACTGACTTCCGTGAAAGAAGGGATGCTCGTACGAGTCAAGGGCGCGATTCGCTTTGACACGTTCCAGAACGAGTTCATGCTCTTCGTCGATTCGATGCAGAAAGTGGAAAAGCCGAAGCGCGAAGACAAGTCCGAGGTCAAGCGCGTCGAGCTTCATGCGCATACGCGCATGAGCAATATGGACGCCGTAGTCTCGGCGGAAACGCTGATCAAGACGGCGGCTTCCTGGGGCTGGCCTGCTATCGCCATCACCGATCATGGCGTCGTACAGGCGTTCCCCGATGCAGCCAAGGCGGCGTCCAAGCTCGACATCAAGGTCATCTACGGCATGGAGGGCTATCTCGTCCAAGAGGATTTTGAGCAGAAACACGCGAACCATATCATTTTTCTGGCAAAGAACTTGAACGGCCTGCGCAATCTCTATCAGATGGTGTCGCTGTCGCATCTGAAATATCTGCATCGTCAGCCGCGCCTTCCCAAGCACATCATTGAGGAATACCGCGAGGACGTCATCGTCGGCTCTGCCTGTGAGGCGGGCGAGCTGATCCGTGCCATCGTCGCGCAGAAGCCTGAAGAGGAGCTTCTGGAAATCGCGAGTTTTTACGACTACCTTGAGATCCAGCCCATCGGCAACAATGAATTCCTAGTGCGAAGCGACAAATTCCCGCACATCAAGGATGACGAGGACTTGCGGCGCATCAATCTCAAGGTGGCGGAGCTAGCGAAGAAACTTGGGAAAATGCTCATCGCGACGTGCGACGTCCATTTTCTCAATCCCGAGGATGCGATCTACCGCGCGATTCTCATGAAGGGCAAGGGCTTCGAGGATGCGGAACTGCAGCCGCCGCTTTTTTTGCGCACGACGGAGGAGATGCTCGCCGAGTTCGATTATCTGGGGGAAGAAGCCGCCTACGAGGCGGTCGTGACGAATCCGCGCAAGGTCAGCGACATGATCGAGAAGTTCAAGCCCATTCCCGACGAGCTTTATTCGCCGATGATTCCGGGCGCTGCGGAGGAAATCCGCGATATGTCGTACCGCAAGGCGCGTTCCCTCTACGGCGAGAACCTTCCCGAGGTCGTCGAAGCTCGCTTGAAACAGGAGCTTACGCCGATCATTGGGCATGGTTTCTCGGTGCTCTACCTCATTGCCCAGCGCCTTGTCAAGAAGTCGAACGATGACGGCTACCTCGTCGGCTCGCGCGGCTCGGTCGGCTCTTCCTTCGTGGCGACGATGACCGACATCACGGAGGTCAATCCTCTGCCGCCGCATTGGCGCTGCCCGCACTGCAAATTCAGCGAGTTTGTCGAGGACGGCTCCGTCGGCTGCGGCTACGATCTGCCGAGCAGGAAATGCCCCGTCTGCGGCACGGAGCTTCTGAAAGACGGACATGACATCCCGTTCGCCGTGTTCCTCGGGTTCGACGGCGACAAGGTTCCCGATATTGATTTGAATTTTTCAGGCGAATATCAGCCCGTGGCGCATAAGTATACGGAAGAGCTTTTCGGCAAGGACAATGTCTACCGCGCGGGCACGATCGCCACGGTCGCTGACAAGACGGCGTTCGGCTATGTGAAGAAGTTCTTTGAGGAGAAGGGCGTCAAGAAGCACAATGCCTACATCGCGAGTCTCGCCGCCGGATGCATGGGCGTCAAGCGCACAACGGGACAGCATCCTGCGGGCATCATGGTCGTGCCGCGCAATATGGACGTGCACTTTTTCACGCCGATCCAGCGTCCCGCCGACGACAAGAACACGACGACGATCACGACGCATTTCGACTATCACTCGATCAGCAGCCGTCTCGTCAAGCTCGACATCCTCGGACACGATGACCCGACGGTCATCAAGATGCTCGAAGACCTCACGCACCGCGATCCCAAGACGATACCGTTCGACGATCCGGCGACACTGAGCATCTTTTCTTCGACGAAGGCACTGGGGCTCGATCCCAAGGAGCTTGGAGCGAATTCGGGCACGTTCGGCATTCCCGAATTTCGCACGGGCTTCACGCGCCAGATGATCGACGATACGCATCCGTCGTGCTTCAGCGACCTCGTGCGCATCTCGGGCTTCTCGCACGGCACGGACGTCTGGCTCGGCAACGCGCAGGATCTCATCCGCAGCGGTCAATGTACCCTGCGCGAAGCCATATCGGCGCGTGATGACATCATGATGTACTTGATTCACAGCGGCATCGATCCGCTCCTTTCCTTTCAGACGATGGAATCAGTCAGAAAGGGCAAGGGCATCAAGGAAGAGACGGTGAAGATCCTGCGCGAGGGGGGCATCCCCGAATGGTACATCGAGGCATGTCAGAAGATCAAGTACATGTTCCCGCGCGCCCACGCGACCGCCTACGTCATGATGGCTTGGCGCATCGCTTATTGCAAGGTGCATTATCCGCTCGCCTTCTATGCGGCCTATTTCTCGATTCGTGCGGCGGAATTTGACGCTGATGTCGTGGCGCGCGGCAAGGACTATGTGAAGAAGCAGCTCGACGCATTGGAGGCGAAGGAAGCGCCCGACATCAAGGAAAAAGCGACGATCATCGTCCTGCAGCTTGCTTGGGAGATGTATCTTCGAGGCTTTTTTATGGAGCGCGTCGATATCTACGCTTCCGAAGCGGAGCGCTTCGTGCTCCACGAGAAGTCCCTCCTGCCGCCGCTCGCCTCCTTGGGCGGCGTTGGAGCTTCCGCCGCGCGCAGCATCGTCGAGGCGCGAAAGGACGGACTCTTCACGTCCATCGAGGACATCAAGAAGCGCACGGGCGTATCGAAGACGTGCATCGAGGCGCTGCAGGCGCACGGCTGCCTTGCCGATATGGATGCGAGCGATCAGATGGAACTTTTCATGTAGTTGGGGGCGGCTTCGGCTTGACCTCTTGGAACGTCATGAGAAAATAATATGACATTTCAAGAAAAATACTATATAATGATACGCAGATTTCAGGAATCACTGATAAATTCAGCCACCCATCTTCACACATCTGCGCTGTCCTCTCGTCGTCGACAAATCCTCGACGTAGCACCGCTACGCCTGTGGTTTGTCTCCTCGATAGATACAGCGCATCTGTGCAAATCTGGGCGACCTCATTTTATCAGCGCTTCCTTCAGTTTTGTAAGGAGTACGTCAATTTTTCATGGGAAATGGTATCTTGCAGAAGAAGAGGGCATTTATCGGCGTCTATGGCTGCCAGATGAATATTTCCGATGCGGAGCGGATGGAAGGCCAGTTGGCGACGCTTGGCTACGAGCGCACGGAGGATATGGCGCGCGCCGATCTCATTCTTCTGAATACATGCTGTGTGCGGGAGACGGCGGAGGACAAGGTCTACGGGAAGATCGGCGAGATCAAGCATATCAAGCGCGCGAATCCCGCGCTCATCTTTGGTATCACGGGCTGCATGGCGCAGAAGGAAGGCGAAGCCTTGATTCGCCGTGCACCGCACATCGACTTCGTGCTTGGAACGAACAAGGTGCATGAGCTGAAGGCGACGGTTCGTCGGCTTGAATCCGCAAGGCGCGGTCCTGTCGTCGATGTGCTGTTGGGCGATGCGCCGCTGCCCGAGAACGTGCCGATCGAGCGTACGGGACGGCTTTCCGCTTGGGTGCCCATCATGTACGGCTGCAACAATTTCTGTACCTATTGCATCGTTCCCTATGTGCGCGGCCGCGAGCATAGCCGCAGGCCGGAAGACGTCGTGCGCGAGGTGGAAGAGGCGGCAGCGCAGGGCTTCAAGGAAATTACGCTCCTAGGACAGAATGTCAACTCCTACGGCAAGGATCACAAGATTGCGAGCTTTGCGGAACTTCTGCTCATGGTCGATGCGGTCAAGGGCGTCGAGCGCGTGCGCTACATGACCTCGCATCCCAAGGATCTCAGCGATGCTGTCATAGACGCAGTACGTCAGGGCAGGCACATCTGTCCGCATTTCCATCTGCCCGTGCAGCATGGTTCTGACCGAATCTTGCGGGCGATGAACCGCGTCTATCGAAAGGACGCCTATCGTTCCCTCGTCGAGCGGATTCGTGCGGCTGTTCCGGACGCAAGTCTCACGACGGATCTCATCGTCGGCTTTCCGGGAGAGACAGAGGAGGATTTTGGGGAACTGCTCGACTTCCTGCGGGAAATCCGCTACGACGCTGCCTACACGTTCCTTTACTCGAAGCGCTCGGGCACTCCGGCTGCGACGATGGAGGCGCAGGTGGAAGATTCCGTCAAGAAGGAACGTCTGCACCGCCTCATGGAGGTGCAGAATGAAATCAGTTTGGAAAAGAATGCGGCGCTCAAAGGAACGGTGCAGGAGGTTCTGGCGGAAGGTCCGAGCCGTACCGATGAGGATGTGTGGACGGGCAGGACGGGGACGAACAAGATCGTTCTGTGGCAGAAAAAGGGTCAGGAAACCGAGGGCGACATCGTGCGCGTGCGCATCACGCAGCCGCAGACATGGGTGCTCAAGGGTGAATTGCAGTAGGGCGGGGGCGGCATAGGCTGCCCTTTTCTTGTTCGAGAGCGCTTTAGGAGGCTTTATGGAACTCACACCGATGATGCAGCAGTATCTGGAAACGAAGAACCGGTATCCCAACGAGATACTGTTCTTTCGCCTCGGCGATTTTTATGAGATGTTCTTCGATGATGCCAAGCTCGTTTCTCGGGAACTTGGGCTGACTTTGACGAGCCGCAGCGGCAACAAGGAGAAGACGCCGATGTGCGGCGTTCCGTACCATGCCGCCGAGAGCTACGTTGCGAAGCTCATCAACAAGGGCTACAAGGTTGCCATCGCCGAGCAGATCGGCGACCCGAAGGCGAAGGGGCTTACGAAGCGTGAAGTCATAAAGATTGTCACGCCCGGCACGGTGCTCGCGGAATCCTCGCTGCACGATGCGCAGAACAACTATATAGCTCTGATTTTTGAGGAAGAGGAAGCGCTCGCACTCGCCGCCGCCGATGTTTCGACGGGTGAGTGCTTCTACGGCGTTTATGAGGGAAAGGCCGCGCGGCAGATGCTCTTCGATGAGCTTTATCGCCTGATGATGCCGGAACTCATTCTGATGGGCGAGATTTCTTTCCGCGATGAACTCGACGAATTCCTTGCGCTTCGGATGCCGAAGTGCGCCCTGACGCATCGAAAGGCTGCATTCCCCGATTGGAAGCTGCGTCTGACACAGCACTTTGACAAGGATTCCTTGCCGCGGCGTGAATTTGCACAAAAGGCGGTCGCCGTCCTGCTTGACTATCTGCATGAGACGGTCAAGACAGATCTTTCGCATATCAACCGCCTGATCTACCTCGATGCGAGCGCAAACCTCGTCCTCGACACATATACTTTGCGCAACTTGGAGATCATCCGCAATCTGCGTGACGGCGGCAAGAAGGATACCTTGCTCGATGTCCTCGACTTCACGAAAACGGCGATGGGAAGCCGCCTTCTGCGCAAGTGGCTCGAATATCCGCTGCTTTCCCGTGAGAAGATTGAGCGGCGCTTGGACGGCGTGGCGGAGTTTGCCGCAGACTTTTCCCTGCGCGAGGATGTGCAGGTGCATTGCCGGGAAATTTTTGACTGCGAGCGCCTTTTGACGCGCATCGAAGTGGGCACGGCGAATGCGCGAGATCTCGTCGCGCTGAAGCTGTCGCTCGGGGCATTGCCTCCTTTGAAGGCGCGGCTTGCCGCAGTCTCTGCGCCGCTCTTGCGCGAAGCAGAGGGCGGCATCGCGCTCTTTGAAGAAATCGTATCGCTCTTGGAGCGTGCGATCGTGGAAGAGCCGGGCATTTCCCTCAGAGAAGGCGGCATCATCAAAGAAAACTATGATGCGGAACTCGACGAGTATCGCCATATCTCGCATGACAGCAAGAAGATGCTGCAGCAGATGGAGGAGCGTGAAAAAGAACTCACAGGAATCAAAACCTTGAAGATCGGTTACAACAAGGTCTTCGGCTACTATATCGAGGTGCGCCGCAGCGGCGCCGATCTCGTGCCCGAGCGCTATATAAGAAAGCAGACATTGGCGAATGCCGAACGCTACATCACGGAGGAACTCAAGGAGTTTGAAACGAAGATCCTCGGCGCACAGGAAAAGATCGTCCAGATCGAATATCGCCTTTTCACGGAGATCCGCGAGACGATCAAGGCGGATCTGAGCCGCATCCAGCAGACGGCGCAGCACATCGCCGTCCTCGATGTGCTCGCAAGTCTCGCCGAAGCTGCGAACAACTATAACTATGTGCGTCCCAAACTCGCAGCAAATGGGGAAATCTCCATTCGCGACGGCAGGCATCCACTCGTGGAGCGCATTCTCACGAACGACCTCTTCGTGCCGAATGATACCGAACTAAACCATCAAGAATGCGAGATCATGCTTATCACAGGGCCGAATATGGCGGGAAAGTCGACCTACATGCGCCAGGTCGCCCTTTTGACGCTCATGGCGCAGAGCGGCAGCTTCGTGCCGGCGAAGGAGATGACATTTTCTCCTGTCGACCGCATTTTCACGCGCATCGGGGCGAGCGATGACCTTGTCAGCGGGCAGAGTACCTTCATGGTCGAGATGAATGAGGTGGCGCAGATCTTGAAGTACGCGACGAAGGACAGCCTCGTGATTCTCGATGAGATCGGCAGGGGGACGAGCACCTTTGACGGCATGAGCATCGCGCGCGCTGTCGTCGAATACATGCGCAGCAAGATTCATGCCAAGACGCTGTTTGCCACGCATTATCATGAACTGACGGATATGGAAGATGAACGCATAAAGAACTATTGCATCGCGGTCAAGGAACGCGGCGCGAAGGTCGCCTTCCTGCGCCGCATCATCCGGGGCAGCGCGGACAAGTCGTACGGCATCCATGTGGCGCGTCTGGCGGGTCTGCCAAAGAACGTCACGCAGAGGGCGCAGGAAATTCTCGATGAAATCGAGCAATGCGCGGGCATCGCCGTTTCCTCGAAAGCGCCTGAGCAAGCGGCGCCGCAGGAAGAAGCCGCCTTGATGGGTTCGCTCTTCGCCCCGTCCCTGCGTGATACCATTCTGTCGCTCGATGTCATGGCCATGACGCCGTTGGAAGCTTTGAATGAACTGTACCGTCTGCAGCAGCAGGTGAAGGGAGAGGAGGGAAAGCGATGAGCCGGATTCATGTGCTCGACGACAATACGATCAACAAGATTGCGGCGGGCGAGGTCGTGGAGCGCCCTGCCTCCGTCGTCAAAGAACTTGTAGAAAATTCGATCGATGCGGGAGCGACGAAGATCGAAGTGGAAATTATGGCGGGAGGCACGAGCCTCATGCGCGTGACGGACAATGGCTGCGGCATGAGCCTGGGGGATGCAAAACTTGCCATCGAGCGTCATGCGACGAGCAAGATTCAGGAGGTCGGCGATCTCTATTCCTTGAGGACGCTCGGCTTTCGCGGCGAGGCCTTGCCGACGATAGCCGCCGTCTCCCGCTTCCGTATGCGCACGCGAAAAGAGGGCGAAGAACTCGGTACCCAAGTGAGCATTATCGGCGGCATCACGCACGACATCGGCGAGACGGGCTGCAGTCTGGGCACGACGATCCAGGTCGAAGATCTATTCTTCAATACGCCCGCGCGCAAGAAGTTCCTCAAGACGACGCATACGGAAGGCGGGCGCATCAGCGACTTTATGACGAAGCTCGCGCTTTCTCGCCCCGATATAGCATTTCGTCTCATCAGCAACAATAAAACGGCAGCGATGACGCCGGGAAACGGTTCGCTCTTTGATGCCATTCGCAGCATTTACGGCTCACAGGCCGCCGGTGCACTTCTGGCGCTTTCCTTCGAGGATGAGGACATCAAGATCACGGGCTACATCACGAAGCCTTCGATGCTCAAGAGCAGCCGCGCTTGGCAGACCTTCATCGTGAATGGCCGCATCATATCGAACAAGGCGATTGCCAAGGCGATCGACAACGCCTATCACTCGCTCCTGCCGAAATCGGGTTTTCCCCTGGTCGTCCTGAACATCGCTGTGCCGCAGCGCTCCGTCGATGTCAATGTCCATCCGCAGAAGAGCGAGATGAAGTTCGAGGACGAGGGGCGCATCTTCAAGGCGGTCTACAAGGCGGTGGTCGATGCCATCCGACCCGTCGGGCAGACGCTTGAGGATGTGGCGGCTTCCGTGCAGAATGTCGAGCGCCGCTATGCGATGGAGCCGATGCAGTTTGTCGCAGCCACTCAGGTATCGGAGGAGGAAGATTTTGCCGGGAATGGTTCGGCCAAGACCTCTTTTGGTATCAGATATACGGAGAATCCTTACCGAGCAGCACCCGCGCAGGCGGCGATGAGTTTCGCTGAAGCGCAGAGTGTCCTCAAGGGCGAAGGTGCGGCATACAGCGCACACGATGTCGCCTCCGCTGACGGAGGACTCGTGCGCGAAGCGCGGGACGCGGCATATAAGCCGCAGGGAAGAGCCGCAGAGACGCCGCTTGCCGACGTGTCGGAAGCCGGTCTTTACCATGCGGGCATCACGCCGATCGGGCAGGTCGATCTCTGCTATATCATCGCGAAGGACAAGGACGGCCTCTACATCGTCGATCAACATGCGGCGCACGAACGCATCCTTTATGACAAGTTTTCCGCCATGGCGGAGCGCATCCCGTCACAGCAGCTTCTCGTGCATCCGATCTTGTCGTTCGATGCGAGGGAAGCCGCGCTCGTATCGGAGAATCAGGAGCTGTTCCGCCGTCTGGGCTTTGACATGGAGGCCTGCGGCGAGCGCGATTTCCGCTTGAAGGAAGTCCCTGCGGACGTTCCCGTATCCGAAGCGGAGGATATGGTTCGCGAAATCCTCGCGAGACTCTATGACATGCACGAGACGACGGCGCAGGAAATCCGCCATGCGTGTCTCGCCACAATGGCGTGCCGCGCAGCCATCAAATCGGGCGACGAGCTGAATTTTCGCCAGATGCAGATCGTCTTGGAGGAGCTTTCGCAGACGGCGCGTCCCTATACATGCCCGCATGGACGCCCGACCATCTTGAAGTTCAGCAGTGAAGAATTGGCGAAGATGTTCAAACGGACGTGAGGTGCAGGATGGAAGAGAAGAACTTGGCGATTGTCACGACGGGCTACAAGAGCCGCCCGGCGGACTGCCTGCTCGCCCAAGAGACTGCAGAGCGGCTGGGAATCCCCTTCGTCAAGCGCAGGCATATATCGTATGAGGACTTGCGGGTGCGGTACGGAGCGCTCTTTATTCTCGTGGTGAAGAAGGGCGGCCTGCGCCTGGAAACGTCCGACGGCGAATTGTTTTTCCATCCCAATATGGCGCATGTGCGTGTCAGGGAACTGGGGCGCGGGCAAAAGGATCATATGGTGGAAGCGATGGGAATCGGCGAGGGGGACACGGTGCTTGACTGTACGCTCGGCCTCGGCGCCGATTCCATCACGGCGAGCTTCATCGCAGGGGAGCGCGGCAAGGTGACGGCGCTTGAGAAAAGCCCGTTGATTTATGAGATTGTGCGCCATGGACTCGCGCACTTCTCGGCAGGAAATTACGATCTGCACGCCGCCATGCGTCGAGTTGAGGTGCGGCGGGCAGATTATGAGGATTTTCTGCGAACGCTTCCCGATGATTCCTATGATGTCGTCTACTTCGACCCAATGTTCCGGCATCCTCTGAAGGACAGCGTGCAGCTCGCACCACTGCGCCTTCTGGCGGAATCCGCGCCCGTCTCCCTTTCCGCCGTAGCCGAAGCGTGCCGCGTGGCGAGACGGCGCGTCGTGCTGAAGGAAAACAGCCGCAGTCTGGAATTCGCACGCCTAGGCTTTTCCCATATTGCAGGGGGAAAATACAGTCCCGTTCACTACGGCGTGCTCGATGTGTAGCGGAGAGTTTATCCATGCTGTCGTAACTTCCGTTTCTTTTCTTCTCACGCGTCTTGTGCTATGATAGGAAGGAGCTTTCGGCAGAATGAAAGGCTCTCGCTATGCGAAAGGATATACTTTATGAAAATCATAGATGCGCACCTGCACTTTTGCAAGGAAGATTACTTTGATGAGATCGCCCTTGCTGCAGGGCATGAAAATACAGCAGAGCATCTGGAGGACGCCTATCAGCGTCTCGGCGTTGTGCATGGCGTCGTCATGGGGAACAAGAGCCTTGAGCCAAAGGAGCATGACTACCCGGCTTTTCTCAGCTATTGCATCGGTCTTGACACCTTGGGCGAGGAGCGCTCGCCAGAGGAGCAGATCGCGCTCGTCGAGGAAAACCTCAAGCGCAGGCAATGCGTCGGCATCAAGCTCTATCCGGGCTATCGCCATTTCTACGTTTACGAAGAAGCTCTCGCACCGTTTTATGCGCTGGCAGAAAAGTACGACAAACCCGTCGCCATCCATACGGGGCTGACAGCTTCCACGGACGGTCTTTTAAAATACAGTCATCCGCTCGTGCTCGATGAGGCTGCCGTGCGCTGGCCGCGCGTGCAGTTCATCATGTGCCACTTTGGCAACCCGTGGCTCTTGGATGCCGTGGGCGTCGTGGAGAAGAACCCCAACGTCGCGGTGGATTTTTCGGGGCTTTTGGAGGGAAAGATCGTTGACGCCGAGCGATTCTATCGAAAGAAGCAAGGGTATATGCGCATGCTGACGGATTGGTTGGAATACCTCGACTGCTATGACCGCATCATGTTCGGTACGGACTGGCCCTTGGCGAATTTGGAGGATTACATACGATTCATGAAAGAGATCGTTCCCGAGGAAGAGTGGGAAAAGGTATTCTTTTCCGCTGCAAATCGCATCTATGGGCTGGGTCTGTCGTGAGGTGCGAGGGTCGGTATTTTCAGAATCATAGCTTTTGGAGGAAATGAGGCATGTCGTTGTTGGAAATAAAGAAGGCGGGAGCGCCTGTCTTGAAGGAAATCTGCGCTCCCGTGGAACGTGTCGATGCAAGGCTCAGGAAACTGCTCGATGACATGGCGGAAACGATGTACGAGGCGAACGGCATCGGCATCGCTGCGCCGCAGGTGGGTGAGGCTCTGCGCATGGTTGTCATCGATATAGGCGATGGAATCATCGAGCTCGTCAATCCGAAGATCACGTTTCGTGAGGGAAGCGAAACGGATTCGGAAGGCTGCCTGAGCGTGCCCGGAATTTTCGGCGAGGTCGAGCGCGCGGCGAAGGTCAAGGTCGAGTTTCTTGACCGGCGCGGCAAGCGCAAGCATATCACGGCGAAGGGGCTTTTGGCGCGCTGCATCCAGCATGAACTTGACCATCTGGAAGGCGTGCTCTTCATCGACGTGGCGCAGAGCCTGCGCAAGGAAGAGGAGCAAAAGTCATGAAGCGCTTTCGTGTGATTTTCATGGGAACTCCCGATTTCGCCGTGCCGTGTCTCGCGCGTCTCGTGGAGATTTCCGATGTCGTTGCCGTTGTGACGCAGCCGGACAGACCCAAGGGGCGCGGGCAGAAGCTTCTGCCGCCGCCCGTCAAGGTGTTCGCTCAGGAACATGGTATCGCGGTCTACCAGCCGGTGCGCGTCAAAGCGACGGATTTCGTCGACGTCCTGCGCGGACTCGCGCCGGATCTCATCGTCGTCGTCGCCTTCGGGCAGATCTTGTCGAAGGAGATTCTTTCTCTGCCTCCCTTGGGCTGCATCAACGTCCACGCTTCGCTCCTGCCGCGCTATCGCGGTGCGGCGCCGATGCAGTGGGCGATTGTGCGCGGAGAGAAGGAGACGGGCGTCACGACGATGTTCATGGACGAAGGTCTTGATACGGGCGATATGCTCATGCGGGAAACGCTGCCGATCACGCAGGCGATGACGGCAGCCGAACTGCACGATACGATGATGAAGCTCGGTGCGGCTGTCTTGGAAAGGACAATTTTTTCCTTGTCGGAAGGAACACTCAAGCGCACGCCGCAGGATGATGCGCTTTCCACATACGCGCCGCTTCTCGACAAGGAGGTGGGGCGCATCGACTGGAAGAAACCGGCGCAGGAGATTCATGATCTCGTGCGCGGCCTGAACTCGTGGCCGGGCGCCTACACGATGCTGGCGGGGCAGAAGTTCAAAATCTGGCGCACGCGCCTTGCGGAGGGTACGGCAGAACCCGGAGAAATCGTTTCCGTGACGAAGCAGGGACTTCTCGTCGGCACGGGCGAGGGGATGCTGGAAATACTGGAACTGCAGGCGCCGAGCAAGAAGAAGATGGCGGCGGGCGACTATGTGCGCGGCCACGGCCTTCAGCTGCCCGCACGCTTCGATTTCGATGCAGAATGATGCATTTTGTGTTGAGAAAAGGAGGGAATCGTTTTGACATCTGTGATACCGGGGCTTGAGCGCCCGCACAAGAGACTCTTCATGGCACTTCTGTCACTGAGCTTCCTCTGCATGACGTTTCTCGCCTATGCTGTCTGGCGCGTGAGCTACCTCGGTCTGCTCGAAATCAATGCCTATCTGCCGCTCGTGCTCGGCATCTTCTTCGCGAGCGTCGTATTTCTCACGGGTTTCGGCATCTTGAGCATGGTCGGAGCGATTCTCGGACTGCCGTTTCTGCATATTTTTCAGAAGCAGTCGTACACGCTGATCAATCTGCTCTTTCCCGTAGCCATCATGATCGGCAAGGTGTTCGGCTTCAACCGGCGACGCATCGAACGCTCCTTCATCGAGGTCAGCAACCAGATCATCCACCATCGCGGCATCAAGGTGCATGCGAACGAGCTTCTCGTTGTCACGCCGCATTGCCTGCAGCTTGCGACGTGCCCGCACAAGATCACGCGCGACCCGCACAACTGCAAGCGCTGCGGCGGCTGCGACGTCGGCGCTCTCGTGAATCTTGCCGATGAGATGGGCTTCCATTTCTTCATCGTGACGGGCGGCACGCTCGCGCGCCAGACGGTCAAGAAGATTCGCCCGAAGGCGGTCATGGCGATTGCCTGCGAACGCGATTTGACGAGCGGCATACAGGACGTTTACCCTCTTCCAGCCGTCGGCGTTCTGAACATACGGCCGAACGGCCCGTGCTTCAATACGCACGTCGATATTGAGAAGGTGCGTGAGGAAATCAAGAAATTCTTGATTGACGACGATGCGGCGAAGAAGGAGAAGAATGTACCCGAAGACGAAGGTGAAGGGCAAAAATGAGGAGGATCTATGGACAAGGCGCGGGAGACGGCGCTCAAGGCGCTTCATGAAGTGAATGAAAAGGGCGCTTATGCCAATGTGGCATTGGCGCGGTCTTTGCGTGCCGCGAAACTCTCCGAAGTGGATCGCCGATTTGCAACGGAACTGGTCTACGGCGCGGCGAAGGCGGGCGGCACGCTCGATTGGATTCTGCGGCGCTACTTGAATCGTCCGCTTTCCAAGATCCCGCCCATGGTGCGGGATATTTTGCGTTTGGGCATATACCAGCTTTTCTTCCTTGCGCGCGTGCCTGCCTCCGCCGCCTGCAATACGGCGGTGGAGATGACGAAGCGCTGCAGCCATGCGGGCACGGTAAAGTTTGTCAACGCCGTTCTGCGCACGGCGGCTCGTGAACCGGAAAAAGCGGCATTCCCGACGGGCAAGGCGCATGAAGCGGAAAATCTCGCCCTGTCCCTGCAGCATCCCGAGTGGCTCGTGCGGCGTTGGATCGGGCAGTTTGGCTATGAAGGGGCAAGGACGCTCTGCGAATTTGACAATGCGCAGGCGACGCTTTCCCTGCGTACGAACACCTTGAAGATTACGAGGGACAAGCTCCTCGAACGCCTCTCGCAAGAGGGCGTGGAGGCGGAGCCTTCCGCTTGGACGCCCGAAGGAATCCTCTGCCTTCGTCACGGCTCTCTCGACGCTCTGGAATCTTTGCAGCAGGGGCTTTTTCAGGTGCAGGACGAAAGCTCGATGCTCGTGGCTCACGTCCTTGCGCCCGAGCCGGGCGAATTCGTGCTAGACGTCTGCAGTGCGCCGGGCGGCAAGACGACGCATATCGCCGCCTCTATGGGCGACTGTGGACGCATCGTCGCACTCGACGTGCATGAGCACAAGATGCGCCGCATTGCGGAAAACTGCGAGCGGCTCGGCATCAAGTCGGTGGAGCCGCTGCTTCTCGATGCGCGCGAGGCGGGGAGGCGCTTTCCGCGCCAAGCCGACCGCGTGCTCGTCGATGCGCCGTGCTCGGGACTCGGCGTCCTGCGGCGAAAGCCCGATGCACGTTGGCGAAAGAGGCCGGACGACCTCGCCGCTCTCGCACGATTGCAGCGGGAAATTCTCAGCTCTGCTGCGGAAGCCGTGAAAAGCGGCGGCGTGCTCGTCTACAGCACATGCACGATCGAGCGTGAGGAAAATGAAGCCGTCGTGGAAGACTTCCTCGCGCGGCACGAAGAGTTCAGCTTGGAGAATGCAGGAGAACTCCTGCCGCTGAAAAAGCGCCCCGAGCAGATGCTGCAGCTTTATCCGCAGCGAGACGGCACGGACGGCTTCTTCATTGCCCGCATGAGAAGAAGGTGAATGCATGAAGAACATTTTCGGCATGACGCTCGAAGCGATGCAGGAGGATTTCGCCGCCCTGCGCTTGGAAAAATACCGCGCGAGGCAGGTGGCGGAATGGCTCTACAAGAAATGTGCGAAGCGTTTTTCCGACATGACGAATCTGCCAAAGTCCCTGCGCACGGAACTTGAGACGAGATACACGATCGACACGCCTCTTTTGCGCGCGAGGCTCGATGCCGCCGACGGCAGGACGAGCAAGTTCCTGCTCGCCTTTTCCGACGGCGCGGCTGTGGAAGCCGTGCTCATGCGTCAACCTTACGGCAACAGTATATGCATATCGACGCAGGCGGGTTGCAATATGGGCTGCTCCTTCTGCGCATCGACCTTGCACGGATTGGCGCGTGATCTGACGGCGGGGGAAATGCTCGCCGAGGTTCTCTTCATCGAGGAAATGCTGAGATCGCAGGGCGGGAAGGTCGACACCATGGTCTTGATGGGATCGGGAGAGCCTTTGATGAACTATGAAAATGTCGTGGATTTCCTGCACCTGCTGCATGAAGAATACGTGCTGAACATCAGCTATCGCAGCATCACGCTGTCCACTTCGGGCATCGTTCCCGCTATAGACCGTCTTGCCGAAGAGGGCATGCCTCTGACGCTTTCCATCTCGCTCCATGCGCCGCGCGAGGAACTTCGTTCCGAACTCATGCCGATCAATCGCAAGTATCCATTGTCGGATGTCGTTGCGGCAGGAAAACGCTATGCGGAAAAGACGGGGCGGCGCGTCACATACGAGTACATCCTCATCCGCGACGTGAACGACGGCGAGCGGGAGGCCCAGGAATTGGCCGAACTTCTCGAAGGACAGCTTGCAAGCGTCAATCTCATTCCCATCAATCCCGTGAAGGAGCGGGGCTTCGAGCGGCCATCAGAGGAGCGCACCGCAGCCTTCTGTCGTGCGCTCACGCACCGTCACATCACGGCCACGGTACGTCGGGAGATGGGCGTTGACATACAGGCGGCCTGCGGACAACTGCGTAACCGTCACATGTCCGAGAACGAAGAGAAGCAATAGATTGTGAGGGATTCCATGGCTTTTACCAAATGGGAAACATTTTTGGAAAATCATATCGAAGGATTTTTCAATAAGAAGTTTGGCAGCGCCCTTGAACCGATCGAGGTGGAGAAGAAGCTCGAAAAAGAAATCGCGAACGCGAAGCGGCGGGCGAAAAAAGGGAAGAAAGAATGGATCTTGCCCAATGCCTATACGATCCTTATGAACGAGGAAGATTGCCACCACCTTTCGTCACAGCGCTTCCTTGATGATCTTCACATCTTGGCGGAGAAAAAAGTCATCCTGCTCGATGCCTTCATGGATGGGAAACTTGCCATCAACATCCAGAAGGATGCGGAACTTTCTCTCGGCCTGTGCCGCGTGAAGGCATCATATTCTGACATGGTGCAGCGCGTGGCGCAGGCGGTGAAGGAGCAGCACACGATCGTCCTGCAGAGACCGTCTTTCCAAGTGCCGCTCGATTTGCCGACGGAGTACAAGATTGCTTCGCTCACGGTCGTGGAAGGAGCAGATCTCGACTCTTACCTCGCGTTCGGCGAGAAAAAGATCTTTCTCGGTAGACGTGAACGAAGCGATTTCATCTTGACCGATCCCAACGCTTCGCGCGTCCATGCCTCCATCCGCTATGAAAGGCATCGCCATTTTCTGCAGGATGAGGACAGTACGAACGGCACGCTTCTCAACGGACGTCCCGTGCTCGAATCATGGCTGCGACATGGTGATGAGATTCAGATTGGAAATTCCGTCCTGCGCTATGAGGTGATATGATTGCCGGGTTCAGATCTTTTGCTGCGCGTTCTGAGCGTAGCTTTTCAATACGGCGTCCTGCTGCTGCTCTTTCGTTTTATCGCACGCCTGGCACAGGCGATGTTTGAAGACGCCAAGGCTTTGCGGCAGGAAATAAAGCCGCGTGAAATATTGCCTGACGAAGCCGTGCTTAGCGTCGTGGAGGCGGGCGATGAAACGCTTTTGGGCAAGCGCTTCGCCTTCACGCAGGGACTGACGATCGGGCGCAGCGCCGACAACGACATCCGCATTCCCGATTCCTTCGTATCGCATCGTCATGCTGTCGTACGTCTTGTAAACAATCAGTATGTCATCGAGGACATGGGCAGCATGAACCACACGTATCTGAACGATGCGATCCTGCAGGGAAAGGCTTATCTGAAGCCGGGGGATCTCATACGCATCGGCTTTGTGACACTGAGGTTTGAGAGGTGATTTTTTTGAAAGTCTCGAAAGCGACGGACAGGGGAAAGGTGCGCGAGAGCAACGAGGATGCATGCGCCTTCATACCGCCTGATACGTATGTCGTGGCGGACGGCATGGGGGGATATGCCGCAGGAGAAGTGGCGAGCGCGATGCTCGTCGATGTATTCGCTGAGATGTTTTCCGATGCTGTGCATGAATGCGGCGAGAAAGCTTTGCTTCACGCCGTACAGGCAGCGAACAGCAAGATTCTCTGTGCAGCGGCAGCGAGTGAAGCCCGAAAGGGTATGGGGACGACAGTCGTCGCCTTGCAGTATAGGGAAAATGCAGCGTATTGGGCGCATGTGGGCGACAGCCGCCTGTATCTTCTGCGAAAGGGTGTGCTCAGGCGGCTCACGCGCGACCATTCCTTCGTACAAGATCTCGTCGATCGAGGCTCCATCACGGAAGAGGAGGCGAGGAATCATCCGAAAAAAAATCTTCTGACGCGTGCAGTCGGCGTGGAAGAAAAACTCGTCGTCGATACGGGAAGCTTCACGATTGAGGCTGGCGACATCTTTCTCCTGTGCTCGGACGGATTGACGAATATGGTTGGAGAAGCCGCCATTCGCGAGACTCTGCAGGGAGAGTCTGCGGACAAGGCACGGACTCTCGTCGAGCTTGCTCTTCTGGCAGGAGGACTCGACAATATCACAGCCATCGTGGTGGAATGCGATGAAAGAGGCTAAGCTGCACCTGCTGCTGCCTCCGCTCGGCATCCTGCTGCTGGGCACGGGCGTACTGCTTTTTGCACATCGTCTGACGGCGGATCTCTTGCTGCTGCCCTGGCTTGCGGCCGTCATCGTCGGTGCATTCTTCACGCAGTTCATTTTGGGCAGACGAGATGGAACGGACTTGACGCTATTCCCTGCGGCCATGCTGCTCGCAAGTCTCGGCCTCATCATGATCGGACGCTTGAAGCCCGCGCTCTTTTTGACACAGATGCGCTGGCTGCTGCTCGGTCTGATCGTTTATCTTTTCCTCGTCTTTCTTGGGGAGAGGGTTCTTCGCCTCCTTTCCTATCCATATCTTCTGGGCGTCTTCTGTCTTCTGCTCCTGTGCTCGGCGCTCTTTTTCGGCACGGAGATCGGCGGCAGCCGCAACTGGATCGTCTTCGGCCCTTTCGCCGTGCAGCCATCGGAATTTGGCAAGATCGTCATCATCATGTTTCTTGCCGCCTATCTGACGGAGCATCGGGAGGTGTTGACGCTGCCTAGGCACAGGCTTCTTTGGCTGAAGCTGCCCGTGCTTCGCTTCATTGCGCCGCTCCTTTTCATCTGGGGCATCGCCATCTTGATGTTCGTCGTGCAGCGCGATCTCGGTTCGGCTCTGCTCTTTTTTGGCATAGCTGTTTCCATGACGTATATGGCTACGGGTCGAAAATCTTATGTGGCGCTTGCCTTCGCGTTCTTTCTGGGCGCAGCCGCGCTCAGTTACTCGTTCTTTTCCCATGTGCGCGTGCGTTTCAACATCTGGCTCGATCCTTGGAGCGATCCTTCGGGCAGCGCCTATCAAGTCGTGCAGTCCCTCTTTGCACTCGGCTCGGGCGGCGTTTGGGGCGCGGGTTTTGCGCACGGTCATCCCAATTTGATTCCCGAGGTGCATACGGATTTTATTTTTGCGGCGATTGCGGAAGAACTGGGGTTGCTCGGCTCCTTGGGCGTCATGCTCGTCTTTGCCCTGTTTTTTTATCGTGCCATACGCATCGCGCTCGCCTGCCGGGAAGAGACGCGCATGCTGCTTGCCGCTGGCATCGCGGTCGTGTTTCTCCTGCAGGCTTTCATCATCATCGCAGGCGTGACGAAATTCTTACCGCTGACGGGCATCACGCTTCCCTTTGTAAGCTACGGGGGCAGTTCCATGATCGCCAGCTTCATGCTGCTCGGCATTTTGACTGTGCTTTCCAAAAAGGAGAATCGACATGGTTGAGCGAAATAATACAAGGTATATCCTGCGCACGGCCATCCTCTTGCTCCTGTCATTTTCCTGCCTGGCGCTTTATGTCGTCTATCTGCAGGTCTGGGAAGCGGATCGGCTCGCAGAGCATCCACTGAATCGCCGCGCGGCTCTCGCCGAGGACAGCGTGCTGCGCGGCAGCATCCTTGATCGAAAGGGTGAAGTTCTCGCGCTCAGCCCCAATGTGGGCGAAAGGCGCTATCCTTACGGGCGGATCATGGCACCGGTCACGGGCTATCTTGATGATACGATCGGCAGTACGGGCATCGAGGCTTATAAGGGAGCAGAGCTTTCCGGACACAGCCGACTTCTCGGGCGACTGGGGCCGCTCGCGCAGATTTTCTCTTCCGCACGCGGCGATGACGTCTATCTGACACTCGATGCCGCACTGCAGGAAACGGCATACGAGGCGCTGGGAGAAAGGCGCGGGGCTGTCGTCATGCTCGATGCGGAAAGCGGGGCGGTTCTCGTGCTCGCATCGCGTCCCTCGTTCGATCCGTCCGATGTTCAAGCGCAGTGGGACAGCCTGAGGCAGGACAAGGAAAGTCCGCTCGTAAACCGTGCGCTGCAAGGTCTTTATCCGCCCGGGTCGACCATCAAGCCATTGATTCTCGATGCGGCGTTGGAAAACGGCGTCACGAACAGCAAGGAGGTCTTTGACTGCACGGGGGCGCTCAAAGTGGGGGATTCGGTCATCCACGAGAGCCACGGCGCTGTGCACGGCAGGATCGATGTGGAGCATGCCTTGATCGAGTCCTGCAACACGACGTTCGGCTCGCTTGCGCTGCGCCTGGGCGGCAAGAAACTGGCGGACGCCTTCCAGCGCTTCGGTTTTGAGGAGACGGCGCAGGGCGAATTGGCGGAGGCGGCAGCGCATCTGCCCGACTTCGCTTCCCTCGGTCAAGGAGATACGGCTCAGATCGGCATCGGGCAGAGCACGCTTCTCGTCACGCCGCTGCACATGGCGCTGCTCGCCGCAGCGTTTGCAAATGACGGTGTCGTAATGAAGCCCTACATGGTCGAACGTGTCGTGACGCCCAACGGCATCACACTCGAACAGCATCGAAGCGAGAAGTGGTTCGAGGCTACGACGGCGGCGCGCGCCTCCTTGATTCATGGATTCATGGAGGAGGTCGTGCAGGAAGGCACGGGCACGGCGGCGGCACTCCGTGGCGTGCGCGTAGCGGGCAAGACGGGCACGGCGGAAAATTCGGGCGAGGATCATGCGTGGTTCATCGGCTCGGCGGAAATAAAAGGTCGAAAGGTGGCTTTTGCCATCCTTGTGGAAAACAGCGGCGGAGGCGGCACAGAAGCTGCACCAATCGCACGGAAGCTGTTGGAAAAGTTGCAAGATGATTAGGAGGCAGTGCCATGGAACAACGCATTTTAGGCAATCGCTATGAGCTTGTGGAGCTTGTTGGAAGCGGCGGCATGGCTGATGTATATAAGGCGCACGATAAACTGCTCGATCGAACGGTCGCGGTCAAGGTGCTGCACGCCCAATTCGCGAGTGACGCCGAGTTTGTAGCACGCTTTCAAGCTGAAGCACAGGGAGCCGCGAAGATGTCGCATCCCAACATCGTCAATATCTACGATGTCGGGCAGGAGGGAAACGCCCACTACATCGTTATGGAATACGTTTCGGGGCAGACCCTGCGCGAAGAGCTTGATGCGGGCGGACGCCTGCCCGTTGCCACGGCGCTCGCCATTGCGCGTCAGATTGCCGAGGCTCTGCATCATGCGCACAAGAACGGTCTTGTCCACTGTGACATCAAGCCGCACAACATCCTCGTGATGGAGGACGGGCGCATCAAGGTCGCCGATTTCGGCATCGCTCGCGCCGTGAGTTCGGTCACGTCGACGTATACAGGCAACATCGTTGGCTCCGTGCATTATTTTTCGCCGGAGCAAGCGAAGGGCGCTTCGATCACGCCGAAGTCAGATGTCTACTCCCTCGGCGTCGTTCTCTATGAAATGCTCACGGGCGAGTTGCCCTTCACTGGTGAAACCCCCGTTGGCATCGCCTTGAAGCACTTGCAGGAAGAGCCTCTTTCCGTCTGCGCCATCGACCCGTCGATTCCGCCATTCGTCGAGGCTCTCGTTGCGGAATTGATGGCAAAGGATCCGAATCGGCGGCCCGACAGTGAAACCGTCGTGCGGCAGATCGCGCAGGATGAGGCGATGCTTGGCGGCTCGGCATCGTCGCTGCTCGATCCCTATGCGACGCAGGTATTGCCGCGCGTGCGTGAGGCCGAGGTCGATTCATCTCTTTTGTCAAGACATGGGCAGGAAGAGCGGCCTTCCGTGCATGTTCCGGATGTCGGGCATGGCGGTGCAGCGAAGAAGGCATACCGCTCCAAGGCCTTCCTTTTCATTCTGTTCCTCGTATTGTTTTTTGGCTTCTTTGCAGGCGCATTCCTTTCCTATGGAAAGTTTTGGAGCGGTGCGGAAGTCGTCGTTCCCGATGTGACGGGACAGACGCTGGCCGTCGCCAAGCAGAAGTTGGAGGACAAGAAACTGCGCGTGGACATCGCGGAGATGTACGATTCCAATATACCGGCAGGGCAGGTCGTCAAGCAAGATCCCGAGGGAGGTTCGAAGGTCAAGGAAGAGCGCCTCGTGACCATCTACGTGAGCAAGGGCGGCGAGGAAGTCAGTATGCCGGAACTCAAGGGGATGCAGAAGTCAGCGGCAGAGAGCAAGCTGACCGGAGCGGGCTTGAAACTCGGCGTCGTGACGGAAGAGTTCTCCTCGCAGCCTGCGGGGAGCGTCATCGGACAGGACCCGCGTGCGGGATCGAAGATCAGCAAGGGGCAGGTTGTCGACCTCGTGATCAGCAAGGGCGAGCGTCCGCGCAAGGTCTCCGTGCCGAGCGTCGTCGGCGGCGCGGAATCAAGCGCCAAGGAAGCGATCAAGAACCGCGGACTTCATGTAGGCTCCGTCACGAAGGAAGCGAGTTCGCAGGCGGCAGGCACGGTCGTGCGTCAGAGCCCGGCGGCAGGCAGCGAGGTGGAAGAAGGCACGGCGGTTGACCTTGTGCTTGCCGCCGAAACGGAAAAGAAGTCTTCGAAGACGAAGGAGCGCGCGTCGGACGACAATGCAGGCGACAAGACGCCGAGCAAGGACGCAAGCGGCGGCAAGTCGAACCGCTAGCAAGTGGGAGAGGAGGACGGTTTGTTGCAGGGAAAAGTGCTCAGAGCGCAAAACAGTTTCTTCTACGTGGCGACACGAGAGGGGCTTGTAGAGGCGAAGCTGCGAGGCCGCCTGAAAAAGGAACGCATTGCCGTCGTACCGGGCGATGACGTGGAGCTTGAGCTTACAGAAGGCGGCGCGGGCGTCATCGAGCGGCGCTGTGAGCGAAAGAGTCTTTTGCGCCGCCCGTTGGTCGCCAATATCGATCAGGTCGTCCTCGTATTCGCCGCACGCGAGCCGGATATTAATCCCGTGCTCATCGACCGTTTTCTCGTGCTTGCCGAGTGGTCGAAGATCGAACGCATCGTCCTCTGCATCAACAAGATGGATTTGCTGGAGGGCGATGAGGCGGAGATTCCTGCCCTCGCCGCGCTCTATCGCGAAATCGGCTATCCTGTATGCCTGCTGTCCACTGTTACAGGGGAAGGTGTGGCAGACATGCAGTCTCTTGTCGAGGAAAAGACGAGCGTGTTTGCCGGCTCATCGGGTGTAGGAAAATCCTCTCTCTTGAACTGCCTCGCGCCGGGCATTGCCCTTTCTACGGGCGCTGTCAGCGAGAAGATCAAGCGCGGCAGGCATACGACGCGAACGGCGCAGCTTCTGCCGTTCGCCGGAGGATTCCTCGTCGATACGCCGGGTTTCAGCGCTACGGAGCTTGCTGAGATCGAGCCTTGTGCGCTCCCGGGGCTTTTTCCCGAATTTCGTTCCTTTTTCGGCGCTTGCCGATTTCAGCCCTGCACGCACAGCCACGAGCCGGGCTGCGCCGTCAAGGAAGCCGTGCAGGCGGGAAGAATTGAAGACTCACGCTATGCTTCCTATTTGGAAATGCTGCAGCAGAGTGTACAGAGAAAGAAGGTATATCGATGATTCAAGTGGCGCCGTCGATTCTCTCGGCGGATTTCGCGCATCTTGCCGATGAGGTACAGCGCATTGAAACTGCCGGGGCGGAGTACGTCCATATCGATGTCATGGACGGCGCTTTTGTGCCGAACATCACGTTGGGCGCTCCCGTCGTGAAGTCGCTTCGCAAATGCTCTGCGGCGGTTTTTGATGTGCATCTGATGGTCGAGCGCCCGGAAGCGCAGATCGCCTCCTTCGCCGAGGCCGGTGCGGACGTCATCACCTTTCATATCGAGGCGGTGCGTCATGCCCATCGCCTCGTACAGGAGATCAAATCTCTCGGCTGCAGGGCGGGCGTCGCGCTCAATCCTGCGACGCCGCTCGTCATGCTCGAAGAACTTATGGCAGACATCGACATGGCGCTCATCATGACGGTCAATCCGGGTTTCGGCGGACAGAAGTTCATTCCGTCGATGCTCGAAAAAATCGCGCTTCTGCGTCATACGGCAGAAGAAAATGATTTCGCTCTCGACATCGAGGTCGATGGTGGCATCAATGCCGAGACGGCGCCGCTCGTGAGAGAGGCGGGGGCGAACATCCTCGTCGCAGGCTCTGCCGTCTATGGGGCGAGCGATATAGAAAAAGCGATTCAGGCGATTCGTGGCTAAAGGAGGAGGAAACGCGAATGGAAAAGGCGGTAGTGCTGCTTTCGGGCGGACTTGATTCGACGACCTGCATGGCCGTCGCAAAGGAGCAGGGGAAAGAACTTTATCCCATCAGCTTTGACTATCATCAGCGTCACAGCATCGAGCTGGAAGGCGCGAAGAAGATTGCAGCTTTTTACAAAGTGAATCGTCATTTGATCATCGAGACGAATATGGAAGCGATCGGCGGCTCGGCGCTGACGGACGACAGCATCGCCGTGCCCGAGGGCGACGTTTCGCGCACGTCGGTTCCCGTGACCTACGTGCCTGCAAGAAATCTGATCTTCTTGAGTTATGCGCTCGGCTATGCCGAAACCATCGGCGCGCGCTCCGTCTACATCGGCGTCAACAGCGTCGACTATTCGGGCTATCCCGACTGCCGTCCCGAATTTATCCGGCATTTTCAGGCCGTCGCGGACTACTCGACGGAAGCGGCCTCCGAAGGAAAGCGCATCGAGATCGTCACGCCTCTGCAGAATTTGTCCAAAGCCGATATCGTGCGCTTGGCGACGCGTCTTGCCGTGCCGTTGGAGCTTACGCACAGCTGTTACAGCGGCGGTGAAAAGGCGTGCGGCGTCTGCGACAGCTGCAAACTGCGCCTGCAGGGCTTCGCGGCTGCCGGCATAAAAGACCCGATCGAGTATGAAAAACGCTGAAGAAACGATGATGAAAGACATACAGAAAAGCGCGGATATGCGCGGCATCGACATACAGCATGTCGGCATCAAGGACGCCCATCTGCCGTTTCGCATCAAGACGAAGGCGGGCGATTTCCAGCAAGTCACAGCGCGCATCCGCTTTACGGTTTCCCTTCCCAAGGAGTACAAGGGCACGCACATGAGCCGCTTCTTGGAAATCTTGCAGCAGTGGTGCGACAAGCCCGTAGCGGAAGAAGAGATGGAAGCCATGCTGCAGGACGCGCTTCATCGTCTTGAAGCAGAAACGGCGAAGCTGCGCCTTTCCTTCAAGTATTTCATCGAGAAGGAAGCGCCGGCAAGCGGCAAGAAATCCGTGCTCGACCTTGATTGCTTCTTCGAGGGCGAAAAGCGTGCGGGCGAGGCGATGTCGTTCCGTCTCGGCGTCACCGTGCCTGCGACATCCCTCTGCCCGTGCAGCAAGGCGATCTCGCGCTACGGTGCGCACAATCAGAGGAGTCTTCTGCAAGCAATCGTCGAGTTCAAGCCGCCCGCGCCGTGCATCTTCATCGAGGATCTCGCCGCGCTCATGGAAGAGCAGGCGTCGTGCCCGATCTATCCGCTGCTGAAGCGTGAAGATGAGAAGTATGTGACGGAAAAGGCATACGAGCAGCCGAAATTCGTCGAGGACATCCTGCGCGACCTCGTGCTCGCCCTGCGTCCTTTGCCCGGACTCTTTTGGTTCTCGCTTTTCTGCGAGAATTTTGAGTCGATTCACAATCACAGCGCCTATGCGAGTCACGAAGAATATGTGAATTGCGAGGCGCGGACAGCCGGCAAAGAGCAATGAGCTGAGAAACTGCGCCGGGCCGCTCTGAGGAGGTGTCAAATGAAGGTGTTCTGCAAGCGTTTCATCGTACCGCTGCTGCTCGTTTTCTTCATCTCGGGCGCTGTCATCTATTCGACAGTCGACATTCATACGTTGAAAAATCTCACGGCGTTCCAGCCGTGGTCCATCGCCCTTGCGCTCCTATGCGTGAGCCTTGGTCTGACGCTTGACGGCACGCGCCTCATGCACCTCGTGAAGATCTCGGGCGAGCACATCACGCTGGGACAGGCGGTGCAGGTGGTCTTCGGCAACTACTTCCTCGCGCTTCTGACGCCGGGGGCAACGGGCGGCGCTGTGGCGCAGCTCATGTTCCTGCGCCATGCAGGCGTACCGGCGGGCAAGGCGACGGTGCTCGTCATCGTGCGAACCCTCGTGTCCATCCTCTTCCTTATATGCTGCATGCCGTTCATCTTCCTGCACGACGCAGGCATCCTGCCCGGCGTGGACAATCATACGCTGATGCTCATCTCCGTCATCGCCTTCGTCGTCATCGCACTCATCGCGCTTGCCTTTCGCGCGAATGCGTTCGACTACATCGTCCTGCGCCTGACGAAGCGACTGAGCGCGAAGCGCAGCAAAAAGCTGATCTCTTTTTATCGTGATCTCAAGACGGGCGTGCATCTCCTCGCTTCCTCGCCCAAGAGCATGCTTCGCATCTTTTTTGAATCAGGCTTGAGCCTCATGTTCATCTATGCCATCGTTCCGTGTCTTCTTCTGGGACTCGGCGTGACGGAGGCCGATTGGTACACGGTCATGGGGCGCATGATTTTCCTCAACATGCTGCTCTACTTCACGCCGACGCCCGGCGGCTCCGGCATAGCGGAGGGAGGCTTCGTCTTGCTCTTCGCCGATTCCGTGCCGGCAGGCACCGTCGGCATCCTCGCCGTTTGCTGGCGGCTCATCGCCGAGTACATCCCGTTCTTCATCGGCCTTTACTACACGCTCAAGGTCTTCGGCAGAGATTTTATGCATCGCCAGATGGAGCAGCAGGAGGATGGCTGAGCGTACAGGTATATCGCAAGGAGAAATAATGTTTTTTAAAGAAAATTTTTTCGTACGCTTGTCATGATAGGAACTTTGCTATATAATTACCGATAGTAATTAGTTTCTCAAAAATTCATACAGACGTCATAAGTGTCGCCGATGTATATCGGCGAGCGATGAGAGGAAAACGGGTGAAAGACCCATGCTGTCCCGCAGCTGTAATCGGGGAATTTGTTTCCATGGGAAACGCTGAAATCACTGTTTCTGATGAAAGTGCTAAATGCATCGGCACTTCCTGACATGTCACTGGGGAAAACCCGGGAAGACGGAAACAAACGATGATCCGAGAGCCAGAAAGCCTGCTTATGATAAGATTCATTGCTTGACTTACGAGAGATGGGGAGATGGATGCCAAGGTGTGTTCTGATGGCAGAATATGCCTTTGGTATTTTGCGCTTGCAGGAAAAATCCGCATGTCTTGTCTTGGTTGACGGACATGCGTTTTTTTACGGAAACGCCGGATAGATGGCGTTTCCTTATAGAGGCCGGCTCTGAGGATTCGGTCGCAAATGTCTTTTTTATATAATTTTTAAGGAGATGAGGTATTGCATTGAAAGGAAAAGAATTGATACGTCGCCTGTGTCAGATGCTCATCACGCTCTTCGGCGTGAGCTTTCTGACATTCAGCCTGACGTATCTCTCGCCGGGCGATCCTGCGGAAACGCTCTTGGAGGTCGGCGATTCCGTCGTGTCACAGGAAACGATCGACGCGACGCGCAAGGAGCTGGGACTCGATCAGCCGTTTCTCGTGCAGTATGGGAGATGGCTGGGCGGCGTGCTGCACGGCGACATGGGACGCTCATATTCGGCGAAGATCCCCGTGTTCGACAAGCTCATGCAGTGCCTGCCGGGCACGCTGGCGCTCGCCGTAGCTGCGACTGCCATGACGGTCTTGATCTCCCTGCCATTGGGCATCGTCGCAGCCCTTTACCGCAACCGCTGGATTGACTATGTGATCCGTGTGCTGTCGTTCTTCGGCGTCTCAATGCCGGGCTTTTGGATCGGACTCGTGCTGCTCTATATCTTCGGATTGAAGCTGCACCTCTTCCCGATTGCGGGCGGTGACATCACGGCGCGAGGCATCGTGCTTCCTGCGTTCACGCTCGCCGTCGTCATGTCGGCGAAGTATACGCGGCAGGTGCGCACGGCTGTCCTCGAAGAGCTTGGACAGGACTACGTCATCGGCGCGAAGGCGCGTGGTCTTTCCATGCAGCGCATCCTTTGGCGTCATGTGCTGCCGAACGCCTGCCTGCCGCTCGTGACGCTCCTGGGGCTTGCCATCGGCTGGCTCTTGGGAGGCGTCGCCGTCATCGAGATGGTATTCTCGTGGCCGGGACTCGGCAAGATGGCCGTTCATGCGATCGAGATGCGCGACTATCCGCTGGTGCAGGGGTTCGTGCTGTGGATTGCCATACTCTACATGCTTATCAACCTCCTCGTCGATATTTCTTACGCGAAGCTTGATCCGCGCTTGAAGAGGGGGGGACGCTGATGGCGAAGGACAGAAAACTTTTTTATCTTTATTCAGTCTTGGTCGTTCTGCTCATTTTGGCAGCGGTCGTCGCGCCGTATCTGGCGCCGTATGACCCGTATACGTCCTCGATGCAGACGTCGCTTCTGCCGCCGTCCGCAGAGCATCTCTTTGGCACGGACAAGCTCGGCAGGGATTCCTTCACGCGCATCCTCTACGGCATGAGGATTTCCATCGCCATGGCGCTCGGCATCGTCTTCATCATGTCCGTCGTCGGCACGCTCATCGGCATCATCGCCGGCTTTACGGGCGGCAAGGTCGACACCTTGCTCATGCGCTTCACGGACATGGTGCTGGCTTTCCCGGGAATCGTGCTTGCTATCGCCATCGCCGGCATGCTCGGCGGCAGCATCGCGAACACGATTCTGGCGCTTTCCGCCGTCGGCTGGACGAGGTACGCGCGACTGGCGCGCAGCCTGACGCTCAAGCTGGCGCAGCAGGACTTCCTCTCTGCCGCCGTCACGAACGGCACGCGCACTTCGATGATCATTTGGCGTCACATCGCGCCGAATCTTCTGCCGACGATCATCTTGACGGCAGCGACGGACATCGGCGCCATGATGATGGAGATTGCCGGCCTGTCGTTTCTCGGCTTCGGCGCACAGCCGCCGACGCCCGAGTGGGGACTCATGCTCAACGAGGGGCGGCAGTTCATCCAGACAGCGCCCTGGCTCATGGTCTATCCGGGCGTCGCGATCCTCATCGTCGTCGCCATCTTCAATCTCTGGGGCGACAGTCTGCGCGATGTCATGGATCCCAAAAAGGCAAATTAAGAAAGGGGTATTTTTGTGAACAAAATGAAACGATGGCTTTTCCTTGTATTCACCTTGGTATTCTCCGCCGCAATCTTCGCGGGCTGCGGCTCGGACAAGGCGGACAATTCGACGCTCAAGGTCGGCGTGACGAACTTCGCCGACAGCTTGGAGCCGACGGAGAACTATTTTGGCTGGGTCGTCATGCGCTACGGCATGGGCGAGGCCTTGGCAAAGTTCGACGAGAAGATGAACGTGCAGCCGTGGCTCGCAGAGAGCTGGAAGATCAGCGACGACCACCTGACGTGGACGTTCAAGATTCGCGACGGCGTGAAGTTCTCGAACGGCAAGGATCTGACGGCGGAAGCGGTCAAGGCGTCCATCGAGCGCGCTTTCGCGAAGAACAAGCGCGCGGAAACGTTCTTCAAGTACAAGGAAATGAAAGCGGAAGGGCAGAACCTCATCATCACGACGGAGAAGCCTGAGCCGAATATGCCGGGCTTCCTCGCTGACCCGCTCTTCCTCATCGTTGATACGACGGCGGAAGGTGAGCGCGACTTTGCGAAGCAGGGTCCGATCTGCACGGGTCCTTATGTCTGCGAATCCTTCACCAAGGAAAAGGCGGTCATGAAGAAGAATCCGCACTACTGGGACGGCGAAGTGCCGTATGAGAAGGTCGAGATTCCCTCGATTGACGATCCGAACACGCGAGCTATGGCTCTCCAGTCGGGCGAAGTCGATATGGCTGTGAACATCGGCGCGGGCGACATCGGTCTTTTCAGCGACACATCGAAATTCCACGTCGACCGCATCGCCTCGCTGCGCGTGGTGCTTGCACGCATCAACCAGAAGGGCGTATTGGGCGATCCGAAGGTTCGTGCAGCCTTCATCAGCATGTGTGACCGCAAGTCTTACAACGAGATCATCCTGAAGGGCACGTTCATCGAGGGCAAGGCACCGATTCCTCCTTCCATGGACTACGGCTTCGATCAGCTCACCGACCCGAACCACTACGATGTGGAGCGCGCCAAGAAGCTGCTCGACGAAGCTGGTTGGAAGGACACGGACGGCGACGGCATCCGTGACAAGGACGGCAAGCCGCTGAGCGTTGATTTCGTCATTTACAACAGCCGCGCCGAGCTGCCCATCTATGCGGAAGCCGTGCAGGCGGACGCCAAGAAGGTCGGCATTGACGTCAAGATCAAGAGCGTCGACTACAACCTCATCGACAAGATGGGCATCAACGGTGAGTACGACCTGCTGATTTCTAACATCACGACGGCGAACACGGGAGATCCCGAGATCTTCCTCAACTGGTACTGGCGCACGAACAAGGATGGCGACAACCCGCAGAACGGCTCGGGCTACAGCAATCCTGCGCTCGACGCGAAGTTCGCCGAGCTTTCCACGGAATTCGACAAGGCGAAGCGCCGCCAGCTCATGATCGACATCCAGCAGATCATCATGAACGATGGCGCGGGACTCTTCCTCGGCTATCCTGAGACGAACATCATAAGTTCGACGAAGATCACGGGTGCGACGATGTATCCGTCCGACTACTATTGGGTGACGAACAAGATCCGCCCGGCAAAGTAAGGAGAAAGGAAGAACGATATGCTTCTTGAGGTCAAGAACCTCCATATCCAATATGCCGGCACCGAGATGGTGCATGGCATAAGTTTTTCCCTCGATTCCGGCGAAGTATTGTCACTCGTGGGCGAGAGCGGCAGCGGCAAGACCAGCGTCATACGCGCAGTCTTGGGCTGCCTCCCCCACGAGGGGCGCGTGAATGAAGGCGAGATCATCTTTTCCGGCGTGAACATGCTGAAAAATACGCCGAAGATGTGGCGTGACATCAGTGGGCGCAACATCTCGATGATTTTCCAGGACAGCGGCAGCATGATGAATCCCATCCGCACGATCGGCAGCCAGTTTGTCGAGTACATCCTTGAGCACAGCTCGATGGATCCACAGAAGGCGGAAAAAGAGGCGAAGGAAATGCTGGACAAGATGCAGCTTCCGAACCCCGATACCATCATGGACAGCTTTCCCTTTGAGCTTTCAGGCGGCATGCGTCAGCGCGTCGGCGTCGCCATGGCGATGTTCTTTCGTCCGCAGCTCCTCTTGGCAGATGAGCCGACTTCGGCGCTTGATGTTACGACGCAGGCGCAGGTGGTCAAGGAACTGATGAAAATCTGCCGCGAGGACGGCACGGCCATCATCCTCGTCACGCACAATCTCGGCGTTGCCACCTATATGTCGGACAAAATCATGGTCATGCAGAACGGGCACGTCGTGGAAGAAGGAACGTCTGAGGCGATCATCGAAAACCCGCAGGCGAACTACACGAAGGAACTCCTGCATTCCGTGCCGCAGATCGGGGGTATGTCGTATGCCAGTTAAAAACGAAGAAGTCCTGCGCATCGAGCATATCACGAAGCGTTTCCCTACAGCTGACGGCCGTGCGCTCACGGCCTGCGATGATGTGAGTTTCTCCCTGTGCAAGGGGGAAACTCTCGGCATCGTGGGCGAGAGCGGCTGCGGCAAGAGTACGCTGGTCAAGACGCTCATGCAGCTTCATAAGCCGACGGAGGGCAAGATTTTCTTTCAGAACAAGGAAATCACATCTCTTACGGGAGAAGAAGCGCGGCAGAATCGCCGCAACATCCAGATGGTCTTTCAAGACCCCGGTACGGCGTTCAATCCCAAGATGAAGATCAAGGACATCCTTGCCGAACCTTTGCGCAACTTCGGACTTTTGAAGACGAGTGCAGCGGAAAAGGCGAAGGAGCTATTGAACCTCGTCGAACTTCCCGCAGAATTTGCCGAGCGTTATCCCGGCAATATGAGCGGCGGGCAAAGGCAGCGCGTCGGCATCGCACGCGCATTGGCGCTTGAGCCGGAAATCCTCGTCTGCGATGAGGCGACGAGTGCGCTCGACGTCTCCGTACAGGAAAAGGTCGTCGAACTTCTGGCAAAACTGCAGAAGGAGAAGGGCATCTCCATCCTCTTCATCTGCCATGACCTGGCGCTCGTCGCGCTGCTCACGCACCGCGTCGTCGTCATGTATCTAGGCAATGTCGTCGAAATCCTGCGCGCAAAGGATCTGCCCAAGGCGAAGCATCCCTATACGCAGGCCTTGATGAAGTCGGTCTTTCCGCTGCAGCCCAAGGGCAAGGCGGACGTTCAGCTTCTTCGCGGCGAGATTCCAAGTCCGCTCGATGTGCCCAAGGGCTGTCCTTTTCAGAATCGCTGTGACAAGTGCATGCCGGTCTGCAAGGAAAAGAAGCCTGCTCGCATGGAACTTTCCGATGGACATATCGTAGCATGTCACCTTTTTGCAAAAGATCAAGAAGAGACAAAGGGCGCCTGAAACGAATCGTGCAGTTGACGATGATATTCTTAAAAAGAAAAAGATTTTTATTATCGTCTTGTTGCAAGGAAGGCTTTGTTGTATAATTGGCAACGGTAATTATGTGACGAGCTGGAAACAAAGGGGCTTGGGACGATTTATGACATTGACCGCTCACGATCGCAAGTATATTGCAATCGCTATGCCTGCCGCCATGGAAGGCGTATTCATGAATCTCTTGGGCATGGCGGATCTCGTCATGGTCGGCGCCTTGGGCACGTTGTCCATTGCGGCAATCGGCGTCTTCGAGCAGCCGCGTATGGTGCTTCTGACCGTTGCGCGTTCCTTTGCCTCCGTGGTCGTGCTCTTGGTGGCACGTCATGTCGGGGCGGGAAGACGGCAAGAAGCGGGGGAGGCTCTTCTGCATTCGGTGTTCATCACGATGCCGGTTCTTGCTGTCATGCACCTTGCAGCCTTTCTCTTCGTAGACGATGTGCTTCTCCTCATGGGAGCAAAAGAGGAGTATTTCACTTTTGCACACAGCTATGCAGCGATTGCCGTTGCGGCAGTCTTCTTTCTGTCCATGGCGACACTTCTGCAGGCAGTGCTCATCGGCTTCGGCAATACGGCACTCGTGCTTGCTGTCAATGTGACGAGCAATGTCATCAATGTCATAGGCAATGCATTCCTGATTTTCGGCCTCGGGCCGTTTCCAGCGCTTGGGGTCGAAGGCGCGGCGATTGCCACGCTCTTAGGCTCGTTCTTTGCTTTCCTTGCGACACTTGTCGCGCTTTTCCGCTTGGGCATTTTTCGTGGAATGCAGAAGGTTTTTCCCAATCTGCCGTTTTTGCGGGATTTCGGCAGTCTCTTTGCCGGGATTTTCGGTGAGATGGGCTGCGAGCGCGTCGGCATGGTACTTTATTCGCGCATGGCTGTGGAACTTGGCACGATTCCCTTTGCCGTACACAGCATCTGCATGAATTTCTGCGACCTTTACTATGGCTTTGCTCAAGGTATGGGAAAGGCGAGCATGGTGCTTGCCGGCCAGTCCTGCGGCGCACGCCGCATACATGGTTGGCGCGCCTACCTGCGTGCAGGCGTCCGGTGGGGGCTGGCATTCTCTCTGCTCGCCGCAGTATTGACGGCAGTTTTCTCAACTTCCATCATCGGTTTCTACGACCGCGATCCTGCGGTCATCACCATGGGAACGCCCATCATGCTCTTCGTGGCGGCAGTGAGTTTCCCCGAGGCCTTGGCGCTGATTTTTGCCGGCGTCCTGCGCGGCAGCGGCAAAACGGGTCAGGTGGCGATGTGCTACTTTGTCAGCGTGACTTTTCTGCGTCCCATCTTCACTGCATTCCTGCTCTACGGCATGGGGCTTGGCATCTTGGGCACATGGATTGCGCTCGCCTTTGACCAATGCTTACGCGCAGCGGCATCGGGCTTCCTCGTACGGCGCGTGCGTGTCGCAGAGCTGATGGGCAAGGATTAACATGATTTATTTATGAAACATTTAGGAGGAATTTCATTCATGAACAAGAAGTTTTTGACGGCAGCGCTTGCTGCGGCACTTTCCTGCACGACAGTTTCCGCCTTTGCGGCGGCGAATCCCTTCGCCGATGTGCCTAGGGATCATTGGGCATACGATGCCGTGGCTGAGCTTGCTGATGAAGGCATCATCGAGGGCTATGGCGACGGCACGTATCGCGGCGAGAATGAGATCACGCGCTATGAGATGGCGCAGATGGTCGCCAAGGCGATGGCGAAGGAAGATCAGGCGAACGCGCAGCAGAAGGCAATGATCGATCGCCTCGCGGCTGAGTTCAGCGCAGAGCTCAGCAACCTCGGCGTGCGCGTCGCCAACCTTGAAGACCGCATCGACAACGTGAAGTGGGGCGGCGAGATGCGCTACACGGCCAGCAAGAGGATGTTCCATGATGGACCGGATTCTTCCTTGAACCGTCTCGAACTTCGCTTGAAGCCTGTCGCCACGATCAACGACCATTGGCTCGTGCGCGCGCGCATCGACGGTCGCGCCGATATGAAAAACGATACGACGAAGCCTTTGGAACTCAAGCAGGCGAATGTCGAGGGGCACTACGGCAACTGGACGATTGAGGCTGGTCTCCTTCCCGTGACGACCGAGCAGGGCGTCGTCTATGATGATAACCTCTCGGGCGGACAGGTCACTTATGCGACGGACAAGGTCACGGCTGTCCTGACGGGTGGACGCATCAGCGCAGACAGATTTGCCACTCGTTACAGAAACGGCGGTACACCGCAAAGTTTTGCTACGGATACCGGTGACTTTGGCAAGGCGGCATTGACGTTCCGTCCGAATAGCAAGTTCGATATCACGGGCGAGTACATCCATATTTCGGGTCTTGAGTCAAAAGGCTATACGCCGGAAACGAAGGCATATGGCAGCGATACGGTTGGCATCTGGGGCATCGGCGCCAACTACAAGTTCGACAAGAACGTCAAGCTCAGCGGCTACTATGGCGAAAATACGAAAGGCGATCTCGAAAAGAAGTACAACCGCAACTTCAATGCCGAACTCAGGTACAAGGGCGCTTCGAAAGCCGATCACGGCAGCTTCGGCCTCTACGCCGCCTATCGCCATCTCGGCAACACGAGCATCGTCGCGCCGACGTTCGGTGCGTTTGAATCCAGCTGGAAGGGCTGGGAAGTCGGCGGCGAGTATACGTTCGCAAAGAACATCGTCGGCTACGTTGCCTACGTTGATGGCGAGAACATCGCCGACAGGGGCACGGACGTGAAGAAGATCTGGTCACGTATCAAGTATTTCTTCTGATTCCCATATTGCACAGACAAAAATTCGAGAGGCGAGTTTCAGCGCCTCTCGAATTTTTATGTGTTTGCAGGAATTACTTGCAGCATATAAAAATCAATGCTATAATAAAATTGTTTTCACAGAGTAAAGAACTAAAGAATTCGCTGCTTCGATAAAAGGACGGGATGGACATGATCAACGAAAAGCTGCGTAGCGAGTTGAGCGATCAGCTTATGGCGGCAATCGTGCTCCTGCGCAATACAGAAGAAAGTTACGCTTTTTTTGAGGACATCTGCACGGTCGCCGAGCTCAAGGCGATGGCGCAGCGCCTCGAAGTGGCGTCCATGCTGCGGCGGGGGAATACGTACGATGCGATTGTGGAGCGCACGGGAGCCAGTACGGCGACGATCAGCCGCGTCAAGCGCTGCCTGAATTACGGCGCCGACGGCTACGAACTTGTGCTGGAGAGAATGCGGCAGAAAAAGGAAGAAAAAAACAGGCAAGAGGTGGATGAAGATGTCCGAAAATGAATGGATTTTTGGGATTCCCTATGGAACGCGGGATCTCATGCCGCAAGAAGCGCAGGAAAAGCGCCATGTGGAAGCGGCGCTCATGGGGCTTTTCCGTCTCTGGGGCTACGATGAGATCGCGACGCCTGCCATTGAGTACCTTGACACCTTGACGATGGGAAACGGGCGCTGCCTGGAACCGCAGATGTTCAAACTCTTCGCTCAGGACAACAGGACGCTGGCGCTGCGCCACGAGATGACGACGCCCATCGCACGTCTTGTCGCGAGCCGCATGAGGGAGGAGCCTCTGCCGCTGAAGCTCGCTTATATCAGCAACGTTTTCCGCTCGGAGCAGGCGCAGGCGGGGCGGCAGTGCGAATTCAATCAAGGCGGCGTTGAGCTCATTGGCACGAGCGCCGTCGCGGCTGATGCCGAGGTCATCGCCTTGGCCATCGAAGGCATCCGCGCGGCAGGGCTGCAGGATTTTCAAGTCTGCCTCGGGCAGGTCGACTTCATCAGCGGCATGATGCGCCAGATGCACTTCACCAAGACGCAGCAGGAGCGCGTCACATTTGCCTTGGAACGGCACGATCTCGTAGAGCTTGCCGCAATCGTGGAGGAAACGGATCTTCCGGCTGCGGCAAAGGAGGGCATGAAGCGAATTCCCACGCTGCACGGAAAGAAGGATGTCCTGCACGAAGCCTACAGCATTGTATTGAACGAGCAGGGGCGAAGGGCGCTCGACAATCTGTCGGAGATTTATCGTCTGTTGCAGGAATACGGCGTCGCCGAATACGTCTCTTTCGATCTCGGCGTGATTCGCGATTTGAATTATTATACGGGGATGGTGTTCGAGGCGTACGCCCCAGGGTTAGGCTATCCTATATGCGGCGGCGGGCGCTACGACCAACTGCTTGCGGGCTTCGGCAATCCTTGCCCCGCCACAGGTTTCGCGCTGGGCATCGAGCGCCTGCTTCTCGCAAAGGAGCGTCAGAGTCAAGAGCGAATCCTGCCATCCAAAGACTGCTACATCGCCTATGCACACGACAAACTGCCTGAGGCGCTGCGAGAGGCAAGGAAACTGCGTGAGCAGGGGAAGACATGCGAAACGGCGTTTCAGGCGCAGACAGAGCAGAAGGCCGACGAGTACAGGAAATCCAAGGGCTATAAAGAGCTCATCTACATTTCATGAAACAGAGGGTTTTGCAATTCCTCCATGCCCTCACAGCGCATCTGAATGAAAGCGATCATGCTTTTGTGCGCCGGTTTCTTGCCGAAGGGGAGCGTGGGCTGTTCTATGCAATGGACGTCATCGATCAGCGTCATGCGCTTCATACGGCGTATACGGCATTGGAATTGGCACACAAAAAAAACGGCGTGGACGAAATTTTTCTCGTGCGCATCGCTCTCCTGCACGATGTGGGGCGCGTGAAAGGCGACCTCGGCCTTTTGGGAAAGGTCGCTGTCGTTCTCCTGAACCGCTTTCTGCCGCATTTTTCGCGCCGTCATGCGTCTGTCTCGCGCGATGGCGTCTTCGGTTTTTGGCGCCATGCGCTTTACGTCTATTATCATCATGCCGAAATCGGCAGTGAGAAATTGCGTCTCTTGGGATGCAGCCGGGAGGCATCCGTCGTGCGTCTGCACCACGGTTCGCCCACAGCCGGAGACTCGATGGAACTGCAGTTGCTGCGGCAGGCGGACAGTCTGAATTAGTGAAAGCACTGATAAATTCAACCGCCCATCTTCACACGTCCGGGCGACCTCGTTTTATCAGCGCTTCCTTAGTGATTCGAGGTGTAATTCATGGATATAAACGGAAAAGACTACTTGACGATTGCTTTTCCGAAGGGCAAGCTTTTCGCTCTGTCCAAAGAGCTTTTTTCCCGCGTCGGCTATACGGCGGAGGGACTGGAAGAGAAATCGCGCAAGCTCATCATTTCCAATGAGGAGAAGAAGATTCGTTTCATCGTCGCGAAGACGGCGGACGTGCCGACGTATGTCGAATACGGTGCGGCAGACATCGGCGTCATAGGCAAGGACGTCCTCGCGGAAGCGGAAAAGGACGTTTATGAAGTCCTCGACCTCGGCTTCGGCAAGTGCCATCTGATGATGGCGGTCGATAAAGCGCAGAAGAGAGCAAAGCTTGCCGACTATGCGCATACGCGCGTCGCCACGAAATTTCCTCATATAGCTGAGCAGTTTTTTACAAAAAAAGGCATGCAGATGGAATACATCAAGCTCAACGGATCCATCGAGCTTGGCCCCTTGGTCGGGCTTTCCGAGAGCATCGTGGACATCGTGGAAACGGGCACGACGCTCAAGGAGAACAATCTTGAGGAAATCGCGCACATCATGGATGTGACGGCGCGGCTCATCGTCAATCGCGTGAGCTACAAGCTGAAGTTTGAGCGGATCTACCGCCTGGTCGAAGATTTGCGCAGTGCGTTGGAAAGCGGGGAAGCAAAATCATGAAGATTGTATCGGCAAAGGAGCTCGGTAAAGATAAAATACGGAAGCTCTTGGTGAAGCCGCCCTTCGATGAGGTGCAGCTCAATCCAAAGATTCGCGAGGCGAACCGAAAGATCTTCGGCGCCGATCTCACGGCAGCGGAAGTCGCCGTGCGCATCGTCGAGGACGTGCGCCGTCATGGCGATGAAGCTGTTATCAAGTACACGAAGCTCATCGACGGCACAGATTTTTCCCCCGAAGATTTTCAAGTATCGGAAGAGGAGTTTGCCGAAGCAGAAAAAAATGCAGACCCGGCAATCGTCGCATCGCTACAAAGAGCCGCGCACAATGTGCGCAGCTACCACGAAGAACAAAAAGCAAATTCATGGCTGACGTACCGCGAAAAAGGCTCGATTCTCGGGCAGTCGCTGATTCCGCTCGATCGCGCTGGCATCTATGTGCCGGGCGGCACGGCAGCGTATCCGTCCTCCGTCTTGATGAACGCTGTTCCGGCTGCCGTCGCAGGCGTCGGCGAGATCATCATGATGGTGCCGCCGAAAAACGGCAAGATCAATCCCTATGTGCTTCTCGCGGCGAAGATTGCGGGCGTGTCCAAGGTCTACAAGATCGGCGGCGCACAAGCGATCGCCGCCATGGCCTACGGCACTGCGACGATTCCGCGCGTCGACAAGATCACGGGCCCCGGCAACATCTTCGTCACGCTCGCGAAGAAAGCTGTTTACGGCCATTGTGACATCGACATGCTGGCCGGCCCGAGCGAGATCCTCATCGTCGCCGACGAGACGGCAGATCCTGCCTATACGGCAGCCGATATGCTGAGTCAGGCGGAGCATGACACTCTGGCGTCAAGCATCCTCATCACGACGAGCGCAAAGCTCGCGCATGAGGTCGAGGCTCTGCTGGAGGAACAGCTGAAAGGGCTGCCGAGGGAAAATATCGCCAGAGCGTCCATCGAGAACAACGGTCTCATCGTCATCGCCGATGACATCATGGAAGCATTGGAATACGCGAACATTTCCGCGCCTGAGCACATGGAACTTCTGACGAAGCAGCCGTTCGAGCTTCTGCCCTATGTGCGCCATGCGGGAGCCGTTTTCCTCGGCGCATATTCTCCGGAACCCTTGGGCGATTACTTCGCGGGTCCCAACCATGTATTGCCGACGGGCGGCACGGCGAGATTCTATTCCGTGCTCAACGTCGAGACCTTCATGAAACGCACGAGCATCATTTCCTATACGAAGGACGCCCTGCATGATGTGGAGGCGGACATCATACGTCTGGCGGAGGCGGAGGGGCTGCATGCCCACGCCAATGCCGTGCGTCTGCGCAGCAAGGAGAGGAAGGACTGACATGCGCCAAGCCGAGGTCAAGAGAAAGACAAACGAAACGGAAATCGCGCTTCGCATCGGCCTTGACGGCACAGGCAAGTGCTCCATCAAGACGGGAATCGGCTTCTTCGACCACATGATGACCCTTTTCGCCGTGCATGGACTTTTTGACTTGGAAATCCTTTGTCATGGCGATACTGAGGTGGACGGACATCATTCCGTCGAGGACATCGGCATCGCCTTGGGACAGGCGTTTCGCGAGGCTCTGGGCGACAAGGCGGGCATTGCACGCTACGGGTCGTTCTACTTGCCTATGGATGAAGCGCTCGCCTTCGTGACGCTCGACATCAGCGGCAGGGCATACCTCGTCTACGATGGGGGCGAGATGACGCCCGTCGTCGGCAGCTACGATACGGAGCTGACGGAGGAATTTTTGCGTGCCTTTGCCTTCAATGCCGGCATCACGCTTCATGCCAAGGTGCTCTATGGCAGGAATACGCATCATAAGATCGAAGCGATCTTCAAGGCGCTCGCTCATGCGCTGCGCCTTGCCGTCGCAAAGGATTCGCGCGTTAAAGGCGTGCCGTCGAGCAAGGGTGTTTTATAGGAGGATTTGCATGATTGCGGTCATTGATTACGGCGTAGGAAACCTCTTCAGCGTGGAAAAAGCGCTCCTCCATAGTGGTGCAGAAGTGGAGGTCACTCACGATGCAGAACGAATTGCGGTGGCGGAGAAGCTCGTCCTGCCGGGCGTGGGCGCATTCGGCGACTGCATGAAGCGTCTGGAAGCGACGGGGTTGATCCCTGTGATACGGCATGAGATAGAAGCGGGAAAGCCGCTTCTTGGCATCTGCGTCGGCCTGCAGATCCTTTTCGAAGGCAGCGACGAATCGCCAAACGCTGCAGGACTCGGCATCTTTTCCGGCAGGGTGCGCCGCATCGAGGCGCCTGGGCTGAAGATTCCGCACATGGGATGGAACTCCTTGGATTTTGCACAACGCCATGAGGGGCAGCCGGGCATCGGCCTTTTCCGCGGCATCCGTGCAGGTTCTTACGTCTACTTCGTTCACAGCTATCATGCTGTGCCCGAAGAGCCGCAGATCATCACGGCGCAGACGATGTACGGCGAATGCCTGACAGCGGCGGTAGCGAAGGACAATGTTCAGGCCGTCCAGTTCCATCCCGAGAAATCGGGAGCGGTCGGCAGCGCGATCCTGAAGAATTTTGTGAATGCTTAGGGGGCGGGAGAATGCTCATCATTCCGGCGATTGATATAAGAAATGGAAAATGCGTGCGCTTGTTCAAGGGGGACTTTGCCCGGGAGACGGTTTTTTCTGATCATCCTGAGGAAATGGCAATGAAGTGGCAGAGCGCCGGCGCACGCTTCCTGCATCTTGTCGACTTAGACGGCGCTCTGGCGAAGAAGCCGATGAATCTCGCTGCGGTAGAGCGCATCCTGGGGAGTGTAGACATCCCTGTTGAACTTGGTGGCGGCATCCGTTCGCTCGAAAATATTGAAGAGGTGCTGGCTCTCGGTGTGAGTCGCGTGATCCTCGGCTCCGTGGCGGTGCAGAATCCCGCGCTTGTGGAAGAGGCGTGCCAAAAGTACGAGGAGCGCATCATCGTGGGTATCGACGCCAAGGACGGCATCGTCGCCGTCGATGGCTGGGGCGTTTCCGGCGAAGTGGAAGCGGGCGAGTTGGCAAAGCGCATGGTCAATGCAGGCGTTCGCACCATCATCTACACCGACATTTCTCGTGACGGAACATTGACGGGCGTGAACGCGGAGGCGACGGTCGCGCTCGCCAAGGAGAGCGGCGCAGCGGTCATCGCTTCGGGCGGTGTAAATTCTCTCGATGACATCCGTCGCCTGAAGGCGTTGGAAGCCGATGGCGTCTGCGGCGTGATCGTTGGCAAATCCATCTATACGGGGGCGCTTGACTTGCAGGAAGCCATTGAAATCGCCGGCCAGGAGGGGTAAAATGTATACGAAGCGCGTCATTCCCTGCCTCGATGTCAGAAACGGGCGCGTCGTCAAGGGCACGAACTTCGTCGGTCTGCGCGATGCGGGCGATCCCGTCGAACTGGCGGCACGCTATGACAAAGAAGGGGCGGACGAGCTGGTGTTCCTCGACATTACGGCGTCGCACGAGGAGCGATCGACCATCGTCCAAGTGGCCAAGGCCTGCGCCTCCGAGATGTTCATCCCGTTCACCGTCGGCGGCGGCATACGCACGCCCGAGGATATCCGCAGGCTGTTGAAGTCGGGTGCGGACAAGGTGTCCTTCAACACGGCCTCCGTGAAAGATCCCGAGGTTCTGCGCCTCGGCGCGGAGCGCTTTGGCAGGCAGTGCATCGTCCTCGCCATCGACGCGCGAAAGAGCGGGGAAAACGAGTGGGAGGTCTACATCAATGGCGGCAGGACGCCGACAGGCATGGACTGCCTTGCTTGGGCGAAGAAGGGTGTCGCTTTGGGCGCAGGGGAAATCCTTTTGACGAGCATGGACGCTGACGGCACGAAGGATGGCTACGACATCGCGTTGACGCGCGCTGTTTCTGAAAGCGTCCCTGTGCCCGTCATCGCCTCGGGCGGCGCGGGGAAGCTCTCTCATTTTTATGATGTACTGACGGAAGGGAAGGCGGACGCCGTCCTTGCCGCTTCGGTTTTCCACTATGGCGAATTTACCATAAGGGAAGTCAAGGATTATCTGAAGAATCGTGGAGTGGAGGTCAGATTATGAATACTTCGATTGATATTTCCATGATACATTTTGACGAAAAAGGTCTTGTCCCCGCCATCGTGCAGGAGGAAAACGGCGAGGTTCTCATGCTCGCCTACATGAATGAGGAATCGCTGAAGAAAACTTTGGAAACAGGCTTCACATGGTTCTACAGCCGCTCGCGCAAGAAGCTCTGGCGCAAGGGGGAGACTTCGGGCAACGTGCAGCAGGTCAAGGAAATCTCCTACGACTGCGACGGAGACACGCTTCTCGTGCGCGTGCATCAGGCGGGTGTCGCGTGCCATACGGGCACATACTCGTGCTTCAGCGGACGCAGGCTGGGCAAGGACGAGAAGGGCGTCGCCGTCATCGGCGACGAGCCGCAGACTTCGCTCGCAGAAGTGCTCAATGCCGTTTATCACGTCATCCAGGAGCGGCGCGTTCATCCCGTTGAAGGTTCCTACACGAATTATCTCTTCGACAAGGGACAGGACAAGATCTTGAAAAAGGTAGGCGAAGAAGCGGCAGAGACCATCATCGCCTCAAAGAATATGGAAAAGAGCGACATCCTTTACGAGATGGGCGATCTCTGGTATCACTGCCTCGTGCTTCTCGCGTTCCACAACATCGTGCCCGATGAACTGTTCGTCGAGCTTATGAACCGCAGGAGCGGCGGCAGCTACCACCAATTCACAGGAAAGGACGGCGTGCGTCCCGATGTGTGAGGGAAAGGGCGATGTCCTGCAGCTGCCCGAACCTGACCTCCTGCCTGACCGGGAAATCAACTTCCTGGAGCTTATTGAACTTCGCGCAAGCCGTAGGCAGTACACGGCGGAGGCTCTGTCCTTGCAGGAGCTTTCTTATCTCTTATGGTGCACGCAGGGCGTCAAGATGGTCGCAGAAGGAGGGCGCACGCTGCGCAATGTCCCGTCGGCAGCGGCGCTCCATCCGTTGACAACCCTGTTGTATCTGCAGAACGCAGAAGATGTGCCCACAGACTTTTATCAATTTATGCCTGTGGAACATGCACTGAAGAGGTTGACTCTTTCTGAAGATGCTCCAGAGGAAATGCTCACTGCCTTCGAGCAGCAGGCAATGGTGCGTCAAAGTGCGGCAATCTTCTTTTGGGTCGCAGACATCGTGCGCGGCATTCGCACGTACGGGCGCAAGGTCTACGAGTACATCTATCTTGATGCCGGTCATATCGGGCAGAATTTCTATCTGACGGCTGAGGCACTGGACTTGGGCGCGTGCGCCGTCGGCCGATTCGATGAGGCGGCGCTGCATCGCTCGCTCCTGCTCGACGGTGAGGAGAAAAAGATCGTACATGCAGCCTGCATCGGCAAGATATGATTTCCATCTTGCCGATGCGGGCTTGCTTTTCGTGTGTATCGTAGGATATAATGGAAATCATCATATATCATCTGAAAACGGGAGGCTTCTTTTCGATGAAAAATACGAAACCGATCTATACGATAGGGCATCGCAATCCGGATACGGATTCCATCTGCTCCGCAATCGGCTATGCGCATCTGAAGCAGGCGATGGGCGAGAATGTTGTGCCGGCGCGCGCGGGAAAGGTCAACGAGGAGACGAAATTTGCTCTGAACCACTTCCATGTGGAACAGCCTCTTCTCATCACCGATCTCTATCCGCGCGTGAAGGACATCACGCTCGACTGCAAGACTGTCGTCAAAGAAACGGACAGCCTGCGTCATCTCGGCGAAATCATGCGTGAAAACGATCTGAAGTCGGTTCCCGTCGTCGATAAGGACGAGCGGCTCATCGGCATCGTGACCGTCAGCGACCTCGCGCAGCGCTATTTCAAGGAACTCAGCATGCAGAATCTCGCCGACGCGGGCGTCTCCTTCCGCGATGTGATCCGCGTCATTGACGGTGAGGTCATCGTCAACGGCGATGAGGGCGGCAAGATTCGCGGCAATGTGCGCATCGCGGCAGGCAGCATCAGCATGATTCAGGATGTCGTCAAGGAGCACGACGTCGTCCTCATCGGTGACCGCAGGGACGAGACTTTGATTGACTGCCTGAAGCAGGGAATCGACTGCATGATCGTCACGGGCAACGGCAGGGTGTCGCCGAGCGTCATCGAGGAAGCCGAGGAGCGCCACATGCTCATCATCAACACGCCCTATGACACCTACACTTGTGCGCGGCTCATCAACCAGTGCGTGCCTGTCAAGCGCATCATGCAGGACGAGATCGTCGCCTTCAAGCCGCTCGACCTTCTGAGCGACATCAAGGGAACGATGGAGCAGTACAGCTACCGCAATTATCCCGTCGTGGAAAATGGCAAGCTCGTCGGGCTCGTGAGCAAGGACATGCTCATGGTACCGGAGCGCGAGCGCGTCATCTTGGTTGACCACAATGAGCGCGGACAGGCAGTCGAGGGCATCGAGGAAGCGAAGATTCTTGAGATCATCGATCACCACCGTCTCGGCGGCATCCAGACGAGCGAGCCGATTTTCACGCGTCAAGAGCCTGTGGGCTGCACGGCGACGATCGTGGCGAACATGCACTGGCACAGGGATGTTGACATCCCGCCGTCGATCGCAGGCCTGCTCCTCTCGGCGATTCTTTCCGATACGGTGCTCTTCAAGTCGCCGACTTGCACGCCATACGACAAGAAGACGGCGGAACGTCTGGCGGAGATTGCCGGCGTCGATATCATGGAATATGGCATGGCAATGCTCAAGGCGGGATCGGGCATCGGCAACATGTCTCCCTTGGAAATCACCAAGAACGATATGAAGGAATTCCAGATTGGCGATTACCGCATCATCGTCAGCCAGATTTCCGTCATGGACACGAAGGAAGTCATGGATATCGAGGCGGAAATTGTCAAGAGCATGGCGGACGTCTGCAAGAAGGAAGGCTACGACATGAGCCTCGTCATGGTCACGGACATCATCGCCGAAGGGACGTATCTGCTCTACACGGGATCGCCCAAGACGTTGATCGGCGAGGCATTCCACAAGGATGCCAGCGGCACGCACATCTATCTGCCCGGCGTCATGTCGCGCAAGAAGCAGATCATCCCGCCCCTTTCGGAAGCCGTCAAATTGATCAAGAAGCAGTGAGAGCTGTAAAAGGCAGGAACGGCTGCTGCAGTATATCTGCGGCAGCCGTTTCCTTTGCTACAATCAAACATGTATGCTGCTGATGTTTGCGAGGTTGATACAGTGGATATTTTTCAGGGCTTGAATCCCATGCAGCGGGAAGCTGTCGCGCATATCGACGGCCCGCTGCTCATCATGGCGGGCGCCGGTTCGGGCAAGACGAAGGTGCTCACCTGTCGCATCGCCAATCTCTTGGCACACGGCGTGCCACCCTACAGCATCTTGGCAATCACGTTCACGAACAAGGCGGCGGCAGAGATGCGCGAGCGCGTCGATCGCATGATCGGCGGCTTGGGCAAGGATGTCTGGCTCAGCACATTTCATTCCTTCTGCGCACGCTTTCTGCGGCGCGAGATTGAAGCGGGCGAAGTCTACAAGAAAAATTTCGTCATCTACGATACGTCAGATTCCAAGACCGTCATCAAGGCGTGCCTCAAGGAGCTGAATCTCGACGACAAGCAATTTGCTCCCGCAAAGGTGCAGAACGCCATATCGAACGCGAAGAATCTCATGCTCGGCCCGCGCGCCTACGCGCGGCAGGCGGATACGTTCCATGCGAAGAAGATTGCGGAGCTTTTCAGCCTGTATGACAAGAAGCTGCGCGAGAACAACGCCTTGGATTTTGACGATCTCCTGCTGCTCGCCGTCGACCTTCTGGAAAATAACGACGAACTGCGTCAAAAGTATCAGCGGCGTTTCCGCTACATCCTCATCGACGAATATCAGGATACGAACGGCGCACAGTACAGGCTCACAACGCTTCTGGCAGGCGGTCATCACAGTCTCTGCGTCGTCGGCGATGCAGATCAGTCCATCTACGGCTGGCGCGGCGCGGACATCAGCAACATCTTGAATTTCGAGAAGGACTTTCCCGAGGCGAAGACGATCAAGCTTGAGCAGAATTATCGCTCGACGAAGAATATCTTGGCCGCAGCCAATGCCGTCATCCGAAACAATGAGAATCGCAAGCCGAAGAAGCTCTGGACGGAAAACGCCGTAGGGGAGAAGATCGCCCTCTATCAGGCGAATGACGAGCGCGACGAGGCAAGATTCGTCGTAGATACCGTGCAGAAGCAGAAGACGCTCTTTTCCGTCGATTATGGCGACATCGCCGTGCTTTACCGCACGAATGCGCAGTCGCGCGTCCTCGAAGAAGCCATGATGGCGGCGGGGATTCCCTATACGATGGTTGGCGGCTTGAAGTTCTACGACCGCATGGAAATCAAGGACATCATTGCCTATCTGCACGTCCTCTACAACCCGTTTGACGCCGTGAGCCTCCTGCGCATCATCAACGTGCCCAAGCGCGGCATCGGCGCATCGACGATCGCCAAGCTCACGGAGTATGCCGTCATGCATGAAGAAGCCCTCTTCGATGTCCTGTCAAGTCCCGAAGCGCTCGAAGCCATGGGATTCAAGACGCGCACGAAGAATCTGCTCGAAGCCTTCGCCGCGCTTCTCTTTGACCTCATGGGCAAACTTGCCGCTATGCCGCTTTCTTCCTTTATCGAAGCCTTGCTTGACGATACGGGTTATATCAAGGACTTGGAAAAGCAGGATACGCCCGAGGCGCAGACGCGCATCGAGAACTTGCGCGAATTCGTCGGCGTGGCGCGAGAGTTTGAAAAGACGGAGGAAGAGCCGACTTTGGAAAATTTCCTCAACCAGATCGCACTCGTCTCCGATGTCGATACGGCGAACATGGAGGACGACCGCGTGACGCTCATGACGCTTCATTCGGCAAAGGGCTTGGAATTCCCCGTCGTCTTTCTCGTGGGCATGGAGGAGGGAATCTTTCCCCATGCGCGCACGCTGCTTGAGCCGAGCGAAATCGAGGAAGAACGCCGCACCTGCTATGTCGGCATCACGCGCGCTGAACGCAAGCTCTACTTGAGCTACGCGCGCTACCGCACGCTTTACGGCAAGGGGAATGTCTATCCGCCGTCGAGATTCCTCGCGGAGATTCCCGAAACGTATTTGGAAAAGGCACAGGCTTTTGGGCGGAGCGCGTTTTTAGAGTCGCGGGGCATGGGGAGGCCGCAGTCCGCCTTCGAGATTCTGCAAAGTTTGCAGCGGACGACAGCTCCTTCTGCATCGCCTTCGCCTGTACCTTCTTCCCCTCGCGAGGTGCGTCCTGCCGCGTCCGCCGCAATTCGCCCGAGCATGGAAGTGGCATGGCGTGCGGGCGACAAGGCTCGTCATGGCAAGTGGGGCGTCGGCACAGTCGTCTCGGTCAAGGGCGAAGGCGAAGAAGTCGAGCTGAAGATCGCCTTCCCGCAAATCGGCATCAAGGGGCTCATGCAGAAGTATGCTCCCATCGAGAAAGTCTGAGGTTCGTATGGATATTCAAGAAGTCAAAAAAGAGCTTGCACAGCTGCGGCGCACGATACGTCACCACAATGTGCGCTATTACAACGACGACAATCCCGAAATCAGCGATTATGAATACGATCAGCTTATGCTGCGGCTCAAGGCGCTGGAAAGGGAATACCCCGAGCTTATCACGGAAAACTCACCGACGCAGAAGGTCGGCGGTACGGCGAAGCGCACGGCAGGCACGCTCGTGCGCCACGACGTGCCGATGCTTTCGCTGCAGGATGTATTCTCTCGCGAGGAGATAGAAGCTTTCGTGCGCGATATAGAGGGGCGCATGGAAAATCCTGTGTTCGTCGTCGAAGAAAAAATCGACGGACTTTCGCTTGCCCTGCGCTATGAAAACGGGATGCTGAGCCGTGCCATCACGCGCGGCGACGGCGTCGTGCAGGGCGAGGACGTCACGGAAAATGCCAAGGTCATCAAAGACGTCGTGCAGAAGCTCAAGGAACCGCTGCCTTACTTCGAGGTGCGCGGCGAAGTCTACATGACGAAGGCGGCATTTGAGGCGGTCAACGAGAGGCGTCAGCTTCTCGGACTCAAGCTTTTTGCCAATCCGCGCAACTGTGCGGCGGGCACTCTGCGCCAACTCGACAGCCGCATCACGAGAGAGAGGGGGCTGTCCCTCTTCGTGTTCAATCTGCAGGCGGTGCGCGGCAAGGAATTCCAAACGCATGTCGAAGCCTACGACTTCATGAAACGGCAGGGCATCAAGGTCATTCATGCCTATCACGTCTGCCGTACGGCAGAGGAGGTCTGGGATGCCATCGAGCAGATCGGCGCCTCGCGCGGCGATCTGCCCTACGACATCGACGGCGCTGTCGTCAAACTCAATGATTTTTCGCAAAGGGAGAGCCTCGGCGCGACTTCCAAGGCGCCGCGCTGGGCGATCGCCTATAAATACCCGCCCGAGGAAAAGGAAAGCGTCGTGCGCAGCATCACGCTTTCTGTCGGCCGGACGGGGCGCATCACACCGACGGCGACGTTCGATCCCATCCGTCTTTGCGGTACGACGGTCGAGCGCGCGACGCTGCACAATCAGGATTTCATCGACGATCTCGATGTGCGCGTAGGCGATACCGTCGTCGTCTACAAGTCGGGAGAGATCATTCCGAAGATCAAGGCGGTCGTAAAAGAAAAGCGTCCCGAGGGAACAGAGCCGTTCAAGATCGGCGATCGCTGCCCCGTCTGCGGTGCAAAGGCTGAGAGAGAGGCGGATTCCGCCGACGTCAAGTGCATCAATCAGGCATGTCCGGCGCAGGTGGAGAGCCACATCCTGAATTTTGTGAGCCGCGACGCTATGGACATCAAGGGTTTGGGCGAAAAGAACATCGCCGCCTTGATTGAAAAAGGTTTCCTTCACACGATCGTCGACATCTTCCGCTTGAAGGAGCATCGGGAAGAGCTGATTGCCCAAGGCGTTGTCGGCAAGGAAAAAAACACGGACAAATTGCTTTCGGCAATCGAAGAAGCAAAGAAGAACGAACCGCAGCGTCTTTTGACGGGACTCGGTATCCCCGGCATCGGCAAGGCGGCAGCTGCCGCTCTCATGCAGCATTTCAAGACCTTGGAGGCTTTAGAAAATGCGTCCGATGAAGCGATTCTCGCGGTGCGTGATATGGGCGAAACGAGCGTCGCCGCCATCCGTTCGTATTTCCAAAACGAAGGCAATGCAAAGATTTGCCGCGAACTGCAGCAGCTCGGCGTCGCGACGGCAGCACAAGAGCGTACGGCACAGGGCGACGAACTGGCCGATATGAGCTTCGTCGTCACGGGCACGCTGCGTCATTTCGGGCGCAGGGAAATCACGGAGCTGATCGAGCAGCACGGCGGACGCGTGACAAGTTCCGTGTCCAAGAAGACGGACTGCCTCGTCGCGGGAGAAAATGCTGGCAGCAAGCTGCAAAAAGCGGAGCAGCTGGGCGTCCGAATCTTGACGGAGGAGGAGCTCCTGCAGCTGATTGACCATATTTGACATCGCATATTGAAAACACTGGAACAATCGTGTCAGGCTATGCTATAATTGTTTGTTAGTACGAGGTCGAGCGAATGAATCCTAAGCGGAATTTGTTCAAGCTTGACGTAATCTCTGATGGGGGTAGGTTCTTTTGAAATACATGACAGGAAATGAATTGCGCGAAGCGTATTTGCAGTTCTTTGCGGAGAAAAAGGGGCATCTGCGGTTGCCGAGCGCTTCGCTCATCCCTGCAAACGATCCAACGCTCTTGATGATCGGCGCGGGCATGGCGCCGTTCAAACCGTTCTTTACGGGCAAGATGAAACCGCCGCGCACGCGCATCACGACGAGCCAGCGCTGTGTACGTACGGGAGATATTGAGAACGTCGGGCGCACGGCACGTCATCAGACGTATTTTGAAATGCTCGGCAACTTCTCTTTTGGAGACTATTTCAAAAAAGAGGCGATTCCTTGGGCGTGGGAGTTCCTGACGGATGTCTTGGATTTGCCGAAGGAAAAGCTTTGGGTCACGGTCTATCCGAAGGACGATGAAGCAGCCGCCATCTGGCGCGAGCAGCCTGGCTTCCCGCAGGATCATATCGTGAAACTCGATGACAACTTCTGGGAGATCGGCCCCGGCCCTTGCGGTCCTGATTCGGAAATCTACATCGACCTTGGTGAAGAGCGCGGCTGCGGCAGCCCAGACTGTGCTGTCGGCTGTGATTGTGACCGCTACCTCGAAATCTGGAATCTCGTCTTTACGCAGTTCGACCGCACAGAAGACGGTCAGTACAATCCGCTTGAGCACAAGAATATTGATACGGGATGCGGTCTTGAGCGATTGGCTTCCGTGCTGCAGAATAAGAAGACGAACTTCGAGACGGATTTGCTCTTTCCCATCATCGAATACGCCTCGAAGGTATCTGGCGTCGTTTATGGCGAAAATGCGGAGAAGGACGTCTCGCTCAAGGTCATCGCTGACCATGCGCGCAGCATGGCAATCATGATCATGGATGGCATTCTGCCGTCAAACGAGGGCCGCGGCTATGTTCTGCGCCGCATCCTGCGTCGCGCTGTGCGTCATGGGCGCATCCTCGGCATCCATGACAAGTTCTTGGAAGGCGCGATTGACGCTGTTGCTGAAATCTACAAGGGTGCAGCGGACTTTGAAGAACTTGCTGAGAAGAAAGAATACATCAAGAAAGTCATCAGCATTGAGGAGGATCGCTTCGCGGCGACGCTCGCACAGGGCATGGAACTCTTGAACGGTCACATCGAGGACTTGAAGCGAGAAGGCAAAAAGGTGCTTCCTGGTGAAATTGGCTTCAAACTCTACGATACGTACGGTTTCCCATGGGAAGTCACCGACGAGATCTTGCATGAAAACGAAATGGAACTTGACAAAGATTCCTTCGAGAAAGCGATGGAGAAGCAGCGCGAACGTGCCCGTGCCGCGCGGCAGGAAAATCAGCGCGTCGCCGTACCCGACCTCTCGGGCATCGATACGTCACATCTCTGTGTCGATGAGAATGCGAAGGAATCGACCGTCGTCGCCATCTGGAAGGACGGCGGTCTCGTCGATGAGCTTGCCGACGGCGAGGAGGCGGGCATCATCTTGCAGTCGACGCCTTTCTATGCAGAAGGAGGCGGTCAGGTCGGCGATGCCGGACTTTTGGAGACGGAATTTGGCCGCGTGCAGGTTGCCAACGCCAAGAAACTTCCCGACGGCACGGTTTATCATATCGGTTATGTTGAAGAGGGCATGTTGAAGGTTGGCGACCATGTTTCCATCCAGATTGATTGGATGAAGAAGCTGTCGTCAGCGCGCAACCATACGGCAACGCATCTCCTGCAGGCTGCGTTGAAGCGCGTCGTCGGCGATCAGGTCAATCAGGCTGGCTCCTTGGTCATGCCCGAGCGCCTGCGCTTCGACTTCTCCAATTTCGAGCCTGTGACGGCGCTGCAGTTGCAGGAAGTGGAACGCCTGGTCAATGAGCAGATTCTCATGGCAAAGCCTGTGGAAATCGCGCAGATGGAAATCGACAAGGCGAAGAAACTCGGCGCTATGGCGCTTTTCGGTGAGAAGTACGGCGATGTCGTGCGCGTCGTCTCTGTGCCGGATTTCAGCATAGAGCTCTGCGGCGGCTCGCATGTAAAGAACATCGGCGAGATCGGCATGTTCAAGATCATCAGCGAGACGGGCATCGCTTCTGGCGTGCGCCGCATCGAGGCTTTGACAGGCAAGGCGGCCATCGACTACATGAATGAGAAGGCGGAGACTCTCGCCGCAGCCGCACACGCGTTCAAATGTCGCGATGATGAACTTGTTTCCCATATTGAGAGCGCATTGGCAGAGAACAAGAAACTCAAGCAGGAAATCGCTTCTTTCACGAAAGAACGCGCCATGGGAGATGTCGATATGCTGCTCGCGCAGAAGAAGCAGATAAAAGATCTTTCCTTTGCTTCGGGCATCGTTGAAGCCGATAATATCGACGATCTGCGAAAGATTGCCGACATGCTGCTCGATCGTCTGGAAAGCGGCGTGGTCGTGCTTGCCGCCGCGCACGAAGGGAAAGTCAGCCTCGTGGCGAAGGCGAGTGACACAGCTGTGGCAAAGGGCGCTCATGCGGGCAACATGGTCAAGGCGGCAGCTAAAATCGTTGGCGGCGGCGGCGGCGGACGAAAAGAGATGGCGCAGGCAGGTGGCAAAGAGCCTGCTAAGATGCCAGAAGCTTTGCAGGAAGCTGAAAAGGTTCTGGCGGAACAGCTTGCTTAACACGACTGTATGGTCAAGTCTCGTGCCTGCACACGCTGTTCGCAGTTCCGACGGGAAACTTTCCTTGGAGGGATTCCCATGGCGCAGAGGTGATCTTCGTGGAAATAGATGTTACGAAAAAGGCAATACGATTTTTGCAGTTCAGTCTGCTTGGCCTATTGATGCTCGCTGCCCTCACGATCGGCGGCATCTGGCTCTACCAGCGCTCGCATAATGTTGTGACGCTCGAAGACGCCCAGGTGAAAAGTGCGCTCGTGCCCGCAAAAGCAAAGGCGGATGGCACGATAGCGGAAATTCTGGTCGCCGACGGCGCTCATGTGGAGGCAGGGGACGTCCTCGCGCACATCAAGGTCAATGTCACGGACGAGGATATCGCCCAGTTGCAGCAAAATGTCACGTTAGCGAAACAAAGCTTGGAGAATTTGCAGAAAGGAATCGCTGTCACGCAGCCCGTCGTGAATGAAGCTCCGAGCGCTGCGGTCGATACGGAAGCGGCACGCGCACGCATGGAGCGAATGAACGAGCTCTATGCGATGGGCGCTATCAGCGCCGTGAAGCGCGATGAAGCCGAGGCCGCTTACAATGCCGCTGTTGCTTCCAGTCAGGCTCGTGCACCTTCATCAAGCTATCGCACCGTCCTGCAGCCCGCTTCGCCGGAACAGATCAAACAAGCAGAACTGTTTTTGAAGCAGGCGGAAATCGCCTTGGCAAAGGCGCAGCAGGATAAAGCGGGAACAGATATCATTGCGCCCGCTTCCGGAACGCTCTATCTAGCCGAAGACATCGCCGCCGAAAGCAAGGTCAGCACGGGGCAAACCTTTGCAAACATCGGCAATGCCAAGGATTTGTGGATTGAAGCCGTTTTGAACGATGATCAGAAAACGAAGGTGCGCCTAGGGCAATTCGCTTCTTATCGCTTGGGCGGACGCGACATACAGGGTACGGTGCAGGATATAGAGGAACCTGATGCAGACGAGGGAGATGAGACGGTATCTGGCAAAGTCCGTGTGCGCATTTCTGTTCCCGAAGAGGCGGGAGAAGGAATACAACCTGGAATGAAGGTCTCTGTGCGCTTGTCGCCTTGAATGAACGATAGAGAGGACGGATGTATTGCGTATACTATTGACGAATGACGACGGTATAGAAGCTGCCGGAATAGAGGCGCTCGTGCGCGTGCTCTCGCCGCACCATACGGTCGTTGTGGCTGCCCCGGCCTTTGAGCAAAGCGGCATGTCCCATGCAATCACGGTCAAGAAGTGCATCCGTCTCGATCGGTATCGCCCTTTGGAAGAGCGATACGGCGTGGCGGCATATCGGATCGAGGGTACGCCGGCGGACTGCGTGAAACTTTACCTTGAAGCGATTTCTTCCGATATATATCCGGAGTATGTAATCTCCGGCATCAATCACGGAGCGAATCTGGGCACGGATGTGCTTTATTCCGGCACAGCCAACGCCGCGATGGAAGCGTATCTGCATGGAATCACGGCGACGGCCGTATCCCTCGACATGAAGTCCGAAATCTCGTATGATACAGCTGCCAGACTTATGGAGGAGAATCTTTTTTCTCTCTTTTACGAAGAGGGAAAAGTGAACTTCTATAATGTAAATTTCCCCAAAAAATTCGGCGAAAATGGTCCGCAGTTCGTATTCACGCAGCTTGGCCGCCGCGATTACATTAATGCATTTCAAAGGATGGAAGATGTGGACGGGAAGGAATGCTATTTTCTCGGCGGGGAGATTCTCGACGAGGGAAACAGCGATGCAACGGACATCGCTGCCGCAGAGCGCGGCTACATCTCCGTCACGCCGCTTCAGACCGATCTGACGGATTACCTTTATTTGGAGAAACTGCTGCGCTGAAATTGCCGCTTTGCAGGAAACGATTTTTAGGAGGAGCAACGCACATGGAATCAATGATCAAAGACATCAAACTCGCGCCGTCGGGTCATGACAAAATCAACTGGGTCAAGAACTTCATGCCTGTCATGGAAGCCGTCAACAAGGAATTTTCCGTGACGAAGCCCTTTGCAGGCAAGAAGATCGTCATCACGCTGCATCTTGAAGCAAAGACAGCGTATTTGGCGTTGATCATGAAGAACGCCGGCGCAGAGGTTGCCATCACGGGCAGCAATCCGTTGTCCACGCAGGATGACATCGCGGCAGCGCTCGTCGAAGATGGGCTTCATGTCTTTGCGACGCACGGCTGCACAGACGAAGAGTATGAGGATTACATCGACAAGGCGCTTGACCTTAAGCCTGACATCATCATCGACGACGGCGGCGACCTCGTGAATATTCTGCATACGAAGCGCCGCGAACTTCTGCCGAACATCCTCGGCGGTTCGGAGGAAACGACGACGGGCGTGCATCGTCTGCATTCTCTCGCCCGTGCGGGCAAACTTGAATTCCCGATGATTGCGGCGAACGACGCCTACTGCAAGTATCTGTTTGACAACCGCTATGGAACGGGGCAGTCAACGTGGGATGGCATCATGCGCACGACGAACCTCTGCATCACGGGCAAAACCGTTGTCATTGCCGGTTACGGCTGGTGCGGCAAAGGCGGCGCCATGCGCGCTCAGGGTCTCGGGGCGAATGTCGTCATCACGGAGGTCGATCCCATCAAGGCGATCGAAGCTGTGTTCGATGGCTTCCGTGTCATGCCTATGGACGAGGCAGCGCGCATTGGCGACATCTTCCTGACCTTGACGGGCGATAAGGATGTCATTCGCAAGCATCACTATGAGGTCATGAAAGACGGCGCTATGATGGCGAACTCCGGTCACTTCGATGTGGAAATCAACATCCCCGAGCTTGAGGAAATCTCCGTATCGCGTCGTACCGTGCGCAAGAATATCGAGGAATTCAAGCAAAAGGACGGCAGGAAGCTATATCTTCTTGCCGAAGGCCGCCTCGTGAACCTCGCAGCAGGCGACGGACATCCGGCGGAGATCATGGATCTCTCCTTTGGCGTACAGTTCTTCTCCGCGCTTCATATTCTCAATCATCATGCAGAACTTGAAAACAAGGTCTACCTGATGCCGGACGAAATCAATACGAAGATTGCCGAACTCAAGCTCAAGGCTTCGGGCGTAGCCATTGACCATCTGACGGACGAGCAGAAGGCTTATCTCGGACTTGCCTGAGCAGAGGTGCACGATATGAAAATATTGATTTCCAATGCGCATGTTCTTCATCCGGACGGCACGGTGCGGGAAGGAAATATCGCAATCGAGGGAAATAAGATTGCAGCAGTCGGAGAAATCCCCGCTTCGTGGCAGCCGGAGCGAACGATTGACGCAAAGGACAGGCTCGCTGTTCCGGGCTTTGTCAACGCCCATACGCATGCATCTATGACGCTTCTTCGAAGCTATGCGGACGATATGAAGCTCATGGATTGGCTGCAGCAAAAGATCTGGCCGATCGAGGCGAAGATGCGTAACGAAGACATCTATTGGGGCGCGATGCTCGCCGCCGTCGAGATGATACAGGGAGGCACGACGACCTTCGCCGACATGTACGGGCCTGATATGGAAAAGGTCGCCGAAGTCGTAGAGGAATCAGGGCTTCGCGCCGTTCTTTCGCGCGGTCTGATCGGTGTGGTGCCCAACGCAGACGAAAAGCTTGCAGAAAATGTAGAGCTCTTCAAAAATTGGCATCAAAAAGCCGATGGGCGCATCACCGTGATGTTCGGGCCGCACGCGCTCTATACGTGCCCGCCCGATTATCTGCACAAGGTCGCAGAGGCTGCAAAGTCGCTTGGAGCGGAAATCCACATCCACATGTCGGAAACGAAAGGGGAGGTGGAGGAATGCCTCAAGCAATACGGCAAGCGTCCCTTTGCACACGTCGCTTCCACAGGTCTTTTCGACAACGGCACATTAGCGGCGCACTGCGTGCATCTTGACGATGAAGATATCTCCATCATCAAGAAGCACGGCATCCGTGTCGCGCACAATCCCGGCAGCAACATGAAGCTCGCGAGCGGCATCGCTCCCGTGCCACGCCTTCTTGCGGAAGGCGTTTGCGTTGCTCTCGGCACGGACGGCGCGTCGAGCAATAACAACCTCGACATGCTTGAGGAAGTAAACCTTGCCGCCATGCTACACAAAGTGGCGAACTATGACCCCGAGGCTGTGCCTGCAAGAGAAGCGATGCGTATGGGGACGGCGTACGGGGCAAAGGCTGTCGGCCTTTCTGATGTAGGGATCTTGCAAGAGGGCTATAAAGCGGACATCGTCCTCTTCGATATGACGAGTCCCGCATGGATGCCGCGTCACGATCCCGTATCGCTGCTTGTCTATTCTGCCAATGCATCTTCGGTCGACACGGTCATCGTTGACGGACGCATCCTCATGGAGAAACGCGAGCTCCTGACACTTGATGAAGAGCGCATCCTGTTTGAAACGAAGCGCTGCGTCGAGCATCTTCTTGCACATTGATTTATCTGCAGAAGCATATCTTCTGTAGGCAGGTCGTTTTGATTTTTACAGCAGCCCTTCACGGGCTGCTGTGATTTTAGATAGGTGATGTCGTTTTGAAAAAGAAAGGTTCCAATAGCGATAGAGGGAACAGCAAGAGGAGATCCCGCACGAAAAACAAAAAAGAGCCGATGACGACAACTGCACCTAAGGGCAGACGCTATGAGATCATCGGTCTACTTCTTCTTGCCGCAGGCCTCATATCCATCGGGGGACTGCTTGATTGGAACGTTGGTTTCATCGGTCTTTATTTCGCTAAATTCCTTCGGTATCTTTTCGGTTTAGGCGCTTGGGTCGCTTCCGGCGTCATACTGCTCATAGGCACGCAGTATGTGACGAAGCATCGGGGTATTGTTTATTCCACGCACTTTTTCGGCCTCATTGGGCTCTTCGTTTCTTTACTTGCCATCCTCCATCATTTCCTCGTACCTGTAGGGGCGGAAATCCTGCCCGAATATCTGCCGAATGCAGGCGGTCTTCTAGGCGGCGGCCTGCTCTTCTTCATCCGCAAGTTTTTCGGTGCGACGGGAGCCATCATCCTCTTGTGCACGGGTACGGTTGTCGCCATCCTGCTCTCTACGACATGGTCGCTTGCCCTTGGGATGCTGCGCACGAAACGGCAGGCGAAAGCAGGAATCGTCAAAGCGAAGGATACGCTCTCCGTCGCCCAGCAGAAGGTAACACAGGCTGAAAATATCTTTGAAGAACATGTGCGCGGAAGAATCAAAAGCTCGTTTTACAATCAAGACAAAGACGAAGCCTTTGAACAGGCGTTTGCAGCAGAAGCAAAAAATGTCGCTCCGGGAGAAGATGTACAGCCGACATCTTTTCCATCCTTTGCTGCACAGGAAGCATCTGTCACGCCGCAAACGCAGGAGAAAAGAGATTTTCTGACGGCTCTTGAGCCTCCTGCCACAGGGGAAGGGACGGCATCTTTTGCTTTCGGCGAGACATGCGATCAGAACGAATTATTGGTAGAAACAGAACAGGAAGAGGAAGCAGAAAAAGAAAAAACAGCAGAAGAGCTGCCGTCCTTTTCCATTGAATATGCCTCGAATGAAACGGAAGAACAAGAGGAAATCATCGCAGAACCACCGCCAGAAATCCCCGACGACTTTGATGTCGTTCCATTGCCAAAAGACGTACCCATGGCAATGGAGGTGCAGGACAAGCGCCTCGCTATGATGCAACCGACAGTCTCCACACAGTCCATGACGGCGACCTTGCTGCAGGAAACCCTTGCAGCACCATCCGTGACAACACCGTCGTCTTTGACCATGCCGGCTGCTGTCTCAGAGACAAAGCCGCGTGAAGAAGCGACACAGCCGACGGAAAGGCCGTATGAGCTGCCAAAAGTGGAAGAAATACTCGCATCTGAAGTCAAGAAGAAGAACTTCGCGCTGGAGCGGGAAATTGCCGAAAACGCACAGACTCTGGCGCAGACCTTGGAAAACTTCAAGGTCAAGGCGAAGATCATCAATGCATGCCACGGACCTGCTGTTACGCGCTATGAGCTTGAGCCGGCGCCTGGCGTCAAGGTCAGCAAGATCACAAATCTGGCAGACGATCTGGCCCTGAGTCTTGCGGCATTTTCCGTGCGCATAGAGCCTATACCGGGAAAAGCCGCCATCGGCATCGAGGTGCCGAACAAGGAGCTTGAGGGTATCCGTCTGCGTGAAGTCTTGGAAAAGCCTGCCTTTGCGACGGCCAAGTCGAAACTCACGGTCGGCTTGGGCGTCGATATTGCAGGGCAAGGCATCTTTGCCGATCTCGCCAAGATGCCGCATCTTCTCGTCGCCGGCGCCACTGGATCAGGCAAATCGGTCTGCATCAACACGCTCATCACGAGCGTTCTCTTCAAAGCGAGGCCGGATGAAGTGAAGTTCATCCTCATAGATCCCAAGATGGTTGAGCTTTCCAACTACAATGGCATACCACATCTGATGGTTCCCGTTGTCACGGACGCAAAAAAGGCGGCCTCCGTCCTGAATTGGTCGGTGCAGGAGATGGAAAAGCGCTATGCCAAATTTGCCGAGACCGGCGTACGCGATATGGAACGCTTCAATGCGGCAAAACCCGAAGAGAAAATGCCCGCCATCGTCATCATCATTGATGAGCTTGCCGACCTCATGATGGTCGCACCGCACGACGTGGAAGATGCCATCTGCCGCCTTGCACAGAAAGCGCGCGCAGCGGGCATCCATCTCGTGCTTGCAACGCAGCGCCCGTCCGTCGATGTCATCACGGGCATCATCAAGGCGAATATTCCGTCACGCATATCGTTTGCCGTGTCCTCGCAGATTGACTCGCGTACGATTTTGGATATGAGCGGCGCTGAAAAGCTGCTTGGAAAGGGCGATATGCTCTTTTATCCCGTCGGATCGGCAAAACCGCAGCGCGTGCAGGGTGCTTTCGTCAGCGATGAAGAAGTGGAGAGGCTTCTCGACTTCATCCGAGGACAAGGGCAACAGATGGAAGAAAATCAGGAGATTATTGAGTACACGGAAAATGCCGCCATGGAAGCCGATGACGGTAAGAAGGATGCAGCGAAGGAAAAGATTGATGAACTTCTCGGCGATGCGATCGAGCTTGTCATGAGTTCCGGGCAGGCATCGACATCAAGCATACAGAGACGTTTCCGCATCGGCTACACACGCGCCGCCCGCCTGATTGACACGATGGAAGAGATGAAAATCATCGGACCGAGTCTCGGCAGCAAGCCGCGCGAAATCCTTGTATCCTCGGAGGAAGCCGAAGCGGCTTTGAGAAAAATCAGTTAGAGCGCTTTTCTTTTTGACAACAAAGGAAGCACTCATAAATTCAGTCGCCCGTATTCACATATCCGAGCGATTTCATTAAGAACGCCCCATGGCCGTCGCGTGACCATGGGGCGTTCCTTATTGTCGCAGTAAATCTCGCCGACGGTTGATGATCTCCGCCATGAGCATTTTGCCGCGAATATCGGGATGAAGGCCGTCTACGGAAAGCTCCGGCGCCATGACAGTATGATTCGCATCATAGAAGTAAGGTTCCAGATCGACGTAATACTTCTGGCTGCGGATATAAGCATTGACTCGTGCAAGTTTTTGCTGCCACAGAGGATCTGTATCCGCATGGAAGGCGCTGCGGATATTCTTCGGGTTGATGGGCATGAGCGTGAGGAAGATCGGTCGGATGTCGTTCGCCTCACACTTCTTTTTGATAGCGTCGAGATCGGAGATGATTTGTTCGGCGCTGATTTCTTCGGCTCGCAGACTGTTCGATCCGGTGAGTATCAAAAGGTTGTAGGGATGGAAGTATAGAACGTCTTTCTCAAAACGGAGCATCGACGTATGCGCCGTATCGCCGCTTCGTCCAATGTTGACAGTGGGAAAATCAAGGTAGGTTGTGAAACTATACTCAAGGTCAATGGGAGAAAATGACAATGCTCCGCCGCCATGCGTAATACTGTCGCCGAAAGCGGCGGCAAAAATGCGACTATTTTTTTCTTTTACAGTAAATTTCTCCACGTCCGAATATGTGCCGATCGTATTGCCATTTGCGTCAATCGCACGCACGCGCCAATAATATTCTCCGGCATAGGGACGCGGGTATTCGTCGTAACAGCTGAAGGCGCCTTCAACCTTTTGCGCCCATTGACGATTTTTGGCAGGCTGCGTATTGTTGTTTTCGTCGGCTGCAGGAGGAGTGACCATAAGCTCAACTTCATAATTCTCACAGCCGTTCAGAGGTATCCATTGATAAACGGGATAAACAGGTTCTGTCGCATTTGGCATTTGATCGAAGTTGTTGATCAAGGGTTTCATTGGCAGCGGTTCATCGGCCTTGATATAAATCGGCTCAGCCTCGGAGAATTCGCCAATCGTTTCATGGTGGAAGCCAAGCGCGCGCACACGCCAATACAAGATGCCCGTCGCGCCATTTACAAAAGGTGTAAGATCGACCTGATAGCCATTTGTAAATATCTGCTTCGTACTGTAAAGATGATTCTTGCGCGACATTGCTGTACCGCCTTCGGCGTCGGGCTTGTCCGAGAGAATTTCCAGTTCGTAGCAGACGGCTCCGGGAATGCTGTGCCAGACGAGGAACGGCTTGCGGCTTGCCGGATGGTCTTTCGTGTATTCGAAGATGGGACGCGGCCGCAGCGGCTCTTTGAAATTTGGATTTTCAACGACATTGGAAGGAGGTGTGAGTTGCCCGAACATCCCGAATGCCGTGATGCGATAATACATGGGAATCGGCGTCGCGGGCATCTCGTAGGAAGCCTTGAAGGTCAACTCAGACTCAAAGGCATGATATTCCGGCTCGCCTTCAACAAGTCCCGTCGTCTTGGAAAGCGCTTCGATTCGATAGAAGCATGGATAGGGAAGCCTTTTCCATGAAATCACGACATGGTCGCCCTTGTTTTCAAAAATTGGGTCGAACGGTATGTTGCGCAAGCCGAGCACATCGGTTTTCTCCGTCAAAAAAATACAGAGAAAAGTAAAGAATAAGATGACGAAGGTAAACAAAAGAAATTTTTTCATAACAGCACCACAAAAAGGAAATAAAGGTTATAATAATAACTAAAGTATTAGTATACCATGTTTTTACTTTGCGGAATAGACAGACGAGAAAAAACTTATGCGTTAAAGGAGATCTGTGATGAAAAGAAAAGGACTTGTTCTCGTGCACACGGGTGAGGGAAAAGGGAAGACGACGGCGGCAATCGGTCTTGCTGTGCGCGCTTGGGGGGATGGCTTTCGCATTCTGATTTTGCAATTTATCAAGGGAAGCTGGAAGTATGGCGAACTTTCCGCGCTCAAGGCTCTTGCCGAAATTGACGGGCGCATAGAAATCCGTCCGACAGGCATAGGATTTACAAGGAACGCTTCTTCAGAAGAAATGGCGGTACACAGGGAAAAAGCGCGGACGGCACTGCAGGAAGCCTTAACGGAAATGACGAGCGGGCAATGGGACATGATCATCCTCGATGAAATCAATTATGCCTTGAACTTCGGTTTGCTTGAGGAGCAGGAGGTATTGGAACTTTTATCGCAAAAACCCACAGAGCTTCATCTTGTATTGACGGGGAGGCACGCCTTGCCGGCCATCATCGACTGCGCTGATCTCGTGACGGAAATGAGACTCATAAAGCATCCGTTTCAGAAGGGCATACGTGCGCAAAAAGGAATTGAGTTCTAAGTCTTGATAAACTTCTTGAATGTAAAGGCAAATTGCGATAAAATCTAGGGTATGTTTCGTGAAAAATTGTGTTTTTTATAGATAGGCGGGATACTTATGAGAAGTGATGTTGTAAAAAAAGGGGCGACGCGCTGTGCGCATCGATCCTTGTTCCATGCGATGGGCTACGGTCCTGAGGATTTGCAGAAGCCGCTGATTGGCATTTGCAACTCATTTAATGAGGTGATTCCCGGGCATATCCACTTGCGCGAGATTGCTGCGGCGGCGAAGCTCGGTGTGGCTGCCGCTGGCGGTACGCCGCTGGAGTTTCCTGCCATCGGTGTTTGCGACGGCATTGCCATGGGGCATACGGGAATGAAGTATTCGCTCGCCAGCCGCGAACTTATCGCCGACTCCATCGAGTCCGTGGCAATGGCATCGGGCTTTGACGGACTCGTGCTCATTCCAAACTGCGACAAAGTCGTGCCCGGCATGTTGATGGCGGCGGCACGCTTGAATATTCCGGCGATCGTCGTCAGCGGCGGACCGATGCTCGCGGGACGCTTCCACGGACAGGATGTCAGTGTCAGCCAGTCTTTTGAAGCGGCAGGCAAATTTGCCGCAGGACTCATCGACGAAAGCGTCATGGAAGAGCTTGAAGAGCAGGCATGTCCGAGCTGCGGTTCCTGTGCTGGACTTTTTACGGCAAACACGATGAACAGTTTGACGGAAGTTCTCGGCATGGGGCTGCCGGGCAATGGCACGATTCCCGCGGCTTATACGGGAGCGCGCAGACTCTTGGCGAAACGTGCCGGCGCTGTCATCATGGAACTCATCAAAAACGATGTGAAGCCGCGTGACATCATGACGCGCGAGGCCTTTGAAAATGCCATCACGGTGGATATGGGCGTGGGAGGCTCTTCGAACACCGTGCTTCATCTGACTGCCATTGCCCATGAGGCCGGTATAGAGCTTCCGGCGCCGCTCTTCGACGAAATCAGCCGCCGCACGCCGTATCTGACGAAGCTCAGTCCAGCAGGGAAGCATCACATGCAGGATCTCAATGAGGCGGGCGGCTTGCCCGCCGTCATGAAGGAGCTTTCGCGCAAGGGACTCATTCATCTCGACGCTTTGACCGTCACGGGCACGGTGGCAGAGCGCATTAAGAATGCGAAGATCGTGCGCCCCGATGTCATCCGCACGGTCGATGACCCTTACCGCAAGCAGGGAGGCCTTGCAATTTTGCAGGGGAATCTGGCACCGGACTACGCCGTTGTCAAAGCGTCAGCTGTGGCTGAAGATATGCTCGTCTATAAGGGAACGGCGAAGTGTTTTTCCTCGGAGGAGACCGGCGTCAACGCCATCATGGCTGGAGAGATTCACGACGGTGATGTCGTCGTCATCCGCTACGAAGGCCCTAAGGGCGGCCCTGGCATGCAGGAGATGTTGAATCCGACGGCCGTCATCACAGGCATGGGGCTGAAGGTGGCACTCATCACGGACGGACGTTTCAGCGGGGCGAGTCAGGGAGCCTGCATCGGGCATATCTCTCCTGAAGCCATGGCGGGAGGTCCCATCGCGCTTATCGAAGACGGGGACATCATCGCGATTGATATTCCCAATCGCTCGCTGCGCTTGGAAGTCAGTGATGACGAGCTTGCGCGGCGCAAGGCAGCATGGAAGAAGCCGGAGCCGAAGATTAAGACGGGCTACCTCGCTCGCTACGCCAAACTCACGACATCGGCGAGCACGGGCGCTGTTCTGCAGTAAGCACGGGAGGCATTCTTGCATATCGTTTTGATTGAGCCGGAGATCCCCGGCAACACGGGAAATATCGCGCGTCTTTGCGCTGTCAGCGGTATAGAACTGCATCTCGTCAAGCCTTTGGGATTCTCGGTCGAGGACAAGTATCTGAAGCGTGCGGGACTCGATTATTGGCACTTGGTGAAGGTGCATTATCACGAAAATTTCTCCGAGGTTCTGCGTCTTTTTGCTGGCCGGCAATTTTATTACTGCTCAAAAAAAGCGCCTCGATCTTACGACGCCGTATCTTATGCGGAAGATGATCTACTTGTTTTCGGCAAGGAAACTGCGGGAATTCCTGAAACTCTGCTTGAAGAGCACTGGGAAGACTGCATTCGCATTCCCATGCGTCCCGGAGCACGTTCCTTGAATCTTTCGAGCGCCGCTGCCATCGTGGCCTATGAAGCCATGCGCCAGATCGGCTTTCCAGGACTTGACTCTTCTGGGCACTGGCATGAAAGTTGAGGAAAGCGTGATGGGAAAAGTATCTTGTTTACAGTTACGAGAAGAAAACGATTTTGAGATGGGGCTGAATAGATTTGCAAAGCAATCAGAAATTTGTTGACGAGATTCGCAGTCGAATGGCACCAGAGCATATCCTCTTAAATGAACCGATGAAGGATCATACGACATTTCGGATCGGCGGGCCGGCGGACTGCTTGATCTTGCCTGCATCCATGGAAGATGTGGCGTTCGTTTTCCAATGTTTGAAAAGACATGACATTCCCTTTGTGATTCTTGGCAATGGATCAAACGTGCTCGTATTGGACAAGGGGATTCGCGGAGCCGTCATCAAGTTTAATTCTCCGATTTCTACCATTCGGAAGAAGAAGAATACACTTACGGCAGGGGCAGGTGCGCTTCTTCGTGATGTATCGGTATTTGCGGCTGAAAACAGTCTTTCCGGCATGGAATTTGCCTGTGGTATACCAGGAAGCATAGGTGGAGCCGTATTTATGAATGCCGGGGCTTACGACGGAGAAATGAAGAACATTGTTTCTGCGGTTCGCGCGATTTCTCCAAAAGGGGAGATCGTGCAGTTTGCGGCAAATGAATTGGATTTCGGCTATCGTCACAGCATATTTCAAGAGAACGGCTGTGCAATCTGTGAGGTTGACCTGACTCTTGCACCAGGCAATGCAGAGGAAATCAAAGAAAAGATCGCCGGTTTCACCGAGCGCAGGGAAAGCAAACAGCCATTGGAGATGCCAAGTGCCGGCAGCACGTTCAAGCGCCCCGAAGGACACTATGCGGGAACTTTGATTGAACAGACAGGACTCAAGGGCTTCACTGTCGGCGGAGCGCAGGTTTCTGATAAACATGCAGGATTCGTCGTGAACGCAGGAGATGCTACGGCGAAGGATGTGCTGGAGCTTATCCGGCAAGTACAAGACCGTGTCTTTGAAAAGCATCACGTCAAGCTGTTTCCCGAAGTTCGTATCTTGGGGGAAGCGTAACGTAACGTAAATCCGGTTTGCATAGATTTCACTGTTTACATTTCTTTCGATTGATGGTAAAATGACAAGAGTCAATTTAAGTCGTTTGTATGAAGAGTGGGCGTTCGCCCACTCTTTAATCTTATGCACAAGAGCCCGTTTAACACAACGGGCTGCAATATGCGCGGCAAAAGAGGAGGGCTTTTGTGGCAAAACACATAGAAGAGGCCGTTGAGGCTATCGTACAAGAGATCGTTCAGGATTCCAATTTGGAAGTTGTCGATGTCGAGTATGTCAAGGAGCGCGACTGGTATTTGCGCGTCTACCTCGATAAAGAAGGCGGCATTGAGATTGACGACTGTCAGAGGGTCAGCGAAACGCTTGAGCAGATTCTTGATGAAAAAGATTTGCTGACGGAGGCGTATATCCTCGAAGTATCATCTCCAGGACTCGACCGCGTCTTGAAAAAAGCGCGCGACTTTGAACGCGAGCAGGGGAAAGCAGTAGATGTGACATTCTATGCGCCTGTCAACAGCAAAAAGACGTGGGTGGGAACGCTTACAGGATACGACCCGGGAAAGAATGCTATCGTGCTGGATGGGGAAAAAGAATTGTCTTTGGAAAAAATAGCACAGGTGCGTCTGCACATAGATTTTTAAGCATTGGGAGGAAGAGCTTTGGCCAGCAGGAAAGAGAAGGTAAAGAAGAAGGATAACGACGGGGACTTTTTGGAAGCCGTACATGCTTTGGGAAAGGAGCGGGGCTTGGAAGCCGAGGTGCTTTTCGCCGCAATCGAAGCGGCTCTGAGTTCTGCTTACCTGAAAGACTTTAAGACTGCCGAACAAGTGCGCGTCGCCTTGGATCGCATGACAGGAAAATACCACGTTTATGCAACGAAAACCGTCGTTGAAGAGGTTGAGGACGACGCCCGACAGATTTCTCTTGCAGATGCGCGCGCCATCAATCCCAATTATGAGGTTGATGACAAGATCGAACTGGAGGTGACTCCTGCAACGTTCGGGCGCATTGCCGCACAGACGGCGAAGCAGGTCGTCGTGCAGCATATCCGCGAAGCGGAACGCGGCATCGTCTATGAGGAATTTTCCAATCGTGACGGCGATATCGTCACGGGTCGTGTGCAGCGCGTAGAAGCAAAGAATGTATTCATCGACCTCGGCAAAACGGAAGCTGTTCTCACAGCGACAGAGCAGATCCCGGGGGAAGAGTACCACCACGGCGATCGCATCAAGGCATATATCATCGAGGTCTGCAAGACGGTCAAAGGGCCGCGGGTTCTCGTATCGAGAACGCATCCAGGGCTTTTGAAGAGGCTTTTCGAGCTTGAAGTTCCCGAGATTCAAGAAGGTGTCGTGGAAATCAAGTCCGTGGCGCGCGAGCCTGGCATGCGCTCAAAAATCGCCGTCTATTCCAAGGACGAGAATGTCGATCCCGTAGGCTCCAGTGTCGGTCATAAAGGGATGCGCGTGCAGGCGATCGTCGATGAGCTGAGAAATGAAAAAATTGATATTGTCAAGTGGAATCCTGAACCTGCAAAGTTCATCGCGAACGCCTTGAGCCCTGCAAAAGTCATTTCCGTGGCAATCAATGAAGAGGCGAAGGAGTCACGTGTCGTGGTACCCGGCTATCAGCTTTCTCTTGCCATCGGCAAGGAAGGACAGAACGTCCGCTTGGCGGCCAAATTGACAGGCTGGAAAATCGATATCAAAAATGAAGAACAGGCGGCGGCAGAGACGCTCGATGATTCCATGAGCGTCATCGAGGTGACAGGCGAGGAATCCTTTACGGCTGAGGGCGTCTGACATGAAAGGTCAGAAAAAGATTCCGGAACGCATGTGCTTGGGCTGTCGTACGGTTCATCCGAAAAAGGATATGATTCGTGTCGTCCGAAGCCCAGAAAATGTATATTCCGTAGATATGACAGGCAAAAGCCCTGGACGGGGAGCATATATTTGCCGAAACGAAGAATGTTTCCGCCGTGCGGAAAAGGAGCATGGCTTTGAGCGGGCTTTCAAGAGCAAGATGGAAGACGCTATATACGAGACGCTGAGAAAAGAAATTTTCCAAGATGAAGCGGCGTCTAAAGAAAGCTGATATCAGCGGGGGTGGATCGATGTCGAAGTATAGAGTTTATGAATTGGCAAAAGAGTTCCATACGGAAAGCAAAGTTGTCCTTGATATTTTAACACGCAATAAATTCCGTGTGGCAAACCATATGAGCAGCGTTGGCGAAGAGGAGCGGGCGGTAGTTGCACGCGCTTTTGCACCGAAGAAGACCGTCTCTGACGCACCGAAGGCGCCTGTAGCGGATGCAGCAAGAAAAGCGTCTCAAAATAAGCCGAGACAGCAAGTCCAAGGCCAACCGCAAAAGAACGCGAATGACCGCAGACAGAATCGCAGCAGCAACGGCTCTGCTCCTGCTGCTGCGACGAACCGCCCGCGTCAAGGCAGCGCACCTCAGCAAAAACGCGGACAGGGAGCGGCCTCCTCAAACGGCTCCAACGCAACGAAGCGACCTTCGCAGGACAAGCGCGGCGGCAATACCAACCAGCGCAACAACAACGCACAGGGCAGCAATCGAAATCGCAGCGGCAATGCCGCAGGTGCCGGCATTGCGAATAATGCGGGCGGTTGGAATAATCGCGGCGGCGCCAACAATCGCGGCAAGTTTGGCAACAAGAACAATCGCGGCCGCAACAACCAACGCCAGAAGCAACAAGCTCCCAAAGTGGAGATCGCCCATCCGACGCACATCAAGGTTGGCGAGAGCATTGCCGTCAAGGATCTTGCGAGCAAGATGAGCTATACGGCGACCGAAGTCATCAAGAAGCTCATGCTCATGGGCATCATGGCGACGATCAACCAGGAAATCGACTATGAGACAGCGGCGCTCGTTGCCATCGAATTCGGCGTCACCTGTGAGGAATTGCCGCCTGAGACGGATCCAACGGAGATTCCCGAGATCGAGGATGATCCCAAGTCGCTCGTCGTTCGTCCGCCGGTCGTAACCGTCATGGGACATGTCGACCACGGCAAGACGTCGCTCCTCGATGCCATTCGCAAGACATCCGTTTCGACGCACGAGGCGGGCGGCATCACACAGCATATTGGTGCATATCAGGTCATGTGTCAAGGGAAGAAGATTGTCTTCCTTGATACGCCTGGCCATGAGGCGTTCACTGCCATGCGCGCGCGCGGCGCACAGGTTACGGACATCGCGATCCTCGTCGTCGCCGCAGACGACGGCGTCATGCCGCAGACCGTCGAGGCCATTAACCATGCCAAGTCGGCGGGCGTGCCCATCATCGTCGCGATCAACAAGATCGACAAGCCCGGAGCGAATCCCGAGCATGTGAAGCAGGAGCTGTCCGAGCACGAGCTCATTCCTGAGGACTGGGGCGGCGATACCATCATGGTGCCTGTTTCCGCAAAGCAGAAACAAGGTATAAACGATCTTCTTGAAATGGTTCTCCTTGTCGCTGAGGTCAAGGAACTCAAGGCAAATCCGAATCGTGATGCGCGCGGTGTCATCATTGAAGCGCAGCTTGACAAGGGTCGCGGTCCGGTCGCGACCGTCCTCGTGCAGAACGGTACGCTGCGAATCGGCGATTCCATCATCGCCGGCACGACCTTCGGCAAAGTTCGTGCGATGATCAATGATCGCGGGGAGAACGTGAAGAAGGCAGGGCCGTCCGTCCCCGTAGAAGTACTCGGTCTTTCCGATGTTCCTGAAGCGGGAGACGTGCTCGCATCGCTTGACGAGAAGCTCGCACGCTCCATTGCAAGCAAGCGCATCGAAAAGAAGCGCACCGAGCTCATCCGAAGCAAGAAAGTCTCTTTGGATGACCTCTTCCAGCAGATTCAGGACGGCAACATCAAGGATCTCAACATTGTCATCAAGGCCGATGTGCAGGGTTCTGTGGAAGCATTGGCAAACTCCTTGCTCTCACTCAATAAGAACGACGAAGTGCGCGTCAATATCGTGCATTCCGGCGTCGGCGCCGTCAATGAGTCCGATGTCATGCTCGCCGCTGCCTCCAACGCGCTCATCATCGCATTCAACGTGCGTCCTGACGCCAACGCCCGTCGTGTGGCGGATGCGGAAAGCATCGATATCCGTACATATCGCGTCATTTACGATGCGTTGAACGATGTCAAGGACGCCATGTCTGGCATGCTCGCACCGAAGTATAAGGAAGTCGTGCAGGGCAAGGTGGAAATCCGCCAGGTCATGAAATTCTCCAAGGCGCTCGTTGCAGGCTCCTATGTCCTCGAAGGAAAGATCACGAATTCCTCGAAGATCCGCATCCTTCGCGACAACATCGTAGCGTTTGACGGCGAGCTCGATTCTTTGCGCCGCTTTAAAGATGATGTGAAAGAAGTTGCGGCCGGCTACGAATGCGGCATTACAATCAAGGATTATCGCGATTTTCAGGAAGGCGACATCATCGAGGCGTATACGATGGAAGAGATTGAGACATCCATCACGGAAGCGAACAAAGAAGCTGCAAAGAGACGCGATCAACAGGAGCAGACGAAGAAGGATGCCCCCGCTGAAAACGATGCTTGAAGGATGTGAGAAGAATTGAGCCAGCTTCGCATAGAAAAGGTGCAGGAACTGATGAAGCAGGAAATCAGTCAGATTATCCTGCAGGAGTTGAAAGATCCGCGCATTGGCTTTGTCACTGTGACGAAAGTGGAGATGACTGGAGACCTTCGAGAAGCGAAGATTTTTGTGAGCATCATGGGAAAAGATGAGGCCTTGAAAGATACCTTGCAGGGACTCAAAAGCTCCTTGGGATTCATTCGGCGAGAAATCGGCAAACGCATACGACTGCGCTTTACGCCGGAGATTTCCTTTGCGCTCGACGATTCTCTTGCCTACAGCTCGCATATTCAAGAACTGTTGATGGGATTGAACAGGAACGACAAGACGGAAGAGTGAGAACTATGCGGATTTCATTAAAAGAAGCCGGCACATTGCTTCAGGAAGCGCAGAACATCGTCATTACGGCGCATGTCAATCCCGATGGAGATGCCATCGGATCGTCCTTGGGTGTCATGCACTATTTGCGCGATCTGGGAAAGCAGGTGCGCGTCGTCATCGATGACGATATCCCTAGGAATTTCGCCTTTCTCAATGCCTGTGATATCATCGAAAAGCCGACAGTTGCTGAAACTGGCGAAAAAGAGCCAATCGACCTGCTGCTCATTCTCGATACGAGCATTGATCGCATAGGCGATGTGATGGAGGCCTTTTTGCCGACGCGGATCCTCAATATCGATCATCATGTCACGAATGCTCTTGCTTGTCCGGCGGTCTATCTCGACGCGGACAGCGCGGCAACGGCAGAAATCATCTATCAGTTGCTGCAGGAAATGGATGCAAAAATCACGAAGGACATCGCTATGGCAGTCTATACGGGACTGGCAACGGATACGGGATTTTTCCGCTTTCCCAACACGACGCCCTTCACCATGCGTGCAGCAGCCGACCTTTTGGAACGCGGTGCAGAACCGGGCATCATATCGGAAGCCGTTGAAGCGAAGCCGTTTGTGCGCGTAATCGGCATGGCAAAGGCGCTCGAAGGGGCGGAGCTTCTTTTCGGCGGCAAACTTGCAGGCATCTTTCTCGATCGCACTGCAGCTGAGTCGCTTGATTCCACAGAAGGCTTGATCGACTCTTTGCGCGTCATCGAGGGCACGGATGTTTCCGTTCTCTTGAAGTGGAAAGAGGACGGTGTTTTCCGCATCAGCATGCGTTCCAAAAAAACGAACGTCAGCAAGGTAGCTGCGGCCTTTTCTGGCGGTGGCCACGAGAGAGCAGCTGGCTGTACGCTCAAAATGAATTTTATCGAAGCGAAAAGGACAATTCTCGAAGCGCTTGAGAAAGCGATGGAAATGTGATGGCAGCGGGCTTTCTCAATGTGCTGAAGCCTCCAGGCATGTCCTCGCATGATGTTGTGGGACAGGTTCGCAAAATCTTCCATACGAAGCGTGTGGGGCATGCGGGAACCCTTGATCCGGGCGCCGCAGGCGTCCTGCCCATCGCTCTTGGCAATGCTGCGCGGCTTGTCGAGTACATGTCCTCAACCGATAAATCTTACCGGCTGGAGTTGCTGCTTGGCTTTTCTACAGACACGGGCGATGACAGCGGCAAGATCATCGAGTGCGTGGAAGACTTCACCTTGCCGAAACGAGAGGAACTGCTTGCCTCTTTGCAAGGTTTTCTCGGCGTCATCCAACAGCGGCCTCCCGTTTATTCAGCAATTAAGCTGCAAGGGAAAAGGGCGTATCAGCTTGCACGCGAAAATCAGACCGTAGAGATGCCCTTGCGGCAAGTGACGATTCATGCTTTGCGCCTTGTTGCATTCCATGCTTCACGCATCGTTCTCGATATGGACTGCTCAAAAGGCACTTACGTGCGCAGTTTTTGCCGCGATTTTGGCGAAAGCATAAAGATTCTCGCCACGATGGGATTCCTGCTGCGCACGCGCGTCGGCAATTTTCATCTGCATGACGCCTTTTCCTTGGAAGAGCTTGCACGCTCAGGTGAAGCGGCGCTTCTTCCTGCGGAGAAGGCCGTCGAGCATCTGCCGCGCTTCGACATGCCGGAACATCGCATCACGGCTTTCGTCAACGGACTCTCGACGGGCAACATAGATTTCGATGCCAAGGAAAGTATCCTGCGTGTCTATGGGAGAAACCGCTTCCTTGGCATGGGACGCTATGAGGCGGCCAAGCGAGAGCTTTATCCACTCAAGGTCTTTCGAGAGATGTCGGATTGAAGGCGTTTTGATTACAGGGAGTTTGATCCATGCTGCGATTTTCAAAAATCAAACATCTATCCGATTCCTACCAAGGAATCGTCATTGCACTGGGAACTTTTGACGGCGTCCATATCGGACATCAAAGCATATTGCAAAGAGCGAGGGAACTTGCAGCTGACATCCATGGCGTCAGTATGGCGTTTACTTTCCAGGAACATCCGCTCTCTGTCATTTTCCCCGAGCGCGCTCCAAAGATGATTCGCAATACAGCGTCAAAGGAAGCAATCATAGAAAAGCTCGGCGTGGACATCCTCATGAATGTTCCTTTTACGAAGAATTTCGCAGCTATATCAGCTACAGGTTTCCTCAAACTGCTGCAGGAGAATTTTTCCCCTGCTTATGTCGTCGTGGGCGCGAATTACACCTTCGGCTTCCAAGGAACAGGTGATTCTGCATTCTTGCAGCAGCGGGGGGAAGAATTTGGCTTCGTATCCCGTATTGGAAATTCCGTGCTGCGTGATGGGAAGATGGTAAGCAGCACTCGAATCCGCTCCTTGATTGCAGAGGGAAATCTTGATCTCGTCAATCAATATTTAAAGTGGCCGCTTGACTATACAGGCATTGTTACTTACGGAGAGCAGCGCGGGCGCAAGCTTGGCTTCCCGACCGCCAATATTGCCTTGGACGATTCTTATGCGCTTTTGCCGAACGGCGTCTATGCTGTCCGCGTGCATTTCAACGATGCTGTTTATCCGGGCGTCGCCAATATCGGCTCAAATCCTACCTTTGAAGAAGTGGAGCGTCGTTTGGAAGTTCACCTTATGCAATTTAACGGCAATCTTTATGGCCAGGAAATCTGCGTGGACTTCTTGGGAAAACTCCGTGACGAAAAGAAATTTCCCGATGTAGACGTGCTGGTGGCACAAATTCATCGCGACATCGAACAGGCGCAGCATTTTTGGGATATGCCCGTTCATGTGGGAGGTATGCCGTATGTCGAAAAAAAAGGTTGATATTTTAGGCGTACATGTCGATTCACTGACGATGGGCGAGGCAGTCAAAAGGATTCAAACCTTTATCGAAGAAAGAAATTCCGTCCTCATCGCTACGGCGAATGCAGAAATGCTCATGCGAGCAACGTATGATCGCGAGCTAAAAAACATCTTGAACGATGCTGCCCTCGTCGTACCCGACGGTGCGGGGACGGTTTGGGCTGCACACCATCTCGGGCATCTCATGCCGGAACGTGTCGCAGGCTACGATCTTGCCCAAGAACTTATGCGCAAAGCTCCTCAGAAGGGGTATCGTCTGTTCTTCTTCGGCGCTGCTCCGGGCGTTGCAGAAAAGGCAAAGACGAAAGCGGAAAAACTCTATCCGGGCATTGAAATTGTCGGTGTTCGGAACGGCTTTTTCTCCTCAGATGACGAACCTCAGATTCTGCGTGAGATTCAGGAGGCGAAGCCTGACATACTGCTCGTCGCATTGGGCGTTCCGAAGCAGGAGAAGTGGCTTGCCGCACATTTGCACGAACTTGCCGTTCCTGTATCCATGGGCGTCGGCGGCACTTTCGACGTTATGGCGGGCGTCATGAAGCGTGCGCCGCACTGGATGCAGAAAGCGAAGCTCGAATGGCTCTTTCGCGGGGCTATGCAGCCGAAGAGAGCGGGGCGGCTCATGGCATTGCCGCGCTTCGTATTCAAGGTCATGGCATACAAAAAGAGTGGACAAAGAAAGGGCGCTCGTCTATAATTAGTAAAAGAAGTTTTCTGATATGCTGAATCTGCAGAGATGCTGAGTATCTGCAGATTCTTGTGTTGCATAGATATTGTATGGAGGTAATGCCTATGTCGATATTCCCGGTTGTTCGCGAGGGATATGTCTTCATCCTCAGTGCCCTCGTTCTCGGAGGGATTCTCGGATTGGCAGTGCATCCGTATCTTGCAATACCGCTTGTCGTTCTTGCTTTTTACTTTGCTTACTTTTTCCGCAATCCGAAGAGGGAGATTCCCTCAGATCCCCTTGCCATCGTTTCCCCGGCAGATGGAACCGTACAGGAGGTCGTCTCGCTTGATGACGATGATTTTCTCAAGCAGCGGTGTAAAAAGGTCGTCATTTTCCTCTCCGTATTTGACGTTCATGTGAATCGCAGTCCCATCGAGGGCGAAATCAAGATTCAAAAATATGTTTGCGGCCGATTCAAACCAGCTTACAAAGATTCCGTGGGATTTGAAAATGAACGTCATATGATCGGCATAGAAAATCCGCGTCTGCGCGTAACGGTCACGCAGATTGCCGGTATCTTGGCGCGACGTATCGTTTCTTGGGTCACGCTGGACGATGTACTGGAAAAAGGAGAACTGTACGGATTGATCCGCTTCGGTTCGTGTACGGAACTCGTCGTGCCCGAGGAAGTGGAGATCTTTGTAAAGAAGGGCGACAAAGTGGTCGGCGGCGAAACCGTGATCGGGAGGCTCAGTGAGACATGTATAAAAGCTTGATTCCCAATATATTGACTTCAGCCAATCTTGTACTAGGTTTTTGTTCGATTCTTTCCACATACAACGCCAATTATACTTGGAGCACCGTATTCATCCTGCTTGCACTTGTCGCCGACGGCTTGGATGGAAGGGCGGCACGCTTCTTCGGCGTGAGCAGTGAGATTGGCAAGGAGATGGACTCTCTGTGTGACCTCGTTTCTTTCGGCGTCGCGCCAGCTTTTCTCGCCTATACCTACTGTCTCAAGGATCTCGGTTACTTTGGCTGGGCGGTTGCCATTGCCTTCGCCCTTTGCGGCGCTTGGCGCTTGGCTCGTTTCAATGTGAATGTCGCCGTCGTGCACGGTTTCTTCATGGGGCTTGCAATTCCAGCGGGAGGCTGTCTCATTGCAACGGCTATCTGGTTTTTTCGTTCCATTGGCATGGAGACGTCATCCCTTGAGCCTGCATTTCCTCTCGTGATGATCGTCGTTGCCTACCTGATGATCAGTGAGGTGCACTATCCGGATTTCAAGGGGAAGGGAGAAAAAATCTTTCTTGCCTCAAAAATCTTCGCCGTACTCTTTTTTGCTGCGATCCTTTTCCTCGGACGCGAAGCAATCGTGAGTGCTGTTCTCTTTGCCGTTTTCAGCACATACTCTGTCTTTGGTCTTTTCAATTTCAGCTTGTCGCTGCTTTTTCGGAAATAAGACATCATTTGTCGCGAAATAAAGGGGAAAGACTTTTATGAATCATGTGTTTGACATCGTGATGGTTCCTTTGCAGGTCATCATACTCTTGTTTACACTGTACTACTTTTTCATCGGTTTCTGCGGCATGTGGCGCAGAAAGGAAAGCAAGATCCTGACGCCGAAAAAAACCTTCGCCGTCATTATCGCGGCGCACAACGAAAGCGCTGTCATAGGGCAGCTGCTGCAAAATCTACAATCGTTGGATTATCCAAAGACACTTTACGATGTCTTTGTCATCGCCGACAACTGCGACGACAATACGGCAGAAATTGCACGCGGTTACGGCAGCATCGTCTGTGAAAGGACGCATCCGACGAAAAAGAGCAAGGGCTTTGCCATAGAATGGATGTTCGAGCGCCTCTTCAAGATGGAAAAGAAATACGATGCCGTCGTCGTTTTTGATGCGGACAATCTCGTACACCCGCGTTTCCTTATAGAAATGAACAACCGACTTTGCAAGGGTGATCGCATCATTCAAGGATACCTTGATGCCAAAAACCCTTACGATACATGGGTGGCGGGGACATTTGCCATCGCTTTCTGGGTCATCGACCATATCAGTCATTTGGCAAAGACGAACATCGGGCTTTCCGCTGTGCTCGGCGGTACGGGCATGTGCATTACGACGGATGTCCTTGAGCGCTACGGTTGGCGTGCCACATGCCTGACGGAAGACATGGAATTTACGATGAAGTCCTTGGCGGAAGGAATCAAGACGACATGGGCGCACGACGCCATTGTGTACGATGAAAAGCCGCTAACCTTCATGCAGTCATGGCGACAGCGCAAACGTTGGGCACAAGGACAATTCGACGTGGCGCATCGCTACATTCCGAAGATGCTGCGAGAGGGAATCAAGCGTCGTGACATACGCATCTTGGATGGTTGTCTCTACCTCCTGCAGCCACACTTCTTGATGATCTCCACCTTCTTCATCGTTATCAGCTACATACAATCAGCATTTCCGCCGTTCTACACGAACATCTACAATATCATTCCTTCCCAGCTCATGACGGCGATCATGCTCGGTCAATACATCTTGCCCATGATCATCCTTCTCAAGATTCAAGTCAAATGGAAGGCTTGGTTCTACATGCTGCTTTACCCCGTATTCATCTATTCGTGGGTGCCCATCATCTTCCTCGGCTTCATCCATAGAAACGAACATGAATGGAGTCATACGCAGCATACGCGAGCCATGAGTTACGACGACATCGTTGGTAACGTAAAGAATACGACGATGGGACGCGATGTATCCAATCAATAAGCATTGACAGGCTGCCGCAATCTCTGCGGCAGCCTGTTTTCCAAGGAGCGATTTTTATGTTTGAAATCAAGGTCGAAGAAGAATTTGAAGCTGCACACCGCATCGTGAATTATCCAGGAAAATGTGACCGCCTGCACGGACACAACTGGAAGGTAGAACTGAAGATTTCCGGCAGCAGATTGGATGAATTGGGAATGCTCATAGACTTCAAGGCGGCGAAAGCAATGCTCCAAGAAGTCGTCAATTCACTCGATCACCGCTTCTTGAATGAACTCGCGCCTTTTTCAGAAATCAATCCAACGGCGGAGAATATCGCTCGATATATCTACCAAGAGCTAAAGCAGCGTGAAATATTTTACAACAAATCCGTGCATCTTGCTGCCGTCTGTGTCTGGGAGTCGCCGCGCGCCTGCGTGACATACACCGAGGAATGAACATATGGAAGAGAACATCCTCGAAATATTTTCCTCCATACAGGGAGAAGGAAAGTACATCGGCGCCCGTCAAGTATTTCTGCGCTTTGCGGGCTGCAATATCAAATGCAGCTTCTGTGATACTGCATTTCATCCTGCCGTTTCCTGTCGAGTGGAAGCGATTCCGGGATGCGGTGAGTATGAAGAATTGCCCAATCCATTGTCCGTTCAGGAAGTTGCGGCAAGAATCCGCTCCTTCGTAGTGCCAGTGCGTCATCATTCCATCAGTCTGACAGGAGGGGAGCCGCTTCTTCATGCCGCCTTCATCCGTGCGCTTGCTTCCGAGGTAAATGTGCCGTTCTTCCTCGAAACGAACGGCACGCTCTATGAAGAGATGGCGAGCATTCTCGACATAATTTCCTACATCAGCATGGATATCAAATTGCCTAGCGTCACAGGAAATCCTCTATGGGAAGAGCATCGTCGCTTTCTGCGGCTGCTGCACAATTATGACGCCTATGTAAAGATCGTCGTCGCAGAAAATACGGAAGAAGAGGAGTTTCAAGAGGCGGTGCATCTCGTCGCGCACATCGCACCGCAGATCCTCTTCATAATACAGCCTGCAACACCGTTTGGCGGCGTGCATGCGCCAACGGCAAAAAAACTTCTGCATCTGCAAGCGGAAGCCGCCGAACATCTGGTAAACGTCCGCGTCATCCCGCAAGCTCATCGCATGATGGGGTTGCTCTGACCGCGAGGTTTTTCCACCTGTACTCATTTTTCAGGTACAGGATTTTTCTTGTATGTACGGTACGTTTCCAACATTTCATCTCGCGTCTGTATGCGCGGCCACAATTCTCCGACGGCATTTTCACGCATGGAAGCGGCTAAATGATGGTAAATTTGCGGATCCTTTTTCTCCCATGAAGAAATCAGCTCTTTGACCTCCTGACGCATCGTCGTTCCATCGAGCGGACATGGAGAGGGGATGGGACTGAATCCGTGAACAGCAATCGCATCGCGAATTTCCGATTCACGGAAATAGACGAGCGGACGAATGACTGTGATGCCGGAGCGGTCGAGATACGTCTTGGGCGTAAACGTATGAATCTGCCCCGAATACAAGATTCCCATGAGCAATGTTTCCACCGCATCATCGTTGTGATGCGCATAAGCCACCTTGTTGCATCCATGCTCCTGCGCATAACGATTGATTGCGCCGCGCCGAAAAAATGCGCAGGTAAAACAAGGATTTTTTTCCGGCGTCTCCTCGATGGTGCTAGCTATATTCACCGAAACGGCTTCAAAGGGAATGGAGATCTCCTCGCAAAATGAAGCGATGCGCGCAACAGGAAAATCTTCCGTAAATTGCGGATCGATCGTCAAGGCACAAAGAGAAAATTTCTTCTTCATACGTTTCTGCAGGATGGCTAACGCATACGCAAGAAATATGCTGTCCTTGCCTCCGGAAATCCCAATCAGGATGCGATCGCCGTCTTCGATCAGCTGAAACTCGACGACAGCTCGCATGAGTTTACTGAAATAAAGCTGCGGAATATTGTTCACGGTAAGTGCTCCCATCTTTTCTAAAAGTTTATTTACTTTCGATAAGCATAAAAATCATACGGAATATCCAGTAAAATCACGGGTTTGCAACGGATTTGCCGCTATTTTGCTGCCACTCGTAAAAATGACGGCAAATAACAGACGGGAAAGGACGTCACTCAGAGCAGAAGAGTGACGTCTTTTTTTACAAGACTTGGTCAAGCAGGCTTCTTGTTTTCTGCTTGCGTGCATCGAGCACATGGGAATAAGTCTGCGCCGTTGTGTTTGATAGAGCCGTGACCTAGACGCTTGGAAACAAGTTCCAAGTCCTCGCCCGCCTCAAGCAGAAGGGTGGCGTGCGTGTGGCGCATGGAATGAAAGGCGTAGCCCGCGCCGAAGGTTTCGCCACACCATTGATTGAAATAGCGCGCATGGCATCGGGCGTAAGCATCCGCCCCTGTTTGGTATGACAGATGTTTTTGACGTCATTCAGGAGCTGTTGGAACATCTGCGGACGGATGGAGTGAAGCTTGCGGTCGCCGATGGAAGGGCGAATGTGATTCTCAAAGATGGGGCGATAGGAGCGGACAGTATTCTGGTGCGTGTTGATACCCACATCGTCGGAGAGCCGCTCCGCGAAAAACTCCGCGACCGTCTTCTTCGTTGGTTCGACGTAGCCGCCGTTGACTTCGAGCGAGACAAGAGCACGAGCATAGGCTGCCTCGGCTTCTTGGCGTGTAGCGCCGCCAGGGACTTCCTTACGCTTGCGGGTCTTGCTGCCGATCTCGATGGTGTAATACCACTTGGCGCCGCGTTTTCGGATGTATGCCATTGGATATTTCTTTCCTTTCTGTCATTCGATGTTGTGCTCGTATGATGAGCGGCTTCTATTTGTCGGCAGATCATATCGTGCATGGAATGGTCGAACATTTCAACTGTTACTTTACTTTTCGCGAAAATTTACGCTTTTACTTGACAAATAAAGTCAAGTAAAGTGCCATAAATCGAGTGAAAAGTAAAGCGGCAATACCGTGATATGATAAGGGGGATTGGATTGTCGGATGCCTTTATTTTCCGTTGCCTTTTACGTCTATCCATAGGCTTCTTCTTTGCGATGAAGTATGCTATACTTGATGCGTTGCCTCCCCTAGACATGGCAATGGAAAGGGGGTGCATGGACGAATGGAAAATATCACCACCACATTCCTTATCTCCGTCGCGGCAGAGATAGTCAGCTACTATCTGTGCAAATGGTTTGACGAGAGATTGTGAAGGCAACAAGCCTGAGCGCTAAGCCCTGCTCGCAGTATGGGAATAGAAAAGCCCTCCAAGTCGCTATCTTGGAGGGCTTTTTGCATGTCGGAATGGTATCACCACCACATTCCAGCCACCCTTAGTATAGCATATTCGGTTGTCTATATGCAAGCTAAACCCGTCGGATTCGAGGGGATTAACCGTGTTGGATCGAGGCGGTTAATGTCACCGAAATCGGTGACTTTTAGTTGCTGTAGGCGTTGCGGACAAGCTGGGCATGGTGCGTGCGGGCATAGTCGCGAACGGCGAGGAAGACTTCTTCGCCGAAAGTTTCGGGGACTACGCGGAAAGTATCACAGAACCCTTCGTCGGAATAGATGAGACTCCCATTCTCTCGATAATAGTACGATGCCAGGATGGTACGTGTCTTGTGGCGCAAAGAGATTGTTTGTAATGTTAAAACATACGCTAAATCGCGTAAGCGCCAGTCGTTTGTCTCTTTAGCAAATTCATTTGCTGCGATTTGTGTGTAGACGTTTTTCTCCCAAAATGTGATTCTAGATGTATCTACACTTGGATAGGCAGATTGCGTCAGTTCGTAGTGTATTGCATCTGTATCAAAAAACCATCCTATTCTGTCGTCGGAGTCAACCCATTGCCAAGTTTCAGCAAACGCCGTGCTGGACAGCAAGGGAGAAACAGTGTGCCCAGCAAGAATATCTTTTTCATGTTGTCGACTCCTTTCCTATTCGCTCACTCGTATGCACAAATGTCGACTAGTTAATTCTCTTCGGCATTGTAGACTTATTTCCCGTCCAGCGTTGTGCACGCCTGAACCCTTTTTCTTCTGCACCTTTCACTGTTTCGACATAGCATTCGCCGATCCGAATGTCAATTCTGCAACGGTCATATTGTTGATCGAAGGGCAGATGATAGATTCTTTCCCCCTCTTTCCCGATGTTGCACTTTATCATGGGGTGCGGCTCAAAAGGTCTTATCCGACAATCGATGCCTAGACATGTAGCAAATGATTTTGCTGCTGGAGAATACTCCACTGTGGAGAAGAATACTGGCTGTACATCGAGGGAATCAATGCATGCCATAGATAAAGGATTGAAATCTTCGTCAGTTAATTCTTCGAGGCGCTTCCCAAGAATATTTTCAATCTTATAGGCGATAGTTGTACCGTAAAGTTGGTTGATATGGTTCTCGTGAATCACTTTTCCTTTAAGCGCAGACCAGCACTTGCACTGAACTATATGGATGTGGGAATCTTTGATGCAGATCAAATCTCTTCCAAAATCTTCCAGACCCTTTTTCGCGCCATAATATTCAACCCTAAAGTTCTCCATCTCATAAAGGTAGCCGATATACCTTTCATACTCGCGTCCAATTTCGGCATTTGTCTTGTTTCGTTTCATGTAGCGATCAAGTGCAAGTTGGCTTTTTTCCATATTCGTAAGATATGCATATTCATCTGGAGAGAGCCAGTATCCAGTTTCAGACGAATCAGTATATTGCTGATTGCGTGTTTGCGTTGTGGGCGCAATGGGGGTGTTTTCCCAATCTATAAGCCATGGAAGTAAATTTCTGAGTTGATTTAACTCCCATTTGTAAGCTTTGTTTTCTTCTATGAGTCTTCTTTTTTCTTTACGAATAATGCGTACTTCATCCGCTGACTTGGATGCACGAGGCTTTTTCATCTCTAGCATATCCGCCAACTGCTTATCTTTGGCTGTCTCATAATCTGAAATTACGGTAGCTACAAGAGGGAAATCCATTATTTTAGTTGCAAGGAAAATTTTTACTAGGGATTCTTTTTCTTTGAGCAATTGTTCTTCTGCTGCAACCAAATCCATAGTTTCTTTGATTTGTTTTATCTTCCCCCAATAGTATGTGTCGGCTTTATGTAAGCGCTTGGCATAATAATCGTCAGCACTTCTCTGGATGCGTTGGACATATCCTTCAGCATCGGTGCGCAGTTCATGTATATATTCTTTTAATGAATCGTTTTCTTTTATAGATTGGCTGAATCGGTAGATGAGAAATATCACAAGCGCCCATGAAATCAAACAAAGAAGTGTCATAGTGAGCCGCCTTCCATGAGTTCTTTCATAATAGTCGTATACTGAATTTCAATCGTGCCGTTTTGCTTCGATGTCGTTGGCATCGCCGTCCGCATAGAAATCATTGCATCGAATGTGACGTAATTCGTGAAGATACATCAGGCGGTTCTTTTCCCATGAGTATCGCGCATTGAGAACAACCGTGTTGCTGCAGTCTGCGTTTGCGACGAGGAAGCCCCGCATGTCGGTGGGCAGATTCAGCAGCACGACGTGAACATCGTCATTCATAGTCTCCACGCTCTCTTGCTTTCTGAAACTCGACGAAGCGTCTCACTTCTTCAATGGATTCTTTTTTCAAACCCCGCGTCGCATCGAAAAGAACGCGAATGTCGGGGTTTTCTTTCATCTCGTTGGCGATGGACACGACCTCAGGGTCATGGTAGTAGCCGCTATCCCGCGCCAGTTCTCTCGACGTTCCCAAAAGATAGTCTGTTGAAACCTGTAATGCTCTGGCAATTCTGACTAGTTCATCATCACGAATAGAGCGAGTACCTTTTTCAATACGATTCAAAACACTGACATTCATATTTATGGCGTTCGCAAGCTCCTGTTGCAAAATATCCTTATCTTCACGGGCGTTTCTTATGCGATCCCCCGTTGTCATAATCATCACGCCTTTCTATATCATCAAGTATATTATAGCGTATTTTTCCATTATGGAAAGAATAATTGCTAGAAAAGAAAAATTAAACCTTGACTTTCTGTAACAGCAAGGCAATGCGCATGAGGGATCTCCCTGATGTCAGGGCGCTGAACGACGACCTCAGAGATGGCGAGAAGCGGGCCGATCGAGCACGCATTAAAGCGCATCGCCCGACAATGAAACAGTACAGGTGGAGTCTGCCCAAAAACAGGCCAAAGAAAAAACCGCCAATGAAGGCGGTTTGGAGCTTGCCGATGGATATACAACAGAATCGGGTAGGCCTCTTTCAGAGGCAGATGAGAAAGAATTCATCATCAAGCCGAATGGCAGTCGGAATTTCGGTGAGGTTAAAGACCATTTCGGATGCCGTCATGCAGCAGAGCGGTGAAAAGCTGGAAATCGGCGAAATTCGTCTGCGTGTCGGCAATCGTTCAGAAGGGTTGATTCACGCAAAAGCGCATGAAAAACAAGCGCAAGATGCTGGCTACGATTCTATAGAGAACTTGATTGCAGATGTCGCAGAAAACTATGATCAGATTTACATGAGAGCCCCAGTAGAAGCAGGCCAAAATCCCACATATTCTCTTGTAAAACTTGGAAACAAACGCAAGGGAGTAATGGATCGTGTTGCCCTAATCTATTTCGAGCTGCAAGCGGATGGTGGCGGGAATTATTATATTGTCGTGTCTGCCATGCCCAAGGGAGATAAAACACTCGCAAAGCAAACAAAAAAAGACCGCCTGATTTATAGCAGCCCGGGCTTAGATGCTGCCACCGAGTCCAACGCTGGTGCGGTCTCCGCGTCGGCAAGAAATGTTGGAGCCGATTCTCGCGGGGGTAGCCCTACATCCGATAAATCAAGCGGTCTTGTTACTTCTACTATACCATCAGATGTGAGTGAAAGCAAGCAAAAAAGAGCATCCAATGCGAACGGCGAGGGTGATGGCTCAACCGCTGCTACTGCCACCACGCCTATGCGTACTCGTCGCGATGGAGAGGATGCTCTTTCTTCTGTTTCTAATATACCATCGGAGCAGGAGAAAAGCAAGGAAAAATCTGTACAGGTGAAGTCTGCCCCTTTGACAAAGCAGGAGCAGGAAGCGCTTACGGGCACGAGCGAGGAGGCGAAAGAGGCCTATCGTATCGTCCGTGACAAGCTCGCCAAGAGCAAGAACAAGTCTGTAGTGCGTGCAGCGAAGGTCGGCGCGACGCTCTTCGCCCGTCATGCGGACATCTATGCCAAGGCATACAGCAAGGCGACGGGCACGCCGTATACGGCGCTCGATTATCTGCAGGATAAGTTCGGACTGGATGCGGACGGCAAAGAGGCAGACAGCAGGGCGAACGGCTTCGGGCAGGCGGCGATGAAACGGAGCAATGCAAGGAGTTTAGCGGCATTCAGTCGCCAAATGCGCAATCCAGTCGAAGGAAGCGGAAGTCGCAACAAGCAGTTCCTGCACATGACCACTTCAAGCGGCGCTGTTGTCGATGTTGCACAAGACGACATGCTCCACATGCATAAGCGCCACCCTGAAATAACAGACACGGATTTTTCTGTCATTCAAGAGAATATGGAAAACTTCCTGCGAGTTCATCAGGACAAAACAGAGAAGGGGGATTATGGCGGAGAGACCGTTTTATGCAAAATAAAAACGTCGCGCGGCATCACGGGAGTTTCTTATGAGTTTCTGCCTACAGGACGAATCTTCTTGAAGACGGCGTTTTTTTGATCATGAGAACGGAATAGACAGTTGGATTGCAAAGAACGGGACGAGCAGAGACCTTATGGATTCGGGCATAACAAAAAGAGGCAATGCCGCGTCCATGCTTACAGGTCACCCCAGCCAGACGGATAAAACCGCTGACAGCCCGACGCTTTCGGACATTCAACCTCTTTCGCTTTCTATGCTACAGGAGCGGATCGGCATTGTCAATGGTGCAAGCTTCGACAAGTTCAACCAGCGCATGAACAATATGCGCAAGGGTTCGATTACGCACAGGCAAGCGGCAGGCGCGTCATATCGCTCCTTGAACAGGCGGACGAGTCCACGTTCCTGCACGAGATGGGGCACATGTTCCTCATGGATTTGGAAGACATCGCATCTCTCGACGAGGCAAGTGCCGAAGACCTTGAAACGGTAAGAGACTGGGCGACGTGGCAGGAAGGACCGGCGAAGGAGTACGAGGACACGCCGTAGCAGAAGGAATTTGCCGAACGTGAGAAGGCGATTCTTGCGGCGAAGAAGCGCGACGACGTGATCGAGGTCAGGAAGCTCAGGCGCGAGTGGGAGCAAGAGCGTTGCGCACGTGGCTTCGAACGTTATCTTGAGACGGGCAAAGCTCCGACGAGCGTCTTGAAGCGTATCTTCTTGAAGTTCAAGAAGTTCCTAGAACGTATTTATCAGGCGTTCAAGGGCACGGGCGGCAAGGCTTCGCCTGATGTGGAAGCCGTCATGGGACGCATGATCGCCGAAGAGCAGGGGGACAAAGCGGAAGAAAGCAAGAGGAATCCTGTACCGACACTTGACACGCTCTTCCAAGAAGTCCCTGCACTCAAAAAGGTGGCTCTTGAATATGGCGCGACGGAGAAGGACGGCGAAGTGACATTCGAAAATCCCGAACGCGAGAAGGAGTTCGTGCGAATTGCCGAGGCGCTGCAAGGCGATGTGACGAAGAAGCTGTCGACGGGAAAAATGTAAAGTGTGTATTTCAGCCTGGATCATTACATGGCTACCGTGCGCCTTGACGTTGATGGTCAGAAGCGGACATGGCTTGTGACAAATTTCGAGAAATACGCAAACAAAAAAGACTCCCCGGCAACAGAAGACTTCGCACGCTCTGCTGCCAATCCCGACGGTGCGAGTTCTACCGCCGGAGGGAATCTTTCTCTTGCTTCTACTATATCATCAAAAGAGGCAGAAGGCAAGGGAAGTTTGAAAAATGAAATGCAGGAAGAGAAGTTCTCCGCCCGCCGCCAAGAAGCTCTCGCCAAGGTTTTCAAAGAGGTCGAGCTTGTCGCGCCCGAGAAGCTGACGAAGATACAACAGGGCGTTGCGGATTTCGGCAAGAAGACGGGAATGCCCGTCGTGTTCTTCAAAGGTGCGAAGAACCTGCACGGTTTTCATGCGTCGAACGGCGTGACGTTCCTCAACACGGAGAGCGAGACGTCGCTTCGCTGGACGTTCTGGCACGAGGCGGTGCACAAAGCATACCAAGCTTGTGCACCGCACGATTTTACCGCCATGGAATAAAATACAACCATGAATAACCATAAATAAACATAAACAACGAAATTGAGAAATGTACCGATAACGTAGCATCGTCGCTGGTTCTAAAATACAAACATGAACAAACATAAACAAAATAATTATAAGTTCCGATAAGTATAAATTATCGGAAGTAAACGTACGGTGTAGCAAATCTGCTTTTATACTACTTAGTATTCTAAAACTTCCACCCATCATCGCAGACAAGACAAAAGCAGCCTCCTTTGCGGAGGCTGCTTTTTCTGCTTATTGTCCGCCGTTTACTTTACCACCATGACGGGAACCTTCGACTCTTCGACGACCTTCTGGCTGACGCTGCCGATCAAAGCGCCCTTGAAGAGACCGAGACCGCGGCTGCCCATGATAATCATGTCGCTCTTTTCCGAGTCGGCAATCTTCAGGATCGCTTTCGGCACGTTGCCCGTCTCGACATGCCGCGTCGCCTTCATGTTCTCGGGGATCTTCTCCCAGATGCGGTCGAAGACGAGATGGCTCGGAATATCCTTGTTGATGTTGCTCGCCACATAGACGAAATCGAGACTTGCATTGCACTTCTCCGCAAAGGCGATCGCCTCATCCACGGCCTTGCAGCCGTTGACAGAACCATCGACCGGCACGAGAATTTTGTTGATGCTGCCCATATAAAACACCTCCAAGCGAACTTTTTTCCTCTGTTGTCTACTTCTATATCAAAGCGAAAATTCCTTTTCTCTTTTGGTATTTTTCTGAAAAATTTTCCGATATTTTCTTGCACCGTAAAGAAAGCGTCGCTGGAATGCGTGATGACTCCAACGACAGCTCTCCTCCTGCACTTCGTTCAATTCTTCTTCTCCAAAGAAGGCGCACCTTTTCGCAGGATTCCCACGGCAAGCTCCGCATTTTGAAATGCGCGTCTCCTCAGCTCTTTCAGGAGCGCGGCATTCTTCTCGCAAAGCGTATCGCGCTTCTGCCACTTGCGCCGCACTTCCGCCATGAGTTCATCTGCCGTGATGGTCTCAAGTTTCGCGGCGGGCGTCTCACCGATGGAGTCAAGGAAACGATCGATCTTCGGATCGTACGATACGCCGACGAGCGGCACGCCCATGACGCCAGCAAAAATCAAGGCATGAAGGCGAATCGCGATGAGCAGATCCATATTGCCAACGAGTGAAAGAAGCTCCGCTGTCGAAAACTCGCCGTCGAGAACGATGGCTTCCTGCGTCATCATCGCAGCGATTGTCTCCGCCGTCTTGACATCCTCGGGATACTGCATGGGCAGAAAGACGAGATTCGCACCAAGCTCGACGGCGATGCGGTCGGCCGCCTCAGCAAAGGCTTCTTTGTAGAGCTGCCAGCCTTTCCACTCGCGCACGGATATGCCGACGAGCGGCTTGTCGTCCGTCACGCCGTTCCACTGCAAGACCTGCCATCCCATATCCTTCGCAACGGGATTGATGGCGAGCACCGGATCGGCAGTTTCGACGATTTTAGGGCGATGAATGCCCATGGCCTCCAGCTCTGCCAAAGAGCCGTGATCGCGCACGGTGATGAGGCGCACGCCGTTGCCGATGAGCCGCATCATCGTGCGCGCCCAGAAGCCCTCGATCGGACCAATGCCCTGTGCATAGAGCATGACGGGCCTTCGGGCGAGAAAGGCAAGGACAATGATCGCCATGTAGTAATAGAGACTACGGCGACTCGTGACATTCTGCAGCAGACTGCCGCCGCCCGACACGAGGAGGTCGGAAGCGCGCAAAGCCTTCCATATATCGGAAAACGAGAGCCATGAAACAGCCTCAACACCGTGGCGGCGCTTCGTATCCGGAGGGTTCGCTGAGATCACCGTGATATTCGTTTGCGGGTCCAGTTCGGATAGAACCTCGATCATCGCGGCGAGCATGGCTTCGTCACCGGCGTTTTTCGAGCCGTAATATCCGGATACTACGATGTTGCTCATTCCTTTGAGAAACGCTCCTTTGCCGAAGATAGTATCATTTGCGCGAGGTGCACGAGCACCATGAGAGCTGCGCCGATGCCGCAGCCGAGAACGATGCCGCCGATGCCGCGCACAAAGGACATGTAAACGGGTGTGCGCATATGTGCAAAGGTCTCGACCATCGATCCCTGACCGATCGTCGCTACGAGCACGAGCGCAAAGAGCAGCATTGTCGGCCACTTGCGGCACCACGCGAGGACGGCGAGCATGAAGGCCGGATGGCCGATCATCAGCTCCTTCGAGCGCGGCCGCGCATAAAACGCCTGCTCCAGGATTGCACGGAACTTCAGCTCAAGCCCCGAGACGGGCATGCCCGACGTATGACCGGAACGTGCGACGAATACGACGGCGGCAAGAGCCACGAGCACGAAAATGAGAAGGGATTTGAGTTTCACGGGCATATCGAGAATCTGGCGAAGCTGCGTGAGAGCGCCCTCTCCCTCCGCCATTCTGCCATCGAAGACGTCGTAGCGCGTCAAAAACGCGATGGCGACGAGGACGATGGGTAGGACAAACGTCAGCTTGATGCCGCGGAAGATGTTGAACTCAAGGAAGTACTCGACATCAGCGAGCGCTCCCGACAGATATGCCGCGCCGACATAGGAGAGCGCCCCTGTCACAAAAAGGGCGATGGCAGCCGTTCCGATGATGCGCCAGAGCGGCGCTTTCGCATCGGGCTCCATGCCGCGAATACGGTCGAGCTGCCATATCACGGCGAGAGCCGGAAAGAGGTTCGCGCTCAAAAACGCCGCGAGAATCCGCATCTTCGCGCCGCTGCCCATGAGGATCGGCGCGGCAAAGACGAACGCCAACAGAGCAAAGAGCGCGTAGAGCGTCCTCGGCTGCAGACGGTGCGTGATCAGTGAGAGGTAGAGCACGACAGCAGCCGCCACGCCGAGCATCAGCACGGCACGCAGAGGACGCGGCGCATACCAGTTTTCAAACGTCCCTGCAGGACCAAGCGCGAAACCATGTGATTCTACGGCTTCTGCCGTCGCCTTGATATAGTGCATATTCGTCTCGAAGAGCGTCATGCCGGGCGCAGGTTTCTCGTAGATGCGCAGGAGGTTGATGCGAATGTTGCGCTCCATATCCGTATTCGCCCAACGCTCGACCGCCGTCTCGATCTTGAGCTTCGGCTGCTCGTCCTTCGGGATGGTGTAAAGACGCGCGACATGGTCGTAGCCGACGCCCTTGGAAATCTCGGAAAGTCCGTCCTGCTTGTAGAACTGCAGCTGCGTCGTATCCTCGATGAGTCCGAGGACGAGATTGCGCTCCTTGAAGTGATCGATCGTCGTCTGCAGCGACTTCGGAGCACCGAGCATCTGCGAGCCGGAGAATACGACTTCCGAGATGCGGTAGTCTTCCAGACGGCGGAACACTGCATCGACATCGTCGGGCGTGCAGCCCAGATAATTCGTCGGACGTGCGAGCACGAAGAAGCCGGCGTCATTGACCGCCTGCATCTCGTCCGTCGGCATACCGAGATCCATCTTGAGGAAGGTTTCGTAATTCGCCTTGACGACGAGGATTTCCACGCCGTTGACTGTGACGGCATTCACACGAGCAGCACCCAAGCGGCGCAGCAAGTCCTCCTTGACCTCCTTGTAGGTACGCGCATCATGCCCGACGACACAGACATCAGATCCCTTGATCGTACCGTTCTCGATGAGGGTGCGCCACGCGGGATCGGTCAAGATCCCTGCATGGTAATTGGCTACAAGTTCACTTCCCGCGAGCGCCGTCACCTTTCCATTTGCGTTGAGCTTCTTGAAGGTCGTCTCGTAGACGGCGAGCGACGTGATGCCCGCTTCCTTCGCCGCCTGCAGCACTTCAGGGACAGGTTTTCCCTCCTGCTCGGCAAGCTGCACGAGATCTTCGTAGTCAATGGCGAGATCGACCTGCTTGTTGACCTCCTCCGCACGCCAGCGTGCGACGTCGATGAGGAGCGCCGTGACAAGGCCGACGAAGATGAAGGCGATGAGCACCTTGTTGTATTGAAATTGCTTCATGTATCCTACTCCTCATTCCCTCCGGCAGAGAGGCGCACGACGATGGCGCCCTTCCTATGTTCGACGCTCTCGATTCGCGTCTTCAAGGGCAGTGCATCGAGCTTCGCGATCTGAATGTCGCCGAAAATGTCGCCGAGATTTGCCTTGCCGATCAAGGCGTTTTTGATGTCGAGCCGCGTCATGTGAAAGTACAGCGCCTGCGCGTCCTCGACGATCTTCCCTTCGAGCACGACATCCGCCATGCGCCCGAAGATCTTCACTTCCGCTGTCGCATGCACGCCATCTTCGTCAATCGTCACCTTGATGTTGTCAAGCTTGTCGATGCGCTTCGCCAAAAGATTGCGCAGAGCATCCTCGGAAACGACGCCCGTGAGTTTCAAATCCTCGGCAGAAATGAGATGCACGCGGTGATCGAGGAAAAGATCTCGCGACGAAAAATGCACGCCGCTTCCTGTCAGCTGCACGCGCTCCATGCGCAAATCGCCGATGCGAAGCCCCTTCGCATCAATCTTGAGAGTGTCGACCTGTCCCAAGAGGAACAGGATGCCGGGCGTGCTCTCAAGCGTCACCTCGGCGCTCTCTGCTCCGCGATCCCTGAGCATCGTCTCTGCTGTCTGCCGCGCCCATGCGGGCAGCAAAGTTTCGCCAAAGACGAGAAGGATTGCCGCAGCGCCTGCAAAAAGCATCAAAAGTTTGCGCAAAACATCACCCTAAATCTCAAATCTCATGATTCGCCTTAGCTGCGAGGAAGGCCTCGATGAAGGCGTCGAGATCGCCGTCCATGACCGCCTGCACGTTGCCCGTCTCCATGCCTGTGCGCATGTCCTTGACCATCGTGTAGGGCTGAAATACGTAGGAGCGGATCTGGCTGCCCCACTCGATCTTTTGCTGATCGCCTTCGAGCTTCTGAATCTCGGCTTCCTTCTTCTCCTGCTCCAATTCAAAGAGCTTGGCGCGCAGCATCTTCAGGCACTGTTCGCGGTTCTGCAGCTGCGAGCGCTCGTTCTGGCACTGCACGACGATGCCCGTCGGCATGTGCGTCATGCGCACGGCGGACGACGTCTTATTGATGTGCTGACCGCCCGCACCCGAAGCGCGGTAGGTGTCGACACGCACGTCCGCCATGTTGATCGCGACCTCGACAGCATCGTCGATCTCGGGCATGATGTCGCAGGCAGAAAACGACGTATGACGACGCGCATTGGAATCGAAGGGCGAGATGCGCACGAGGCGATGCACGCCCTTTTCCGACTTCAAATACCCGTAGGCGTTGTGCCCATTGATGAAGAGCGTCGCACTCTTGACGCCCGCCTCGTCGCCGGGCAGCAGATCTGCCGTGACGACGGAAAAGCCGTGGCGCTCCGCCCACCTGCCGTACATGCGCAGAAGCATCTGCGTCCAATCCTGCGCCTCCGTGCCGCCCGCGCCCGCGTGCAGCGTGAGAATCGCATTGTTCGCATCATAAGGGCCGGACAAGAGGACTTCGAGCTCCAGTTCGCGCACGGCAGTCTTAATGGTATCAAACTCCGCCTGCACCTCAGGCTCAAGGCTCGTATCATTTTCTTCCAGCGCCATTTCAAGAAGCGCATGTGCATCGTCCGTCTTGGAGACGATCTCCTTGTACTTGTCGACGCTTCCCTTGATTGCGGCAAGTTCCTGATTGATCTTCTGCGCTTCTTCCGCATTGTCCCAGAAGGTCGGCTCACCCATCTTGTATTCGAGTTCGGCTATCTTTTCTTCCTTTCTGGCGACGTCAAAGTGAATCCCCCATTTCCTTGAGCTTCGCTTGCATCGCCAAAATCTCCGGTTTCCAATCTTCGAGCATCTTGTCACATCCTTACGTAGTAGCGCTTTCCCTCACGGGAAATCTATTCCTTATCGCTGCTCTCCCGCAAGCGGGAAAGTTCTGTCTCACTTGTTCCTGCCGCAGCAATTCTTGTACTTCTTGCCGCTGCCGCACGGGCACGGATCGTTGCGCCCGATGTCACTCTTGTTGCGCTGCGGCTTCTTCTTCGTCTCGGCGGCACTGGATTCCTCGCCGTGCGAGGCGCGCGCCGTCTGCAGGCGGTCTTGGAGCTGCTGCTGCTCCTGCGTCACGATGCTCACGCGGTACATGAGCTTTGCGATGTCCGTTTGAATCGCAGATTCCATTGCCTCGAACATGTCGAGCGCCTCGATCTTGTACTCGACGAGCGGATTCCTCTGCCCGTAGGCGCGCAGGTTGATGCCCTCACGCAACATGTCCATGCGATCGAGATGCTCCATCCAATGATTATCGACGACGCGCAGCATGACGACCTTCTCAAGCTCGCGCATGTTCTCCTCGCCGAAGAGCTGCTCACGCGCCGCATAGGCATCGCGCGCCGTCTTCTTAAGCGTTTCTTCCAGCTCATCGCGGCTCATCGCCTCAAGCTCTTCCTTCTTGAGCTTGCCCTCGGGCGCGTAGATCTTCTCCGCGTCCTCGATGAGTCCGTCGAGCGTCCACTCCTCAGGATATAGCTTCGCGTTCGCGTACTGATCCATCTCGCTCTCGATGATCTTGTCGAGCATGAAGAAGATGTTTTCCTTGAGGTCTTCGCCGCGCAGAATCTTGCGTCGCTCCGCATAGATGACCTCGCGCTGCTGGTTCATGACATCGTCGTATTCGAGGACGTGCTTGCGGATGTCGAAGTTCCTGGCTTCGACCTTCTTTTGTGCACGCTCGATCGAACGCGTGATGAGTTTGTGCTCAATCGGATCGTTCTCGTCCATGCCGAGCCGATCCATGATGGAGGCGATATTGTCCGACGCGAAGAGACGCAGAAGGTCATCTTCCAGCGACAAGTAGAACTTCGACCGGCCGGGATCGCCCTGGCGACCCGCGCGGCCGCGCAGCTGGTTGTCGATACGCCGCGATTCGTGGCGCTCCGTGCCGAGGATGTAGAGGCCGCCGAGCTCCTGCACGCCATCGCCGAGCTGGATGTCCGTGCCGCGTCCCGCCATGTTCGTCGCGATCGTCACGGCGCCCCGTTGACCTGCGTCCTTGATGATCTCCGCTTCCTTCTCGTGGTATTTGGCATTCAGGACGTTGTGCTCGACGCCGTGCTTCTTCAAGATGGCGCTGAGCTCTTCCGACTGCGTGATGGACGTCGTGCCGATGAGGATCGGCTGTCCCGTCTTGTGAATCTCTTCGACCGCCTGTCCGACGGCACGGTATTTCGCACGCTTCGTCTTGTAGATGGCGTCCGGCTCGTCGACGCGCTGCACGGGACGGTTCGTCGGCACGACGACGACGGGCAGCTTGTAGATCTTGAGGAACTCGTCCTCTTCGGTCTTCGCCGTGCCCGTCATGCCGCCGAGCTTGTCGTACATGCGGAAGTAGTTCTGGAAGGTAATCGACGCGAGCGTCTGGCTCTCGCGCTGAATCTTCACACCTTCCTTCGCCTCGATCGCCTGATGCAGTCCGTCCGAATAGCGGCGGCCCACCATGAGACGACCCGTGAATTCATCGACAATGATGATCTCATCATCGCGCACGACGTAGTCGCGGTCGCGCTTCATCAGAGCTTTGGCACGCAGAGCTGCCGTGAAGCAGTGCGAGAGCTCCAGATTCTCAGGCGCGTAGAGGTTCTTGATGCCGACGATGCGCTCCACCTTCAAGACGGCTTCATCGGACGGCGCAACGGTCTTCTGCTTCTCGTCAAGCTTGTAGTCCTCGCCCTCCTTGAGCTGAGCGACGGCGCGTGCCATGACAGCGTACATGTCCGTCGACTTCTGCCCGGGACCTGAGATGATCAAAGGCGTTCTCGCCTCGTCGACGAGAATCGAGTCGACCTCATCGACGATAGCATAGTGGAGGTCGCGCTGCACCATCTGCTGCGGATGGATGACCATGTTGTCGCGCAGGTAGTCGAAGCCAAACTCGTTGTTCGTGCCAAAGGTGACGTCGGACGCATAGGCGAGCTTTCGCTCAGGGAAATCCATGTCGTGCGCAATGAGGCCGACGGAGAGTCCGAGGAAGCGATAGACGCGCCCCATCCACTCGCTGTCGCGCCGTGCGAGATAGTCGTTGACCGTGACCATGTGCACGCCCTTGCCTTCGAGCGCATTGAGATAGACGGGCAGCGTCGCGACGAGCGTCTTGCCCTCGCCCGTACGCATCTCCGCAATCTTGCCCTCGTGCAGGCAGATGCCGCCGATCATCTGCACGTCGAAATGACGCATGCCAAGGACGCGCCTCGACGCCTCGCGCACGACGGCAAACGCCTCGGGAAGCATATCGTCGAGGCTCTCGCCGTTTGCGAGACGCTCCTTGAACTTTCCCGTATGGCCTGCAAGCGCATCGTCACTGAGGCTTTCGAGCGCCTTTTCGTGACCGTTGATGACGTCGACGATGCCGCGCATCCGCTTGATTTCCTTATCGTTGTTATCTCCCAGGAATCGCTTGATGAATCCGAGCAATCCGTATCACTCCTCGTTCCCGCAGCCGCCTTCGCGGCGCAGACTGATGATAGAGAGCGCCTTGCGGCGTCCCTCCGAAAGTATTGAACACCTATCCTAATGATTCTAGCAGACAATCGCCCATAAGTCAAAAAATCCTCTTGCTTCGTTCCTTGAGCATCGCCTTCAGATGCATGCCGGGCATCGTGAAGCCCCTGCCCATGACCTCGTTCGCCGAAAGAACGATCATGAAGGCGTTCTTGTCGATGAGATTCGCGATGAGCTTGACCTTGCTGATCTGCGTGAGTGAGCAGACGAGGAAGAGCACGTTGCGCTCCTTGCGTGTAAACGCGCCCTGCCCATGCAGAAACGTCACGCCGCGCCCGACCTCGCAGATGATTGCCTCCGAAATCGGCTGTACATGGTCGGAGATGATGAGCACGACCTTGCGGCTGTTGAAGCCCGCGACGACCCGATCCGTCACGGCAGAATTCATGAACATGCAGATGAGCGTGTAGAGCGCGGGCATGACGCCGAAGAGCGCGGCGGCCAAGAGCATGATGACGCAGTTGAAAGCAAAGATCACGCTGCCCATGTTCAAAGAGTAATACTTCTTCACGATGGCGGCGACGATGTCGAAACCGCCCGAACTGCCGTTCATGCGGAAGATGATGCCATAGCCGATGCCGTTCAGCACGCCGCCGAAGATCGCCGCGAGCATCGTATCGGGCACGGGCGCATAGACATTCAAGAAGCGCGTTGCATCGACGCAGAAAGAAAAGAGGACCGTGCCAAAGGCGATATCGAGCGTGTACTCGCGCCCAAGTGTCTTGTACGCCGCCGCGAGAAGCGGCAGATTGTACAGAAACATCTGCACGCCGATGGGAAGCGAGAAGAGATAGTAGAAAATCATCGCAATGCCCGCGATGCCACCCGACAAGAGGTGCGCGGGCACGACGAAGAGGTTGATCGACGAACTGCTGATGAGACAGCCGAGCAGGATGCCGAGATAGCGGAAAACACGCCCCTTCAATGTCAAACTCCTGAGATGGAGCATCAAGATACCTCCCTTTCGCGGCCTTCCCAGCGAAGCGTCGGTGTCTTATCTTTTGCCAGTGCACTCATGTCAATATCCCTGCCTTCCATGGAAAGCGCATGGAGATCCGTGTTCTCCCATTCGCTTCTCTCCTCATCCGTCAGAGCGTCCGCCTCTTCCTCCGTCAGCGGCAGGCTCGTCAAGCGCCACGAGCGCAGACTGCCGTTCGTCGCATCAACGCTGAGAATGAGCCGCTGGCGCTGATCTTGCGGATTCTCGTAGACATAGCAGACGCTGCCGTCAAGAAACGTGCGCTCCTTCTCGCCGAACGTCGCGCGAATCTTGTACGCAGTCGCGCCGTAACGCACGCCTGCACGCGCCGTATAGTCCTTGCTCTTGACGAGTATATCCGCGACCTTGCCCGTATCGGCAGAAATACCGACTTCGTAGCCATCGGGGAATGTATAATAGCGCATGTGGATGTCCCAGACCATGCGATCCTTGTCAAAATCTGGCTTGCCGAAAGCCACGAGCATCTTCTCCTCCGAGTCGCCGAGCGCTATACCCTTGACGGTGAAGTCCTCAGGCATCAAAGCGCCCTGCGCCTCTGCCGCCATCGGCAAGACAAGAAAAAGTCCGAGAAAGAACACCACCCATAAACCATGATAGAGCCGCATTTTTTCACCATCCTCATACTGAATATCGTATTGCATCAAGATTCGCGAAAGTGCTCCCTTGGATTCTATAACACGAGCGCACAGTTGTCAAAAGAGGAAATACCTCAAACTGCGACTAATGTGATAAGGTTAGTTGTAAAATGAAATCGGACCCTTAAAAAGGGCAAACAGAAGCACCTGCAGTAGAACGTTTTCAATAAAACAACGCCGAAAGAAGTATCCTGCATGTTCCATGAACATTCTACCACATATTGTTTTATAGCATAAATATGACATGTCTGTTATAATGGAAGCAACGGATTGATTTTCTTTATTTACATCTAGGTGATTGAAATGAAACGACGTCATACTTCGGCAGAGTGGCAGCAAACGATTTTTTCTTATATCAAAGACTTCCTGGCGAAAAAAGGTTATCCGCCATCTGTGCGTGAAATCGGCGATGCTGTAGGATTGAAATCCAGTTCCACGGTTCATGGTTATCTCGCAAAAATGGAAGAATCGGGGTTAATAAAGCGAGATCCCGCAAAGCCCAGAGCCATCGACATCCTTGAGGATAAGCCATGGGAGCGAAATGTCTCCGTTCCCCTCGTCGGCGTTGTGACTGCTGGCATCCCGATTTTGGCAGAGGAAAACATAGAGGATGTATTCTCGTTTCCTCAGGGACTCATCGGCACGCACAGCAAAGTCTTTGTTTTACGCGTGAAAGGACGCAGCATGATCAATGCGGGGATTCACGACGGCGATTTTGTCTTTGTCAAACAGCAGGAAACAGCAGACAACAATGACATCGTCGTCGCCTTGGTTGATGATGGCAGTGCTACCGTCAAGCGATTTTTCAAGGAGAAGGACTGCATACGCCTCCAGCCGGAGAATGACGAAATGGAACCATTCTACGAAAAAAATGTCAGGATTCTCGGAAAAGTGATTGGTACATATCGCCGTTTCTAGGGAAACATTGACGATTCAACACGGCTGTATCGTCTCCAAACGCCAGCTAGGAAAAATATTCCTAGCTGGCGTTTTCGTTATTCTGCAGAAAGCTGCCTGATTTCTTCGGCGGCTCCCAGAATGCCGAACATGACTTGCTCAAAGGTCAGACCGCCTTGCAGATAGACATTGTACGGCGGTCTCAAAGGCCCATCGGCGCTGAATTCGATGGACGCACCTTGCACGAAGGTTCCTGCCGCCATGATGATTTGATCCGTATATCCCGGCATATCCCAGGGCTCGGGTTTTACGAAGGAATCAACTGGCGAGTACTTTTGGACGCCGCTGCAGAACGCCACGAGTTTTTCCGCTGTGCCAAGTTCGATTGCTTGGATGATGTCTCCCCTCTCGTCGCTTATTCTCGGATATGTCATATAACCAAGGTTTTCAAAAATACCTGCAGCAAATAACGCGCCTTTGAGTGCCTGAGATACCACATGAGGAGCAAGAAACAAACCTTGGAAGAACAGACGGTTGTTGACGAGAGATGCCCCCAATTCTGCCCCCATGCCTGGAGCTGTCAGGCGATAGGAAGCAAGCTCTACGAGATCCTCGCGGCCAACGATATAACCGCCTGTGGGCGCAAGTCCTCCGCCCGGATTCTTGATCAGGGAGCCGGCCATGATGTCGGCGCCTGCTTGCGTCGGCTCAAGGGATTCCACGAACTCGCCGTAGCAGTTGTCAACGAAGCAAATACAGTCGGGTCTGAGACGATGGACTTGATGGCAAATTTCTCGAATATCTTCGATGAGCAATGTAGGGCGTTTGCTGTAGCCGCGTGAGCGCTGGATCAAGACCATCTTGGTTCGTTCATCGAGCACATCGGCAATTCTTTCCACATCCACGCGCCCTTCGGTCAAGGGGAGTTCATCGTAAAGGATGCCATACTCTTTCAAGGAGCCTGAACTGGACGCCGTATAGCCGATGACCGTCTGCATGGTATCGTAAGGCGTCCCTGTCAGTGATACAATTTTATCGCCAGGACGCAAAATGCCGAAGAGAACGGTAGCCAGAGCATGCGTACCGGAAACAAACTGCGTGCGCACCAAAGCGCTTTCTGCGGCAAAGACCTTTGCATAAAGTTCTTCAAGTTTGCTCCTGCCAATATCATCATAGGCATATCCCGATGATGTATTGAAGTGTATATCGGACACCTTGCATTCGCGCATTGCAGTAAGAACTTTCAAGGTGTTTTCTTCGCTCATTTGCTCGATTCTTCGAAAGGAAGGCGCAAGTTCGTCCAAGATGCGTTCCTTCAATGTAAGAAGTTCTTTTGAAAACGACATGAAAGGGAATTCCTCCTATCCTTGTTGTTCCGTTGCCTTTTGTCGAATATCTTGCAGACGTGCAGCAAGATGATGTTCCAGCTTTGTGGCGAGTCCTGCAAGATCGTGTGAATCAAACAGGTAATTGATTTCAGGAATGCCATGCACCCTTCCCTCACCGAAAAATTCATCGCGAAAAATATTGTAATAAATGACGAAGTTGCTCGCGATGGAAAAGTCAGAATAATCCAAGATGATATACGAGCCATTTGTGATTTTCAGAGGCTTTTCCGGCGCAATGAACAGCTCGAAGCCCTCCAATTCAGTGGGAAGGCTCCTTCCGTATTCCCATTCCATAATTTTTTTCTTGCATACAATGCTGCTGATGGTCTTCGGGTCGAATGTAACCAGTTCCACAAGCAGCTTCCTCAAATGCTCATCAAGGCGTTTTTCAAAAGCAGCAATATTCGGAGCGATAAACTCGATGCGGCAAAAATTCGTCAGACCAATCTGCACGCTCAGCTTATATTCCTTCGTTTCTTCATGATAATATGCCGAAGCGGCACGATGCATGGCGTTGTTCTCATAGGAAAACAACGCATATATGTCCTCCTCGACATGCATATCCTTTCGATAAGAAAAACCTTCAAGTATTGGAGGAAGTCGTTTCAGATATGCCCAATCACAAACATCCGTTTCGACTTGTTGAATAGTTTCTTCTTTCAAAACAGTCTCCCAGATCAAAATATGTGAAGAAGACAGGAGGCGCCGCCGCGCTCCTGTCTTCTTCCGTCACAGTTATTTTCCAGTCCTGCCGCGCTTCGTCAAAGGCGTCCCCTCTTTACAGAGCGGGCATTCCTCCGGCGCGTACGCTTCGACATCCATGTGCAGAAGCGCCGTACACGGTACCCCGTCGAATTGCACCTTGCCGTTGCTGCGATCCACAAGCATGGCTACAGCCACGGGAATCCCCCCGAATTCGCGCACCACATCGATGACTTCTTTGATGGAGCCGCCCGTCGTGACGATGTCTTCTACAATCAGGACACGCTCCCCTTTTTTCAGCGAGAAACCACGGCGAAACGTCATTTTTCCATTCTCACGTTCCGTGAAAATGGCTCTCGTGCCAAGCGCTTTTCCTGTTTCGTGTGCCAGGAGAATACCACCCGTCACAGGTCCTACAACCGTATCAATATTCTGATCTTTGAATTTTTCCGCCATCGCTCTGCACAGAAGTTCCGTATATTTCGGATGCTGCAGTACATTGAACTTCTCCACATAATGCGGACTGTGCAATCCCGAGGTTAGGAGAAAATGCCCGTGCATGATGGCGTTGGTCTTTGTCAGCAAGTCCTTGACTTCAGCTTCCGTCATGACTTCACGCTCCCCATTTCCTTCAGGATGTTTTCCGCAGCATGTTTGGGATTGAGCGCCGAACGAATCGGACGTCCGACAACGAGGTGCGTGGCGCCGCTGCTCAGGGCAATTGCCGGCGTCGTGATGCGGCTTTGATCGTTGATGGCTGTGCCTGCGGGACGCACTCCAGGCGTGACAATCAAAAAGTCCTCGCCGCATGCCTGTCGAATGGTTTCCGCTTCCATTGGCGAGGAGACGACGCCATCAAGACCTGCTTCCTGCACGAGCTTTGCCATATGAACCGCCTGATCGTCAAGATCCATATCCGGCCACATCCTGCTCCAATCCTTCAGGCTGATGCTGCTCAAAATCGTCACGGCGACAAGCTTGGGCCTTTCAATGCCGAGCTTTTCTGCCTCATCCTTGACCGCTTCGAGCGCCTTCTCCATCATGACCATTCCGCCCGTAGCGTGGACGTTGATCATATCGACGCCCAGATGCGTCAAGACGCGCAGAGCATTAGCAACCGTATTGGGAATATCATGGAGCTTGAGATCGAGGAACACCTTCTTGCCCTTGTCCTTAAGGTACGCGATCACCTCGTCGCCCATGCTGTAAAAAAGCTCCATGCCAACCTTGTAGAATCCCACACTGTCGCCCAGAGTTTCGACAAGGTTATGAACCTCATCCATGGAATGAACATCCAAAGCTACAATCAATCGTTCATCTGTCATTTCCTATCCCTCCCACTTTCTCCCATTGTACTATAAAACTTTGCTGCCGACAAGACGACTCACGCGAGGTCGTCGCCGCCGCCGACATAATCTTGCAATGCCAAAGCATAGACAAGACGACGCTGCTGCATGAAGGAGAGCACGCGAAGCACTTCCCACGCCGTATCCAACGAGGTCAGGCAGACGATGCCGTGTTCCACCGTCGCACGGCGAATCTTGAAGCCGTCACGCGCAGAACCCTTGCCTTGCGTAAGCGTATTGACAACCATTTGAATCTGACCGGTCTTGATCATCTGGATGATGTCCGTACTGCGCTCATGCACTTTTCCCACCACATCTGAGTCTATTCCGACGGATTGTATGGCACGCGCCGTTCCTTCCGTCGCAGCAATCTGGAAGCCCAGCTCGGAGAAAGCCTTCGCCAGTTGCTTCAACTCCTCTTTGTCCTTATCTGCAACAGTGAAAAGGATGCGGCCGTTCTTCGGCATGTTCATGCCTGCGCCCGTAATCGCCTTGTAGAGCGCTCGTGCGTAGTGATAGTCGATTCCCATGACCTCGCCCGTAGATTTCATCTCCGGTCCGAGGGAAATATCGACATCCTGCATTTTGGCAAAGGAAAATACGGGAGCTTTGACGGCAACGTACGGTTTGGGCGGCACAAGACCGGAGAAGTAGCCCATCTTCTCCAAAGAGTGCCCCATGGCTGCACGCGTCGCCAAATTGACCATCTTCACATCCGTGACCTTGCTCAAAAAAGGAACGGTGCGGCTCGAACGCGGATTGACCTCGATGACATAGACCTCATCGTTGACCACGACGTATTGGATGTTGAGCAGCCCCTTGACATGGAGGTTCAATGCCAGTCTCTTCGTATAGTCGATGATGGTGTAAAGAACACGTGCGGGAAGCGTCTGCGGTGGATAGACGGCGATGCTGTCACCCGAATGGACGCCGGCGCGCTCGATATGCTCCATGATGCCTGGGATGACAACCGTCACACCGTCGCATATACCGTCAACTTCGACTTCCGTTCCCTGCATATAGCGATCAACGAGAACGGGATGATCGGGCGTGACCTTGACCGCGCGGTTCAAGTAGTCGCGCAGCTCCTCTTCCTTGTAGACGATCTCCATCGCCCTGCCGCCGAGGACATAGGACGGTCGCACCATGACGGGATAGCCGATGGCAGCGGCGCCTTCGACAGCAGATTCCACATCGGTGACGCTGATTCCTTTGGGGCAAGGAATGTTCGTTTGGCGCAGCACTTCTTCGAAGCGCTCTCGATCCTCCGCACGATCGATGTCGTCCACGGAAGTTCCAAAGATATGCACGCCCGCCTTTTGGAGCGATGCAGCGAGATTGATGGCCGTCTGCCCGCCGAACTGCACGATGACGCCTTCCGGCTGCTCCTTGTCGACGATGTTCAAGACGTCTTCCGTCGTCAACGGTTCAAAGTACAGGCGATCAGAGATGTCAAAGTCCGTGCTTACCGTCTCCGGATTGTTGTTGATGATGATGGCTTCATAGCCCATCTCTCGCAGCGCCCATACAGAATGCACAGAGCAGTAGTCGAATTCGACGCCCTGTCCGATGCGGATGGGGCCTGAGCCGAGGACGATGATCTTCCTCTTCGTCGTTTCCGTCTGCACTTCATCTTCCTGCGCATTGAATGTCGAGTAATAATACGGCGTCATTGCTTCGAACTCTGCCGCACATGTATCGACCATCTTGTAGCAAGGCAGAAGTTTCATCGCCTTGCGCATCGTGCGGATTTCATTCATCGTCTTGCCTGAAAGTTCCGCAATGGACGCGTCGGAAAGTCCGATTTTTTTTGCTTCTATGAGATGTTTTGGGGTAATCTCCTCTTGGATGAGCCGTATCTCGACGTCAGCGATGCGCTTGATCTTGCGCAGAAACCACCGGTCGATTTTTGTGATATCATAGATTTCGTCTACATCAGCTATGCCTCTGCGGAATGCTTCGGCGATTGCGAAAATGCGTTCATCATTGATTTTTGACAACGATTTTCTGAGCTTCGCGTCGCTCCAATCGTCCATCTCAGGCAGGTGCAGACGCTTTACGCCAATTTCCAGCGAGCGTGCCGCTTTCAGGATAGCGCCCTCAAAATTGCGGTCGATGGACATGACTTCGCCCGTCGCCTTCATCTGCGTGCCGAGGGTGTGATCGGCGAAAATGAATTTGTCGAACGGCCAGCGCGGAAACTTCACTACACAATAATCAATGGACGGCTCAAAGCACGCCTTTGTCTTCTGCGTCACGGCGTTCGTGATTTCATCGAGTGAATAGCCGATGGCAATTTTGGCGGAAACTTTCGCAATGGGGTATCCCGTCGCCTTCGACGCCAACGCCGAGGAACGGCTGACGCGCGGATTGACCTCGATGACATAGTAGCGATCACTGTTCGGATCGAGTGCATACTGCGCGTTGCAGCCGCCTTCGATATTCAGCTCACGGATGATGCGGAGCGACGCACTGCGCAGCATTTGATAGTCATGATCGGAAAGCGTCTGCGTCGGCGCAACGACAATGCTGTCTCCCGTATGAACACCGACGGGATCGAAGTTCTCCATGTTGCAGACCGTGATGCAATTGTCATTGCCGTCACGCATGACTTCATACTCAATTTCTTTCCAACCGGCAACGCTTCGTTCAATGAGCACCTGGCCGATCATGCTATACTTAAGTCCCTTGATGACCGTTTCGACAAGTTCTTCTTCGTTTTCGGCAATGCCGCCGCCCGTGCCGCCCATCGTGTAGGCAGGGCGCACGATCAGCGGATAGCCGATCTCGTTGGCAAACCCGACAGCCGATTCCACATCCTCGACGATCGTGCTCTCCGGAATCGGCTCTTTGAGTTTCTGCATCGTTTCCTTGAAAAGCTCGCGATCTTCCGCCTTCTTGATCGCCTCAAGGCTTGTTCCCAAGAGTTCGACATGATATTTTTCCAACACGCCTTTTTCGGAGAGTTTGACGGCAAGATTCAGACCGGCTTGCCCGCCAAGGGTAGCAAGGAGTCCGTCGGGCAATTCTTTGGCGATGATTTCCTCAAGGAACTCCACCGTCAAAGGCTCGATATAAACGCGGTCGGCAATATGCGTATCCGTCATGATCGTTGCCGGGTTGCTGTTGACGAGAACGACTTCAAGGCCTTCTTCTTTCAAGGAGCGGCATGCCTGTGAGCCGGCATAATCAAACTCCGCCGCCTGTCCTATGATGATCGGACCGGACCCTATGACCATGACCTTTTTCAAATAATCTTTTTTTGGCATGGTTACTTTTCCTCCTTGAGAAGTGCGCGAAACTGCTCAAATAAGTAGCGGTTGTCCGTCGGCCCTGGCGACGCCTCGGGATGATACTGCACCGTGAATACGGGAAGCTCTGTATGGCGCAGTCCCTCCACCGTCCCATCGTTTACGGCGCGATGCGTGACCTCCAGCGGCAGTCCCTGCAGAGACGATTCATCGACGGCAAAGCCATGATTCTGCGATGAGATGTGCACGCGGTTCATCGCCAAGTTTTTGACGGGTTGATTCGAGCCGCGATGACCGAATTTCAATTTATATGTATCGGCTCCCATGGCGAGCGCAAAGAGCTGATGCCCGAGGCAAATGCCGAAGATGGGCTTTTTGCCGATGAGCTTTTTGACTTCTGCGATGATGTCCGGTACATCCTTGGGATCGCCGGGACCGTTGGACAGAAATACGCCATCTGGATTCATGGCAAGTATTTCTTCCGCCGATGTTTGTGCCGGCACAACGGTGAGATGGAAGCCAAATTCATGCAGGGAGCGCAGGATGTTCTGCTTTATGCCGAAATCCATGACGACGACCCGCAGCGCATCCGCACTGTCCGCGGCCATGACATACGTTTCTTTCGTCGTCACCGTTGCCACAACGTCCTTTTGAATTTCTCGGGAAAGCATCCTGTTGATTTCCTTTTGCGTTGTGTTTTCCGGCACGATGACGCCCTTCATCGCACCGGCAGAGCGAATGTGGCGCGTCACAGCGCGCGTATCGACGCCATGCAGGCAGGGCACGCCCTGCTCGCGCAGGAAGTCCGCCAGCGCTCCTTCCGACTGCCAGTTGCTGCCGACATCACAAAGCTCCGCTATAATGAAACCGTTGACAAAGGATTTGCGCGATTCCATGAAGCTTTTCGCCACGCCATAATTGCCGATCAGCGGATACGTCAAGGTCACAATCTGGCTGCAATACGACGGGTCGGTCAGAACCTCTTGATAGCCCGTCATGCCCGTATTGAATACGACTTCGCCGAATGCTTTCGCTTCATCCAGCAATTCACCGGAAAAGGCGCTGCCGTCCTCTAAAATCAAATTCCCCTTCATCCAACATTCTCCTTTTTTGAGGCGAGGACATTTCCATCGCGCATCACAATGCGGCCATCGACCACCGTCATCACCGCTCTGCCTTTCAGGCGACGCCCAACATAAGGCGAGTGCGTGCCGCGCGTATAGAACTTGTCGGCATCCACCACCCACTCTTTTTCGAGATCGATGACCGTGATGTCCGCCGGCATTCCCGCTTCCAAACTGCCTGCGTTCAAGCGAAACAATGCAGCAGGCGCTGAAGTCATCTTGGCAATGAGCGTGGACAAATCCATTTTCCCCTTGTGGTAAAGCTCTGTCAGCAAAAGCCCCAACGTCGTTTCAAGACCTGGAAAACCGCTCGGCGCATACATGTATTCCCGATCTTTTTCCTCCTCGGCATGCGGCGAGTGATCGGAAACGATGATGTCGATCGTGCCGTCCTGAAGCGCCTCAAGCATGGCGTCGACATCCTTCTGCCCACGCAGCGGCGGATTAACCTTGGTGGAAGAATCCAGCGGATTGACACAGGCATCCGTCAGGATGAGGTGATGCGGCGTAACTTCCGCCGTGACCTTGACACCGCGCCGCTTCCCTTCGCGCACAAGCTCGGCAGAACGTGCCGAACTGATGTGCGCAACATGGACGGGCGAATCGACATATTCTGCAAGCAAGATATCGCGCGCCACAGCGATATCTTCCGCCACGGTCGGACGCCCCTTCATGCCGAGCATCGCGCTGCGATGCCCTTCGTTCATGACACCTTCTTCGATGAGCGAGAGTTCTTCATCATGATCGATGATGATCTTATCAAAATTTTTCAGATAATCCATGCCATTCATCATGACCTTGGCAGACTTCACATAGTGTCCGTCATCGGAAAACGCCACGGCTCCAGCGAGGCTCATATCGCCCACTTCTGCAAGCTCTTCGCCCTTCTGTCCCTTTGTCAGCGCTCCGATGATTTCGATGTGAACGAGGCCGACCTCTTTCGCCCGCGTCTGCAGACTGCGCACCAAGGCGGCGGTGTCTACGACAGGGCTTGTATTTGGCATAGTGGCGACCGTCGTGAAGCCGCCTGCAGCCGCCGCCTTCGAGCCGGACAGGAAATCCTCTTTTGCTTCCTGCCCCGGCTCACGCAGATGCGTGTGCATATCAATGAGGCCGGGAACGAGAACCTTGCCGCTGACATCGACGATTTCGGCCTCTTCATCCACCACATTCTTGTCAACCTTTTGAACAATGCCGTCCTCGACGAGAATATCCAGTTTTTCATCTACGCCATTCTTCGGATCTACGACGCGACCGCCCTTAAAGATCTGCTTCATTCTGCTTTCCTCCCATCAATGCCAGAGCCAAGAGCGCCATGCGAACTGCCACGCCGTTCTGCACCTGCTCCTGTATGGCGGAATGGCTGCTGTAAGCTACACGCGGTGATATTTCCAGTCCCTTGTTCATCGGACCCGGATGAAGTACAAGTACGTCCTCCTTAGCAAGCTTCAGCCTTTCCTCATTCAAACCGAAGATGCGTGCGTACTCACGCATGGAAGGGAAAAGACCTGCTTTCTGCCTTTCAAGCTGAATGCGCAGCACATTGATGACATCAGCATCGCGGATGGCATCTTCTATACACTCATGCACGAAGATTCCCGGTTCTTCTTTGAGAAAGCGCGGCAGCAATGTTTTCGGTCCGGCCAGATGAACCTCCATCCCCATTTTTCGCATGCCCCATAGATCGGAGCGCGCCACGCGGCTGTGCGAAATGTCGCCGATGATAGCGACCTTCAGCCCTTGCAAGGTATTCTTGTACTGCAAGATGGTGAACAAATCCAACAAGCCCTGTGACGGATGTGCATGCGCTCCATCGCCCGCATTGATGATCACGGGTGACACAACCTGTGTCGCATAAGCCGCCGCACCTTCAGCCTTGTGGCGCATGACGATGGCGTCAACTCCCATGGCTTCAACCGTCAGCAGCGTATCGCGCAGACTCTCCCCCTTGACGATGCTGCTCGTCCCCGCTGTGATATTGACGACATCAGCGCCGAGATACTTGCCCGCCAACTCGAAAGAGGAGCGCGTCCTCGTGCTCGGCTCATAGAACAATGTGACGATTGACTTTCCTCGCAATGTGGGAAGTTTCTTGATATCCCTGTGGATCACATTCTTCATGCCTTTGGCAGAATCAAGGACAAGCTGGATTTCCTCCGATGAGAAATCTTCCAGTCCTAAAATGTTCTTGCCGCGTAATGAAACAGGATTCTTGCTCAAGCGAATCACTCCCTAAGTGCTTGTAAGACAAAAAGCTTTCTTATGCAAGGCATAAGAAAGCTTTTTTGCATGGCAACGATGCGGTTCATGCCGCCGCACCCTTATGGCTTCCTTTATCAGCCTCACAGGACCAATTTCAAAGGACATCTCTATACATTTTATTCGACTTGAATCTTATCACATGTCCTCTGCGCTGTCAACGAAAACCCATCAGAGATTGAACGTCGCAAAAAGCTTCTTCATATAGTTCCAGCCCTTCTGCACCGTGCGGACGACAACCTCCATCTGCTGCGGATTGCGCACAACGTACTGCAGCAGGCGACGTCTCTGCTGGCGATAAGTGGAATCAACCGTGCGCAGGAAGTCCTCCATTTCCTTTTCGACGGAAACTTCCGGCAGATGAGACTCATGAATCTCATGTTCACGCCCCGTCATGACGATGGAATCACCAAAGAACGGAATATATGTCTTGAGCTTGAATCGCTTCTCGATTTGTTCGGCAAGCGATTCCGAGGCCGACGGCTCACCATGGACGACGAATACGCGCGCGGGATTCGGCTCCTGTATGGGCGCGAGCCAATCAAGAATCTGGTTCATATCTGCATGGGCGGAAAACCCTTCCAGCATTTGAATATTGGCTTTGACTGCGATTTCCTCGCCCATGACCTTGACTCGTTTCACGCCGTCGATGAGGCGTCTGCCCAAACTGCCTTCCGCTTGGTATCCGACAAAGAGAATCGTTGACTCCGGTCGCCAAAGGTTGTGTTTGAGATGATGGAGAATGCGCCCGGCATCTGCCATGCCGCTCGCCGAAATGATGACGGCGGAGCTCGCCTGCGAATTCAAAGCCCGCGATTCTTCTGCAGTCTCGCAGATGCGCAGATGCGGCATTTGCGGCAAGCCGCCGCCGTGCTTCGCCAACAGCTCTACCGTCGTCTCGTCAAACTCCTGCATGTTTTCCATGAACACGCGCGTAGCAGCAATCGCCATGGGGCTGTCCAATATGATGGGAACATCCTCCATGCGCCCTTCCTTCCAAAGCTTATAAAAATAATAGAGCAAGGTCTGCGTGCGTCCGACAGCAAAAGCTGGGATGATGAGATTGCCGCCGCGCTCCATCGTGTCCTGCACGGCTTCCAGGAGGGCTGCTTCCTTATCGTAGAATTGATGCAGGCGATCACCGTATGTCGACTCAAGCAGCAGATAATCCGCCCCTTCGATGATCGTAGGGTCTTTGATGATGGGCTGATCGGGCTGACCTAAATCGCCGGAAAACACGAGCTTCGTCTTCTTCCCGTTCTCTTCCACGTACATTTCCACGATGGCAGAGCCAATGATATGACCGGCATCACGAAAGCGCACTTCGATGTTGTTTTCTACGCGAAACAATTCGTTGTAAGACTTCGGCACAAAATGCTTCAGCGACGCTTCTGCATCTTCCATCGCATAGAGCGGCTGAATCAGCGTATCGCCGCTGCGCTGAATCTTGCGGTTCAGAACCTCCGAATCGTGCTCCTGTATATGGGCGGAATCCGGCAGCATGATATGCGCCAACTCGCAGGTCACTTTCGTCGCATATACAGCCCCCTTGAAACCCTCTTTATAGAGTTTCGGCACAAGACCGCAATGGTCGATATGTGCATGTGTCAAAATCACGCAGTCGAGTTCAGCAGGATTGAAGCAAAACTCCTTGTAATTCAACTCGCGTATGCGGCGACCGCCTTGAAACATGCCGCAGTCCACCAAAACTTTCCGCTCCTCGCTCTCCAGCAAATAGCAAGAGCCGGTAACTGTATGAGCAGCCCCTAGAAATGTCAATTTCACTTCGCTTCACTCCTCTGCATCATCTCTCAAAGTCCCTGCCACGGACGATATGCCTTTGCCATAAGCCCGAAAGGGGCAAGCAGTCTTGCCGCTGCTTGCTGCACCATGTCTTCTATGGTTTTAGGTTGATTGTAAAACACCATCATGGGCGGCACGATATGAACCGTCGGCAAAAGCGACAACTCATGCATATTGCGCAAATGAATCGGACTCAATGGCGACTCGCGAACCGCGAGGACAAGCGTCCTCTTTTCCTTGAGCATCACATCCGCCGCTCGCAGAAGGAGATTGTCGGCGTATCCGCCATGTATGCCGGCGAGCGTTTTCATTGAACAAGGCACGATGAGCATACCTGCCGTAAGGTAAGAACCGCTGGCAGGCCCCGCACCAATTTCGTCAATCTCAAAAGTTTCATCCGCAAGTTCGGCAACATCGGACACTTTCATTTTTGTTTCATGCTGAAGCGTGAGCTCTGCCCCACGAGTCATCAGCAAGACAGAAGAAAAACCCTCCTCCTTGCGAATGAATTTTAGGCATTCAATCAAGAGCGGCAAGCCGCTCGCTCCAGTGGCTCCGACAATGATTTTTTTCTTTTCCATAAGCATATTTCCTCATTGCGATAGTGAAAGAAGGATTCTGCTGGTCTCACTGTCATCGGTATTCCCTTGCAGCAATCTACGAATAAGAATCCGTATGCAGGTATTCCCTCTCGACGACCTGCCCGTTAGCACTGTAAATGCGATATACCGAAGGTCGCCTGCTTGAGCCGACCGTTTCAATAGAGATGTGCTTCCCTTGAAGATCTGCCTGCGTACCAAGCACTTGCACCGTAATTTTTCTGCCATCTGCACTTGCTAAAATATAAACATTATGCGGCAGAGGATTCATGAATTGAAAATCAATCAAATCATCCGCCACCGTCGCATCAAGCCCCGGAGGACAATACGAAGACGGAATGAAATGCGAAAACCTCTCTGTCGGATTGAGACCTGCCAAGAGAATCGCATTGTAAAGCGTCGAACTGACCTGGCAGACACCGCCGCCAATACCCGGAACAGACTTTCCGTTTACCAGAACCGCAGCATTTTTATAGCCGGCATTTGCGGTACGCGTTCCCACGATGTTGTTGAAAGAGAAGTTTGCTCCGCTGCGAATCAGGACGCCGTTGAGCTGCTGCGTCGCTATGGCAATATTGTCCCCACGCGCACCGTGACGATAATACGTCGTATAAGTTCCAAGCACGGCATTGACGTTGGCGACATCCTCCGTACGGACAAACGGGGGATTTTCTTCCAAAGGCAGCTCGAGGTTTGCCGCCTGCATTTCTTTCAACGGCTTATCCAATGCCTTCAATGAGGCGGCTATGTCGAGCTTCTTCCCCGATTTTCCCGGAATGTGGTGAATCGCTCCGTTGGCGCCGATTTCACATGCCGCATTGACCGGTTGAACGAGGAGTTTTTCCGCTATCCCTTCCAATTTCGCCTGCAGGAGCGATTCGTCATAACTTGCCGTAAAAGGAATATTGCATCCGTAAATAGCATTCTTGATCTGCGTCACTGCCTGTAATACAAACGTCCCCTCACGCCCGGAATTATAGGCCTCTTCGGCAGCGGCAGCCGCAGCAGGCTGCAGATTCACTTCCTGCGGTTGTATTTTCCACACAGCGCCGTTGCTTCTTAAAGAAACCGTCTGACTGGCAAGTTTCTTCTTCCCCAACTGCGTAAAATACTGCTCCGCCTCCTTCTGCGTCAAGCCAAACAAGGAGCGCCCCTCACTCTGCACTCCGTAGAGGATGCGTCCGCGGCAGGAAGTATGATATGCGAAAATACCGCTCGCCAGCAACGTGAATATAACAAGCAGGGATGTTGCAAGGATGAAATTCAATCGGGAAAATCTCATCGTTCGTTTTCGCCCCTTCAAATAAATAATATAAAATCCATTTTATTTATTTCGGTGTTCATTCGATTATTCCTGCTCGCAAGATTGTCAAGCCTTAATCTTTGCGGAAGCATGGATAAGATTTGCCGCAATATGGTATAATAGGCGTATCACTTTTATATTCAACAAAGGATGGTGTCCCCTCTTGGATAGTCCAGATTTGCCGCTGCTGATCCTTCTGACCGTTTTCCTCGTATCGGCAAGCAGTTTTTTTGCCTTGGCGGAAACCGCCATCATGGAAAGCCACAAGAGTCGTCTGGAAAAGCTCGCCGATGACGGCGATAAAAATGCGGTTGCCGCTTTAACGATTTTGGAAATGCCTGAGAATGTCCTCTCCGTCGTGCAAATCGGCATCACGCTCACAAGCATACTGCTCGGCATTGTCATCGGCAGTGCGATTGCCCCCCTCTTGGAGGAAGTTCTCCATTTCCTTCCCTACGCGCATACGATCGCATTCGTCTTGAGCACGATTGCCATATCTTATTTCACGCTTCTCATGGGAGAGTTTCTTCCCAAGAAAATCGCTTGGCAAAATCCAGAAAAGTATTTGCAGCGTTTTCACCGCTGGCTGCATGTCCTTGAGTACATCACGCGCCCTGCAGTATCGTTCCTTTCCAATTCAGCAAATTTCCTGCTTCTCTTAGTTGGCATCAATCCTCATGTAACCGACACAGTTACGGAGGATGAAGTCAAAGATTTGATCGAACAAGGTACCGAAGAGGGAACATTTGAAAAAGCAGAGCAGACAATGGTTGACAATATCTTCCATATGAGTGATCAAACGGCCTACGCCTTGATGACGCCGCGCACGCAGATGTTCTGGATCGATCTCGAAGATTCCATAGAGCACAATTTGCGGCTCATCAAAGAAAATCCCGAAACCATCATTCCGGTGGGACGTGATAGTCTTGACGATTTCTGCGGCATACTCCATGCCAAGGATCTTCTCGATGCCTGTCTGGAGAAGCGGCCGATTGAATTATCCCCTTTCATCCGCCAACCACTCTTCGTTCCGCGTTCCATGGAAACGTTCCGCGTGCTGGAAAAATTCCGTGAAACGGGTGTGCATGCGGCCGTCGTGCTGGATGAATACGGCGGCGTTATCGGTTTTCTTACCTTGACGGACATCATGAACGAAATCATCGGAACATCCTTCGACGCCGACGAAATCGACGCACCGCAGATGATTCCACGCGGCAAGGATGCTTGGTATATGGATGGACTGTTCTCAATCGACGACTTCAAAGAGAAATTTGATATTGACGTGCCTCTGCCCGATGAGGATAAAGCGCATTTCCAAACGATGGGAGGTTTCCTGACCTCTTACTTTGGCTACATTCCCAAAGAAACAGAAGTTTGTCAGTGGAATGATTTTACGTTTGAAATCGTCGACATGGATCGCGCGCGTATTGACAAAATTCTAGTCACGCATCGAAGACGACCCAAAACAAACGAAACAGAAGAAAACACTGTGACAAGAGCGCACTGAATAAAAAAGCGATGCCGTTTCAAACGACATCGCTTTCTTTGTGCCATAAATTCATACGCATTCAGTGACGCGGCATCTTGTGTACAATCTGTATCGCCTTGGCAATCTCTTGAATGATAAACGCCTTGTCCACCGGATCCATCGTCGCGATTCTTGCAAACAAATCCCCTTTATGCGTAGATACGTACTTGGGCGGAAGATGATTGAGGGCAAGCGCCATGATGTCTTCCTTGCATTTTTCGCAGGAGCAGCAATCGGGATACATACGCAAAACAGCATCGATATTCTGCTGAACGAATTCTTCCATGGTATTTCTGATCGGCATATCTCACCCATCCTCAAGATGCTAAACTTTCATAAGTAAATTCTTTCTAATCAAATTATACAACAAGCAGCGCATCTTGTCACTCTTTATGGATAATTTTTCAAATTTCAGGACTGTCGCCCTCTGCAATAAGACTGAAAGACTTATTTATATTGCCATCGGCAAACTCTCATCTCGATAAAATCAAGCATGGAGAAGAGCAGCAGTCCGAGCAGACTGAGCACAACGATTCCTGCATACATCTCCAAATAATTGACACGAAGCCATGCGTCCATGATGAAATATCCCAAACCATATTGCGAACCGAATGTCTCCGTAAAAAACAATACGGAAATCGCCGTCGCCATGGCAACGCGCACAGCTGTAATGAATTTGGGCAAAGACGCCGGCCAAAGAACATGGCGAAAAATGGAAAAAAATGACGCCCCTAAGGAAAGAAGGGGCATATACGCCTCTTGTGGAATCGCACGCACGGCATCGCGCACGGCGATGATGACTTGGAATACGATGATAAGAAAGAGCATCAAGACTTTGGACATCTCCCCCACGCCGGCAAGCAGCATGAGAATCGGCAGCAAGGCGATTTTCGGAACAGGATACATCAGATAGACAAAAGGAGAAAAAATACGATCAGCCTTCGCTGCATATCCCATAAAAATCCCTATGGGGTAGCCAATTCCTACAGCAAGGACAAGTCCCAGTGCAATTCTGCCCAAACTGTAAATTGCATGAATGGCAATTGAGGATAAAAAGATGCTCTGCAAACAGGAAACAACACTCCATGGATTTGGCACAATCGGCAATGCAAGAAAAGAAGATAGAATCCACCAGACAAAAAACAGTATGGCGGCAGCGCCAATGTAAACAACAGTACGCTTCATGCCCGACGCCACCTCTTCTTAATTTGCTCACGCAAATAACAGCTCATACGAAAAAATTCTACTTTATTTCGCTGATCGATACAGCCAAAAAGAGGATTATCCAACACCTCGGCAATGCGCCCAGGAGCGTCGGCAAGAATCACGATTCTCTGTCCAAGGTACAGCGCTTCCTCCACATAATGCGTAACGAGAACCGTGGTCACATGCTGCTCGTGCCAAAGGGATAGGAAAACCTCCTGCATCTCTTCGCGCGTGATAGCGTCCAGTGCCGAAAACGGTTCATCCATCAAAAGCACATCGGGACGAAGCAAAAAGGCGCGTGCCAAGCCCACGCGCTGTTGCTGCCCACCAGACAGTTCTTTTGGATACCGTTCACTGAATGCATCGATGCCCAGTCGCTGCATCATGGAAGCGGTCTCGTTCTCCCGCACCCCTTCATGACGTATCCTCCCGCCAAGTTCGACATTTTCACGCACGGTTTTCCAAGGCAGGAGTCCGTAGTTTTGAGGCATGAATCCGACGCGCTGCCGTTTCGGGTCAACAGGGACTCCATCGATCATCGCAGTCCCATCATAATCGTGCAAAAGACCGGCAATGATTTTTAGAAGCGTCGACTTCCCACACCCGGAAGGACCTATGACAGAGCAAATCTCCCCTTTTTCTACATGCATATTGATATCGTGCAACACTTGCATGCATTTTTTATCGACACGATAACCGTAGGACAGGTGCTGCAAATCGATCATGGCTGCAATAAATCGAGCACGAGATCAGCGTACCCGTAGGAATTCTTAATCAGTTCCTTGCCCTTGAGCCAGGCAATGCAGTCCGTAACGTCATTCTCCTTGGGCAGTGCTGCCGTGTGATAAACGGGCAAAACGAGAGCTTCTTTCGCCGCTGGTGGAAATCCGCTCTTTTCTACTACGAGGTCGATATACTCGGCACGCTCCGTGCTGTTGAGATAAGCTACAGCCTTGTTGTAAGCGCGGTACATCGCTTGGATTTCTGCCCGCTTTTCCTTCGTGCTTTTTTCCGTAAACAATATGACGCCAGGGTTGATACCGAGTTCATCCGATCCAGTGATGAATCGGCATCCGTTGTGAACAGCAACGCTTGCCATTGGCTCCGGCAGAGTGGCCGCTGCCAGCTTACTGCTCTGCAAAAGCTCCAAGCGCGTCGGAATCTGCGGAATAACGACCTTCGCTATATCATCACCGGACATCGAGTTGCTTTCAAGAATATGATCTGTCACATATTCGATGATCGTATTGCGAGAAACAGCGACCTCCTTACCAGCGAGTTCCTTGACAGAAAGCTTTTCCGCCCCAGGCGCTGCAACAAGTTTGTAACTGCCGTCCGTCATGGAAGTAACCTTGACGTCGAAGCCGCCATCCTTGGCAAACGCAACGGCGAGCAGATCGGAAACAGCTCCATCAAGATTGCCGCTCTGCAAAGCAGAATCTCTGTCCATAGCACTCTTGAAAGAGTGCAGTTCCACATTCAGTCCCTCTTCTGCAAAATATCCTTTTTCCTGTGCAATGATGAATGGAACGGAATCCGTATCAGGCATGAGACCGATTTTCAACGTACTAAGCTCTTGTTTGCTTCCGCTGCCACAGCCAGTCATAAGGAACAGAAGCGGCAAGAAGAGAAAGGCAATGATTTTCTTCACGTTCATCCTCCTTTTGTATCTTGAAAAGCGCGTCAGCGAAGAATCTGACGCAACATATCAGCGCCCTCGTTCACATAATGAAAGATCTGACTGATCGTCCCTTGATTTTTCTCATACGTATCTTGTGCAACCGTTTTCAAGCGATCTGCCTGATCTTTCATTTCATTGACATTGTCAAGCTGTTTGTCCACTTCATCAAGAACAGCTTGGGCATCCTTGATGGATTGTTGTACCGAAGCGATATCCAGATTTGCCTGCTGAATTTCAGCGGCATTCTTCTCGTTCGCTTCCTTGCGCTCCTTTTCCTTTCCCGTGACCTTGTCCACCCAGCCGCCGACAACCGTTCCCTTGTCCTTTTCCTGCTTGATGCGTTCCGTGCGCCCGGCAGCGCGCTGCGCCTTTCGTTCAAGTTCCAGCTCTTTTTCTTCCAGCGCTCTTTTCTGCTCCGCTATGCTCGCCCTTTGCTTCTTTAGAGAGTCTTCGCGTGCAGCAAGTTCCTGCTGACGCATTTCAACCTGCTGCGCCTCCTTGCGGCCGTCCTCAAGAGCTTGTTCATGATTGCGAAACATATCGGACAAAAGAACCCCACAAAAAAGAGCCACCGCAAAACAAGCGGCAAAAATCAGCCCCTTGCGGAATCTACTTTGCCGCCTATTTCCAGACTCTGCAGCATCCACCCTCTGATGCTCCATTTTTGATGTGAGCGGCGGAAGCTCCCGCACCGTCCCCTGCCTCGAAAAAATAGGAGAAGCATCTTGGGACAAAGGCAACAGCTCCTGCGTATCGTCTAGCTTCCTGCCATCTGACGTATTTTTCTCCTTGCGCACAAGAACGCTCGTCCGATCGAGATCATCGTACCTCATTCCGAATTCTTATCCCTTTCCATCATATAAGCATGTTCTTTATGCATGGTTCGGCACAGTCGTGCGAGCGTCCAATGCAGATTGAACGGCGTCGTCACCGCCTTGAACTTTATATGTGCAATGCCCGCATCTTTCAACGCTTGAAGGACCTGATCGAGGCGCTTGCCTTTGATGTTATGGAAAACTGCCGCCTCATAAGGAAAATCAAAGGCTTCTTCCTCCGAAGTCCCCGGCTTGAAGCCCTTCAAGGCAAATAAGAAGCCAATGCGTTGATGCCATGCTCCTGGTTCTAGAACGCTCGCCGAGATTCTCAACTTGCGCAAAACCTCTTGAATAGCCAACGCAGCCTCATCTGAAAATTGGTAGAGCAGAACACTCTCTTCTTGCTTCTTCACGCTCCACCTCGCCTCAGTCGTTCAAACCGCGCATCAAAAGATATGTCACAAGCTGTTCCATATCAACATCTTCATGACGCTTTTTCTTCTGCAGCTTGTCAAAAAGAGATTTGGGCAAGCGCACTTGTAAAATATTCTTCCCTGCAAGAGAAAGCTGCTTGTCAGACTCCTTTGCTGCATCTTCCTGATTTTTCTTCGCTTGCTTCTTCTGCTGTTTTTTGTCAGCCTTGCCTCCTGCTTTCTGCTTGTCCTTTTCTTCCAGCGCGTCTTGCTCTTGCGCCTTCGCTTTCTTCTTCTTGACAGGCGGATAGCAATAAAATTCATCATAAGCATCACGAAGAGACTGACTCGCCTGCTCTGTTCCCACGCCGATGATGTGACACGGCGTGTCGCTTTCGCGCAGCATCTGAGCAATCGCTACGAAATCGGAATCCGTCGTCACGATAAGAAAGCGGCGCACGCCCTCATCACGCAGGATTTTCGCCATGTCGAACAATGCGTAATCCAGTGAATTCTTGCCATCGACCTTTCGATCAATCTGGCGGAAAGTAAGCCCCTTGCGAGACATCAAGCGATTCCACCGCTTCTGCTCGGGGTGCTTTTCCCAATCGGAGACAACGATCATACGGCAAGGAAAAAATTTCCGTGCCTTCCCTAAAGTAAAATCCAGCATCTCAAAAGGCGCATTCTCAATATCGTAAAGAACAGCCACCGTCTCTGTACTTGAATCAAATGTCATCAAAAATAAAACCTCGCAATTTCATAATGATTAACTCCATTAAAGAAGCACGGAATCTATCCATCCTTCCTTAATGGTACAAATATACTCTTTCTTAATTCTATCCATTTTATCATACTTGTGAATGGATTTCCATGAAATATTGCGTTGATCGTCTCCATTCCTGGCTATTTTCTGATTTCCTTCAACAATAGGTCTTTTGCCAGTTTACCACGATCGTTGAGTGGAATTTCTGCAAGAAAATATATCTTTTTCGGCATCTCAACAGGCAAAAGTGCGCTGCGCACCATACGACGAAGTTTCTTTTTTTCAATCCCATCAGAAGGCACAAGAAATGCGACAAGGTCTGCACCTCGCACCTCATCCTCCACCGGAAGAACAGCTGCCTCACGAATGCCTGCAACAGCCTTAATCTTCAATTCCACACGCTCCAGACTGATTTTGAAACCACCTTTGTTTACCCACGCCTGTTCGCGTCCCTCGAAAATCAATTCGCCTTGCTCATTCATATATCCCTTGTCGTGCAAAGTAAATGGTAATGTGATGCCACTTACATGAAAGGGCGTATTTACATAAATCAATCCGTCCGCAACAGAGATGTCCACTCCTGGAAATGGTATTCCAACATTCCTCGGATCACGCGTACAGTCTCTGCAGTGCGCATAAGTGATGTAATTGAGTTCACTTGCTCCATAGTATAGGACGATGGAAGCATTTGGCAGTTTTCTCTGCAACAAGCGTAAGAGAGACGCAGAGATAATTTGAGACCCCGTAAACACAGACCTCACACTCGAAATGGCAACCTTAATAGCTTCTACCAGAAGACGTAGTTTTGCAGGAACAAGATAGATGATATCTGCTGTATGTTTCTCCATTAAAGCAATCCATAATTTCACGTTCGTGCATTCACTCGTACAAACAGAAGCACCTATGAATAGTGCGGCGAGAAAAGCATTGAGGTTACCAGTAAAACTCAGGCTGCCATGAAAGAAAAGGCAAGACGTTTCTTTCAATCCAAAGATTTCATTTTGCACCGGGAAAAATCCCGCCCAACTTTCAAACGTACGATACATGACCTTTGGTGTGCCTGTCGTTCCTGAACTCAAGACCCCAAGGCAATCGGGATATTCATGTTGTCGAGCTTCATAAGGAAAACGTTTGTATGATAGACCTTCAGCATTTAAGATAAAAATTCCCTGCAAGTCATTCGTTTTTGCAATATGTTCTATATCTGATTCGATGAGACCATGGTGCAGCAAGATCGGACGAGCATTAAATTTCTGCACAGCAAAGAAGAGCAGCGCCTGGTTGAGAAAAGATTCAGCAGAAACAAGTACATCGGCATTCTCTAGGTCATCTTTTATAACGCGCGAAAGGTGTTGTGTCATTCTCTCAATTTTTGTGAAAAAAGCACGATAACTGTATATTTCTTCACCAATGTAAAGAAATGGCTTCTCTGCATAAGAAATCGACCGCTCCTTGAGCAATAGATAATAATTCATTCACAAACCTCCAACAGGATTGCTTCTCCGACGCCTCCCGCACCGGCAATGGAGAGAAGACCATAACCTCCACCATGTTTCTTTACTGCCTCAATCAGGTGTAGGAGAAGCACCGCTCCCGATGCACCGTAAGGATGTCCATAAGCAAGCGCACCACCAAATGTATTGTACCGTTCAACAAGCTTTGGGTATCGCCGCGCAAAGAGAACGTCTATGACAGCAAATGCCTCATTGAATTCAATCGCTGCCATATCCTCATAGGAAAGCCGCATTCTCTCCAAAAGTTGATCGGCAGCCTGCATGGCGCCACGCGGACTGTAAAGCGGATCACCACCTGACATTTCCATCGCCAAAAGTCGAACTTCTGGTTTCTTTTCCATTTTTGTCAGATATTCTTCAGAACAAAGAAGCGCGAGTGCCGCACCGTCGTTCGTTCTGCATGATGTTCCAGCTGTCGTAAGCCCTCCCGTGCCAAAGAGAGGTGGCAATCGCTTGAGAAAGTCGAAACTCATCGTTTCTCGTATGCCATCATCTTCCGACAAGCCTGCAACAGGAAAGATAAGTTCTTGCAGACTGCCTTCACGACGTGCAGCAGCAGCCCGAGCATGACTTCTTATAGCCCATTCTTCAAGCTCTGTACGGCTCACTTTCTCTTCCTTTGCTGTCCGTTCCGCCCCTCGCAACATGGCATTTTCGGTAAGCTCTTTCGGTGAAAACTGTGCTGTCATATATTCGCCATGCGGAAATAATGCATGGCGCTCATCTGTCTCGGCATAACGCCGCACAGGCTGCAAGGAGCGACTTTCCATGCCGCCCGCAACATAAAGATGTCCTTGTCCACTGGCAAGTCGCGAAAAAGCAAAATCCAACGAAGCCGCCGCCGAAGCACATTGCATATCAATCGTCACAGCAGGTACTCGTTCATCTATGCCCGCCAACAGCGCCGTCAAGCGAGTCAGATTCCCCCCTGTTCCTACAGCATTACCGCAAAAAATGGCATCCACCTCGTCGATGCTATATTGTTTCAACAAGGCGCTCAAAAGTTCTGCTGTGAAATATTCCGGACGTAAACTACGAAAATGTCCCCCATGCTTTGCAAGCGGAGTTCGCAAACCGCCGAATATGTAAACATTTTTCATATCATTCGCTCTGACGGAAAATTTTGTTGAGTTTTACACCCAGAAATGCAGCCAAGGCAGCCTTCAAGACATCTCCTGGAATGAATGGAAAAACTGCCATAACGAGAGCCTGCCAAAGACTGACATCCATCAAAAGCATCATGGAAGTTAATCCCCCGATATATGTGATGGGAATACCAACAAAAACGGCTGCCAACATGAAACGTTTAAACGAATTTCCCGTCCCCTTGAGGCAACTGACAATCGGGTAGGCAATAACAAAAGCGATGATGAATCCCCCCGTAGGGCCGAGAAGTTTTCCCAAACCTGACGTACCGCCGACAAAGACGGGCAGACCAATGCACCCAAGCAGAGTGTAGACGCAAAGCACCACAAACGTTTCTCGCGGTTTCAAGATAAAAGCTGTAAGATTCATCGCAAGCGTCAAAGCTGTGATCATCGCCGTAGTGAACGGCAACGGGATGGAAATATACGCGGCGACACAGCAAAACGCCACACAAAGTGCCATCTTTGTTATCCTTTGCACAGACATCATATCTTCTTGTTTCATACTTTTCAAACCTCACTTCTTTTTAATGTTCGCTGTAGTCGGAAATGCAACCTTCAACCATGTCCTGCATCGGAGCATTCACTCTTCCATAGACGATAAAAGAATTTTCGTTCTCCCTTCACCACCGCTAAACATCCATCCTTCTCTGGCAAGAAATGGAGTTCTTCCCCGCAGTAGAGTGGATGAAAAAAGCGTATTTCCACCTGCCGCGTCATAGGCCGCTCTGTTAAAAGTTTCTGTAAAATCAGCATCCCGGGTACAATGGCAGGCTCTTGACGATGTATGCTGTTTTCATCACCCGCCGCTGCAACAAAAGAAAGAACCTCTGCATAAGAAAAACATCGCCACGTTGTTCCAGTATTTTTCAACATCCTCTCCTTTTTGGGTACTCTTTGCGATTTTTCAACGCCCTCTTTTCCAAGTATGAGACTCACGGAGATTTCTCCCATCAAAGGTTTCTTTGTTTCACAGCATGCCATTTTCAAAAAACGGTTTCCATGTTTTTGAAAGTGTACTCCATATTCCGCCTCTGGACGCGGCTCTTTTCTCCAAGAAATCTTGGCAATTCTTGCACCTTCATATTCGGCAAGATGCAGTTCTGCCATCATGCGTGCAAGATGCAAAACACTCTCCATCCATTCACCTCCAAAAGTTCAGTAAACTCATTATAGATAAAGCATCTTCTTTCGTCAACCTTTCGTAAGAATCAGTTGACAAAAGAGCATGCAAAAAGCCGCCGATTACGGCGGCTCTCCCATGGATTCCTATTGCAGTTCCGTCATGCTTTCCGATGTTTCATTTCCTGTTGGTTTTTGCTGCGGTTGTGGAACGGCATTCGATTGTCCCGACATGTGGCGTGCAAGCGCAGCTGCTTCGTTTTCCAGTGTCTTTGCCTGTTTCAGTTTCGCCTGCGCCTCGCGGATGGTCGCCGCCTTCTTGTCGTCCAGCCATGCCGCATACCCAAGGATGTAAGCAATGCGCATATCACAGCTGCGCAGACGGAGATGGTGTAGCGTATCCGCCATGGGCGGCACTGTGAGGTCAGACAGCTCAGCTTTGCGCTGCGTCCAGTCTGCCGCGGCCTTCTCCAGCATGATGGTCTTCAATGCCTGACGCGTTGCATCATTGCCAAGAGAGCCTTTCTGCAAAGTGCTGCTGAATTCCTGCTCGATCTCCTGCACTGATTTTCCGTGAGCATCTATGATGGCCTGAGATTTAGCAAGATAATCTGCCAGTATCGCATCGTGCGCCTTGGCAATCATCGCAACGAAATCATGAAGGTTCTGTATTTCCGTCACGCGCCAGACGCCATCTCCGCCCTGCACAAGCTTCACTTCAAAAATGAATTCCTCACCAATATCCGCCTGATAAACGCGTACGCCGGCGCGTGCCGTTCCCGTCTCCCGATCCGTTGCGACGTAATCAATGTTGCGGAACTGTATCGTCTTGAGTCCGATCCTCGTAAGCACCATATCAAGGCTCATCGGATCTTGCGTCTCCGATGCCGTCCCACTGTTTTTCCATTCGCCATTTTCAACGTAATACTGCACTTCCGTACGCAGTGTCAATGCCAAAGGCGCCTTGAACATCTGCACGAAACCATTCATAGCCGCCTTGGCGTCTCCGGACATCGGACGATCCGTATCAATCATAGCCTGAATCAATGTTTCCGTAGAGTTGCCCAGCAAAGCATCTAAATCAACGTATTTCTCGAATGTTTGCCAATCATGCTTTTCAAAGGACATTCTGATTTTTTCCAGCCCATACTCCGGCGTTTTCGTATAATAGAAAAAATACCATGCCCCGCAGCCGCATGTTGCCAAAAGCAGCAAGAATATCGCAAGAAAGAAACGCATCTTCTGCGACTTGGAAAACATCGCCATAGATTCACCCTCCCAAGATTACAAAGCGATAAGGCCTTTTCCTTATTATGCAACAAGAATAGCGTTTTCGCAAGAAAAACCCTTGAAATATGCCGCGTTCATGTCCGCGACTCAATCGTTGCCCCGCCTACAAGGCGCTCTCCGGAATAAAAAACAACGGATTGCCCCGGCGTAACAGCTCGCTGTGGTTCAAGAAAGGATACCTTGACCGCCCTATCCTTCAAAGGCAAAACATTCGCCTGCACCTCACGACTGCCGTAACGAATCTTGGCATGAACCGAAATCTCTTGTGTCGGTTCTTCCATCAGCCAATTCACATCGCTTGCAAAAAGCGACGAAGCATAAAGTTCCTCATTTTTTCCGACAATCACGCGATTATTTACCTCATCCAAAGCGATGACATAGAGAGGATGTGCCGCCGCTATGCCAAGCCCCTTTCGTTGCCCAATCGTATAAAAAGGAAGACCTCGGTGCTGCCCGAGAATTTTTCCCTGCATATCGATAATATCTCCTGCGTGAAAACGGTTTGTCCTGTGCTGCGACAAATACGCTTTGTAGTCATCTTCCGGTACAAAGCAGATCTCCTGACTCTCTGCCTTATTGGCTACCGGCAGGGAAAGTTTTTGGGCAAGGGCTCGCGTTTCTTCCTTTCTATAGCTTCCAAGAGGAAAGAGAATATGCGATAATATTTCCCGAGGCAAACGATAAAGGACATACGATTGATCTTTTTTTTCATCCCTTCCTTTTTTCAAGGCAAAGGATCCATCCGCTTCTTTCTCTACACGGACATAATGTCCCGTGGCAAGAAAATCTGCACCTTTTTCTCTCGCAAACGAAAGAAGCTCCCCAAATTTCAAGAAACGATTGCAAATCACACAAGGATTCGGCGTGCGTGCCGTCAAATATTCCGTCAAAAAATAATCAACGACCTTATCGGAAAAAAGTGTACGAAAATCTGCCACCACATGCTCTATGCCAAGAAAATCCGCCACGCGCCTTGCGTCTGTCGCCGCGCTGGAAACACCGTTCATCTCACGACTATCATCAGAAAGCCGCATGGTTATGCCGAGCACCTCATACCCTTGTTCCTGCAAAAGAGCTGCACAAAGCGAACTGTCCACGCCTCCGCTCATCGCTACCGCTACTTTTTTTTTCATCCATTGCCTCCTGAAAATATCTGCAACATGCAATTCTATGGTACACTAAGAGAACCATCCATACAAGGAGTTGATTCCATGAATGTCATCGGCATCATCGCAGAATACAATCCCTTTCATAACGGGCACATTTACCAGATTGAAACCATACGCGTGAAATATCCCAAAGCCCGCATCGTCGCATTGATGAGCGGCAGTTTCACACAGCGCGGCTGCCCGGCGATTCTCGATAAATGGCAGCGTGCCAGCCACGCCGTTTTGAGCGGCATCGACCTCGTGCTCGAGCTTCCGGCGGCCTTTGCCGTGCGCAGCGCGCAGAATTTCGCACACGGAGGCGTATCGCTGCTCTCGCGCTTGGGTGTGGTTGACGGTCTTGCCTTCGGCGCAGAAAGCCCTCTCGCCTTGCTTCAATGCGCAGCGGATTCAGCAAAGAGAAGCGATGTGCAGGAACTGCTCCATGCATACGTACAAAAAGGTCACTCCTATGCCGCTGCATTAAGTCATGCCATTGCCCAAAGCAGCGGTATAAACGAAGCTTTCCTCAAGCAGCCGAACAACATCCTTGCCTTGGAATACCTGCGCGCCTTGAATTGCTGCGCCGCTTCGATCGAACCTTTTGCAGTGGCAAGAATCGGCGCCGCTTATCATGATGAAGAACTCCATGACACGTATGCCAGTGCAAGTTCCATTCGCCGAGAAATCCAAACCGCCGCACCGCGAAGAAACCTCCTGACCAAAGTTCTTCCTGCAAACAGCATGGAAGCCTTATTCGAAGCGCATACGGAAGAAGCTATACCAGAAATCAATCTGCTTTTTCGTCCGCTTCTTGCTCAGCTTGAACATTATACTCTGGAAAATTTACAAGAAATCTACGGTATAAATGAAGGTTTTGAAAACAGACTGCTGCATGCCGCTTCTCATTGCCTCACCATGAAAGAACTTCTCGATGAATGCCGTAGTCGTCGTCATCCGCAAAGTCGAATCCAACGGCTCATATTCCACATCATGCTGCACCTTCGTCGACAGGATATTCATAAATTTGATGAGAATGGACCTCTCTATGCTCGTATACTCGCATTCAATCGTGCAGGAAAAAGCTTGCTGCATGAAATCAAGCAGAGAAGTTCGCTTCCTCTCATAAGCAAGACAAGTCATTTTTTGAAAGACGCCGCGTTAAAATATCCGCCAGAAAAGCGAACGACTTTGGAAAACATGCTCGCACTTGACATTCATGCCACAGAAATGCGACGGCTTTGCCTTCCGCAAATCACAAAACGCGGCGAGGATTTCCAATGCTCTCCGCTCTTCATTTCAGATAAGAGAAAAACGCCTGCATGAGCAGGCGTTTTGAATTGAACCAGCAGCTTTCTATCCTCCCAGGTCGTCTCCAACCAAGTACTTTCGACGTA
>CAJPOT010000001.1 GCA_905372355.1 uncultured Selenomonas sp. | reverse complement strand
CGATCGTGCCGTAGATGTTCGACGCGCCCTCGCCCGTGACGAGGTTCAGATAGTCCTTTGTCTGCGTACCGTTATCGAAGCGTACCTTCTCGCCCGAGTCGATGGAGAAGTCCTCCCATTTGAGGATATTGTGCTCGGTCTTGCCAACGATGTCCATGACCGTGCCGCCCGTTGAAATATTCGCCTCTCCTGCGTTCGTCGCGGCGTTCGCGCCCTCGATGGGCAGCGCATACGCCGTCTGCGCGGCAAAGGGGGCGGCGACGATGCCTGCAAAGATGGCGCAGAGGATGGTGCGGCGCAGCTGTTTGTTCGATGATGTTTTCATATTGCTTCGTCCTTTCTTTTGGACGGGTTTCTTATATGTTCGGAAATGCTGGATTTCAGCGCTTCCTCGGAAAGTCTTCCGTCGCTTTCATCGGCGGCACGCACGTCAAAGGTGCATACCTCGGTTTTCCAAATCATTCTTTGCATCGAAGCGATAGAGTCCGAGCGTTGCGGCACGGATGGGACGCGCAGTGCCATAGAGGTAGACGGTGTCGCCGAAACCGAAGTCGAAGCGCGGGGCAGCGTCCTGCACGAGCGAGGCGAGAAGTCCGCCCGGCAGTGCTGCGGCATGGATGGTGAAGGCAGTCGCGTTGCCCGCCGCCTGCACGATGCGGTAGTTGCCGAGGACGCCGTCCGTGACGCCGCCGACGCGCCCTGTGACACCGTAGCTGCCGGGCGTTTCGGTATCCTTCACCGCACTCTCAAACATCAAGTCGCCCGCACCAAGTACGGCTGCATCTTCACCGTCGGCGAAGCCTTCCGCACGTCCCGTAAAGGATGGCAGCGGCTCGCCCTGCACGATGCTGTGCGGTGCGGCGGTGAGGGTCAGCGTACGGTGCGTGATCGTACCCGCCCCCTGTGCCGTCGTCGCGGCGAGCGTGTAATTCCCCGCATCCGCACCCGCGAGGTCGACACCCGTATAGTTGATCCTGCTTGCTCCGGCGACGTTCTTATCGTTGTAGGTTGCACCTGTGGCGGCGGCTGTTACGCTGTCGCCCGCGACGGCATTGTTCAGTGCCGCGTGGAACTTCGCTGTGTCTGCGGCTCTCGTACCGTCGTAGGTCTTTGTCTGCGCCGTGACTGTGCCGAGGGTCAGAGCACGCTTCGTGATCGTTCCCGTACTCGTGAGCGCGGTCTTGTTCAGCACATAGTTCCCCGCGCCCGTGCCCGTGAGCGTCAACCCGTCAAAGGTGACGGCTTTATCTCTGGCGGCATTCTTGTCGGCGTATTTTCCTGTGACGGCAGAGAGTTCGATGCCCGCGCCCTCGCCCGTGACAAAGCCTGTGAGATTGTAGTTCGTCCCCTTCGTGAGAGACTGCGCGACGTTCGCATTCCCATCGTACGTCTTGTCAAAGCGCGTGCCGCCCGCGAGCGCGAGATTCAGCTCCCTCGGCGTGATCCTGCCCGCGTTCTCAAAGGTCTTGTTCGCCGCAAGCGTATAGTTGCCCGCGCCCGAACCCGTGAGCGCGAGGTTCGTAAATATGACGTTCTGCTGCGTCCCCGCCGCCTGTGCATCCTTTGTCACGTACGCGCCCTGTGCGGCGGATTCGTTCAGCGTGACAATGTCCGTGCCCTCGCCCTCGACGACGCCCGCAAGCCGATAGTTCGTACCGCGCACGAGGTTCTGCGTCACGGTCGCGTTGCCGTCGTATATCTTGGTGAACTGCGTGCTCGCCGTCCCTTCGAGCGTCAGCGTCTTCCTTGCGATGTCGCCCGTTGCCGTGAGGGTGGTCGCAGAGAGGGAATAGTTCCCCGCGCCCGTACCCGTGAGCGTCAGCCCCGTAAAGTTCACGGCTTTGCCCGTGCCCACATTCTTGTCCGTGTATGTGCCCGTGGCGGACGCAAGCGCGAGATGGTCGCCCTCCGTGCCGATAAAGCCCGTGAGACTATAGTTCGTCCCCTTCGTGAGCGACTGCGTGACGTTTGCATTCCCATCGTACGTCTTGTCAAAGCGTGCGCCGCCCATGAGTGCGAGATTCAGCTGCTTCGCCGTGATACTGCCCGCTCCCTGCACGGGCGCGATACGATAGTTCCCCGCGCCCGTACCGCGCAGGGCGAGCGTGTAGCTGACCGCGTTTGCCGACGCGACATCCTTGCTGTTGTATGCCGCACCTGTGGCGGTCGCCTGCACAAGGCTCTCCTCGCCCGCGACGACGTTATTCAGCGCCGCGTGGAACTGCGCTGCGTCTGCGGAGGTCGTGCCGTCGTAGACCTTCGTCTGCGCCGCGACGCCGCTCATGGTCAGCACGCGCGGCGCAATCCTGTATGTGCTGCCAATGAGGTCATAGCCGAACGCATCACTGTAGATGCCGCTCGCATCGTATGTACCGACATTCTTCTCAAGGGCAGTATCCGAAAGGATGTGCGTGTCCCCGTCCCCGAATGTTTTGCCGTCGTAGGTCTTCTCAAGTCGCTTCGTGCCCTTCATCAGAGCCGTGAGCATGGGCGTGGTCTTGCCGTCGTAGATGCGCCACGGCGTTCCCTTGCCGCCCTCGGTCGCAACGAGGGCATTGCCGTGCTCGTCCTGCCAACTCGTGTATGTCGCCGCCTGCATCATCTCCGCCTCGGGAGCGACCTTGACATCCGTCACGTCAGCCCCATTGCTCGATGCGCCGACCGCCTGCCCTGCGCTGCCCGCCTTCGATACGGCATGGCGAATGCTGCCGCCGTTCGCCTCTCCCACAACGCCGCCGACCTTCCGACTCCCCCTGACCGTCCCCGCATTCCATACATTCTGAAGCCTGCTGTTCTCTATATATCCCGCAATGCCGCCGCTTTTAACCACATTCCCTGTGATAGCGCCCGTATTGCAGACATTCTGAAAGATACTGCCTTCTTTCACCTGTCCCGCAATGCCGCCGACGGTACTATCCCCTTCGACCTCCCCCGCATTCCATGCGTTCTGAATGCTGCCGCCCAACACCAGTCCCGCAATGCCGCCGACCACATCCCTTCCGGCGACCGCTCCGGAATACGAGACGTTCCGAATGACAGCCTCCTCTGCCACCCCTACAATACCGCCGACATACCCCCCCGCCTTCACATTGCCATCCCGGAGGGAAAGATTTTCGATGGTCGCCTCCTTGACACTGCCAAACAGACCGATCTTGATTCTAGACTGACGATTGATATACAGCCCCCGCAGCGTGTGTCCCGCGCCGTCCAATCGTCCCGTAAATTCGTTGGCCCCATTTCCAAGCGGCGCAAAGCCCTTGCCGCTGTTCCAATGCGTTGTCGCCGTCGCGTCGATGTCACCCGCGAGGATGTATCTGCCGTCCCGTTTCGCATTGATATTCTGCAGGTCGTAGACGGTATGCACGCGCATATAGTCATAGTCCGTATGCGCCGCACCGCCAAGGTTCGCTACATCCCATCCGCGCCCACTTGCAGATTTTGAGGTGTTCGGATTCGCATAGTCATAGAAGCTATGCGACACAGAGCCGCCGCTCTCGTCGAAGTTCGCCGTCGCTCGATTCCCGACATCGTAGCCGATATGCGGCGCTTCCGCGCTGCGGATGGTGACGTTCGCCCCCGTGAGCGCCGTGCCGTCTGTGTTCTGTATGTCATCCGTGTTGAGGACTTTGACGTTCTTGCCCTCGATGTAGAGTTTGCTCGCCTGCACCGTGCCGAGATTCAGCACATTGCCGTACTGCGTGCCCGCCGAGAGTGGACTATTACCCCCCCATGATGTACCCGCCGCGCTTGCAACAGTGTCGACATTCGCCGTCGAGAGGTAGAGCGCACCCGTATTGACCTCAGAGCCCTCGGCGAAGAGGATGCCGTGCGGGTTCACGAGGTAGACGTTCCTGCCGCCCTCGATCGTGCCGTAGATGTTCGACGCGCCCTCGCCCGTGACGAGGTTCAGATAGTCGCGCGTCTGTGCGCCGCCGTCGAAGCGTACCTTCTCGTTCTGCTCGATGGAGAAGTCCTCCCATCGGAGCACGTTGTGCTCGGTCTTGCCCACGATGTCCATGACTGCGCCGCTCGTGGAAATGTCTGCCTCGGTCTTGTTCGTCGCTGCGTTCGCGCCCTCGATGGGCAGCGCATGCGCCGTCTGCGCGGCAAAGGGCGCGGCGAGTGCGCCCGCGAAGATGGCACAGGCGATGGCGCGATAAAACTGCTTTGCATGATGATGTTTCATTTAACTCATCCTTTCTGTCGGGAAATCTTTCTTGCGTTTAACAATGTTTCGATTTGCACAAGGTGTTTACGGATTTTTGCTTCTATACTCATCGGCTTCGCACACCTCGGAAGGTGCGTTGTTTGCCGCCGTCGCCGGCGGCACAGACAGAGATCAAGAGAGGTGCGACGCTCCTTTGTCCCATATAGTATTCTTCGTTAAGATCAAAGACCTTTTCTCTATTATTTTCTCACATTTATACGAAATAGCAATAAAAGTTGGCACAAGCGCCGAAAGTATGGTATGAACGCAAAAGAGGGAAATCCATGCTTGCAAATCCGCATGGATTTCCCTAGAATATGATGAGGAGGTCGTACGATGAAGATCGAACTCATGCAGTATCCGTTTGCCGTACCGCTGGTAACGCTGCTCTATACGGCGGTTCACATCCTGCCCGTCAATCTGACCCGTCTTTATATCTTTCGCCGCTATTTGCGTTTTGCTCCGCTGTCGATCATTGCAGGGCTGCTCCTGCTCACGGGGATCGAGGCGGTCATCCAGATCGAGGCGGTCACGGTGTTTTCGCGGCGCATCGCCTTTCCTTTTCTCTTTTTTATCTTCTTCTATCTGCTCGCGATGACGCGTGTGCCGATCGGCAAGCAGATCTGCATCCTCATCCCTCCGGGGCTCATTTGGTTCGCCATGCAGACGGTGATCTATGCCGTAGAGGATGCCTACCCGCTCTTTGATGTGCCGTTCCTGCTCTCGGGGCTTTGCACGATTGTCTGCCTCCCCATCGCTGTGCCGCTTTTTCTCTACTATGGACGCACGATTGCCGCGCCGCTCCTGGCGGACGATTCCTTTGATGCGGTATGGACGCCGCTCGCGTGGCTCGGTACGCTGATTCTCGTGCTCACGATTCTGCTCTCGCCGTTCAATGACCTGCGCACACATACGGCGCTCTTCGTTCGTCTGAGCGGGGCGGTCGGCGGTTTCTGCTGCATCGGCCTGGCGCTCTATGCCATGAATGCGCGGCTGCGCCAGCGTGCGCTCTGCGAACAGGTGGCACGCGAGGCGGAGATGGCGGCGATCACGCGGCAGAATACGGCGCAGATGGAGGAAAACGCTCGCACGACACGCGCGTTTCGCACGCAGTTCACCGAGATGATCGCTGCGGCGCAGGAACTGCTCGCACGCGGGGACGCTGCGGGCATCGAGCGACTGATGGGCGCGGCTGCGTCTGCAATTCAAACGCGCTATGCACCCGTCTGTGCGAATGAGACGGTAAATATTCTCATCGGCTATTGGCAGCCGATCTTTGCACGGCTCGGCGTGCAGCCGGAGTACCGCATCGACATCGGCGCGGAAAATCCCCTTGACCCGCTCGATCTGACGGCGATCCTCGGTAATCTGCTCGCCAACGCCGCCGAGGCGTTGGAACGCCTCGCGCCCGATGCCCCGCGCCTCCTGCGGCTCGCACTCGTCCATCAAGGGGACACGCTCTTTCTGACCGCGGACAACAGCTATGACGGAGAGCTGCGCTACGATGCGGCGGGCAACCTGCTCTCTGCAAAGCGCGGCAACGCAGAGCGCGGCATTGGCATGGAGAGCATCCGCACGAGTCTTGCACGCTATGACGGCACGATGGAGATTTCACCGGAGGACGATCTCTTCGCGGTGTCCATCGTGCTGCGGGCGACAAAGAACAGAGCGGCAGCCGTCACGCCGATGCGTACGGACGGCTGCGGGGAGGCAAAACATCATGACTGACGCAGAGATTCGGCTGCTCTACACGATCGTGTGCGTTCCGCCCTTTGACCTGCTCGTTTTCTATGTCTTTCACGATCAGCTGCGCTTTGCGCGGATCTATGTCGTCTGCGGCTATATGCTCGTGCTCGCGCTGACACAGGCCGCACAGATGTCCTTGCCGCTCGATATGTCGCTCGTCGCACTTCTCTGCCGCCCGCTCGCTCTCTTCTATATGCTTCTCGTGATCCGCGATCAGGCGCTGCGGGTAATATCCATCGCCCTGCTCGTCTATCCGCTGCTGATGCTTGCGGGAACGCTCGGCACGATGACGGAGCATTTCTTTGGCGCAGGACTGCCTCCGGGGCTATGGAAATGCCTGCTCATCCCCATGATGTTTCTCCTCGTCCTGCCCGCCGCACTGCATACGATCCGCCACTTGCTCATGCCGATGCTGTCCGTTGATGATCGGCGGCTCTGGCTCTATCTCAGCGGCTACGAGGTGATTCTCGTCGCGCTCGCCGTCGCCGCCGACCCGGCGAATACGTCGGTGCAGCCGACGATCCTCGCTGCGCGGCTCTTGCTCCCGCTCGCTCTCGTCCAATATCTGCGCGTGTCCACCCTCCTCACGCGCTATGCAGAGGAGGGAAATGCACTGCATCAGCAGCAGCTTCATGAGCAGATGATTCGCATGTCCGAAGAGGCGCACTATCAGACGATGCTCGACCTCTGGCGCAGCTCGCGCCGCATGCGCCACGACCTCAGACACCACATGACGATGATCGCGCAGCTCGCGCATGAGGAGAGCCGCGAGCGCCTGAAAGCGTATCTCGACGATCTCGCCGAGCAGTTCGCAGAGCAAAAATCAGAGGAAGGCAAGTAAGCTACACGCACAAACGTCCACCTTGTGGACATTGTGCGCCGCCCTTACAGAAGCCTAGCCAATCGGTCTGCACCTTCGGCTTGACCTCTTGGGGCTTCATGGTAAACTTTCAGATCTCGCCCCAAACGCCGTCGCGATAAAGGCGCACGAGGCGCATCGCATGGATGTCTCCCGTCCGAACGGGCGCATCCGTATAGACGCGGATGTAGTTCGCCGTAAGTCCGTCCGTGACGCCCTCGCGCTCCGTCTCGAAGAGAACGGGCATCTCTGTGCCGAGAAAGGCGGCGTGAAACGCCTCGCTCTTCTTTGCGGCGAGCGCCTGCATGCGATGCACACGCTCCTTCTTCTCCGCCTCGGGAACCTGCGCGGCAAACGCGGCCGCCGGCGTGCCTCGGCGCGGCGAGTAGGGGAATACATGCATGCGTGCGAAGTTCATGCGCTCGACGAAAGCAAGGCTTTCCTCGAAGAGCTCCTGCGTTTCGCCCGGAAAGCCCACGATGATGTCCGTCGAGATGGCGATGCCGGGCACGGCACATTCGACGCGTTCGATGAGCGCGGCGAACTTCGCCGTATCGTAGTGACGGTTCATCGCGCGAAGCACTTCATCCGATCCCGCCTGCAGCGGCAGATGAAGATGCCCGGCGAAGCGCTCCTCCTGCGCGAGGAGTGCGAGCAGATCGTCCGACAGCTCGATCGACTCCAAAGAGCCGAGGCGCAGACGCTTGAGTCCCGGCAGGGAAAGAACAGCGCGCACGGCGTCGGCAAGCGTCACATCGCCGAGGTCGCGCCCATAGCAGCCGAGGTGGATGCCCGTCAGGACGATTTCCTTGAAGCCCATGGCGAGGAGCTTCGCCGCCTCGCGCCGCACGCTCTTCAAGAGGCGCGAGCGCACGGGGCCGCGCGCGTAGGGAATGATGCAAAACGAGCAGAAATTCTCGCAGCCCTCCTCAATTTTCAGAAAAGCACGCGTTCTCGCGGGCGCACCGAAGAGCGGGATGTCCTCGAACTCGGAGGCGTGCATGATGTCGCCCGTGCCGTCGAAGACGCCCGCCTCGCGCGCCGCTCGCTCCACGTGATCGACAATCGCCGCACGCTCCTTCGTGCCAAGCACGACGCGCACGCCCTCGATCGCGCGGATCTCCTCGGGTGCGACCTGCGCATAGCAGCCCGTCACGGCGATGACGGCTCGCTCGTTCAGGCGGCGCGCACGGCGGATGAGCTGGCGCGATTTCTTCTCGCCGAGACTCGTGACCGAGCATGTATTGATGACGTAGACGTCCGCCGCCTCGTCGAAGGGGACAATGGAGTAGCCGCGCTGCCGGAAAAGCCCCTCCATCGTCTCCGTTTCAAACTGGTTGACCTTGCAGCCCAAGGTCGTCAATGCTGCTTTTGGCAAAACCTAAATCTCCTTTTTCATACTGCACGAGCGCGAGCGCGACGATCGCCGCCGTATCGACGCGCAGGATGCGCCGACCAAGCGTCACGGCAGAAAAGCCGTGCGCGACTGCAAGCTGCGCCTCCGCCTCATCGAAGCCGCCCTCCGGCCCAACGAGCATGAAGATGCGCCGCGCTTCTGAATCCGAAAGAACCGTGCGCAGTTCCCGCCGCTCTTCCATCTCGTAGAAAAAAAGGCGCAGGGCATATTCCGCTGCCCCCTGCCCTTCCATCGCCGCGCGAAGGGGCACGATCGGCATCACCTCGGGAATGCGCGTGCGCCCGCACTGCTTCGCCGCCTCCGCTGCGATCTTCTGCCAGCGCTCCACGCGTGCACGCGCCTTCTTTTCGTCGTAGCGCACGACGACGTTCTGACTGAGCACGGGACGGATGCACGCGACGCCCAGCTCCGTCGCCTTCTGCACGATGAAGTCCATGCGATCGCCCTTGGGCAGGCACTGGAAAAGCTCGATTTCCGCCTGCGATTCCGCCGCTTCCGACAGTCGCCGGACAAGTCGAAGCTGCACCCTGCCATCTGCGAAGCCCGCGACCTCAGCCTCGGCCGAGCCGCCCGCACCATCGGCAACGAGGAGATTCTCGCCAAGCTTGGCGCGCATGACGCGCTGCAGATGGTGCGCGTCCGCGCCCCGCACTTCCATCGTGTCCGCAATCTCGCCTTCGAGAAAGACGCGCCTCATCGCGCTCCGCCCCCTTTGACGATGATGGCCGCCCAACCCTTTTCCTGCTCGATCTTCTCAACGGAAAAACCATGCTGACCTGCGGCTTCCACGACATCCGCCAGACGATCCTCGATGATGCCCGACAAGAGCATCGTGCCGCCCGCCGCCAGAGATTCCTTCACCTCGCCGAAAAGGCGCACGATGATGTCGGCGATGATGTTCGCAATGATGAGATCCGCCTCGCCCGCAACGCTCTTTAGAAGATCGCTCCGCTCCGTGCGCACGACGTCCTCTGCGTCGTTCTGGCGCACGTTTTCGCGGGCGACGCGCACGGCGACAGGGTCGAAGTCCACGGCTTCGACACTCTTTGCGCCGAGCTTCGCCGCGACGATGGCGAGCACGCCCGAACCCGTGCCGACGTCGAACACCGTCATGCCCGGCCGAACGAGGTCTTCGAGCGCGCGGATGCACAGGGACGTCGTCGCGTGCTGACCCGTGCCGAATGCCGCGCCCGGATCAAGCTCCACGACGATTTCTCCCGCCTTGGCTTCGTATTCTTCCCACGTCGGCTTGATGACGGTGCGCGCGCCAATTTTTTCCGTATGGAAGAACTCCTTCCACGTCTCGGCCCAATCCTCGTCGGCAACCGCCTTCCACGAAACCGCGCCCGCGCCCTTGTCGATTCCGTTGGACGCCAAGCCGTCCAGCCGCACGGCAAGATGCTGCAGCTTTCCCTCAAGCTCCTCGTCGAGCGCCCAGTACGCCTTGACGCGCACGACCTCCGTCTCCTCGCTCTCCTTGAGATCCGTATAGTCCCAGAGTCCCGAACGAATGTATTCGTTCAAGAGCGCCGGATCTTCGATGACCACGCCCGCAGCGCCCAATTCCTGCAAGATTTCCGACACAAGATCCGTCGCCTCGTGCGACGTATCCACGCTCACTTCCGCCCACTGCAAAAAGCATCGCTCCTTTCTCATTCGTTACCATCATACAATAACAAGCCCCTGCGCGCAAGAAAAAGCCCCCGCCCGAAGGCGAGGGACATGCAGTGCTGCATCGAGAATTTGTCGACGACGAGAGGAAAGCGCAGATGGGCGGCTGAATTTATCCGTGATTCCTTACAACCCCAGAGCCGCATCGCGCGTCTCGCTTCCCTTGTACATGAGATAGAGAAACGCCTCGATCGCAGGCAGATCGCCCGTGTTCGTGCTGCGCGATTCCAGAGACAGCAGCCGTCCGTCGCTCGTGTAAAGTTCCTCTTCAAGTGTCAGGCGGAAACTGCCATGCCTTTCGCGCAGCAGATTGCCCGAAAAATGCTCGACGAGGACGTACTTGCAGCCGGCGGCGCGTGCGGCGGCAAAAAGCGATTCCTGTCTCCCGCCTTGCGCGGAAAAGACCATCGGCGCATAGCGTATATCGAGCGCATCGTGCACGGCGCGCTCGATGTACGGAGCATCCTGTGCGAGCGCCTCGGGCAGGTCAAAGGACGGCGCCGCGACGTAAAGGCCGCCCGCAAGCTCCTGCGGCGTGCCGCAAAACAGTTCATGCGGCGAATCCGTCTGCACCGCATCATAGTAGCAGCGCAGCGCCTCGTCGAAATAGAGCGCCATCTCATGATGGAAGCGATCCTCGCGCGTCCGCGGCTTCCAGACGATCTTCTCGCCGAATTGCACGAAGCCCTTTCCCAAAGACTGCAGGATGGCGGCAACGGGATCGGCCTTCATGACGATGCGCGTGAAATGAAGCTTCGTTTCGTAGAGCCGTGCAAACTTTTCGTCGCCGACAGCAGGTGCGCCGAACGTGACGACCTGAAGCTGCTCCGAGGGCACACCGAGATCAGCAAGGCGCGCCGCCGTCACGAGGGAGGCCGCACCGCCGAGACTGTGCCCCGTCAGATAGAGCACTTCTTCCGGATGCTCCTTGAGCTCATCTGCCAGCGCTTCTCCCGCCGTCCGATTGCCGAACTCCGGCATCTCCTCCGTAAAGAGCGCCGCCATGACGAAATCGTTGAATCCCTTGTGGACGTGCGGCAGATCTCGGGCGTCGCTTCCGGCTGCAACGGCAGTGAACTCTGCCGGAGTGGTTCCGCCAAAGGGAACGGCAGAAAGGCGCAGATCGACCTCGATGTCCTTCTTGTTCTCCGTGCCGGGGAAGGAAAGCACGGCGATGCGCCTGCCGTCTGCAAGAGTCTTTCGTGCCAGATGGACACGCCCCTCTGCAGCTCGCGTCGACGTGCTGCGGCTCTGAAAATCCCAGGCTGTCTCCTTGAGCCAGCTGCGCACAAGGAGAGCGCCGTCATCGGAATAGGAGGCGGAAGAAACGAGCGCGGCAAGCAGGTCGATCTCCGGCTCTTCCTGCGCTGAGGCCGACAGCGGCAAGAATGCAAGGCAAAAGAAAAGCAGCGCCGAAACCAAGGGCAGGAATCGCCGCTCTGCAAAATTCTTTCGTTCCATCTCAACCCCTCCCCCGACAAAATGTTCGCTCCTTTTGGGAAAGTGTATGATAAAAAGAGAGGAAACTACACGCACAAACGTCCACTTCGTGGACATTGTGCGCCGCCCTTACAGAAGCCTAGCCAATCGGTCTGCACCTTCGGCTTGACCTCTTGGGGCTTCATGGTAAAATCAATAGAAGCCGCATTAAGAACGACTCTTATTGATTTTCCCCTCGGCAATCATAGTGCAGGAGCATCCGCCCGATTATCACGATGCGCCTTTTTCTGCATGTCGCTTCAACCAGGCTGCCGCATACGAGCACGAAGCATCTTCCATAGTCTTTCCGCCGCGCCTCTCGATTTCCGCGACGGTTCTCGCGACAAGGTTGCCCGCGATGCCCTGCCCCTGCAACGAGGCGTCAACTTCCGTATGGAAAATATCGTAGACTCCCGGCGCTGCTTCCGAAAAATCCGCGCGGGCGAGCACGACGCCATCCGCACTCTTGTATACGATGCTGTTTCCTTCCGTCTGAAAATCCATGTCTGCCTCCTTATGCAAGAGCAATCCTCAAGGCAGGGACTTCGCCTCGGCGACTGGCCAGAACACGACCATCGCCTTGCCCTTGATGAGATCGTAGGGGACGAAGCCGACGTCGGCGAAGCGGCTGTCCTCGGAATTGTTGCGGTTGTCTCCCATGACGAAGATGTGCCCAGCGGGCACCGTCGACAGCGGGTAGTTCGTCAGTGTCTTTTCGAGGATGTAGTCCTCGTTCAACAGCTGCTGATTCAAAAACACCTTGCCATCCTTGATCTCGATCGTGTCACCGGGCACGGCGATCACACGCTTGATGAAGTCGCGGCTCGGGTCGCGCGGATAGCGGAAGACGATGATTTCATTGCGCTCCGGCTCCCTCATGCGGTAAATGAACTTGTTGACGACGAGGCGCTCGCGTGACTGCAGGGTCGGCCGCATGGACGGGCCGTCCACGACATAAAGCTCCACGATAAACTGGCGGATGATGAAGGCGAGCACGACGGCGACGACGATCGCTACGAGCCAATCCTTGACTTCTTCTCCCAACGAACTCATAAAATACCTCCTGAAAAGGAAATAGGGACTGCGAAAGGAAAATGCCCAGCTGGCATTCCCCAAGGCAGTCCCCATGATGTGCTTCAGCGCTTCTCGCGAATGCGAGCTGCCTTACCCGTAAGGTTGCGCAGGTAATAGAGCTTCGCACGGCGCACAATGCCGCGGCGCATGAGCTGGATCTTGTCAAGACGCGGCGAATGTACCGGGAAAGTACGCTCGACACCGACGCCGTAGGAAATGCGGCGCACGGTGAACGTCTCGCGAACGCCCGTACCCGAGCGCGCGATGACGACGCCCTCGAACGCCTGGATGCGCTCACGCGTTCCCTCGACGACCTTGACGTGCACGCGCACCGTATCGCCAGGAGCGAACTCGGGGATGTCGGAGCGCAGCTGTTCCTGCTCCAAAGCCTGAATGATGTTCATTTGTTTTCCTCCTTAATCTCAGACGTTCGTAAGAGAGCCTTTTCTCCCCCAGAGGACCGCCCGTATGCTCGCCTATTTTATCACAAAAAGCGGGCAATTTCAACCACTTCTGCAAGAAGTTTTTTTCGCAGGATACTGTCGCTGCATCGCTTCTCGCACTTCTTCACGACGCACGACGCCTCAGAGCACCTTCGACAGGAAGTTTTTCGTCCGCTCTTCTTTCGGATGCTCGAACACTTCTTTCGGTACGCCCTGCTCGATGATCCGCCCGTCGTCAACGAAGAGCAGGCGGTCGCCGACTTCACGCGCAAAGCCCATCTCGTGCGTGACGATGACCATCGTCATGCCCTCGGCGGCCAGGGAGCGCATGACGTCCAAGACCTCCTTGACCATCTCGGGATCGAGAGCGCTCGTCGGCTCATCGAAGAGCATGAGGCGCGGCTTCATCGCGAGCGCACGCGCGATGGCGACACGCTGTTGCTGACCGCCCGAAAGCTGCTCGGGATAGGCCTCCGCCTTGTCTGCCAGGCCGACTTTCTCCAGGAGCATACGCGCATCTTTTTCCGCCTCTTCGCGTGCGGTCTTTCTGACCTTGCGCGGCGCAAGCGTGATGTTGTCCAGAACCGTCATGTGCGGAAAGAGGTTAAATCGCTGGAACACCATGCCGACCTCGGCGCGCACGCGATTGATGTCGGCTGCGGAAAGCTCCTTGCCGTCGATGGAGATCTTTCCCTTGGACGGCACATCGAGGTAGTTGATCGAGCGCAGGAGCGTCGACTTGCCCGAGCCGGACGGCCCTATGATGACGACGACCTCCTTGTCCGCGACTTCGAGGTCAATGCCTTTCAGGACGAGGTTGTCGCCGAATGCCTTGTAAAGCCCTTTAATGCTTATCATCGGTTCTGAACCTCCGTTCGAGATAGGCCACGAGCTGCGAGATGGAAAGCGTCATCACGAGATAAATGATGGCGACGCAAGGCCAGATTTCCAGTGAGCCGTAGGTGCGGGCAATGATGAGCTGGCCGCTTCGCGTCAGTTCTTCAAAGCCGATGACCGAGACGAGCGACGAATCCTTCAAAAGTGCGATGAACTCGTTGCCGATCTGCGGTATGACGCGCTTGACCGCCTGCGGCAGGATGATGTGCCACATCGTCTGCAGCCACGTCATGCCTAGGGAGCGCCCCGCTTCCATCTGCCCCTTGTCGATCGACTGGATGCCCGAGCGGAAGATCTCGGCGACATAGGCGCCGCTGTTGATGCTGCACGCCGTGATCGCCGCGAAGAACGGGTCGACGCGCTGCCCCGAGATGACGGGAAGTGCGAAGTAGATCAAAAAGATCTGCACCAGGAGCGGCGTGCCGCGCAGAAAGTCAATGTACGCCATCGCCAGAAGGCGCAGCGGCTTGACCTGCGAGATGCGCGCCACGCCGACGACGAGGCCGATGACGACGCCGAGCGCGACGGAAATCGCCGTGATCTTTATCGTCACAAGTGCGCCGATGAGCAGGACGGGGAAAGAGCTCACCGCCAGATCGAAATCAAAATTCATGCCTGCACCTCACGACTGTCCTCACTCGGCCTTCTGCCCGAACCACTTCTTGTAAATCTCGTCGTACTTGCCATTTTCCTTGAGCTTCTTCAAGGCTTCGTCGACCTTCTTCTGCAGTTCCTGATTGTCCTTCGCCATGGCGATGCCGTAGTCCTCGGAGGTCAGAAGCTCGTTGACGACGCGCACGTCCTTCTCGCCGCTCTTGGCGATGTAATAGTCGTTGACCGGGCGATCGTTGACGACAGCCTGCACGCCGCCCGCCTTCAGCTCAAGGAAGGTGTCTGCCGAGCTGTTCAGCTCCTTGACCTGGATGTCCGGATTCTTCTTGACTTCCTTCGCACTCGTCGTGCCGATCTGCACGGCGACCGTCTTGCCCGCGAGATCCTTGAAGCCGTTGATGTCTGTGTTGTCCTTCTTGACGACGATCGTCAGACCCGACTGATAGTAAGGCTCCGAGAAGAGCACGTTCTTCTTGCGCTCGTCGTTGATCGTCATGCCCGAGATCGCGATGTCGATGTTCTTCGACACGAGTGCCGGAATCAAGCCGTCAAAATTGATGTTCTGGATCTCCGCCGTCATGCCCATCTCTTCTGCCACGGCACGCGCGAGATCCATGTCGAAACCCTCGTACTCCTTGCCGTTCTCACCTTGGAATTCGAAAGGCGCGAAGTCCGCATTCGTGCCAACGCGCAGCGTCTTCGACGCCGAACCCGAATCCCCCGAGCCGCCGCAGCCCGCAACGGCGAAAGAAGCCGCAGCCAGAAGTCCGACAGCGCCGAGCAGCATTTTCTTCATCTTCATGAAAGAATCTCCCTCCTAAAAATAAACACTCTATGAACTACACGCACAAACGTCCACTTCGTGGACATTGTGCGCCGCCCTTACAGAAACCTAGCCAATCGATCTGCGCCTTCGGCTTGACCTCTTGGGGTTTCATGGTAAACTACACGCACAAACGTCCACTTCGTGGACATTGTGCGCCGCCCTTACATGAAAAAGCCACTCGCTCTGCGCCCTCCGGGCTTGACCTCTTGGATTTTCATGGTAAAAGCAACATAAAGAAGCTCGGGATGACCCGAGCTCTCTCGCATCGTGTAACATTATAACACAGATTGTACTGCCTGCAAACAATTTAAGTGGAAGTCTTTTCCCTATTCACTCCCTCGGCATGGCGAGACGCAATGCTTCCGCGAGCGTCGCCGCGCTGAAGAGGTCGATGCCCTTTATGTTCTTGAGGCGCTCGGCGTTCTTCTGCGGCAGGATGGCGGCGCGAAAGCCGAGCTTGGCGGCTTCCTTCAAGCGCACGTCGGCCTGGCTGACGGCACGGATCTCACCCGACAGGCCGACTTCGCCGAAGACGATCGCCTTCGGACGCACGAGGCGGTTGGCGAGCGACGACGCCATGGCGACGCACAGGCCGAGGTCTGCGGCAGGCTCGTCGATCTTGATGCCGCCCGCGACCTTGACGTAGACGTCGCATGCGCCGATGGGAAGCTTGACGCGCTTTTCGAGGACGGCCAAGAGAAGCTGGATGCGCTTGACGTCGACCGAGTCCGCCGTGCGCCTCGGCGGCATGTAAGGCGTCTCGGCGACAAGCGATTGAATCTCGACGAGAAGGGGGCGCGTTCCCTCGACCGTCGGCACGACGACCGTGCCGCTGTCCGGCTCGCGGTCGGACAGAAAGAGCTTCGAAGCGTCGGGCACGTCGGCAAGCCCCGTGTCGCACATCTCGAAGAGGCCAAGCTCGTTCGTGCTGCCGAAGCGATTCTTGACGGCGCGCAGGATGCGAAACTGCGCGTTTCGCTCGCCCTCAAAGTAGAGCACGGTATCGACGATGTGCTCAAGGACGCGCGGCCCCGCGAGCGTGCCGTCTTTCGTGACATGACCGACGACAAAGGCGGCGATGCCATACGTCTTCGCAAGGCGCAGAAGCTCGACGCTGCACTCGCGCACCTGGCTGACGCTGCCCGGCGCACTCGTCACATCGGGGCGAAAGATCGTCTGGATAGAGTCGATGACGAGAAGTTCCGGCTTGACCGTCTCGATGTGCACTGTGATGCGCTCAAGGTTCGTCTCGCTGACGACGAAGAGATCGTCGGCAATCGCACCGAGGCGGTCAGCCCGCATGCGCACCTGGCGCGTGCTCTCCTCGCCCGTCACATAGAGCACGCGCTTTCCTCCCCGTGCGATCTCAGCCGCCACGCGAAGTGTGAGGCTCGACTTGCCGACGCCCGGATCGCCGACGATCAAGACCATCGAGCCGGGAATCACGCCGCCGCCCAAGACGCGGTCAAGCTCTCCCGATCCCGTCAAGAAACGCGGCATGTCCTCGACTGCGACATCGCCGACAGCGACGGGACGCGCGCCGTCGGAAAGCCCGAGGCGCAGACCGCCCTCAGCCGATTCAGGCGCGACCGTCTCCTCGACGAGCGTGTTCCACGCGCCGCAGCCCGGGCACTTTCCCACCCACTTGGACGTATCGTAGCCGCACGCCTGACAGACGAACGCCGTCTTTTTCTTCTTCGCCAAATTCATTCCGCCTTTCCGCGCTTCATCAGCGAGCGCCGCAGAAAGCGCAACAGCGAACGGACAAGCCAGATAGGCGCCCACGCCGCATTGACGAGCATGTTCCAGACAGAGGCTGCTCCGTCCGGCGCAAGCTTATTGCGCTGCGCCCGCACGAAGCGCCTTCTCCTTCTTCGCCTTCGCCGCGTCCTTCGGCTGTTTCCTGACAAAATCAAGCCGGTCGCCGACCTTCTTGACGTAGATCGTATCGCCACGTCCAAAATCGCCCTTCAAGAGCCTTTCGGCGATCTCGTCCTCGACGAGCTTCCGGATCGCACGCTTCAGTGGACGTGCCCCGTACTTGAAATCCGTGCCGTTTTCGACGAGCTTCGACTTCGCCGCGGGGCTGACCTCAAGCGCCATGCCTTTTTCCGACAGACGAGCCTCGACTTCGCGCAGCATGATGTCGACGATCTTCGTCAGTTCTTCCTTGCCGAGCGGACGGAAGACGAGCATCTCGTCGACGCGGTTCAAAAACTCGGGACGAAAGACGCGCTTGACCTCCTCAAAGACGCGCGATTTTCCCTTTTCGTAAGCGTCGCCGAGCGTCTGCACCCCCGCGGTGAAGCCGAGCGACGTCGACTGCTTGAGATAGTCGGCGCCCGCGTTCGAAGTCATGATGATGACCGTGTTCTTGCAGTCGACCGTGCGCCCCTGCGCATCCGTCAGGCGCCCGTCGTCCAAGACCTGCAGCAGCACGTTGAAGAGGTCGGGGTGCGCCTTCTCCACCTCATCGAGCAGGATGATCGAATACGGGTGGCGGCGCACGGCCTCCGTCAGCTGGCCGCCCTCCTCATAGCCCACATAGCCCGGAGGGGCGCCGACAAGCTTCGACACCGTATGCTTTTCCATGTATTCGGACATGTCGAAGCGCACGATGGCTTCCTCCGTGCCGAAGAGCGATTCCGCCAAGGCGCGCGCGAGTTCCGTCTTGCCGACGCCCGTCGAGCCGAGGAAGAGGAACGAGCCGATGGGGCGCTTCGGGTCTTTAAGTCCCGCGCGTGCGCGGCGCACCGCCTTGGCGACCGCCGTCACGGCCTCTTCCTGTCCCACGACGTGCGCTGTCAGAATCTGCTCAAGATGAAGCAGGCGCTCCGACTCCTTCGCGGCGATGTCCTTCACGGGGATGCCCGTCCAAAGCCCGACGGCATCGGCGATGTCGTCCGCCGTGACCGTGACCTCCTTCATCTCGCGCTCCTGCCAGCGTTCCTTGGCAGCGGCAAGATCCTCTTTGAGCGCACTTTCCTCATCGCGCAGGGCCGCCGCGCGCTCGTAGTCCTGCAGTTTGATCGCCGTGTCCTTCTCGACGCCGAGCTTCTTCAGACGCTCTTCCAAACGCTTGATGGACGTCGGCAGAACAACGGTTTTCATGCGCGACTTCGACGCCGCCTCGTCCATGAGATCGATCGCCTTGTCGGGCAGACAGCGGTCGGGAATGTAGCGATGCGACAGGCGCACCGCCGCCTTCAAGGCCTCGTCCCGAATCTTCGCGTGGTGAAACGCCTCGTACTTCGGGCGCAGTCCGTGGAGGATCTTCTCCGCCTCCTCCGTCGTCGGCTCCTCGACGAGGATGCTTTGGAAACGCCGCTCCAGCGCCGAATCCTTCTCGAAATACTTCTTGTACTCCTTCAGCGTCGTCGCGCCGATGATCTGCACCTCGCCGCGCGAAAGGGGCGGCTTCAAGATGTTCGCGGCATCGAGCGATCCTTCCGCTGCGCCCGCGCCGATGAGCGTGTGCATCTCGTCGATGAAGAGGATCACATTGCCGCTCTTCATGACCTCGTCGATGATGCCCTTCAAGCGTTCCTCAAACTCGCCGCGGTACTTCGCGCCCGCCACGAGTCCTGCCATCGGCAGCGACACGATGCGCTTTTGCTGCAGAAGGCGCGGCACAGCGCCCGTGGCGATGCGTGCGGCAAGCCCTTCCGCGACTGCCGTCTTGCCGACGCCCGGCTCGCCGATGAGGATCGGATTGTTCTTCGTGCGCCGCGACAAAATCTGCACGACGCGCTCGATCTCCTTCTCCCTGCCGATGACGGGGTCGAGCTTGCCCTCCCGCGCCATCCGATTGATGTCCCTGCCGTACTTGTCGAGGAGCGGCGTGCCCGCAGCGGCCTCTCCCTGCGCGGGCGCGGCGCGGCGGCGGCGATCGGGCGCGGGAAGCTCGGCGCTCTCGTGCGTGCCGCCGAGCATGTCGATGACCGTCGCACGCACGATGTCGAGATCGGCGCCGAGCGAGATCAGGACGTGCGCCGCCACGCCTTCATTCTCGCGGATAAGCCCGAGGAGAATGTGCTCCGTGCCGATGTAATTGTGCCCGAAGGAGCGCGCCTCTTCGACGGCAAGCTCCATCACGCGCTTGGCGCGATCCGTGTAATACGATGCGCGCCGCTCCTCCATCTCGCGTCCGCCGAGCATATCTTCGACGCGCGTGCGCACATGACCGAAATCGAGTCCCAAAGAGCGCAGTGCGCGCGCTGCAATGCCCTCCCCCTCGTGCAGAAGCCCGAGGAGGATGTGCTCCGTACCGATGAAGTTCTGCTCCAGCTCCTGCGCTTCGTACTGAGCGAATTCCAGCACCTTGAGCGCACGACCCGTAAAGCGGTTCGTCATAAAAATTCCACCTTTATGTCAAAGGAAGCACCGATCGATCGAGCGATTCGGAAAGAATCCCTCGCCGTGCCCCCATGGATCCGCCGTAAAGTGCAGCGGAAAGTTTCCCGCAGCTCATGCCGCAGTTTCCAAAATTCGGCGGACGACTTCCGCCCTCTTCCTGTCTATTTCATTCTTCGACATGTTCTCATTTCCTGCCAGAGAGCAAAGATAATTTGCCCGGCTCGCAATCAAAATATCACCGAAGACGCTCGACGCCAGTCCCTCGATGAAGCCGAGGTCGACGCCGAGGCGCACGCGGCTCAAGATGGCGAGCGTCTCGGCGTCGCCCAGGGCGCGCGCGTAGTGCAGCACGCCGTAGGCGCGCCAGACCTCGTCCTCGATGCGATCTTTTTCGTAGAGCAGCAGAGCCTTTCTCGCGCGACGCTCCTGCTCTACAATTTCACCGACCGAGATGCGCAGATTGTCGCAAAGCTCGCGCTCCGTCAGCCCCAATGACAATTTGTTCGCGACGGCGAACAAATTGCCCGCAGACTCCGCTCCCTCACCGTACATAGCGCTCATGGAAAGCCCGATCTGCGGCGATATGTTGAGGATGTTGCCGATGTTCTCCGTGTAGACGAGCCCCGGCAGATGGAGCATGACCGACGCGCGAAGCCCCGTGCCGAGATCCGTCGGACAGCTCGTCAGATAGCCGAGCTTCTCGTCGAAGGCGAAGTCGAGCTTCGCCTCAAAGACGTCGTCAACGCGCGACGCCCTGTCGTACGGCGACTTGAGGTCGAATCCCGCCGCCATCGCCTGGATGCGCAGATGGTTCTCCCCGTTGACCAGGATGCTCATGGAGCGGTCGTTGCTGATATAGGCGCTGCGATGGGCAGGATTCTTGAGCAGCTGGCGGCTGACGAGATGCTTCTCCCAAAGCACGTTCTGCTCAAGCGCCGTGCTCTTCGCGAGTTCGACGCGGTCGAACGGCTCTTCGAGCGCCTCCTCCACGTCGCCGAGCACGGCGGCAATACTTCCTTCCGTCTCAGCGAGCCGGACGAGATCCGCGCGGTTGGGGAAGGGAACTTCGTGCAGATTTCGCGAGAGGCAGACGCGGCTCGCCAAGACAACGTCGCTGTCCGTGCCGTCCGCTGCGAGCCATGCGAGATGAGAGCCTGTGAAGAGTTCCTGCTTCGCCATCACGCCTCGCCTCCTTCGACTTCTTTCCTGTCCTCTGCCGAGGAAGGCGCTGAAGCGTCTTCCTGCGCCTTTTCCCTTTCCTGCGCGGCAAGCTGCACGGCGAGTGCGCGGATCTCGTCGCGATACTCGGCCGCTTTCTCGTACTCCTCCTTCGCCACGGCACGTTCCTGCCGTGCGCGAAGGAGGTCAATGCGCTGTTTGAGCGCAAGCGTGCCGCCCGCCCGCTTCGGTATCTTGCCGCGATGATTCCCCGCGCCGTGGATGCGCAGCAGGAGCGGCGTCAGTTCCTCGCGGAACGTATCGTAGCAGACGCTGCAGCCGATCTTTCCCTGCTGGGCGAAGTCGCGATAGCTCATACCGCAGTTCGGGCATGTGAAGGACGCTTCCTCTTCTGTCGGCTTCTCCTCCTGCTCGCTCTCTTGCTCTTCTGCGTTCGCCGACGGATCGGGCATGCGCTGGATCACGCCCCGTATAAAATCGTTGATCGAGTAGTCCTCGCCGCTCATGCCCGCCATCGTCTTGCTGTAACGCGCCGCGCAATCGCGGCAGAGGTGCATCTCCGTCGTGCCGTCGTTCTTCAGCACGACGAAATGCACGCGCGCCTCATTCTTCTTGCAGTCATCACAAAGCATCCGTTTCCCCCCTCACGAGAATTTTTCCAAAGTCAGAAGCAAGGATCGGATGAACTTCAAGCGATCCTTCGGCTCGAGCTTCTCATACGCCGTCGTCACCGACTGCATGACGAGCGCCGCCTCGCGCGTCGAAATCATGCCGTGCTGCACGAGATAGCGCACCATCGACTGCACGAGTTCCGGTTCCGACTCCTCCGTCAATTTTTTGAGCATGTCCTGATAGACAAGATTCTGCAGCGGCACCTGCACGATGCGAATGAAGCCGCCCAGACCGCGCCGTGACTCGACTGTAAAGCCCTTCTCCTGCGTGAAGCGCGTGTTGAGCACATACGAAATCTGCGACGGTGCACACGAGATCTTATCGGCGATCTCCGTTCGTCGAAGCTCCACCTTGCCATCCTGCTGTGCCGCCAACTGCCGCAGGATATATTCCTCAATCAAATCAGCGATATTGCTGCTCATAGTATCACCCTGCCTCAATACGGATAGAAAGAACTGCCGCCCCGCCCGCACTGCCGAGATGAAGCTACCGGATATGCACGGCGACAGACGGTATTTGAGGAAGCACTGATAAATTCAGCCCCCCCATCTTCGCACATCTGGGCAACCTCATTTTATCAGCGATTCCTTGACAATTTGATTTTTCTTCATTATATTTGTCTTTTTGACCTTTGTCAATGAGAAATCAGCAAAGCAGAACTGTCCAGTTGTCCTACGTATCAATATGTATTATAATAATTCCGTGGAGGTGATGAAAACGACAGCGAAAGAATTGCTCAAACTCTTGAAGAAAAACGGTTGGTATATTGAGCGCATCCATGGTTCCCATCACATCCTCAAGCACAAGGATATCAAAAAATTGATTGTGCTGCCATTGCACAACACAGATATGAAACCGGGAATCTTGAGCAACATCCTGCACGATGCGGGATTGAAGTAGATTTCCATACTCTCATCTATCAGAAGGTGATTCCCTATGTTAAAAAAAACATACACCGCAGTCTTCCACCCGGAAGTGGAAGCCGGCGGCTACTCAATCTCGTTTCCCGATCTGCCCGGCTGCTACACGCAAGGAAACGACATTGACGAAGCTCTTCGCATGGCAACCGACGCTCTCGGGCTGTATCTCTACACCTTGAAAGAAGACAAGATGCCGTTTCCTCCTGCCAGCCATCCATCTGACATCAAGACGGAAGACAGAGACTTCACAACGCTCATCACATGGGACGAAGCCGAGTATCTGCGCCGCATCGACAGTCGCGCTGTGAAAAAAACGCTCACCATCCCCGCATGGATGGACGCCCTCGCAAAAGAACGTCATCTCAACTTTTCACAAATTCTCCAGGGCGCACTCCGTCAGAAACTCGGCGTAAAAGCATGAACAACAGCCTTCCCACCCTATCAGTAAAACAAGGGCAGCTCAACGAAGCCGAAACGACTTCGCCGGGCTGCCCCTTCTTCACGTCTTATGCGAACGAATTGCGAGCGCCAAATGCCGCTCTTTCGTCAGATCTCGATCTTGCCTGCGTTCGCGAGCGTTTCGCGCGCCTCCTTGACGATTCCTTCGATGATCGCCTTGACCGGCTCGATCTTCTTCAAAGGCAGGAGGCTCTGCCCTGCCTGCATCATACCGTTCTCAACATCGCCGTCGACGGCGGCGAGCTTGTTCGTGCCCGTCGCGCGCTCGATGAGCTCTTCCTTCGTCGCCTTGCCCGAGAACTCAAGCGCGACGAAATCCTGCGAGAACTTGTTCTTGATGCCGCGCACCGCGCCGCCGATCGAGAGTCCAGTGACGATCGTATCCGTATCGACCGCTTCGAGGAGCTTCTCCTTCATCTTCGGATGCACATTGCACTCCTCCGCAACGAGGAAGCGCGTGCCCATCTGCACGCCCGCCGCACCCATCAGAAGAGCCGCCGCCATGCCGCGCCCGTCGGCGATGCCGCCCGCCATGACGACGGGAATCCCGACTTCGGGGATGACCTGCGTCATCAGCGCCATCGTCGTCAAGACGCCGATGTGGCCGCCCGCCTCCATGCCCTCGACAACGATAGCATCGGCGCCCGCCGCTTCGATGCGCTTCGCGAGTTTCACGTTCGGCACGACGGGGACGGTCTTGACCCCTGCACTCTTGAACTTTTCCAGGAAGGGCACAGGATTGCCCGCACCGAGCGTCACAAAAGCCGGCTTCTCGCGGCAGATGACCTCGACAATCTCATCCTTGTTCGGCGCCATGAGCATGACATTGACGCCAAAAGGCTTGTCGGTCAATTCACGCGCTTTCTTAATCTCCTGCTCCACCCACTCGGTCGAGCGTCCGCCCGCCGCAATGACGCCGGCGCCGCCCGCATTCGATACCGCCGCGACAAGTTCTGCGTCCGCAATCCAGGCCATCGCGCCCTGAATGATCGGGTACTTGATTCCTAACACTTCCGTGATGCTCTTTGCCATAATCATTTCCTCCATTCAATGTAGAAATCTCTGATAAAGAGATTCCGTTTCCCTCTGTTATTATATGTGGATTTCCCACATGCGTCAAACAAAAAAGCCTCCCCGAAGGGAGGCACAAGTTCAAATGGAGCTGATGATAGGGCTTGAACCTACGACCTGCTCATTACGAATGAGCTGCTCTACCAACTGAGCTACATCAGCATGTCGAGACACAACATCTGCGTGACTGACGAAATTCATTATACGGCTTCGTGCATAAGTTGTCAATACCCTTTTTGATATTTTTTCAGCAACACCGCCATGGCTTAAATACTCCAAACATGCTATACTTTCCTCGTTGCCGCTCCCAAACTGGCGACAGAGAGGGGGTCTGTATATGACAGTAGATAGTCTCTTGCTATCCGTCTTTGCTGGCGTCGTATCCTGCGCTATATGGTACGGCATCCAGAAATGGTTAGAGCGATAGAACGCGGCAACACGCTTTAGCCTGAAAACAAGCGCCCACAGTGTGCATCCGTGGGCGCTTGTGTCTGTATATAGCAGACACATTCCTAACTGCTTTTAATATAGCACCATGCTCCGCTCGCTGTCAAAGCAAAAACAAAGACCCGCAGTGCGCTTCTGCGAGTCTTTGTGTCTGCATAGAGCAGATAGTCTCTTGACTGCCTTCAGTATAGCACCCTTCTCGCCCACTGTCAAATCGTCTCCGCCCATCAGCAGCCTTCTTGACGAATCCCCATCGCCATAGTACGATTATAATAACAAATGGTGAAAATCATCATCATCAAGCAAAGGAGAGATTCGATGAACTACGAAGCCGCTGCCGAATTTTGGCTTGAAAAGGACAAGGATGCCGTCAAGATACCGCCGGATGAGCTGCGAAAGGAACTTGATTCCTTCCTCAAGGGCGAGAAGGTCTGCACGCTTGCCGTCGCTGATGGCAATTTCGTCCGCTGCACGCCGCTGACGTACACTTACCGCGAGGGCAGATTCTACATTTTCTCCGAAGGCGGCTTGAAGTTTCGCGCGCTCGCCAAGAACAAGAACGTCGCCTTGGAAGTCCATGCTGAATATCACGGGCCGGGCAGCGCCAAGAGTGTGCAGGTGACGGGCGAAGCCCTCGTCATCGGAGCAGATGACGAGGATTTCATCACACGCGCGGACGCTGCGGGCATGAACGGCGCAAGCCTAAAAAAGATGGGACTCATCCTCATCGTCGTCACAGCGCAAAGACTCGAATACCTGAACTCCGAACTGCGCAAGCGCGGCTATTGCCCGCGCCAACAGCTTGATATGGCATAATCCGTGCAAGTCAAACGAGAAAGCCGTCGAGTGCTCTCACCGAGAGTTTCCGACGGCTTTTCCCATTCCAGTTCACTTCCCCGCCGGCATCAGGATGATCTGCACGGGCAGATTCGACGCACCCGGCGGCGACAGCTCGAAGCTCGGCTGCACGGAGCTGTGGTAGCTGCCGAGGTCGGACAGCTCTGCGGCGACCTTCAGGCGATCCTTGCCTGTGAGGCGTGCGGCGCGGTCAGCATCGCTGTCGGGCGGTATGGCGTCGCCGAAGAAGAGCCTGCCGCCCGGCGTTTCCAAGAGGCTTGAGCCGTGACCGAAGTCGACGCTCATCGCGCCCGCATAGACGCCGCCCAACGGCGTCAGATAGTACTGCGTCGCCTCGCGTCCCGTCGTCGGGATCTGGATGCGGTAGAGCACGCCGTAGTTGCCGACGTTCGTCACCGTGCTGCCGTCCGTCGCGTCGATGCCCGTGCGGAAGACGTCCTGCCGATTGTCGCCGATCGGGATGTAGACGACGCCGTCCTTGTCGGGATTGTACGGTTTGCTGCTGATCACACGATTCATGCCCTGGAACGTGCCGCGCAGGCGCTGCTCATCCTTCGGCAGAACGCGTGCGCTGGAAATGAATTTCAACGGATCGGCGGTCGCCGGATACATGAGGACGGAAACTTTGACAGGACCGTCCGCATGAAAATCGTAGACGCCATAGACGAGCTGCCCCGGCTCAAGCACCGTATGATTCATCTCCGGCTCCAAAAGCCGCTTCGTGCCGCGCTGCACATAGAGCATATCATCGCGCTTCGTCTGGAAGTAGGCGAGCTGCGTACCCTTGCCCACCTCCAGGTAGTCGCTGCTCGGACGGCTCGCACCGCCGCGCGTGACGCGAACGACGACGGAGGAATCCCCTTCGTTCTGCAGCACGACGGCGACCTTCTTGCGCACGCTCGTATTATTCAGATGATAGTAGAGGATGCGCGCATCGCCCGTGACGGTGTCCTCGTAGAGGATGCCGTCCTCCGTGACGTATTCGGGGCTGTCGGAAAAAAGCAAGGTGCCACCCGTATCTTCGGTCTCGACGTTCCACTCGCGCATGGCACGCTGCGCCTCGTTGAGGCGCAGCGCACCCGGCAGACCTGTGCCGAAGTTCAGCCGCACGCTGTACGGCTCCGCTTCCTGCTGCCTTCCTCGTCCCAGGAGGCGCGTTCCCTGCGGCTCATGTACGGCGCGCGCCTCGTCCGTCGTGACGCGCGTCGTGGAAGCCTCGTCTATTCCGTGACGTTCCGCTCCAGCCGGAGGATTCGTCACGCCCATGCTCGCGAGCGTCGCAAAAAAGCACGCCGCAATCCTTGCCTTCCATCGTTTCATCTTGTCGAAAACCCCTTTTTCCTCTACCCACATAAGATAATTCCTCAAAACTTCCGCTTGGCGAAGCAGCACGAAACATTCGCCGCACGTCTAGTGCTGCAAGTGCTGGTTGATGCCGAAGATGCTGAAAAGCTCCGCCTTCAGGATGCGCAGGCGAAACTCCGCAAGGCCGAAGCGCGGTCGTGGGATGTTGACACGCTGCAGGAACATCGGATCAGTCTGGAACGTGTTGAACCCCGCATCGCCCGTGACTGCCGTCAGATAATTGCTGTCGCGCAGAAGAGCGGCGATCTCTTCATTGCAGCTGCCGTTCGGGTAGGAGAAGCTGAACACCGTCTTGATGCCGTTCCACTCCAGGAGCAGCTTCGATAAGCGCACCTGATCCCCCTGTTCGGCTCGGGACATGCCGACGAGCGGCAGATGGTCGGCCGTGTGGCAGCCGATCTCGATGCCGCGCTGCTGCATGTCGCGCAGTTCGTCCCACGTCAGATAGCCCTTCTTGCCGATGAAATTCGTGACCACGTAGATCTCGCCCTTCATGCCGCGCTCTTCGAGGAGCGGCAGCGCCTGCGTGTAATTGTCCTCGTAGCCGTCATCGAAGGTGACGATCACAGGCTTTTCGGGAAGATTTCCTTTCCCCTTCGCCGCCTTGGAAAAATCCAGCATGGTGATCGTCTCGTAGCCCTCGGCCTTCAAATAGTCGAGCTGCGCGGCAAAATCCTCCGTCGGCACATAGTAGCGCTCCACCAATGCCCCCTCGGGATCGTCCACGTGGTCGGCGATATGGTGATACTCTAGAACGAGCACGCCCTGCGCCGGATGAAAATGCGCGTAGAGGGCGAGCGAAAAGACGACGAGCAGAACGATTCCTGCCGCATACAAGATCATGCGCTTTGCCATCTCAGATTCCTCCTTCCTGCCCGTCCGCCAGCGCGACGAGCTTGCGCAGCCGATGATTGACGCCCGATTTTCCTATGCCCAAAAGCCCCGCAAGCTCTGCGAGCGTCGCCGTCGGATGCTCCATGCGCGCCTCTGCCGTCTTTCGGAGTCCGGCAGAAAGCCCCGCGACGGCATCCGCTGCCTCCAGTGCACGAATCGCCGCGATCTGTCTGCCGGCGGCATCGACCGACTTCTGCACGTTCGCCGTCTCGCAGTTCACGAGGCGGTTGACCTGGTTCTTGACTTCCTTCAAGTTGCGCGTGACCTCGAATGCCTCAGCCGCCTTCTCCGCACCGAGCAGAGAGAAAAAATCAATGATGGCGTCGCTTTCCTTCAAATAGACGACGTAGCTCTCCTTGCGGTCGGTCAGCCCCGCCGGATACCCCATCGTGCGAAGGAGGGAGAGCAGCAGCTCCGCAAAGGAATAGCTCCCCGTCACCAGTTCCAGATGATAGCCAGACTCCGGGCGGCTGACGCTGCCGCCGCCCAAAAAGGCGCCGCGCAAATACGCCTGACGGCAGCACGCCTTCTTAAGGAGCGCGCTGTCCGTGCCCATGTTGAGCGCCGATCCGTGCATGAGACCCATGCGCTCCATGAGAGCGGCGACCTCGCGCGACGGCAGGACGTGCACGCGGTAGCTGTTGTTCTTCTTCAGACGGCGCGAGCGGCTGACCGTCAATTCCGTATGGACGCCCGCCGAACCTTTGAGGAGCATCAAGGCCTTGCGCGCGACCGCAGCGTTCTCCGTCGTAAACGCGAGTCCGACGGCACGCTTCGCCCCGAGCGTCAGGACGGCGCCCATGCGCAGGAGCGCCGCCAGTTCAGCCGTACGGCAGCACGCCTTGCGCCCGAGGGGACGCGCGAGATCGTTCTTCACCTCAGCTGAAAACGATGGCTGCGCCATAGGAGTCCCTCCTCACTTGCTGATGCCAGGATGCAGTTTGTACGCCATCTTCATCACGCTCTTCATGAGCTTTTCTGGATCGTGATGCGCAACATCGTCGTCATTCACGAGGTCGGCCTTGACGACACCGATGCCGAGCGCATTGACGGCATCCTCATCGATCGCCACGGGTTCGACGCCCTCCTTCTTCAAAAGCTGCGCCGTCCCATGTGGCAACGGCGTTGCATTGACGAGCATGTAGTCGATCGCGCCCCTGCCCGCATGATCGAGAATCGCCTTCGCGTGCATGGAAGCCGTGTAGCCGTCCGTCTCGCCCGGCTGCGTCAGCACATTGCAGATGTAGATCTTCAGAGCACGGCTCTTTTTCAAGGCCTCCGCCACACCGTCGACGAGGAGATTCGGCATGATGCTCGTATAGAGACTGCCCGGCCCCAAGATCACGACGTCCGCCTCGCGGATCGCCGCGAGCGCTGACTCCACCGGCTCGACATGCTCGGGGAAAAGCTTCACGCGCCGGATGTGCTTGTGCACCTCGGGGATATGCGACTCACCCTCGACGAGGGTGCCGTCCTCCATGACCGCATCGAGCCGCACGTGTGCTGTCGATGCCGGAAGCACTCGCCCCTTGACAGCGAGAACCTTCGACGACTTCTTCAGCGCCTCTTCCATGTCGCCCGTGACCTCCGCCATGGCGGCGATGAAGAGGTTGCCGAAGCTGTGCCCCTTGAGTTCCGTGCCGTTTTGGAAGCGGTACTGGAAGAGCTTTTCCATCAGAGGTTCCGTATCGGCGAGCGCGACGAGGCAGTTCCTGAGATCGCCCGGCGGTATGATACCGAGTTCCTCGCGCAGCCTTCCCGAAGAGCCGCCGTCGTCGGCGACCGTCACAACCGCCGTCACATTGCTCGTCGCCTGCTTGATGCCGCGCAGAAGCACGGAAAGTCCATGCCCACCACCGATGACCGTGACCTGCGGTCCCTTGTCGAGGCGGCGCTTCTCATAGATGATGTCGACGAGCTTTTCCGATTTGTCGGGCAGGAGCACGCTGATGACGGAGCGTATGACGAAACGCGTTGCAAAGAGCATCAGCGCGAGTCCCAGGACGACGATGACGACGCCGACGATCGTCGTGATCACATAGTCGAAACTTCCGCGCCATAGATAGACGGCGCGAAAGATGGCTTCCTCGATGATGTCGAGATATTTGTAGTTGAAGACGAGGGCGAGACCCAGGCTGACCATCATGACGCCCGCACCGAACACGAACATCCAACGCTTGAAATGCATGCCCGGATAAAGCCATTTCAATAAGTGCATTCTTCCGATCGACCCTTTCCTAAAAAAACGGTGCGAAACGACGCCCATCTATTCGGGCAGTTCCTCCGGGTGTTCGGCGACCTCGTTCTTCATGAGATCGCGATGCTCAAGCTCCACCTGGAAGCCGCGCGCTGTCAAGAAACGATAGATATGACAGGCAATGTAGACGCTCCGATGCATGCCGCCCGTGCAGCCGATGGCGATGACGAACTGCGGCTTGCCTTCCTTGATGTACTGCGGCATAAGGAAATCGAGCATGGCGTCGAGCTTTTCCTCGAATTCCTGCGTCACGGGCCACTTGCCGATGTATTCGGCGACCTCCGGGACGGCGCCGCTCTTCCTGCGCAGGTCCTCGATATAAAAGGGGTTCGGCAGGAAGCGCACATCGAGTACCATGTCGGCGTCCAAAGGCATGCCAAACTTGAAGCCGAAGGACAGGACATTGATGCTCATCTTGTGCCCGTCCTCACTGCCAAAGAGACGCCAGATCTTTTCCTTGAGATCGACCTTCCTCAACACAGATGTGTCAATGATGTATGTCGCCTTGTTGCGCACGGGTTCCAAGCGGCGGCGTTCCCTCTGAATGCCGTCGGAGATGCGTGCATTCGCCGCCATCGGATGGCGGCGGCGCGTCTCCTTGTAGCGACGGATGATCGCCTCGTCGGAGGCATCCATAAAGAGCATCTCGTAGGGCGTCCCCGCCTGATCCATCTCTTCAAGCACATGTACGAAGGTGTCGAAGAACTCGCGCCCACGCGTATCCACGACGAGCACGACACGATTCACATGCTCGGCCGAATGGCGGCAAAGCTCGGCAAATTTCGGGATGAACACCGGCGGCAGATTGTCCACCACGAAATAGCCGAGGTCTTCCAGAAAGCGGCACGCCTGCGTCTTTCCGCTGCCCGAAAGCCCCGTCACGATGATAAAATTGAATTCCTTCTCTTTCGTCATGCTGTCCACCCCTGCAAACTGATAAGAATCCCTTGAAAAACTCAGCCCCTAGAGAACAAGCTCCTCGATCGCCCTTGCCACGCCGTCCTCGTCGCAGCTCGGCGCAAGGTATGTCGCGAGCGCCTTCGCTTCCTCCTGTCCGTTCGCCGTGACGACACTCGTACCTGCGAGACGCAGCATGGAAAGGTCATTGTCCGAGTCGCCACATGCCATGACCTCATCGGCCCCGATGCCCGTCGCACGCAGGATCGCCTCGATGCCCGTCGCTTTCGATACGCCCGTCGGCACAAGGTCGAGTGTGTAGCCCTTCGACTGCTGCGGATCGACGCGTCCCGCGAAACGCTCGCGGATCGACGCGGCGATAGCGCCGACGCCGCCCGCGAGGTCGCGCACGACGACCTGCGCAACGCCCTCGACGTACGGCGAGAAATCCTCGCCGACCTCGTGCACGGCGAAGCCCTGCACCGTGCGGTAGGCCGTGAAATACTCAGGTCGGAAATCCTCAGCGTAGATGTCGTCGCCGATGTACCACTGCGCGTACCAGCCGTTCTCCCGCGCAAACGTCAGAAGCTCCGCCACCGTCTCGGGCGAAAAAGCGCGCAAAAAGAGCGGCTCTGTCGCATCGAGCGCCTGCACCAGAGCACCGTTGCACGAGATGATCGGCGCGTTCGCCCCAATGATCCTGCCGAAGTAGCTCGCCGAGAGCAGCATGCGCCCCGTCGCCAGCGTCACAGCGACGCCCTTTTCCATCGCCCGCCGCAAGACATCCTTGCTGTAGTCCGACACCATCTTTTCCGAAGTCAAGAGCGTGCCGTCGAGATCCATCACGATCAGCCGAATTGCCATCCTCTATCCCTCATGCTTTCTTTCACTTTCCTTCCAGCACATAGGCGTGCACAGCCCGTGCCACGCCGTCCGCCGCTCCGTTTTCTGCGAGAAAGTCCGCCGCCTCCTGCGCTGCAGGCGTGCCCGTCGCCATGGCGACGCCGATGCCCGCGGCAGCGAGCATCTCGCAGTCGTTGTCCGAGTCGCCGAGCGCCAGCACCTCCTGCAGGGAGATGCCGAGACTTGCAGCAAGGCGCTCGATGCTCGCCGCCTTCGACACGCCCACAGCCATGATGTCGACGTACTTCTCCTTCGAGCGCACGGCTCGAACCTTGCCTTCGAACATGCGCGAGATTTCCGCCGCACGCGCCGCCGTCTCCTCGGCGCGATCACTGATCGACAGCAGCTTGAAGACGCGCGTCCCCAGTGCATAGAGGCCATCCCAGCCGACGACCTTTCCTTCGATGCCCGCGCTCTTCTCGTAGGCGCAGGCGCGACGGTCACGCTCGCAAAAGAAAAGCCCCTCATCCGTATAGAGCTGCACGTACCAACCGCGCACTTTCATGCAGTCGAGGATTTCTCGCACCACGTCAGGTGCGATGGGCGAAGCGAAAAGCTCCTTGCCCGCCGTCGTCTTGACGAGAGCACCGTTGCACGAAACGATCGGCGCCGTGACGCCGATCTCCTTCGCGTAGGGCAGAGCTGAGAGGTGCATGCGTCCCGTGGCGATCGCCACATGGACGCCCTTTGCCGCCGCCTCCTTGAGCGCCGTCCGATTCGCATCGGAGATGCCATTCTTCGCATCGATCAACGTGCCGTCCATATCCGTCACAATCATGCGTATTGCCATCCGCCAGACCCCTTCCCTTGCCTTCTTGAAGCCTTCCCTCTACTCTCTGTTCCTCCACTCGCCGTCCAAGGCGTCAGGCGCGGCGATGTAGGAGAGACGCCCGCCAACGATCGTCGCGGCGATGTTGAGATCATCATCAAAGAGCGTGAGATCGGCTCGCTTCTCCTCCTCCAAAGAACCCGTCTCCTCATAGATGCCAAGTTCCTCAGCAGGCGTGCGCGTGACCATCTCGACGACGCGCTCGATGGGCGCGCGCGTCGTCCGCGCGAAGTTCCGAACCGCCTCGTTCATCGCAAGCACGCTGCCCGCGAGCGTACCGTCCGCCAACTCTGCACGCGTTCCCCTGACCGTGACCTCCTGCCCGCCCAGCTCGAAGACGCCGCTGCCCATGCCGGCCGCACGCATCGAATCTGTCACGAGAATGATGTTCCTGCCCTCCTTCGCGTGGTAGAGGATGCGCTGCGCCGCAGGATCGACATGGATATTGTCAGCGATGAGTTCGCAGTTGACCTTGGTATCGAGTGCCGCGCCGACGATACCAGGATGACGCTGATGAAGACCGCTCATGGCATTGAAGCAGTGCGTGATGTGCGTGACGCCGTGCTTCTCTATGACTTCGAGCGCCGTCCTGTAGTCCGCACTCGAATGGCCGATCGAAACGAGGATGCCCGCATCGCGGCAGCGATCGATGAACGTATACTTGCCGTCCAGCTCTTCGGGAGCTAAGGTCACGATGCGCACGACATCCTCGAAGGACTCGATCCAATCGTAGTCGGCGCGTACGATCGCCTCCTCCGCCTGCGCGCCCTTATACGCCTTGCTGATGAAAGGGCCTTCCATATGCACGCCGAGGATGCGCGCGCCCTCGGGCGTCATGCGCATGGCACTGCGCACGCGCTCGAAGGCAGCGTGCACCGCGTCCTCTCCCGCTGTCATCGTCGTCGCGAGCCACGAGGCGACGCCCGTGCGTGCGAGGTAGCGGCCAATGGCTGGCAGCGCCTCTTCCGCCGCCACGTCCATCACATCCCAGCCGCACGCGCCATGCACATGCACGTTGATGAAGCCCGGCGAGACGAACAGCCCATGCGCATCGTGCACCTCGTCGATGCCCGCTTCCGCCTCCACCTCATCCATGTCGATGATCCGCTCGATGCGCTCGTCGTAGAGAAGCGCCATATCTTCCATGACGCGGAAATCTCCCTCCATGTTCGGCAGCAAGAGCCGTCCATTGATGATCGCCTTCATCTGACCTTTCCCGCCTCCCCCGTTTCTCGATTCTGTGCTCTCTCCTGCGCGTCCCTGCGGCGCTGAAGGAAGTGATAGAGCGCTCCCATGAGTCCTGCATCGTTGCCCAGCTCAGCGAAAGCGAGCTGCGTCGCGGAGCGGAAAGGACGCGGCACTGCCTCTTCCAAGTCCGCAAGAATGCGCGGCGCCAGATACTGCCTCTCCGCCATCACCGCTCCACCGAGAACGATGCGCTCGGGATTGAGCATATAGCAGATATTCGCGATCCCCTCGGCGAGCGGCGCGACGAGCCCTGCGATGGCGTTCACCGCATCGGCGTCACCCGCGCGCGCCCACGCGAACACCGTCTCACCATCAAGCTCCTCGGCGATGCCGTGCGCCTTCGCCGCGCGCTGCACCATGCGGCGCACGGAAGCGAGGTCGCCGAGCCTGCCGCCCGCGAGCCTCATGCTGCCGGCTTCGCCCGCGCTGTAGTTCGCGCCGCGCCAGAGCCTGCCGTTGAAAAGGATGGAAGCCCCGACGTCCGTGCCGACCGTCAAACAGACAAGCGAACGCACGCCGCGGCCTGCACCGAGCCAATACTCGCCAAGCCCCGCGCAGTTCACATCGTTCTCAACCGTGCAGGGAATCCCCGTCGACTCCTCGACAAGAGCCTTGAGGGCAAATCCCGTGTAGTCCTTGATGCTAGAACCTGCATAGATGACCTTGCCCGCGACCGGATCGACGATGCCGAGCGTCGAGATCGCGACGCCCGAGACGCCTCTTCCCCGAAAAGCATCGACGATGGCGAGTACCTTCTCGGCTACGCCCTGCGCCCCCGCCGTCCGTCCTTCCGTCGGCACAGAACCTTTCTCGCGCAGCCTGCCTCCCGCGGCAAGCGCATACTTGATCGAAGTGCCGCCAATATCCAAGCAAATGAAATTTTCTTCCATGGACTCCCATCCTCGAAAATATTGAACATCGTTCCTACCACTATAGCACAGGAGGCGCACGGGCGCAATGGTAGTGACAAGGCGCGGCGCATAAAGTATAATAAGAGGAAGAAAACATGCCCGCATCGCGAACAGATCTCTTTAAAAGACGTGCAGAAGCGGCGCGGGCGGAACGGAGAACCCCTATGAAAATCTTCCTCTACTTCGGCCTCCTCCTCATCCTCTGCGGCGCCTTCGGCTTCGGCTACACCTACACCGCCGACCACCGCACGGCAAAGAGTCTCTCCGCCTACTGCAAGATCGACTTCCAAGGCTCCTACGACGAAAGCGGCCGCGTCGAAGGCGCGACGCTCACGATGTGGGACTACCGCTACAGCAGCGCGAAGCCAAAGCCGCTCGTGACCATAAGCGCCGACGGCGACGCCTGGGACATCGACGCCATCGTCAAGCAGGAGCCGCCAAGCTACGACCTCAGGGAATACAGCCCCGAGACCTCGCTGAAGAACACGAACAAATTCTTCCTCAACGTCTCCCCCCAGCTGCTGCCGCTCCTCAGAAAGGCCGACGAGGTTCGCGTCAAGATCCGCTACGACAACGGCTACAGCGTCGACCTGCCCTTGAACGAGCCTGACCTTGCCTACTGGAAGGCGCAGCTCTATTGAAAAACCGTGAATAAAGGCCGCCGCCCGCCTGTCAAATTTGGGCAACCTCATTTTATCAGCGTTTTCTAAGGAATCACTGATAAATTCAGCTACCCATCTTCACACATCTACACTGTCCTCTCGTCGTCGACAAATCCTCGACGTAGCCACTGCTACGCCTGCGGTTTGTCTCCTAGACAGGAACAGCGTATCTGTGCAAATCTGGGCAACCTCATTTTATCAGCGCTTCCTAAAAAAATCCGCCCGTCTCGCTGTCCGATACAGCGGGGCAGGCGGATTTTTTCCGCTCATTTGCGATTCTTCGCGTGCTCCTTGATGTACGCTTCCGCACGCGTCAGCTCCTCGTTCGTATGGAGAAGCTGCGGCGTGTACTTGATGAGGATCGAGCCTGTCGCCGTGCTCGTCTCCACCTCGCTCAGCTCCGAATACGAGCGAAGGTACGCCAGAAGTTCCTTCTCCACCTTGGGGCTGCCGACGAGCATCTTGCTGTGCAGCCGTATGCGCCCGGGGATATAGGACGAAACCTCGACGGAACGCAGGAAGAGCTCGAACTTGTTCGTTGGTATGCCCAACGCCGAGAGAATGCCCATCTTACGCCTGCTGCGCCTCGATCAGAGCCTCGATATCCGCCTTCTGCTGCAGAAGCTCTTCGAGCGACGCCTGCGGCTGTGCGGCCGCCGCCTTCTTCGCCGCGCAGCGCTTCTGCACGCAGCGATAGCCGAGCGCACCCGCCACGATGCCCGCAGCGAGACCCACCCAGAAAATCGGCTTGCCAAATCCAAGATCACCCATGATGTTACCTCCATATATCCTTTGATTTCCTTGAGGAACGAAGCGGCAAACGCCTCCTCGCAGGAGGCGATCCGCCCCGTGAGCAGACCGCGTCCATATCCTCGCATTTCCGCTTATTATAAGCGCAGAATCCGTCCCTGTCAAGTGCCGCAAAGCCTTTATTTTCAAGGCTTTGAGCGATTTTCATCCTCATCGTACGAAGGAAATTTCATCTGCCTGCGGCTGATCTTTCATGCTTCGCGGTACAGGATAGGAACAGCCTCTTTCGGTGCGGTTTCTACAGTCATTGCCTGCTTCAAATCAAGCGGCTGCTTTTCCTGCATCATCTGTTTCACCATCTCGTCAAGCTCTTCGCGTGTTGCTTGATCCTTGATTTGCGGAAGTTCAACCTTCAACATAAGCAAGCCCTCCTTTGCTGCACTCTTTTAAAAATCGCCTGACCGTTGCATGATGTCCGATTTCACCGCCTTGATAGCGGCAATATACAGCATTGAATATCTCTTTTGCCGTGTCATATTCAAAAGAGACCGTCTTGCACAATATATGAACATCTCCTTGATTCGTCACCACAGACATCATCTTGACCTGTGCATAACGAAGCAAGGTCACGATATCCGGCAAAGAAAAATTGTTTGTGCTGGGATGATTATGCAAAAGCAGAATCTCCTGCGGCTCTGCCGAAGCAAAGATTCCATATGCCTCCGGTGACTTTCTGAGATCGACCGAAAACTCATCCCCCAACACCATGGCTCGGCGCACTTGCTTGAACGAAACTACCGACAACACTTCGTTGCTGTGGTTCTTTTCCTTTGCCACACGCAGCAACGTTCTATGCTCAGCAGCAACAGTCTCACATTCAACTTGCGTAAACTCCGGAACTTGCACAAGCGGAACCTTGTTCAGCGCCACATCCGTGATCATGATTTTTCTGTCGCGCTTTTTTGCCTGCTCCAAACCGCTTCCACCTCTTACAGTCATTCTAACATTTTACATGCAGGGCTTCAAGAGAATTTGGAGCAAGCCCTCATCACAGGCGGAACTTTTCCACGCCCGCCTGCAGACGTTCGGCGAGGTCGGCGAGCGTATGGCTGGCGGCGGCGATTTCCTCGTTCGATGCCGCCTGCTCTTCCGATACGGCGGAGACGTCCGTCGCTTTCTGCTGCACCGTATGCGAGACGTCGTTGATCTTCTGCACGGAAGCCGTCGTCTCGCTGCAGTCGGCCTGCACCTTCTCGCTGATCTCGACGATACTCTCTATGCTCGTTTCCAGCTCCGCCACGAGATCCATGATGCGATGGAATTTCTCTCCCGCTTCCTTGACCTGCCCGACGTTCTCACGCACCTCGCCCTGCTGATTCTTCGTGAGTTCAAAGACATGCTCGATCTCCTCGGAGTTCTTCTGTATGACGCCGCTGATTTCCTTCGCCGCCGCTTCGGACTCTTCGGCAAGCTTTCGAACCTCTTCGGCGACGACGGCGAATCCCTTGCCCTGCTCGCCTGCGCGCTCCGCCTCAATGGCGGCATTGAGGGCGAGGAGCTTCGTCTGCCCTGCGATCGAGGTGATGACCTCGTTGATCTCCGCGATGTTCTTCGAACCGTCGTAAAGCTTTTCGACCGCCGCGCTCGCCGTCGCCGCGCTCTTGGCAAGACCCTCGACGCCCTCGATGGCAAGGTCGAGCTTCTCGTCGCCTTCCTGCGTCGCTTCGCCCGTCAGGTTCACGGCGTGCTTCGCCGTGCTGACCGCCTCCGAGATCGTCTTCATCTGCTGGTTGACGCCCGTGACCTTCTGCGTCGCGGCATTGACAATCCCGCTCTGGTTTGCGCTCTCTTCGGCGATGATGCAGACGGCTTCGGCGGCGGACTGCGCCGCCGTCGCCGTCTGTGCAGCGCTCGCCGTCAGTTCCTCGCTCGACGCGGCCACCTGCTCGGCGGCTGCCTTCGTCGACTTGACCGTCGTCTGCAGGCCTTCGAGCATATCGCGGCAGCTGTTCTGCAGCGTGCCAATCTCGTCGCTGCGGTCGCTCTTCGTCAGATGTGCCGTGAGATCGCCGTCCGCAATCTTTTCCATCAGCCCCGAAAGAGCGCCGATCGGCGTTGTCACCGACGTCAAAAGGACATAAGTGATGCCCAGCAAAAGCGCGAGCGCTATGGCGCAGATCGCGAGCAGCGCCCAGCTCATGTGCGCAGCCGCCGCGTTCGCCTCGGATACCGGCAGAGCCACGAGGAGCGTCCAGCCCGTCTCCCCCACAGGCACGGCGGAATAGAACTTCTGCACGCCCTGATATTCCGTTTCGATCTGTTCGGGCTTTCCCGTCGTCAATCTGGCGGCAAAGTCCTTGTAAGCACCGCCGTCAATCTCATTGAACTTATCCTCGACCGAATACTTCGGATGATAGATGTACTCGGTATCGGGGCCGAGGACGACGATCGAGCCGGTCTCGCCGACCTTGACGTCCTTGAGCAGATTTCCCACCGGTTCAAGCGATATGCCGACGCAGAGGACGCCGCGCACTGCGCCGTTCTGCACGATCGCGCGGCTCAGACTGATGACCGGATCGCCCTTGACCGATTTGAACGGCTTCGAGATGATGAGTTTTCCCGGCTGCGCCGCCGCCTCCTTGTACCAGGCGCGCGTCCTCGGGTCGTAGCCCGCGCCAAGCGAACTTGACGCCACATAGGAGCCGTCCGCATTCCCGAAGACGGCGCTGTCAACGCCGTCGAGCTTGGCGATCTCGCGCACGGAATCCTGCATCGCGGCGCCTTCGGGCATACTCTGTGTCCAATTCATGACAGTCGTATTGACGGCGACGCGCGACGACTCAACGATCGTGATGATGGCATTCGCATAGCGCGAGCCAAGCTCGCTCATGCTCCTCTGTTTGGATGTCGACAAAGCATCCGTCGCCATCGTATTGATGACGAATCCCATGACGACGAATACGATGAGAAGCGGCACGCCGATCCCCGTGAGCATTTTTCCTTTCAGTTTCATAATGAACCTCCCAGCCTAGCTTCTATGAGCACATATACACCCCATGAGCACACCCTTCCTCTATTGCTCCGACAGCAGCGGACAAACAACGCGAAGGCGCATACTACAAAGAGATTTCCCCGCTATGTTTTTTCATTCGCCATCCATGCGACTTTTTCCTGCTCACTGCTAATAGAAAAGTCATTTATTTTGCGACTTATGGGGGGGGGTGGGGTACGATGAGCCTATAATGACTTATGCACATGATATGCATTCCTCTTATATTCTCTGCCTTTGGAATGTCTGCCACGAAAAATCTTTTCCCTTGATTCTGTGAAGATTTTAGGTATTCATACCTACTTTTACCGAAGCAAAAAGAGGAGAAGGCTCGCAAGGATGCGTCCTTCCCCTCTTTTTCCCTTATTCTTGTTTTGTGCATATCCTGCAGATATAGACAAAACTCTTCTTTAAAAAGATTATCCTAAACAAATATTAAAGGCGGAATGCCTGCACGCTGTTCTGCAGCTCTATGGCAAGGCTCGCGAGCGTCTGGCTGGCGGCGGCAATCTCCTCCGTCGAGGCCGCCTGCTCCTGCGAGGCAGCGGATACATCGGACGCCTTCTTGTGAATCTTGTGCGAGACATCGTTGATGCGCTGCGCCGACGCCGTCGTTGCATCGCAGTCCGACTGCACCTTGCGGCTGATGTCGACGATGCGCACGATGGCCGCTTCCAGATCGCCGACAAGATCCATGATGCGATGGAACTTCTCGCCCGCCGCCTTGACCTGTCCGACGTTCTCGCGCACCTCTTCCTGCTGCGCCTTCGTCAGCGCGAAGACCTGCTCGATCTCCTCAGCATTCTGCGCGATGACGCCGCTAATCTCCTGCGCCGCCGCCGCCGACTCCTCGGCGAGCTTTCGGACCTCTTGGGCGACGATGGCGAAGCCCTTGCCCTGCTCACCGGCGCGCGCCGCCTCGATGGCGGCATTGAGGGCGAGGAGTTTCGTCTGCCCTGCGATATTCGTGATGAGTTCGTTGATCTCCGCGATGTTCTTCGAGCCGGCATAGAGCTTCTCGACGGCCGCGCCCGTCTTCACCGAGCCGTCCGCAAGTCCCTCGACACCCGCGATGGCCTGATCGAGCATCGCGTCGCCTTCCTTCGTCGCCTCTCCCGTCGACGCGACCGCCTGCCCGGCCTCCGCAATCGCCTGCGAGATCGTCTTCATCTGTTCGTCGACGTCCACGAGCTTCTCCGCCGTCTCCTCAACGATCCGACTCTGCGCCGCGCTTTGGTTGGCGATGTCCGTGACAGCCTCAGCAGAAACTTGCGAGACCTGCGCCGTCTGTCCGGCGTTCAGCGAAAGCTCCTCGCTTGCCTGCGACACCTGCCCCGCTGCCTTGCGCGTCGAACTGACCGTGCGCTTCAGTCCTTCGAGCATCGTGCGGCAGCTCGTCTGCAGTGTGCCGATCTCATCGCGGCGCACGTCGGAGGAAAGCTGCATCGTCAAGTCGCCTGCCGCGACCTTCTCCATCAGCGAGGACAGCAGCCCGAGCGGCGTGATCGCCGAAGTCAGCAGGACGTAGGTGACGCCCAAGATGAGCGCGAGCGCGACGACACAGATGACGAGCAGCGCCATCTCCATCTGCGTGACGGCAGCGTTCGCCTCGGAAACCGGCAGCGCCACGAGAGCCGTCCAACCCGTCTCGCCGATCGGCACACCCGCGTAAAACTTCGCCTCGCCCTGATACTCCGCTTCAAGCTGCACAGGAGTCCCCGACGTAAGCTTCTCCGCGATCTCCTTATAAGCGCCGCCGTCGATCTCCTTGAACTTGTCCGCGAGCGTGTACGTCGAATGATGAATGTATTCCGTGTCAGGGCCAAGGATGACCAGTGCGCCCGTCTTGCCGACCTTCACATCCTTGACTACCTCGCGCGCGGCGTCAAGCTCGATGTTGATGGAGAGCACGCCGATGAGCGCGCCGTTTCGCACGATGGCGCGGCTGAGCGTCACGACGGTCTTGCCGTCGGAAGCCGCTGTCGTCGGCTTCGACATCATCGCCTTGTCCGGGTTCGCCGCCGAAGCCTTGTACCACTGGCGCGTGCGCGGATCGTAGCCCGCCGGGAAATGCTTGCTCGTCTCATAGCTGCCGTCCGGCCTGCCGATATAGGCAGAGGCAACGCCCGGCAGATCCGCGATGTGGGTGAGTGTCGCCTTCAGCGCCTCGCCCTCGGGCATTGACTCGCCCCAGGCGGCAGCCGTCGCATTGACCACGGCGGTATCAGCGGCGACGATCTTGTCAATCTCGTTCGCGTAGTGCTCGCCAAGCTCGTACATGCTCTTCTGCTTGGACGCCGTCAGCGCCGAACTCGCCATCATGTTGATGGCGACGCCCATGATGATGAAAATCACGACGAGCGGCACACCGATCCCCAAAAGCATCTTGGGTTTTAATTTCATACAATTCATCCCTGTCCTTTCTTCCCCATTCCCTGGATATTCCTTTAATCAAACCCTAACTTCCTAAGAATACCCCCTACGCCGTTCTTTAGTCCTAAATATTCGTAAAATCGGCTCATTTTCCTGCCTCATTTTCCTGAGAATTTTCTTAATAAACATGAAATAGAAAATTTATCCCATCCTCTCCGCTACTTTTGTCGAATGAAAATCATTCATTTAGGAGAGCTTCTCCTATTTTCTTCTAATTAATAGCCAGTATTTTCCATTTTATCTCCTTATTTCTCCTCTTTTCCCTTTCATCACGCATAGCGATGCAGGCGATGCTCAAGAAGCTTTCCCGCACCATCGTAGACAAGCTTCAATGTGAAAAACGGTGCATCTTGCGCCAGGAGGCGCAGGAAGATGCGGTCGCCCTCCCAAAGTTCCAGACTCTCTATGCGCTCCTTCTCCACCCAGGCGAGTTCCCCCTCGTCGCAAGAGATCGGCTCGCCTGTGAAGCGATCCGCCGTGAAGAGATGCATGTACTCCGTCACCCCGTCGCCCGAAACGAACGTGACGAGCGCACGGAACTGCCAGCGGACGAGCCGATATCCCGTCTCCTCCTCCACCTCGCGCAGCAGGCATTCCTCGGGCGACTCGTCCGCCTCGAAGTGACCGCCGACGCCGATCCACTTGCCGTGATTGACGTCGTTCTCCTTGATTGTGCGGTGCAGCATCAGGTACTTACCCTCGCGCTCGATATAGCAAAGCGTGCTCATTCTTTCCATGAATTGTTTCTCCCTCTCCAATAAGTCTTCATTCAAATCCGCCTCGCATTATAGCACCAAAGGACTGGGCTGAAAACAAGAAAAATCTTCCTTTTCTCTCTATATTGTTAGAAGGAGCAAAGCGCCGCAGCAATCATCCTCATTTATTTTTAGAAAAATAGAAAGATTATAGACAAACAGCTAGGAAAATGGTATCATAATATCCGAGCAATACCGCACACAGAAACGAACGTTTCGGTGTGCGGTACTTGTCCATCTGGGTCTGTGGGATGGTAAGGAGAAAGAAGCAGCTGGCTATCGCTTCTTGAAGACACAAGGAGGGATTGTTTCGTGTTTATGAAGAAAACCGCAGGAAAACGGCTTTCCTTTTTGGTGACACTGGCACTGTCTGCAGGGTTGGGAACAGCCGTCCATCCGTCGTCGGCATGCGCGGCAGAAATAAACGTCACGACCGACCGCACGGCGGACGTCGACGGCGGTGCTGCAAACGGCAACAAGGTCACGATCGGCGCAGAAGGCGGCGGCGGGCATCCCGTCATCGCGGGAAACATCATCGGCGGCAGTGCGACAGATGCGGCGAAAAACCTCGTCGACATCAAGAGCGTCCTCTTAGAATCCCCTCATGCCGTCTACGGCGGACGTGGCGCCAACTCGGCAACAGAAAACACCGTCCAAGTGACGGGCGGCACACTCAAAGGCGACATCTACGGCGGCTACACGGAAGGCGCAGGCGCGGTGATGAAGAACACTGTCCAAGTGATGGGCGGCACACTCAAAGGCGACGTCTACGGCGGCTATATCACCAACGAAAACAGTGCAGGCACGGTCTCAGGCAACCGCATCACGCTGCAAAACGTCGCCGCCAACCTCGCCTACGGCGGCTATACAAACGGAACGGGCGCCGTAAAGGACAACACGGTCGAATTCAGCGGCAGCGAGTCAACGGACCGCATCGCGGGCGGCTATATCGAAAATGCGAACAGCAGCGCCGAAATGTCGGGAAACAAGGTCTTCTTTACAGGCGATACAGCGGTTGATATCCATGGCGCTCTGAGCGAGGGAACGGGTGCGCTGAAGAAGAACACCGTCACATTCGGCGGTGATGACAGCACGGCGTACAGTATCTACGGGGCGCTCTCGAAGAACCAAGGGGACGTCGAGGAAAACGGCGTCACGCTCTCGGGCGGCACGATTGAAGAAAACGTCTGCGGCGCAGTCACGGACGGCACGGCACAGAACAATTTCGTCACGATGACGGGCGGAACCGTGAAAAAGGACCTCGTGGGCGGCATCGGCTATCAGTCGACAGGAAACACGGTCACCATCTCAGGCGGCACGGTCGACGGCGGTGTCTACGGCGGCAAGACGACGGGCGCTTCCGGCAGCCGCGCCTCGAACAATACGGTCAACCTCGGAGCGGAGGACGGCACCTACACGGCAACCCTCAGCACTACCTCAATCTATGGCGACAATTCCACGGACGGCGCAGTCAACAACACCCTCAATGTCCGCGGCAAGGGAATCACCGTAAACCAGGTAAGCAACTTTGACAAGTACAATTTCAAGCTGAACGACCATATCAAAAACGGCGATACGATGCTGACGATCGAGCGCGGCGGCTTCGGCAGGGAGATCGACTGGGCGAACAACTTCACCGTGGATACATCGGGACTGAGCGGCAAGCCAAACGGTATGATCACCCTCGTGAAAAGCGCGGAGACGAACGCTCTCAAATTCAAGGAAAGCTACGCGCCGCGCGATCTCGGCACTGGCAGCACCAAACGCCGAATACTTCATCGGCACGGACACAGGCACGCGCACAGCCACCTCCGTCATCATGAACTACAGCATCTTCAAGGACAATGCGTGGACGTATGACGGCACAAACCCGGCAGATCCCGCAGACATATTCGGCGGCTCCTCCTATGCGGGACATACGACGGAAAACAATACGCTGACGGTGACGAATACATCCGCCGCAAAGCAGGTGACGCACGCCTACGGCGGCAAAACGGCAGGTATCACAGGCGATGCCAAAAACAACAAGGTGATCGTCGAGGCGACGAATACACAAAAGGGCATCAACTATGTTGACGGCGGCGCTATCCTGCACATGAGCAATGCAGGCGCAGTCACGGGCAACAAGGTCACACTGAAGAGCGGCACGTTCAGCACAGTGACTGGCGGCAGAACGACAGGCACGGGCGCTGTCGGCTCTGCCACAGACGGCAATACGCTGACGCTGGAAAACGGCACGGTACGCAAGAAGCTCTATGGCGGATATATCTTAAACGCCAACAGCACCGCTGCGGTCACGGGCAACACGGTCACGGTGAAGAACGGCACATCTAACGACATCTACGGCGGCTATACGAACGGCAAAGGGGCAGCGAACAAGAACGCCGTCACGATTGCAGGCGGCACGGTGAAAAAAGACATCTACGGCGGCACGACGAGCGGCGGCGGCAATGCGACGGAAAACACCGTCACCATCACAGGCGGCACGCTCTCGGGCAATGCCTACGGCGGCAAGGCGGAAGGCACGGGCAACGCGACGGGAAATCGTGTCAACGTGCGTCTTGCAAGCACTGCGCAGCAGATCAACGGACAGATCGTCGGCGGTACGGCCACTGCTCCGACGAGCGCGATCACGGGCAACTCGGTGACCTTCGAGAGCGGTTCAAGCGGAATACGCGGCGCAGCTGTCGGCGGTCTTGCTGCGGCATCCCATACGGGCGACTTGAAAAACAACACCTTCACGCTCAAGGGCGGCGAAATTTCCATGGGCATGGGCGCAGTAGCGCAAGGCGGCAGCGGCACGGTCGGCGGCGACAGCGCCGCAGACGGCAACCACGCCATTGTCGAGGGCGGAAAGACGCACCTCGGCATCTATGGCGGCGCAACCGCAGGCACGGGCAAAGTGTCGTACAACACGCTCACGATCAAGGGCGGCGAAATCGAATTGGCGGGTGCCGGCGGTGTTCATCAGGCGAACTCCGGCGCCTCGCTCGTCACACACAACAGCGTCACGATCTCTGGCGGCAAGATCGACGGTTTCATCTATGGCGGCTTCAGCAAGGCCGACGGCACGGTGACAGAAAACACCGTCACGATCACAGGCGGCAAATTCACCGCTCATGTCTACGGCGGCTATGCGGACGGCACCAACGGCAAGGCGACGCACAACTGCGTGAACCTCGGCGACGCTTCGCACGACCGTCTCGCAGCCGGCACGAACCTCGAACATGCGACGCTCTACGGCGGCAACAAGGAAAATGACGTGACGGGCAATACCCTGAACATCTACGCGAAGAACGCCGTCGTCCACTCCGTGAAAAACTTCGACAAATACGTGTTCCACCTCAAGGGCGATGCAGCGAGCGCTGCCCCCATGCTGACGCTCAAGGCGACGGACGGCTTCGGCGCTCTCGTCGACTGGAACGGCCTCGACATCGACACCTCGAAGCTCTCGGCCTCTACCGTCCTCGGCACGACGCACCTCCTCAAAAGCGAAGCGAAAAACGCGCTGACCTTCAAGAACTACCAAGGCAGAAACCGCACGACCGCCGCGACGCACGGCGACTGGGAGACGGCGCTGCGCACCGATACGAATGCGGCGACAGCGTCATCCGTCCTCCTCGACTACAACCGATTCCAGAACAATACGACTGTCTACGACGGAACGAAAGCCGCATATACGATGCCGCACAGCGACGGCAGTACGACGAGCGAAATCTACGGCGGCATCTCCTACGCGGGAAACACGACGGCCAAAAACCATCTGACCATCAAAAATCTTCACCAAGATACGGACAGTGCCTATGGCGGCAAGACGGCAGGCGCAAGCGGCTCTTCCGTGAAGAACCGCGTGACCGTCGCGGGCACGGGAATGCACGCCCTGAAGAACATCTACGGCGGCTATGCGGAAAACGCTGCTCATGACGGTGCGGCGACAGAGAACACCGTCACGATCACGGGCGGCACGATCTCGGGCAGCATCTACGGCGGCTATACGAGCGGCACGGGCAAGGCTACGGGAAACACCGTGAACCTCGGCGACGCTTCGCACGACCGCCTAGCGGCCGGCACGAACCTCGAACATGCGACGTTCTACGGCGGCAACAAGGAAAATGACGTGACGGGCAATACTCTGAACGTCTACGCGAAGAATGCCGTCGTCCACTCCGTGAAAAACTTCAACAAATACGTGTTCCACCTCAAGGGCGATGCAGCGAGCGCTGCCCCCATGCTGACGCTCAAGGCGACGGACGGCTTCGGCGCTCTCGTCGATTGGGACAAGCTCAGCCTTGATACGGCAAATGCCGCCAACACGCAGACGATCGGCAAGGCGACGCTCCTCAAGAGCGAGACAGCGAATGCACTGAAATTCAAGAACTATGCGGCAAAGAGCCAAACGAGCGGCGACTACGAAACGACGCTTCGCACCGATACGAATGCGGCGACGGCGTCATCCGTCCTCCTCGACTACAACCGCTTCCAGAACAATACGGCTGTCTACGACGGCACGACCGCCGCCACACCGCTTGCAGGCGGCACGAGCGAAATCTATGGCGGCATCTCCTACAAGGGAAATACAGCGGCAAACAACCATCTGACGATCACAGGACTGCCGTCGGGCGGCGTCACGGCGGCCTATGGCGGCAAGACCACGAGCGGTGCGGGCGGCGCGACAGGCAACCGCGTGACCGTCAGCGCGACGGACGCAGAGAAAATCGGCAGTGTCTACGGCGGCTATACCTCGGGCACGGGCGCAGTCACGGGAAACACCGTGACCTTCTCGGGCGGCGCGACGCTGCACGATCTCATGGGCGGGCGCATCGACAACGCCGCCAGCCATGCCGACGCAACAGGCAACACCGTCACCATCACGGGCGGCAGCATCGGCGGCAGCGTATACGGCGGCTATACCTCGGGCGCAGGAAAGACCACGGGCAACACCGTGAATCTCGGCGACGGCACGGCTGCGACGCTCGCCGCAGGCACACATACGGAAGATACAGCACTCTACGGCGGCAGCAAGTCGGACGATGCGAGGGGCAACACCTTGAACGTCTACGTCAAGGATGCCGCCGTCAAGAGCGCAAAGAACTTTGAAAACTACACATTCCACCTGACTGACCACATCACCGCGGACAAACCTTCGAGCGGCAAGATTGACGACAGCTACACCGAAAGCCGAGGCACGATGCTCACGCTCAAGGGTGCGAGCGGGCAGGAAATCGACTGGAACAAGGTCACCGTCGACACATCGAAACTCTCCGCCGACAAGACGCTCGGCACGCTCACGCTCATGAAGAGCGGGACAGCGGGCGCACTGAAATTCAAGAACTACGCGGCGAAAGGCTACGAGACGGGCACGACGAGCGGCGACTACGAAATCGTCCAGCGCACGGATACGAACACGGACACGGCGAGCGCCGTCCTCATCGACGCCAACCGTTTCCGCAAGGGCAGCGTCACCTATGACGGCGTGCATGATGCCAAGACGTACGGCGGCATTTCCTACGGCGGGCATACGACGGAGAACAATGCGATCACCGTCACGGGAGTCGCAGAAGGCAAGACCATCAAGTACATCTCGGGCGGGCGCACGGAAGGATCGGCGGGCGACGCCAAGAACAACACGGTGCGCGTCGAAAGCACCGCATACAAAAATACCGTCCGGACTGCTGCGGGCACGGGCACGATCGAAAATGTCTACGGCGGCTTCATCGGCAGCGACAAGAATGCGGGCTGCGCCACGGACAACACCGTCGACCTCTCGGGCGGCATCGTGAAGACGGTCTACGGCGGCTACACGCGCGGCACGGGCAAGACCACGGGCAACACCGTGAGATTCACGGGCGGCACGGTCACGGGCACGATCTACGGCGGCAGCGATGCCAAGGACGTGAAGGAAAACACCCTCGTCGTCAGCGGCGAGCGCACGGCCGGACAGATCGCAAACTTCGAGAAGCTCCACTTCGACGCGGACATGGCGAAGGCAAACGACACGCTCCTGACGCTCAAGGGCGGCGCGGCGACAGCGGGTCTGAACTGGCAGAAGCTCGAAGCCTCGGGATTGGACGAAAATCGCCTCAAGACGCTGACCTCACCCTTCACAGAAAAATTGTTCTCGCTCATGGAAAATGCGAAGGGACTCGACTTCGGCACGACATACGACAAGGCGAAGGAAAAGACCGTCGGCGACTATGAATACACGATTGACACGGATACGAAGGGCGCGGCAGCGCAGAAAGTCGTTGTCCGCGGCTTCCAGTTCCAGAACAACGGCGATGCCAAGTATGAAACGGGCGACAACAAGGCCGCCTGGGGCGGACGCTCACTCATCGGCAACACCGTGCAGAGGAACAATCTGACCGTCACGGGCGGCACACTCGAAAGCGCCTACGGCGGCCTGAATGCCAAGGGGAATGTCACAGGCAACACACTCGTCCTCGCGGGCAGCACAGTCAAAAATGCCTACGGCGGCTTCGCCGAAAGCACAGGCAATGCGACGGCGAACATCGTCGATGTGCGAAAGGACACGCAGGCGGCAATCTGCGGCGGTCATGCCGCCCAAGGCGAAGCGTCGGACAACATCCTCCATCTAGGAGCCGTCACCATCGGTGCAGACGTCTGCGGCGGCGTCGGAAAGAAGACCGAAGGCAACATCATCAACCTCCATGGCACGAAGATCCACGGCACGGTCACGGGCGGCACAGCGCCTGTCGCCCCGGGCGGCAAGGCGAACATCCTCGCCATCCGCTCCGCCGGCACGGAGATCCATGACTTCACAGGCGTGCAGAACCTCAAGTTCTACCTGCCCGAAGGAGCGACTTCCTCCATGGCGACGATGCTCAAGCTCGGCGTCAAGGACAAGGACATCCGCGGACTCCACGTTGACGTCGACTTCTCGGGCGCAGCGAAGCGGCTGCAGCAGAACGAGACGTTCAGCCTCATGAAGCTCGCCAAAGGCGGCACGTTGAAAACCGACGAGAAAATTGCAGGCGAGATCACGGGCACGCAGGGCGTATCACTCGATTACAAATTCAGCGTGCGCAAGAAGAACACGGACGAGATCATCGCCGCCGTCGAAGAAACATCGCTCAAGAATGAGACGAAATCCCTCGTTGAGACGAGGGCGGCGACGACGGACGTCTTGGGCGGCGGCATGAGCCTGCTCGCCGATGCAGGCATCGCCTCCGCCGTCACAGCAGCCGCCGCAAATGTGCAGACAGGCGCCTATACATCATGGGCGGCGCAGGGCGGCTCCTCCATGCGCGTGCATTCCGGCTCCTACGTCGACACGCACGGCTACACGCTGAACGTCGGCTTCGCGCGCAAGCAGACGACAAAGGACGGCGTCCTCACCTTCGGCCCCTTCGTCGAATACGGCAGGGCGAGCTACGATTCCTACCTTGAGGATGCGGCCGCCACGCATGGCGACGGCAAGGTCAGCTACGTCGGCGCAGGCCTTCTCGCAAGGCAGGACAAAAAGAGCGGCTTCTACATCGAAGGCAGCGTTCGCGGCGGCCGCATCAAGAGCGACTACGCGGGCATCATTGCCAAAAAAGCCACGAGCTACGACATCTCAAACCCCTACTACGCGATTCACCTTGGCATGGGAAAGGAACGGAAGCTCCGCGCGGGAGATTCGCTTGAAACGTACCTCAAGTACTTCTACTCGCATCAAAGCGGCACAAGCGCCAAGCTCTCAACGGGAGAAGACTACAACTTCGATGCCGTCAACTCACATCGTCTGCGCCTCGGCGCTCGCTACGCGCACGACATGGGCGAAAATGGGCGCTTCTATGCGGGTCTTGCCTGGGATTATGAATTCGAAGGCGAGGCGCGCGCCACCTACCAGGGCATGACGACGCCAAGCCCGTCGCTCAAGGGCGCGAGCGCCATGCTCGAACTCGGCTACCGCTTCGCGCCGAAGGACAGCCGCGTCAGCTACGACCTCAATGTCAGCAGCTGGCAGGGCAAGCGCGAAGGCTTCACAGGAAGTGTGGGCGTGAATTGGACATTTTGATGAAAGCATTTCAAGGCATAGAAAAAGAAGCTGCCGGACGGCAGCTTCTTTTTCTATGCTTGTATGCTCTTTACAGCCTTCTCTCGATCCCCGTCTCACAGTCGGAACTTCTGCACACCTTGCTGCAGCTGCTCCGCCAGATGCGCGAGCGTCTGGCTGGCGGCGGCGATCTCCTCGGTCGAGGCCGCCTGCTCCTCCGATACGGCGGAAACGTCGGTCGCCTTCTGCTGCACCGTATGCGAGACCTCGTTGATCTCCTGCACGGCGGCCGCCGTCTCGGCGCAGCTCTTCTGCACCTTCTCGCTGATCTTGACGACGGACTCGATCTCGCCCTCAAGCTCCTCGACGAGCCCCATGATGCGGCGGAACTTCTCGCCCGCTTCCTTGACCTCTCGCACATTCTCGCGCACATCGTCCTGCTGGCTCTTCGTCAGCGAGAATACATGCTCGATCTCTTCCGAGTTCTTGCCGATGACTGTGCCGATCTCCTGCGCCGCCTGCTCGCTCTGCTCGGCGAGCTTTCGCACCTCGTCGGCGACGACGGCGAAGCCCTTGCCCTGCTCGCCCGCGCGCGCCGCCTCGATCGCCGCGTTGAGCGCGAGGAGTTTCGTCTGCCCTGCGATGCTCGTGATCAGCTCGTTGATCTCAGCGATGTTCTTCGAGCCCTCGTAGAGCTTTTCGACCGCCGCGCTCGTCTTCGCCGAGCCATCGGCCAGCCCTTCGACGCCTCGGATCGCACCCCTGAGCTTTTCCGCGCCTTCCTGCGTCGCCTCTCCCGTCGAGGCAACCGCCTGCTGCGCCTTGTCGACCGCCGAGCGAATCGTCTTCATCTCATCGTTGACGCCCATGACCTTTCCTGTTGCATCCTCAACGATCGTACTCTGACGCGCACTTTCCTCGGCGATGACGACGACAGCTTCCGCCGCCGACTGCGCCGCGTCCGCCGACTGCGAGGAGCTTGCCGTCAATTCCTCGCTCGACTCCGACACATGGTCGGCGGCTTCCTTCGTCGTCTTGACCATCGTCTGCAGGCTCGTCATCATGTCGCGGCAGCTGTTCTGCAGGGCGCCGATCTCATCGGAGCGGCTGCTAGCGGGCAAATGCGTCGTGAGATCGCCGCCCGCGATCTTCTCCATCAGCGAGCACAGGACGCCGATCGGCGTCGTCACTGCATGGAGCAATACATAGGTGATGCCGAGAAGCAGCACGAGAGCCGCGAGGCAGATCGCGACGACGAGCATGCTCATGTGCGTGACGGCGGCATTCGCCTCGTCGCGCGGCAGGGCGATGAGCACCGTCCAGCCCGTCTCCCCGACGGGAACGCCTGCATAAAACTTCTTGCTGCCCTGATATTCGGCTTCGATCTGCTCGGGCTTGCCTGTCGTAAGCTTCGCCGCCAGATCCTTGTAAGCGCCGCCGTCGATCTCGTTGAGTCGGTCGTCCACCGTATACTTCGTGTGGTAGATGTACTCCGTCTCCGGCCCTAAGATGACGAGCGACCCCGTCTCACCGACCTTGACGTCCCGCACGATGTCCCCGACAGCTTCGAGCGAAATATCAATGGCTGCGACACCTTTGATCTCCCCGTTCTTCTCGATGGCACGGCTGATCGTCAAGACGGGCTTGCCCGTGGACGCCGCCTTGTACGGCTTGGATATGATCGTCTTGTCAGGCGCAGCGGCTGCCTCCTTGTACCACGGGCGCTCCCTCGGGTCGTAGCCCGCGCGGAAGGACGCGCTCGTCGCCGCGCTGCCGTCCGCCCTGCCGATATAGGCGGAGACGACGCCCGGGCGTTCCGCCATGTGCAGCAGCGCCTCGTGCAGCGCCTCGCCCTCGGGCATCGCCTCATCCCAATTCACCGTCGCCGTTTCGACAGCGACGCGGTTCATCTCCACGATCTTGTCGATGGCGTTGGCATAATGCTCGCCCATCTCATACATGCTTCTCTGCTTCGACTCCGACAGCGCCGAGCTTGCCATCGTGCTGATCGCGAATCCCACGATGAGGAAGACCGCAACGAGCGGGATTCCGATACCCAAGAGCATCTTCGGTTTCAGTTTCATAAGAACCTCCTCTTTTTCCCCCAACTTTTCTTTTATTATAGAACAAAAATCTCTCTTTGCGGGAAGAAAGTTTTTTCTGAGAATTCAGGCAAAACAAGAAAACTCCCTGACAGTTGATTCCAATATACATGAATTGCGATGAATCTGCATAGAAGGAAACGACTTTCTGCTGTAAAAGAAAGAAATACGAGCAATCAAAACTCCGCAGACGAATTTCATGAGCAATTTCTAACAATGTTTAAAGGACGTTTGCCCCATGTCGCTTGCGTGCAAAATATGCACGCAGCACCCGCCTATCGGGCATCGTGCGCCGCCCCTCCTGCAAAAAAGGCTGCGCACGAGTCGAACTGACTCATGCACAACCTTCCACTTTTCTGTTACGACGACTTCACTTCCTGCCGACAAGCAGCTTGGAGGCGCTGCAGCACATGAAGCGCGCCTCGCCTTGACTCATGAACATGCCCTTGGCCGTGTCGAGAAGTTTGACCTCCTCGTAGCCCTCATCTCGCAGCTTGGCGGCGAACGCTTCCATATCGCCATACTTGCCGCGCTCCATGATGTCATGAATCGCGAAGACGCCGCCCTTCTTCAGGACGCGAAGCGTCTCTTCGAGCATCGTCTGCCCCGAGACCTTCGGGATGTTGTGATAAACGTAGTTGCTCGTCACCGCATCGAAACTCTCATCGGGAAAATCGAGCTTGAGGGCATCGCCCGGGCGGAACTCCACATTCGTCACGCCCTCAGCTGCCGCGTTCTCCTCGCAGATCCGCTGACTGAACGAAGCGTAGACGCCGCGCCAGAGGTCGACGCCGATCGCCTGGCACGCGGGATTTCCCTTCGCGCAGGCGATCGTCAGAGCGCCGCTGCCGCAGCCGACGTCGAGGATGCGCCCGCCTACGGGAAGCTTGACAAATGCCGCCGTTCCCTCAACGATCTGCCGCGCCAACTGCCGCTCGCCGTCGTAAGAAAACATGCGGTAGAGGGCGCAGAACCAAAATGTGAGGAGCGTCGAAGCGAGAGCCGCGAGCGCGAGGAAGCCGTCGAGGGCAAGCCACGCGCCCGCACGCGGCAAAAGGGCGAATGCGAGCGCGAAGAACGCCCAGAAGAGGACGGCTGCCAGGAGCGCTGCCGCAATCATGCGGCGCGGCAGCCAGTTCTTGTAGTTCGGCTTTCTGCCCGTGCCGTCCTCGGGCGATTTCTCTGCGCCCGCTTCCGGTACGGCCGGACTCTTGCCGACATCCGTCACTTAAACCATCTCCTCGGGATGGAAGACCTCGTCGAACTTCTCAGGCGCGAGGAAGCCGAGCGCGACGCACGCCTCCTTGAGCGAGATGTTCTCCTCGTACGCCTTGTGCGCCGTCTTCGCCGCCTTCTCGTAGCCGATGACAGGATTCAGAGCCGTCACGAGCATCAGCGAGCGGTGCAGATTCTCGTGCATCTTCTCCTTGTTCGCCTTGATGCCCGATACGCAGCGCTCATCGAAGGAACGCAGGGAATCCGCCAGGAGGCGCACCGACTGCAGGAAGTTGTAGATCGTCACGGGCATGTAGACGTTCAGCTCGAAATTGCCTTGCGAAGCCGCGATGGCGACAGCCGCATCGTTCGCCATGACCTGCACCGCCACCATCGTCGCCGACTCGCACTGCGTCGGATTGACCTTGCCCGGCATGATGGAGCTTCCCGGCTCGTTCGACGGGATCGTGATCTCGCCAAGGCCGCAGCGCGGGCCGCTCGCGAGCCAGCGCACATCGTTGGCGATCTTCATGAGGTTCGTCGCCAGCCCCTTCAAGGCGCCGTGCGCGAAGACCATCTCATCCTTCGCCGAGAGCGCGTGGAACTTGTTCGGCGCTGTACGGAAATTGAGTCCCGTGATGTCGCTGACGACGCGTGCGACTTCCTCGGCAAAGCCCTCGGGCGCATTGAGTCCCGTGCCGACCGCCGTGCCGCCCAAGGCCAGCTCCTTCAAGAACGGCAGCGTCGCCTCGATCTGTGCACGCGACTCCTTGAGCATGGCGCGCCAGCCGCTGATCTCCTGCGTGAAGGAAATGGGCACGGCATCCTGCAAATGCGTCCTGCCCGTCTTGACGATTCCTTCATTCTCCTTCATCAAACGCTCGAAGGTCGAGGCGAGCTTGTCGATCGACGGCAGGAGCTTGTCCTCGATGGCGACGACGGCGGCGATGTGCATTGCCGTCGGGAACGTGTCGTTCGAGCTTTGCGACATATTGCAATGGTCGTTCGGATGCAGAAGCTTCTCGCCCGCAATCTCATTGCCGCGATTCGCCAGCACCTCGTTGACGTTCATGTTCGACTGCGTGCCGCTGCCCGTCTGCCACACGGCGAGCGGGAAGTGCCCGTCCAGATCACCCGCGAGGATTTCGTCCGCCGCCTTCGCGATGGCGTCACGGCGCTTCTCGTCGAGCCGCCCGAGCGTCGCGTTGGCAAACGCCGCCGACTTCTTCAAGATGGCAAAGGCGCGGATGATCTCCTTCGGCATCTTTTCCGTGCCGATGGGGAAATTCTCGAAGCTCCTCTGCGTCTGTGCCCCCCAATAGCGATCCTTCGGTACGCGAACCTCTCCGAGAGAATCATGCTCGATCTTGTACTCCATAAACGTCTCCTCCTTCATCCGTAAACTACACGCACAAACGTCCACTTTGTGGACATTGTGCGCCGCCCTTAATGAAAGTTCCGTCCGCAAGTGGAAAGAAAAGCGCCGGAATTTTTCCGACGCTTTTAGTGTAACATATATGAAAATATTTTTCAATAATGTTTTATGAGGAATGAATATCATACTTCTGCATCGCCACTTCCGCACGGTTCTCCAATCCGAGTTTATGCTTCCGTACAAGCATGAGTATTCACCCTTGACATAGATGAACAAGCATCATAATATGTTTGTAGATATTGAGATTCTATATCAATTACTCATAAGGAGGCCTTTCATGAAAACAAAGCTCAGCGGTGTAGCGGAAACCTTGCTCATTCCCCTGTGGGCGCGAGCAGAAGAAACGAAGCGCTCAGACGCCTTGATCCGAGACGATTTCGCCGTGCGGCTCGTCGAGCAGATCGACTACGACTTCGCCAAGTTCGCTCGCGCCAAGCACTCGCAAACGGGAGTCGCCGTGCGCAGCTACATCCTCGACCATGAAACAAAGGCATTCATCGAAAAGCAGCCCGATGCGGTATGCATCAATCTCGCCTGCGGTCTCGACACCCGCTTCTACCGCATCGACAACGGACAGATTGATTGGTACAACCTCGACCTGCCCGATGTCATGGAACTGCGCCAAAACTTACTCACAGAAGAGGGCGTGCGCATTCACAATCTCGCCGCCTCCGTCTTCGATTCCAGCTGGATCGAAAAAGTCGAGCATGAAGGTCGCCCCGTCCTCATTCTTCTGGAAGGCGCGGCCATGTACTTCAGCGAACAAGAGATGCGCAGTCTCTTCGCCATGCTCGCCGAGGCCTTTGCCGATGCTTCCATGCTCATCGAAATCATGCCGCCTTTTCTCATCGGTCAGCAAAAGCGCCACGATTCCGTAGATACGCAGAAAGCGCCCTTTCAATGGGGCGTAAAAAGCGGCAAGGAGATAGAGAAACTCCATCCTGCCATCGCCTTTCTCAAAGAGCGAACCCTATACGAAGGATTCCGCTGCCGCTGGGGCTTGTTCGGCCTCCTCTCCGTGATTCCTTGGTGGAACAAGAACTGCAACGACAAGATTGCCTGCCTTCATTTCGCATCCCGCTGAGTCGCCGCGGGATGTCTTGAAAAAGCCTGCGGTAACGCTTCGTATATTTTTACGACTCCTCCAAACACATACGATAAACAATTCGCTCGAACAAGAAAAGCGCCGAGAATCTCTCGACGCTTTTCTTATATCCATCGGTTTACTTTTCCTGCCCCGTGCTGCAGCTGCCGCCGCAGCCTCCGCAGCCGCCGCTGCAGCTTCCGCCGCAGCAGTCTTCCTTGCCCGCCTTCACATTGTGATAGACGTGACGCAGAGCGAAGAAGAGCAGGACGGCGACGATTGCGCCGAGAATGATGCTTGCCATGGCAAAGATCTCCTTTCAGGAGTAGCGAAGCACGGACGGCTTCCCTAGCCGTTCATGCCGAAGGCGCAGGCTCCCCAGTAGACAAGAAGTGAGACGACCCAGGCGACGCCGAAGGTGTAGAGAGCGGCGAAGAGCATCCAGCTCCACTTGCCCGTCTCCTTCTTGATCGTGCCGAGCGAAGTCATGCACGGCGTGTAGAGCTGCGAGAATACCATGAAGGCGAGCGCCGAGGCTGCCGTGAATGCCGTACCCATCGAGCCGGCGAACTGTGTCGCCGTCTCTGCGGCATCTTCTGCCTCGGTCGAGACATCGCCGACGCCATAGAGGATACCGAGCGTCGAGACGACGGACTCCTTCGCCATGATGCCCGTGACGACGGCCGCGCCCGACTCCCAAGTCTCGAAGCCGTGCAGCGCGAAGAGATGGCTCATACCGCCGCCGATCGATGCGAGGAAGGACTCGCTCATCTCATCCGTAGCGCCGTCCGCATTGTAGTTCGACAAGAACCAGATGGCTACGCTCATTGCGAAGATGATCGTACCAGCTTTGATCAGGTATCCCTTGCCCTTGTCCCAAGTTTCCAAGAGCACCGTCTTCATGTCCGGCATGCGGTACGGCGGCAGTTCGAGGAGGAACGTCGATCCCTGGCTCCTGAACGCCGTGATGCCCAGAACCTTCGCCATGATGATGGCGACGACGATGCCGATGATGTACATCGAGAATACGAGATTCGCGGCATGTTCAGGGAAGAACATCGCAGCGAAGAGCGCCATGATCGGCAGCTTCGCCGAGCATGTCAAAAAAGGCGTGATGAGAATCGACGTGAGCCTGTCCTTTTCCGAGTCGAGCGCACGCGCACCCATGATGGCCGGCACGCCGCAGCCGAAGCCGACAATCAGCGGCATGATGCCCTTGCCCGTGAGGCCGACACGGCGCATGATCGGATCCATGATGAAAGCGACGCGCGCCATATATCCCGTACCGTCGAGGAAGGACAGCATGAAGAACAGTGTGAAAATGAGCGGCACGAAGTTGATGACGTTGCCGACACCCGCGACGATACCGTCTGCAATCAACGATTTCAGCCACTCGGCGACGCCCGCAGATTCCATCGCGTCCTTGATCCAGTCGGTGAACGGTCCGCCGATCCAGTCGCCGACGGCATCTGCGAGCGGCTGACCAATCCACGTGAAGGCGATACAGAACACCAAGTAGAGAATGCCGAGGAGAATAGGCAGCGCCAAGACGCCGTTCGCGAGCACGCGGTCGATCTTCTCCGAAGTCGACAGCCCGACGTTTCCGACGACAACCGCCTTCTTCATGATCTTGTCGATGAGATCATAGCGCAGCTCGATGAGCTTTTCGTCCAGCTCTTCGGCGGAAAGGCCGCTCTTCTTGAGTTCCGTCGCCTTCGCCTTGTGCTCTTCAACCATCGCACTCGGACGGTAGTTCGACATGACGGTCGTCGTGAAGATTTCGATGAGCTTCTGGATGCTCTTCTTGCTGCGGCCAACTGTCTGCACGACAGGCATGCCCAGAGCCTCTTCGAGCTTCTGGATGTTGATGCGAATGCCCTTTCTTTCCGCCTCGTCCTGCATGTTGAGGTCGATGAGCAGAGGAATTCCCTCTTCGAGGAGCTGCACTGTGAGGAAGAGATTGCGCTCGATATTCGAGGAGTCAATGACATCAACCGCGAGGTCGGGCATCGTCGTCTTGAAGTAGTCGATGACGACCTGCTCTTCCGCCGAGCGCGCATTGATGCTGTAGGTGCCAGGCAGATCGACGACTGTGATCACGCGATCCTTGTAGTTGACGACGCCCATCTTCTTGTCGACGGTAACGCCCGGCCAGTTACCGATCTTCTGGCGCATACCCGTCAATTCGTTGAATATGGTCGATTTTCCCGTGTTCGGGTTGCCCGTCAGGGCGACACTCATGGTGCTCATCAGGCTCCCGCTCCTTCCTTGATTTCCGTCACTTCGATCTTCTCCGCATCGGCGCGGCGAAGCGCCAAATTGTACGAGCGAAGCCCGATCGCCATCGGATCGCCCATCGGCGCCGACGGCAGCACCTTGATGCGCGTGCCCGGGATCAGCCCCATCGTCATCAGGCGCTGCTTGAGCTCCGAATCGCCCACCTTGTCGACACGAAGAGACATTCCTGTCTTTCCGTCTTTCAACGTCATGCTTCTTACCTCCATTAAATAAAACAGCAAACTGCACGCACAAACGTCCATGTTGCGGACATTGCACGCCTCCCTTAGTGAAACTCAGCCAATCGACCTACGCCTACGGCTCAATCGCTTGGGGTTTCATAAAAAATGAGAACGACAATGAAACTGAATCCAGTTCATCGGCAGAGATAATAATACTCTATCCAGCTCATGCTGTCAAGGAAATAAGGCGCGATTTGAACTTTTTCTATCAATTTATAAATATTCTCATTTAATCAAACAGCGGGCGGACGTTCCGCCGAAGAAATTGCACCCTTCCCGTAAAAAATACTGCAGGGATGCAAATGCGTAGCCTCCCCAAAAGCTCCGCCTTGAGACCGACGACGCTCCTGCGCTTTCGTTAAAATATCACGGAAGACATCGCATCACCATGACGCGTTCCGCCCTCATGCTGAGTGCTCAGCGAGGACGTTCTGCAACGCCGCCATGCTTGCCGAGTGGCAGAAAGCGATCTTCGCATTGCACTTCTTCGCCTCTTCCTGCGCATGCATGGCAAGCTGGTGTGATGCCGTGCTCGTGAAAAGAATGATGAGGTCAGGCGAGCCGATCTTCCTCCTGAGGTCTCGACACATCTTCGGAAAAACCTTCGCCTTGAACCCGCAGCTCTTGCATGCCTCACGATAACGGCACTCCATACACTCGTTCCCCCCAAGAATCACCACACTGCTCATAACCACTCTCCCTTTCTTTTATCCTTGAATATGAATATCACTCATCTTTATGACATAATTATAAATGGGATGAGAATGATTGTCAAGTCCATAATAAAGGGGGATTCGTATAACTTTTGTCTTGGTCTTGTGTAGAAGCCATATATTTTATATAATTAGAAGAGAAGTCAACAAACATTTTGAAAGGGGTATTTCAAATGGCGCATAAAGGAACCATGACGCTTCGTATGGAACCAGAACTCAAAGCGCAGGCAGCTGAGCTTTTCAAGGCTCTCGGCATGGATTTGAGCACTGCAACAGGAATTTTTTATCGTCAAGCCTTGCGCTGCCACGGACTGCCTTTCGAAGTGAACACGGATGAAGAGTGCGAGCCGAATGAAATCACCTACGCCGCGATGGAAGCGGCGGAAAAGGGCGACGACCTGCAAGGTCCTTTTGAAAGCGTAGACGAGCTTATGGCGGCGCTAAATGCGTAAGCTCAATTTCGGAAGTCAATTCAAGAGAGACTACAAGTTGGCGCTGAAGCGCGGCTGCAATCCCAAAGAATTGGAAACGGTCATTGCACTTTTGAGCAACGGGCGGACCTTGCCCGAATCTTACCGCGATCATCGACTGACAAATTCAAGGAACTATAAGAACATGCGAGAATGCCACATACAACCTGACTGGCTTTTGATTTATCAAGTACAGAAGGACACATTGATACTGCTTCGGACTGGCACGCATAGTGATTTGTTTTAACAAGAAAAAGGATGCCGCACACCTTCGTACGGCATCCTTTTTCATTCATTTCTTTCAGCCGACGCGCCTTACAGGCTTTTTGCCTGTCGAGAGGATGCGCGCGCTGTTTAAGACGACGGCGAGCGTCGCCGTGTTGTGGATGACAGCCGCCCACAGCGGGCTGATCATGCCCAAGGCGCCCATGAGCATGGCGCCCGAGTTGACGAGGATCGTCGCGCGGAAATTCTGATGGATCAGTCCCATCGTGCGCTTGCCGAGACGCAGAGCATCGACGAGGCCTTCGGGATCTTCCGAGCGGATCGTCACCGCCGACGACTCGGCGGCGATGTCCGTCTGGCGGCCGCCGAGCGTCACGCCGACGTCGGCAAAGGCAAGCGCCGGCGCATCGTTGATGCCGTCGCCGACCATCATGACCCTGCCGCCGCGCTCCTTGAGCTTCATGACGTAGTTCGCCTTGTCTTCGGGCAAGACCTCGGCATGGTAGGAGTCGATGTCCATCTGACGTGCCACATGATCGGCAACCTTCTCCGAGTCGCCCGTGAGCATCACGATCTCGTCGACGCCGTAACGGCGCATCTGGTTCAGCGTCTTTTTCATCTTCGGGCGCACGGGATCGGTGATGCCGATGATGCCCATGAGCGAGCCGTTCCGCGCGATGTAGAGGAAGTTTTCCGTCGTGTCCTCGACGACGAGCTCGCCCGCGCCCTGCACGCCGCGCTCCTTCATGAACTTGTAGCTGCCGACGATCACGTCGCCGCCCTTGAAGCCGTCAAAATCAGGCACAACCGCCTGCATGCCGCGTGCGACGATCGTCTTCGACGAGCGGTGCTGCGGCACTTCCCAGTTGTTGTCCTTGACGTACTTCTGAATAGCGACGGCCAGAGGATGCACGGAGTGCATCTCCGCCGATGCCGCCAGAAGGATCATCTCCTTCTCCGTCACGCCCTCCGCCGTCTTGATGGAGGAAATCTGCGGGATGCCGACCGTGATCGTGCCCGTCTTGTCGAGGACGACGGTATCGGTATTAGCGAGCGCTTCCATATAGTTGCCGCCCTTGACGAGGATGCCCTTCTTCGCCGCCGCCGCAATCGAAGCGGAAATCGCCGTCGCTGTCGAGAGCTTCAAGCCGCACGAGAAGTCGATGAACAGGAGGTTCAGCACCCTCTGCCAATCGCGCGTCGCGCCGTAGACGATCGCCGCGCCGAGGAACGAGATCGGCACGAGCATGTTCGCCATGTTGTCGGCGAAGTTCTGCACGGGCGCACGTCTCGACTGCGCCTCTTCGACGAGGTGGACGATGTGCGCGAGCGACGTGTCCTTGCCCGTCTTCTCGACCTCGATGACGATCTCGCCGACCTCGATGACAGAGCCTGCGTAGACAGGCGACTTCTCGCGCTTCATCGCGGGATTCGACTCGCCCGTGATCGACGCCTGGTTCACGGACGCCTTGCCGCTGACGACGCGGCCGTCGACGCAGATCATCTCGCCCGAATGTGCCGCGATGCGGTCGCCGACCTGCACGGACTCGACCGCGACCTTGCGCTCGACGCCGCCGTCAACGAGCCAGACGAAGCGCTGGTTCATGTTCAGAAGGCCGGAAATCTGCTTCTTCGCGCGCTCCGCTGCGTAGGCGGTCAGCATCTCAGCGCCGTTCGACAGCGTCAGCAGCGTGAGGCTCGATTCGGGCTTGCCTGCGAGCACGGAGGCGATGACCGCCGTGCTCGTCAGCGTATCGGCGTTCGGGCGGCGCTCTTTCACCATGCCCACGACGCCGTTCTTGAGGAAGTTGCGCGCGATGGCCAAGACGAGGAGGCTGCGAAACACCTTCATTCCCGCAAAGGCTTCAGGCGCGAGCTTTTCGAGCGCCTTCATGCCCGCGAAGCTCGCGAGCGAGAAGATCGCTTCGCGCCGATAGCCCGCCATGTCAAGCTCGGGATCGCTCGGTGCGCACTCTTCTTCCATGCGCTTGACGAGCCGACGCACGAGTGCGAGGGGCAATTCTTCCTTGTACCAAACCGTCAGCGCCTTGTCGCCGACCGAAGCGGCGACGACGCCCTTTATGCTTCGAAGCTGTGCACCCAAGAGGGCGCGCTTATCCTGAGCAAGATCCGCCGATAGGCGGAGCGAGCATGTCCCATACGTCATATCATCTTCCATCCTTTCAAGATCGAGAATGCCCACCAAAGCATCTGAGGACCCGACGGCCGCTGTTCATAGAGCAGGATCTTGCGCAAGCCGCGCACGATGAAGCCGAGAGCGAATACCGACGGGAAATCGAGCCAGCCATGCGTTTTCTCGTGCAGCCATACGTTCGCCGCGCCTGCTGCGCGGCGGATGCTTGCACCGAGTTCAGCGAGCGGCTGAGTGACGCCTGCCGCAGGGAGCAAATCGGAAAGCCCCTGCGGCAGATTAAAACCCGCATGCTCCGTAGCACCAAAGACGCGCTTGCCAAGATCCGCCATCAGGCGATCGACAGCTCCCTCATCGCCCGTATAGCAGACGAGCAGACTGCCCGTAACACTCGACGCCTTGACGGAATCGATGAAGGCGATGCGGCCAAGGTTCTTCTCCAGAAGCTTTGCCAGCTCCTCGTTCCCCTGCAGGGCCGCCGCATAGTAGCGTCTGCGCCCGGGCACGGCACTCTTCAGCGCGAAAGCTGGCATTGCCGGTGCAGACACGGCTGCAGAGCCGGACGCGTCCTGCGCCATGCCCTTGCCGCGTCCCCTGCCTTGACCGAACATGCTGCTCATGCCGCTGCCCATGCCCGTCGGCATCATGTTAAAGAGTCCGCTCATGCCGGAACTTCTGCCCATGCCGCCCCGCCCCATGCCGGACGCCATGCCGAAAAGACCGCTCATGCCCGCGCTCCTGCCCATGCCCATGCCGCCGCCCATGCCTGCAGAAGCGCCGCCCGAAAGCATGCTGCCGAGGCCTTGGACAAGGGCCGTGCCGATCATCAAACCAGACATATAAGACATAAAGATTTAACTCCTCCCCTGTGCCATCTGCACATGATGCTTCACATACGTTTCAATCTGTGAAAGCTCTTCGTTCTCAGCAAAAAATTCCGGCTCATAGGTGATGAGCACGGAGCCGGTGAGCGTACTGCACTCGACCTTGTCCACCTCGGGACAGTCGGCGAAGTACGCAAGAATCTGCTCTCTAAGCTTCTCGTTTCCCACGAGTGAACGGCTGTAGAGGCGCATCCTGCCCGGCGCATAGGCGGCGGGACGCATCGAGCCGATCAGTGCGCCGAGCTTCGTCGGCGGCAGGGGAAGCTTCTGAAGCCCCTCGTCAATCTTCTTCATCACATTTTGCTTGAGACTTGCGCCGAACGGCATCGCAAGATCTTTCGCGAGCTTTTTGCGATACTGCCAAGCGTGAACGAGCGAGAGTGCCGCCCATGCCGTGCCGCAGACGATATGCAGACGCTTCGCCGGAACAAAGAGCGTCACGACCGTGCCTGCGGCAGCCGCTGCCAGCGGTAAGCCTAAAGGAATCTTTGCCATAGCGTCCTCCTTCATGCAATTCGTTATCAACAGCAAAACAGGAAAGGGGCTGCGCACGCAATATGCCATGACGATACGAGCATTTGCCTGTCGCAGCCCCTCTTATGTTTCCCTTACTGGTTCGCGCCGGCTTCCTGCGCAGCGATGAGGTCCTCAAGCTCTTCCTTCTGGCGCTGAAGCTCAGCAAGCGGCACCTGCGCTGCAGGAGCACCCTGCTGGATCGCCATCATCTGCTGCTCGCGCTCCTGCATGAAGCGATAGCCAAAAACGCCTGCGACAGCACCGACAGCAAGACCAATCCAGAAATCGCTCTTAGAGAAAATCGTACCCATAATATTCATCCTCCTAAAATTCAAAAGTGTCGACTCGAAAGACCGCTTCTTCGGCACTTTCTTCGCGTCAACGTCTTTTCCTATCATACCGATTATCCTACCATTTGTCAAGGGTATACCGGACAGTATCTGCTATCAATTAAAGGCTGAGAAAACGCATCATTGCTAGCTTGTTGGCCTTTGGAGGGATCGTCGGCCGGCCGAGGTCGGCACGCGAGCCGACGGCGCATCGCACCTCTAAAAGGCACGGCCCTGCCTGCCCTTTCATCTCCTCCAAGGCGGCGGCAAGTTCCTCGCCATCTTTTGCACGCCGCGCGGCGGCGTAGCCAAGCGCACGCGCGAGCGCCGGAAAGTCGATGGCGGAAGCCGCCGTCGGCATGCCGCCGACGCTCTCGTGCGCCTCGTTGTTCAAGACGACGTGGCAAAAGTTCGATGGCTTTGCGGCAGCGATGACAGCGGCCGCGCCCATGTGCATGAGGAAGGCGCCGTCGCCGTCGAGGCACCACGTGCGCCGCCCCTTCCTTTCGAGCGCAATGCCGAGCGCGATGGACGAGCTGTGCCCCATCGAGCCGATCGTCAAAAAATCGCGCTCGTGCCCCTCGCCGCGCTCCTCGCGAAGCTCGAAAAGCTCGCGGCTCGCCTTGCCTGTCGTCGAGACGAAGACATCGCTCTCGTCTGCGGCGTCGAGGATCGTGCGAATCGCCTCCTCACGGCGCAGCGCATAGCCGTTTTTGTAGGAAACCTTCGTATCGTGCGCGAGCGCGCCCTTTCGAACGACGAAGGCCACCGAGCGCCCTGCCTCCAAAGACGAGCGGAAGCGTTCCATAGCGGCGCGCACGTCTTCTCCTCGCGTCTCCTTCGCGAGCACGAAATGCTCGACCTGCAGAAGTTCGAGCAGCGGAAGCGTCACCTCGCCCTGATAGGCGTGCTGCGGCTCGTCCTTCACGCCCGGCTCGCCGCGCCAGCCGATGACGAAGATCAGCGGGATCGCGTACGCCTTCTCGTGCAGCAGCGACGCGAGTGCATTGACGATGTTGCCCTCACCGCTGTTCTGCAAATAGACGAGCGGCGAGCGCCCCGTCGCAAGATAATGTCCCGCCGCGATTCCCGCCGCCGTCCCCTCGTTCGCCGCGATGACGTGCGGCGCATGATTGCCGTATCGCTCCATCAAGGCGTCGCAAAGAGCGCGCAGCTGCGAGTCGGGCACGCCGACGAAAAAATCTGCACCCAAGATGTTTAAAAACTCCGTCGCCTGCATGACGACCTCCTTTTGCCTGCCATTCATTCTTTCGGCACTTCCTCGCGAGAAAAAAACACGGAATAGAGGAATGGCGCATTCCAATAGCCCTCCACCTGCACCGGCTCGAACGAGACCCGAAGAGCATGCTTCTCCGCAAAATCCTCAAAGAAACTCTTCTCATAGAAGAGTTTGTCCAGCCCTTGATAATGCGCGTCATAGTCAGGATCAATCTGACGACGGAAAGCGAAGAACTCGTCCTTCTTCTTGGCATCATGCACTTCGATGATGCCGATACTGCCACGCGATTTTCCGACCATCCTCTCCATGACCTCTTGTGCATACGACTCATCGGGGAAGTAGTGAAAGACGGCCCCTGAAAACACCGCATCATACTTCTCCTCCTGCGGCAAGTGCCTCGCTTCCGCACAAACGGCTTCCCGCAGTCCCCTCCCATGGAAGACATTTGTCAAGACAGAGACCATCTGTTCCGAATAGTCCATGCCACCGACAGAATATCCATCCTGCTGAAACAGCCAGAGGTTCGCACCTGCACCACAGCCGACCTCGAAAATACTCCCCTTCTCAGGCAGACAGAGTGCCGCCCGGGTTTCTTCGTGCTGTTTCATAAACGACTCGTATGGAATACCGCCCTCCACGACATCATAGCCATCGATGCGCTTGAGTTCCAAGAGCATCGCCCGCTTGTCCGAGCGATCAATGCCTGCAAGCTGTGCGCTTCTCTTATTCCAGATTTCCTGCCAGCGATTCATCTCTCTTCTGTCTCTCCTGTCCCATTCATTGCCGTTTCATTCCTTCGGCAAAACCATACCCAATTCCACAAGAGCTTCTCTCAGCACGCGGAAAAACTTCTCAATATCCGTCTCATCGATCGCGCCGAGCGCGCACAGGCGGAACGTCCCCTTCTCCTGCATCTTGCCCGGATAGATCGTGAAGCCATGCGCATAGCAATAGTCGTGCACGCGGTCAAAATCCCAGTGCTCATCCGCAGGATAAAGCACGGAGACGACGAGTCCCGACTGAATCTCTGGGCGGATCGCCTCCTTCAGCCCCAGGGCTGCAAGCCCGCGATGAATCGCCTGCGCCACCCGCGCATGGCGCGCCGCCTTCGCCGCCTCACCCTCGGCGAAGTATTCGGCGAGCGCCTGCTTTGCCGCATAGATCGTCTGCACGGGCGGCGTGAACTGCATCTGTCCCGTCTTTTCAAAGTACGCATACTGCTGGTAGAGGTTGCAGTAATACGAGCGCACGGGATAATCCTTCGACGTCTCGATGAGTGAGGTGCGGCCGATGACAAAGGAAAGCCCCGTCATCGCCTGTATACCCTTCTGCGCCGATGCCATGCAGAAGTCGATGTTCGCCTCCTCCATCGAAAAGGGCAGCATCGCATACGTCGAAGTCGTATCGACGACGAACGCCGCGCCGTGCGCATGCGCAAGCGCACCGATCTCGCGAACGGGATTCAGGACGCCCGTGCCCGTCTCGTGGTGCGTCGTATAGACGAGAGCGATGTCGGGATCGTCCGCGAGCGCACGCTCGATCGCTTTGAGATCAGGCACGTCTTCGACGGAAAAACGCAGGTCGATATGCGCTAGCCCGTAGGCGCGGCATATATCGACGGCACGCGCCGAATACGCACCGTTGTTTACGATGAGAACCTTCTTTTGCGCAGGCAGAAGCGAATTCAGGCACACGTCCATGTTGAGCGTACCGGAGCCGCAGAAGAGCACGCACGAAAACTCCTTCGCATCGGCATGAACGATCTTCAAAAGCCCCTGCGCCACCTCGCGCATGATGGCGCCGAACTCTTCCTCGCGTGGACAAATATCGGGCACGACCTGTGCCATCTTCACCGTATCCGTCGTCGTCGCCGGACCCGGATTCAAGAGGATCTTCCTCTCCATCAGCCACCGCCTCCATAAGAAATCATTAAGGAAAGTATAGCACAAGAACATGAAAAGGGGAAGCGTCCATGTACACACTCCCCCTGCACTTTATCCGTATTACATCTTGCCTGCTTCGAGCCGCGCCTTTCGCTTCAACCGCTTCTCCAGCATCACGCGCATGAAATCGCGCGCCCTTTGCAGATCCTCAGCATCGGGGTGGCTCGCGGCTCTCTGCCAGCGCGCCTGCGCCTTCTTTCCCGCGTGCGGGTCATCCTCTGCGGCAGCTTCCTTCTTGCGCTTTTCGACGATCTTCGGATTGATCTTGCCCTGGCAAGAGAATGTGCCCGCGATATAGCAGTCCGCGCCGAGCGCATATCCTGCACGCGCGAACGCCGTGACGGCATGCTCGCTGCCTGGATCTGTGCCGTGCGTCTGGAAAAACACGACGTCCTTTCCCTCGATCTTTGGCAGGAGCGCGAGCATCTTCGGATCGGGCGCACCGAGCCGCAGCCAGTAGCCGAGCGCCACGGCCTCGTATCCCGAGAGGTCTTCCGGCGCTTCTGCCACAGAGAAGATGTCGGCGTCTGCTTCCTCCGCCATCGCTTCGGCGACGAGCTTCGTATTTCCCGTAAGCGACGAATAAATCACGCACCATTCTTTCATAAAAAAACAGTCTCCTCTCATCTTATATGCCATCCTTACCATCTTAGCATATAAAACAAGAGGAGACTGTACCGTATGCTACGAAAGTTTGCGTCTTATCCGAGATAAGGAAACCATCCCGCAGGCTTCCATCGGACAAAGGCGTGCAAAGCTTCGGCTTACCTGCCCCTTCTGGCAGCGAAGCAATCGCGGCAGTAGACCGGGCGGTCATCCTTCGGCTCGAACGGAACTTCCGTCTCCTTGCCGCAGGCAGCGCATGTCACCTGGAACATCGTGCGCTCACCGCTGTCGCCATCATGGCTGCGGCGTCTCTTTCCGCGGCAGTCGCGGCAGCGAACCGGATCATTCTCAAACCCCTTCTCCTTGTAGAACTCCTGCTCACCTGCGGTGAACGTGAACTCCTTGCCACAATCCTTGCAAACCAATGTCCTGTCCTGGAACTCCATGAAATATCTCCCTTGCTGATAATTATGTGAAAACGTCCCTCTCGGACGCTGCACGCACCGACGGTTTGGCATGTCCAAACCTGCGCTTGCCTACCCATTCTAGCAGATTCAAACAAAAAGCGCAACTGAAATTATTTTGCCATTTCTTGGAGGATGACCAAGCGAAATGCTAGGAATCATCTCTCTTGCCTCGTCTTTCGTCCATCGTGCAGCGAGCATCGGAAACATGCTTCACGCCCCGCCCACATCGCGCAGCGAAAGCCCCGGCACGGCGTTCAGATGAGCGTCTGAGAAGCCGCCCGCCAGAGCCTGATAGTAGGCGCGGCAGCCGATCATCGCCGCATTGTCCGTGCAGAGCCGAAGCCCCGGATAATGGAACTCAACGCCGCTCTCCGCTGCCGCCTGGCGAAGCCGCCCTTCGAGCGAGCTGTTCGCCGCGACGCCGCCCGCCAAAACCAGCGTCCTCAGCCCCGTCTCACGCAGAGCCGCCAGCGACTTCTCGACGAGCGTCTCGATGACGGCGTTCTGAAACGACGCTGCGACGTCGGCGACATTGACCTCGATCTTCTTGAGCTTCATCGAGTTCAGATAGTTTAAGACGGCGGACTTCAAGCCGCTGAAACTGAACTCGTAGTTGCCCTCTTCTTCCAAGGCGCGCGGAAAGTCGATGGCCGAAGCGTCGCCCTCTTTCGCGAGGCGGTCGATCTCGGGACCGCCCGGATACGGCAGCCCGAGCACGCGAGCCACCTTGTCAAATGCCTCGCCCGCCGCATCGTCGCGCGTCTGCCCGAGCAAGGTGAAATGGTTGTAATCCTTGACGTGGACGAGCGCCGTGTGCCCTCCCGAAGCGACGAGTGCCACAAACGGCGGCGCAAGCTCCGGCGAACTCAAGAAATTCGCAAAGATATGGCCTTCGAGATGATTGACGCCGATGAGCGGCACGCCGAGCGAGAAGGAAAGCCCCTTGGCGGCGGCGACGCCGACGAGCAGCGCGCCGACAAGCCCCGGCCCGTAGGTGACGGCAACTTGACCGATCTCCCCCTTGGCGACCCCCGCCTCCTTGAGAGCCTCGTCGATGACGGGCACGATGTTCACAATATGACAGCGCGACGCGATCTCGGGCACGACACCGCCGTACTTTTGATGCACGGGGATCTGCGTCGCGATGATGTTCGACAAGATTTCGCGTCCGCCGCGCAGCACGGCGGCGGACGTCTCGTCGCAGCTCGTCTCGATGGCGAGCGTCAAGATGTCCTTATCCATGCGCCTCATCTCCTTTCCCCCGCGCTTCTCCGAGCGCGGCGAGCGTCGCTTCGATGTCCGTATTCCAGAGGATTTCCGCATCCTCTGCGTTGTCCGTATAGTAGTGCGGCCGCCTGCCGACACTCCGAAAGCCGAACTTCCTGTAGAGCGCGAGCGCCGCCTCGTTCGACGGGCGCACTTCAAGCGTCATGCTGCGCACGCTGCGCTCCAAAACAATCCGCATGAGTTCTGCGAGCAGCGCAGCGCCGACGCCGCGCCGGCGCATCTCGGGCGCGACGGCGACGTTCGTGATGTGGCCCTCCTCGCCGAGCAGCCAGACGCCGACGTAGCCGATGACTTCCTCGTCATCGAGCGCCAGCAGGTAGTAAGCCGCTTCCTGCGCCGCCTCCTCCCAGAAAGACTCGCGCGACCAGGGCATGGAAAAGCACGCCAGCTCCACCTTCTCGACGGCGGCGGCGTCAGCGGGCAGCATCTTGCGAAAGGTCAGCATGGCGCCCCCTCCGTCTTTTCTTTGCCATGGCGCTTCTCCCAAAGCACCTCCGCCTCCGAGCGCCGAATGTAGAACGGCTCCAGCGTCATGGGATCATCGCACTCGCCCGCCGCAAGCCGCGCGATACCGAGCCATGCAACGTGCGAGGCGCGCGCCGTCAGAAGATGCGCGGGCGCGAGCGTGACATTGTCGGGCAAATTTCCGAGACGCGCCCGCTTCTTCACGGCGAGTTCGCCCGTCAGCAATACAGGCTTTCCCCTGTCCGCCGCCTCGGCGATTGCCTCGGCAAGCGGCGCGACGCGCACGGGACGCACCTCGTGCAGACTCCCGTCACGCCACTCGTAGAGACCTGCATAGGCGTTTCCCTTCTGCGCGTCCATCAGGGCGAGCGTATGAACGTCCGGCACGGGGAAGGCGAGCGCGAGCGATGCCAAGGTCGAGACGCCGACGAGCGGGATGCCCAGGCCGTAAGCGATCGCCTTCGCCGTCGCCAGGCCGATGCGAAGCCCCGTGAAAGAGCCGGGGCCGATGCTCACGGCGACGCCTGTGAGCGCCGAGCGCTCGACGCCCGCAAAGGAGAGCGCCCCCTCGATATGCGAAAGAAGCGTCTCCGAATGCGTGCGCCCCGCCTCGACCGTCACTTCCGCCTGCAGTTTCCCCTCGCTCGCCACGGCGACGCTCGACACCGAGCTTGCCGTATCAATCGCCAGAATCGACAACGTCCTTCATCTCCTCAAAAAATTCCTTGAGCTGCACTCCCACAAGAGAAAAACGCAGCCGACGGCGATCCGCCGCCGCCGAATCGACCTCCCCCGACGAAGACGCCACGCGCTCGATCGTCACGCGCACATAGTCTGCGGGCATCTCCTCGCGGAACTTGTCGAACCACTCGACGACGACGACGCCCTCGGAATCGTCCGCATACTCGTAGAAGCCGATGTCATAAAGCTCCTCGGCACGCTCCAGGCGATAGACGTCGAAATGCGTAAGGCGCATCTTCCCTTCATATACGTTCATCAAGTTGAACGTCGGACTCGTGACCTCGCCCGAAAATCCCAAACCACGCGCCAATCCCTGCACGAAGAGCGTCTTTCCCGCGCCGAGATCGCCCGCGAGCGCGAAGACCGTTCCCGCCGGGCAAAGCGCCCCGATGTGCTCGGCGAGCGCCGCCGTCTCTTCGGGGGAAGCCGTTTCCACCGTAAACATTGCTGCAACACCTTTCCATAGGAGAGCGCCGCTTCCCTCAGCCATCGCGCTGGGCTTTTTGCCGAAGCCCTCCGTCGTTTCTCTGCCTATCATACCACAAGCCCGCCGTTTTTTGAAACGCTTCGCGCAAGTATAGCGATACTTCTTATCAATAATAATTATCCACTAGTATTTATTTTGAAAAAGTATAAAAACGCGAGATATATGGAGATATTTCATGATATATAGCTATATCTTTGTTATTTAGCATTTTTTCGATATTTCCTTCTTGGGACACTTCGCCTATAATAAGGGCACAGCAAGCGACAAGCACATGAGGGAAACACCCCGCACGGTGAATCGCGAGCCACTACCAAGAAAAAGAAAAACATCCACGATATTTTGGGAGGTAATGTAAAATGAAAAAGTTTGTTTGCACGGTTTGCGGTTATGTTCACGAGGGCGACCAGGCTCCGGCAGAGTGTCCGATCTGTCATGCTCCCGCTTCCAAGTTCGTCGAGCAGACGGGTGACATGCAGTATGCGGATGAGCATCATGTCGGCGCCGCCAAGGGAGCGGATGAAAAGGTCATCGAAGGCCTGCGCATGAACTTCACGGGCGAGTGTTCCGAAGTCGGCATGTACCTCGCGATGAGCCGCCAGGCAGATCGCGAAGGCTATCCCGAGATCGCCGAGGCCTTCAAGCGCTACGCTTTCGAGGAAGCTGAGCATGCAGCGAAGTTCGCGGAGCTTCTCGGCGAGGTTCTGACGAACAGCACGAAGGAGAACCTCAAGATGCGTGTCGACGCCGAGCACGGCGCCTGCGCAGGCAAGAAGGAGCTCGCCACGCTCGCGAAGCAGCTGAACCTCGACGCCATCCACGACACCGTGCACGAGATGTGCAAGGACGAGGCGCGTCACGGCCGCGGCTTCAAGGGTCTCTTCGACCGCTACTTCGGCAATAAGTAATGACTTTCTCTCGGGGCGGGGATCTTGAACCGCCCCGAGAACTTCCCCATAAAGAAATCACGGCTAACGATGAGTCCGTCCCATCGACGCTCTCGATTCATCCGTGCTTTCTAAAACCTTCTCAAACCCCATAACCACTATCCAGAGGGGATTTCCCCAATCCCCGACCACTCCCAAAAAGCGACCCTTTCCCCAAGGGTCGCTTTTTCTATGGGTTGTTTCATGGCTGCTGCATCAACTTCGTTCCAAGCAGCATACCTGCTGCGCCAGTTCTGACCGAAGTCTGCTGCACGCTTCATAAAGTCCAGAACTTACGCCAGACCGGACGGCGAGGATTCCATCGCGGTTGCCATCTATGGCAAGCGTAACGGCAACTTTCAGTTCTTCTGAAGAAATCCCCCGTTTTCTCGTTTGAATCTCCTGCTCAAGCAACAATAGCCATTCCATGTGGCAAAGGAGTTTTTCCTCTGAACTGAGCCTTTGCCGAACCTGAACGAGCGCTTTCTTAAAGAAGCCGACGCGGCTTGTTTTCTCAAAGATTGAGAGCCATAGAGAAAGCCTTTGCAGACTCATATCTTGCAGTTCTCTTAGAAGATAATTGCAAGATTCCATCGTCTCACGTCGAAAGAGCGCTTCGGACATGCCGCCTTTAGGAAATTTCCCCTGTTTGAGAATTGTCTTTCGCAGGTCGTCACTTTCAAAAACATAAAACGGCAGTCCATACGTGGCAAAGTCCAGATAAACGGGCGGTCCAGGAGCATCTCCCTCCGATACTTCAGCATCCGCCATCACAAAAGAAATATCATCGTTCAGTGCAAGCGAGGTCACCATCTGCTGCAAGCAGGCGCTATTGTGGGAAACGTCCGGCAGGAAATACTGCACATAGGTGCCGCGGACATGCTGCGGCAAATGCTGAACCTCAGCCTCTGTCAGAATAATAGGATGCGATATCCCCTCCTCTTCGGCAAGAATGCGGAGGCGCTCCTTTTCCACGGGAGAAAAGCACAGGAGGATGCATTCATAAAAAGGATATTTTTGCAAAGCAAGATCGCGAAGGGAAAGGCGAAGCGCCTGTATGTCGGCATAAAAAGGAATAAGCACACTGACCACGGGCGGTTCTACACACTTTCGACCATCTCTTTCCACCATACGGAGAACGGCTTCCTTCTGCGCATTGGCCTCTGCGATTCCTTCCGCCGTCAGCATGATGTTGCGCAGCAGCTTATGCTCGGGAACTTCCTCCCGTGTGAAACGAAGCGGGACACGTCCTCGAAAAGCGTCCTGCCGACTCGGTAAGGGATCGCTTGCCGTTGACATTTCGAACCGTTCATGCGCGAGGTATGCTTGAAAAATAAGACGCCAATGGATTGCCATAACAGTTCCGCCGGAAAACTTTGCTACATTCGTGAGCCAGCCAACAATGTTTTTGGATAGGATCTGCTCTATGCTGCGTTCTGGGAAATGTGCAAGGTATAGTCCTGCTACTTCGCGCATCGGACAAGATACTGACCTGCCGTTTTCACGAATCGCCACGAAATGATTTCCCTGCGCAATGGACATCCTTCCCTCCAGCCAAAGGGGAATATCCTCGTCTTTGCGAGTCAACAAAACCTTGCTTTCCATTCTGGGACTCCGTTCTCGCACATGGTCGCGTGCGAGAAGGAACATGTCCCGATCTTCCTCGGGGCGCGTAAGGAAATGATCAATCCATGCCAAGTGATAATAAACTCCAAGCTCCAAATTTTGCAGAATGCGGCGACTCTGAAAGACATCCTCGGTATCAGCCAGTAAAAACTCATCCGCATCCAGCGGGCATACGACATCCGCGGAAAACTCGCGGAACGCACGAACCACAAGCTCCGTCGTATATTCCCACTGCCTATACGCCATATCCTCCGCCTCTGTAAGGATAAGAGGCAGACCCTCATCGCGCAGTGCGCACAAGATTTCCTTTGTACGATCCGTACTTCTATGATCGAGCACGATCACAGCATCTGCAATCGCACAATGCCAACGCACGAAACTCTCAATGATGTCCTCTTCATTGCGCACCATGGACACAACGACAATTCGATTCAAAGTTATCTCACCTCCATTTTCATGTACGAGGACACAAACACGTGCAGCGCGGGCGCTTGTGCAGGCAGATTCCCCTTCATCTGTCAGTGAAATCATCCTACAGAGCAGCCGCCTGCACCTGCTCTTCCTTCTCCAGTGCCAGCAGCGCCTGCACGTAGAGCGCACATTCGAGGCGTTTTTTCTGGATCTCGCAGCCGACCTCGTAAGGCTTTCTTATATCGCCGTGGAATAGGTCGGCGTTGGCATGACAGCCGCCGCTGCAGAAGAAGCGTGCCCAGCAGTCGGCGCACTTCTCCTTGTTGAGGACGTGCGACTCGCGAAAGTACGGCGGCAGTTCTTCGTCCGTCACTCCTTCGTAGATGCTGCCGAGCTTGTAGCGCTTTCTGCCGACGAATTGATGACACGGGTAGAGGTCGCCGTTTTCCGCGACGGCGAAGTATTCGTGACCCGCGCCGCAGCCCGAGAGGCGCTTGGCGACGCAAGGGCCGTTCGACAAGTCCATGTTGAAGTGGAAGAAGAAGAATCCCCTGCCCGCGCGATGCCGCTCCATGTAGGCGGCGGCGAGGCGGTCGTACTCCTCGCGGATGCGCGGCAAATCTTCTTCCATGAGAGCGAGCGGGCTGTCCTTCAAGACGACAGGCTCTACCGAGAGAATATTGAATCCCGCATCGTGCATCGAGAGCACGTCCTCAGTGAAGTCGAGATTGCGCTTCGTGTAGGTACCGCGAAGATAGGTATAGACGCCGCGATAGTCCCAGTCGCCGCCTGCGCGGCTCGCAAGACACCTTCGGAAGTTCTCCACGATGCGGTCATAAGTGCCGTGTCCGCCGACGTCGGGACGCATGGCGTCGTTCGTCTCCCTGCGCCCGTCGAGCGACAACACGAGCGAGAAATCATTCTCATTGAGCCACGCGATGTTCGCATCGTTCAGCAGCATGCCGTTCGTCGTCAGCGTGAGCTTGAAGATCTTGCCCGTCTCCTTCTCGCACTTTCTTATATGCTCCGTCACCTTCTTGATCGTCTTCATGTTGAGGAGCGGCTCGCCGCCGAAGAAGTCAATCTCGCAATGCTTGCGCGGCCCTGAACCCTCGATGAGAAAATCGACGGCACGACATCCGACCTCGGGCGTCATGACGGCACGCTCCATGCCGTAGTTACCGCCGTCGCCGAAGCAGTATTTGCAGCGCAGGTTGCAGTCCTGCGCGACCATCAGGCACAGCGACTTCACGAGTCCCTTCTGAGAAAACGTCGGCGGCACGTCGATATCGGGCGCGAAAAGCTCACCGAGCGCCATGAGTTCGTGCAGCTCTTCGAGCGCTTCGGAAAGTTCCGCCCTCGGGTACTTCGCACCGAGCGCATCGACGACCGCCCGATCGTTCGCACCGTCGAAGACGTCCATGATGTCGTAGATCATCTCATCGACGACATGGACGGCGCCGCTGTTGACATCAAGCAGGATGAAGCTGTCCGCCTGCTTGAACTTGTGTATTCTCTCTTTCATAATTCCTCCAGATATATGGCGAAGCGTGAAGAAAAGACCTCTTCCTTACGGAAGAGGTCTTTTTTTCACGCTTGCTTCCTGCTCTCACAGACCTGATTGCCCACCGTGCAGGACGTCTTGCATGCCGACTGGCACGACGCCTGGCATTCGCCGCAGCCGCCCGTCTTCAGCGTCTTCTGCATCGTCGGCTTGTTGACCGTCTTGATGTGTTTCATCGTATGACCCCCTTCTTGCCGTCTTTCTCTTATTCTACCCTTTTTCCGCTCGCTTGGCAAGATGTTTGCACATCGCGCAGGTATCGCCAGACGCGTGCGAATCCCGCCGCCGCGTCAAAGCGGCATTGCCAGCCGAGTTCTCGAAGTTTGTCGGCACTGGGACGGTTCGCCTTGTTAAAATTGTTTTCCAGATACGCCGCGCCCTTCGGCCGCTCCTTCAAGATGACCTTCAAGCCCAGTTCGGGGCGCAATTTCACGAGGATTTCCGCAAGCTCGCGGATGCTCAAGAACGCCCTGTCGTTCGACACATTGTACGCCTCACCCGCCGCGCCCTCGAAGAGGATGAGAAAGAACGCCGAAACAGCATCGGCGATGTAGCAGAAGGGGCGGCAGGCGCTGCCGTCGCTGTGCATGACGATGTCCGTGCCCGCCGCAACGCACTTCATGAAGGAGGAGAAGACGCGCGGATCGCTCTTGATGTCCATCGTCGGCGCGTAGGTGTGCGCGATGCGTGCGATCTTCGCATTCACGCCATACTCGACGGAGAAGAGCCGGCACCACGTCTCGCCCATGCGCTTGCTGCCGCCGTAGCAGCTCAAAAGATCGAGCGGATCTGCCGCACCGACATCCGCCTCGTGAATCTCACCCGCGCCCTCTTGCATCTTGCCGTAGACGTCGCCGCTGCTGAAAAAGAGGAAGGACTGCGTCCCCTTCTCCCTTGCCAAGCGCAGCAGATGGTATGTGCCGAGCACGTTCGGCTCGGCAACCTCGACGGGCATCGTCTTGTAGTACGCAGGATTCGCGAGGCTTGCAGCGTGGATGATGAAGTCGACCGCCCCTTCGATCTGCCACGGTTCTCTGAGATCTTGCTGCACGAACGAGATATATGGCGCATCCGCGTATTCGCCGAAGCGTGCGCGCGCTTTTTCCTCGCTTCGCACATGGAAGAGCAGCCGCATCCCCATCGCGTGTTCCTCGTTCAGATAGACGAGGAAGAACGCGACGTAGGACGCAAGCATTCCCGTCGCACCCGTGAGCAGTACGGTCTTGCCCCTGAGCTTTTGCCAATCCAGTCCACGCGCGTAGATGTCCTGCATGTCCTCTTTGAGCACCGGGCTATTTAGAAACGTTCTTCTTTCCATCGCCTTCCCTCCAATAATGGAGCTTCTCCACAGGGAAATCGTCGAGATTGTCCTCGCTCGTATCCTTCAGCGGAATTTCGCACGTTGCGCAGAGCGCATGGTGCGCCCCCTTCGTCTTCAGCTGCATACAGCGAAAATCGTAGAGCTTCTTCGAGTTCCAGATCTCTTCCAGCGTATTGTCACAGATGCTGCCGACCAAGGTGTCGCGCGACCAGTCCGTACAGCAGACGACGACGTCACCGTTGCTGCGCACCGTCATGTGCGTGAATGGATAGCGGCAGACCTTGCGCTCCTTGTAAAGCGCCTGCTCCAAGTACGCCGCCTGCGCTTCCTCGCCCTTTTCCTCGCTGCCGTAGAGTCGGTCGAGGGCATTTTCCTCAAGCTTCGGCAAAATCCACGGTGTGTCAATCAGCTGCTCGTCGGACACATCCTCGTACATGCGATAAAACTCGTCGTTTTCCTCGCCGTGCGTGTCCATGATCTTCGCACAGATGAAGGGCTTCTTCGCTCCCTTCTCGTCGCGGTACTTCTTCAAGTAGGCGATGTTCTCGCGAATCTCGTGCGGCGTGACGCGCGACTGCGTGATGCGCGCCTGCCCATCCGTGCGCACGGAGTAGATGGAAGCGCGCAGGTAGTCGAGTCCGAGATCGACGAGTTCCTCCGCCACTTCCTTCGTCAGAAGAGACGCATTCGTCGTGATCTCCATCTCGTGACAGACATCGGCTTCCTTGATCTTCTTCACCATGCGGCAGACACCCTTGTGAAGAAGCGGCTCACCCGTCGAGTAGAGCTTGATGAGCTTGATCTTCTTCCCTTGATGGCGGCAGAAGTCCTTCATATCCTGCAGGAGCTTGTCAAAAAGCTCATCTGTCATATTGCCGAAGGGACCGCCGTGCTTCGTATATTCCTGTGTGCTCTGCCAACACATCAGGCACTTGAAGTTGCAGATGTTCGTCGGCTCGATGCACACGCACAGAGGTACCGCGAGCGGCACGACCTCGCGCAGTGTCAGGCGATTCTTCTGATACGCCTCGGAAAAAGGCACAACTTCATTTTCCACGATGATTCCTCCAATATTGCAGCAGACACGCAAGCGCCTGCCGGATTTCTTCTTCCTCAACATCGCGATAGACACTAAGCTCATGCGCTTTGTTCAAAAGCACTGCCGTGATTCTCTCGCTCGTCTGCTTCTTATCCTTGTGAATGGCGGCGATGATGTCTGCAGGCGCGAACCACTCCTCGCGCCAGGGAATGTGCGCGAGGATCTTCATACAGAGCGCCGCGATGCGCGCCGCATACGCTTCTTCGATGAAGCCGCGCTTGACCGATACCGCATTCGCCGTAATCATACCGAGCGCAACGGCAGATCCGTGCGGAATCTCATAGGAGCTGACACTCTCGAAGGCGTGTCCGAAGGTGTGCGCGTAATTGAGCAGAACCCTCTTGCCGCGATCAAACTCGTCCTCCTCGATGAAGCCGCGCTTGAAGTCGAGCGACGTCCTCACATACTGCAGCAGCTTCTCGTAATCGTGCGCCAGAATCGCCTCCATATCACGCTCCATGCCGTCGATGCCCGCCGCGCCCGCGATGACGTTGAACTTCACGACCTCGCCCAAGCCGCTGCAGTAGTCCCGCGGGCTGAGACTCCGGAAAAACTCGGGATAGATGAAGATCTCGTCGGGCGGATAGAAGGAGCCGAGAAGGTTCTTGAAGCCCTTGTAGTTCAGTGACGACTTGCCGCCGATGCAGCTGTCGCAGGCAGCGAGGAGCGTCGTCGGGAAGAACGTCCAGCGAATGCCGCGATAGAGCGCCGTGGCGACAAAACCCGTGACGTCCTGCGTGATGCCGCCGCCCAAGGACACGAGATGCGAATTGCGCTTAGCGCTCATCTCCGTCATGCGCTCACAGATTGCGAGCATTGCCGCCATATCCTTCTTCTCCTCGACAGCTTCAAGCAGGAAGAATCGCTCCTTCGGCAAATCTGGCAGGCGGTCTTTATAAATCTCGTAAACCGTACGGTCGAGCACAAAAAACGTGTCCTTCGCCGCCGCCAAATCCTGCAGCAGGGACAAATCCCTGCAAAAATCCACGCGGTATTCCTTGAACGCCGACTTGATCTTCATGCCGCCTTCTCCTTTCCCATGTCTCGCTGCAGACGAATCCCCCTCATCTGCTGGGACTCAAGCCTTCCTCCTGCGCATCTCGCCGCGCGATCAGCTCCAGCCAATTCCCCTCGGGATCGCGGCAGAAGCAGCAAAGGTTACCGTTTCCCATATCGTGCACGCGCGTCGCGCATGCGCCGCCATGCGCGGCAATCGCCATGCGAGTCGCTTCCATATCGCGCACGCCGAAGGCGATGTGCAGCCCCGCCTCGATCGGCAAGTTCGTCTTCTTTTCCCGCCCTTCGGGGACGATGACTTCCAGAAGCTCCAGCATATCGCCGACGCCGCTCGCCTTTCCCTGCTCCGTGATGAGCTTCGTGATCCGAACCTTCGCACCCGCCGCCTGGAAGAGGTCGGCAAGCAGCGCGTCCCCCTGCTCGACGTTTTCGCATATCGCGTGCATGTAGAAGACCTCGCGGTAAAACGACGCCATGCGCGCCAAGTCCCTGACGTAGATGCCTGTATGGCGCAGGTTGATCATGCTTTTCCTCCGTCCGGCTCGATGAGCGGGATGTACATATTGCGTGCCAGCTCCTCGCGCGGCAAAAACGGCGCGAGATCTTCCAGCGGGGGACTCGTGAGCCGCCCGTCGGGCAGCCGCTTCGTCGCGGACTTCGGCTCGAACTTCTGCTCTTCCGTCACGAATACTTCCGTGAGCACATAGCCCGGTTCTCTGAGCGCCTGCGCGATCTTTTCGTGCAGCTCCGCGTTGGAAGAAATCTTGATGTAGGGCATCTCGAACGCCTGCGCGATTCGCTCAAACGACGGAAAGCCGAGATCGCCGCTCTCGGGGCCGACGCCGACGAGCGCATTGCCGAAGACGTTCTTCTGCGTCTGACGAATCTGATGATAGCCGTTGTTGTTGATGACGAAGAGTTTGACAGGCAGCCGGTTCGTGACGACGGTCTGCAATTCCTGCAGGTTCATCATGATGCTGCCGTCGCCCTCAAGGCAGACGACGCTCTCGCCGCTCGCGACGGCTGCGCCGACGGCAGCGGGCAGGCCGTAGCCCATCGACGAGATGCCGCAGTTCATGAGGAAGCGGCTGCCCTCCTTGATGAAGTACGACTGGCTGCCGACGACGCTCGCAGATCCGTTGGTGACGACCGTGATGCTGCCCTCGGGCAGCGCGCGACTCAAAGCATCCATGAAAGCATAGACGTTCGTCTTGCCCGCCGCTTCCTTCTGCTCGGGCCGCACGACGGGGTACTCGCTCTTCCACCTGCGGCACTGCGCGAGCCATGCCCCGTTTTCCTTCGGCTCGTCCTCCTTCGCCGCTGAGAGAAGTGCACGCATGAAGTCCGCCGCATCGGCACACACGGGATAGTCGACGCGGATCGTCGGCTTTTGGAGCTCTGCGGGGTCGATGTCGTTGACGATCGTATATGCCGCACGCGCCCAAAGACGCACGTCGTAGCCGACCTGGTAGATGCTCAAGCGGCTGCCGATCGAGAGCAGAAGGTCGCTGTTCTGCACAGCGAAGTTGCCCGCGCGGTCGCCCATCGTACCGCCCCTGCCGCAGTAGTACGGATGCTCGGTCGCGATGAGGTCGATGCTATCCCAGCATGTGACGACAGGCATTGACAGGCGCTGCGCCAGTTCCTCGACGAGCGGCGCCGCACCCGCGAGGCGGATGCCGTTGCCCGCGTAGAGCACGGGACGTTCGGCGCTTCTAAGCTTTTCCAGCACATGATGCGCGGCCTTCTCGACGTCTGCATATTCCTCCTGCGCATGAGTCTTGAATCCCGGCAGATCGTCGTCAATGAAGCTCCCCTGTATGTCGAGCGGCAAATCGAGCCAAGAAGGGCCGGGACGGCCGCTCTTCGCCAAGTGATACGCTTTTCCGAGCGCGAAGGGAATCTTCTGCGGCTCGGTGATCATCTCCGCGTACTTCGTCATATTATCAAGTGCTGACACGATGTCGAACTCCTGTCCGCCTAGCGTGCGAAGCGGCAGACCGCTCGCCCGCACCGTCAGAGAGGATTTCATCTGCCCCGAGAGCACGAGCAGCGGAATCGAATCCTGATAAGCGCCCGCAACGCCGTTCAGGGCATTGATCGCACCCGGCCCGCTCGTCACACAGAGCGCCGCCATGCGCCCATGGACACGCGCATAGGCTTCCGCCGCCATTGCCGCCGCCTGCTCATGATGGCAGTATATCGACGTAATCTTCTCGTGGTGCCCGAGAGAATCGTTGAGGTGCATAGCGCCGCCGCCAACGACGGTGAATACGTGCGTGATGCCTTTTTTGACAAGAAAATCCGCGATATAGTCTGATACTTTGACCTTCATGAAGCACCTCCGCTACTTCAGCGACGCACCGCCGTCCACGGGCAGCACCGCGCCTGTGATGTAAGAAGCCTCATCCGAGACGAGGAAGAGCGCCGCACGCGCCACTTCGAGAGCGTCGGCGACGCGCCCCATCGGTATGCCCGAAAAGCGCGAGAAGTCGCGATTCGTATAGATCGGCGTGTCCGTGATGCCGGGAGCGAGACAGTTCACGCGCACGTCAGGCGCGAAGTTCAGCGCACAGAGCTTCGTGAACTGGATCAGCGCCGCCTTCGACGAAGCGTAGAGGTACGTCTTGCTGCCCGCGATATGGTAGGGAAGGCCGCCAATCGAAGCCGTGTTCAGGATCGCACCCTTTGCCCTTTGCAGGAGCGGCAAAAATGCTGCCGTCATATCCATCGCCGCCTTCGTATTCGTGCGAAAGACACGCTCCCACGCCACATCGTCGATCTCGTCGATCGCCCGCGTCACGAAGATGCCCGCATTGTTGAAGAGGATGTCGAGCCGTCCGAACTCTTCCTGCACAACAGCAAGAAGCCGCGCCACATCGTCGGCGTCCGTCACGTCTGCACGGACGAAGCGTACGCGCCCCGCATGTTTCTTCTCAATCTCAGCGGCAAGCGTCTCGCCGCGCTCCGCATCTCTTCCCACGGCGACGACGTGCGCTCCCTCAGAGGCAAAGAGCCGCGCCGACGCATGGCCGATGCCCGAGGTCGCGCCCGTGATGAGCGCGGTCTTTCCCGCGAGCCGCCCCATCACTCGCCGTCCTTTCCCTGCCATTCGTAGCGCGTCTTCGTGAGGAATTCCAGCTCAATCTTGTCGCTGATGCTGCGCAGGAAGCCGCCGATGTACTTGTTCAGATATTCGGCGCGGCTGCCGTCGACGCGGTACTCCTTGTTCTCGTCGAAGTAATTGCGGCTGCGCTTCGAGTAGCCGTCGAATCCTGCGAGCGTCACCGCAGGAACGCCCATGCGAAGAACCGCCTTCAAGATCATGACGAGAGCATTATCGATGATTTCAGCATCCCTGTCAATGAGCGAACCGTAGTTGAGCACATAGGGGAAAGATCCCTCCGACTTCGTCATGTTCGATGTCGCGACGATCGGCTTCGCTCGATTGACGTTGTGCTGCAGATCGCTAAAAAGCTGCATGTAGCGCTTCGATTTCGCCATGAAGATGGCATCGACCTCGATGGTCGGCGGCGCGTAGTTCACGGCGATGACGCGCGGCTTTTTCTCCTCGATAAACCGCTTCACCTTCACACGTTCCTTCATCATGCTGCGCGCAGGACCAAGGAGCAACAGCGGACGCCGCCCTAGCTTCTCTTTCAGGATGCGAAGAGTCTCCTGATCGTCGCACTCAATGCTCTGATACTCGCGATAGAGCCTTTCGATGTACGCCTCGTCGTAGAGCAGGCTCTTCGCTGGCTCAAGGGTTTTCAAAATGTCGCGGATCTGCTTGACCGACAGCGTGCGCTTGTTCATGAGACGACTCACATAGTTCGGATGACAGTGCATCGAGGACGCGATGTAGTAGAAGAGATTGTAGCCCCAATACTGCCTCTGATAGATCTCCATGATGACGTTGTCGATGGCTTCAAGCGCCTGCGTCACATGGTAGCCTGCCCCCTGCTTGTCGTTGCGGAACATCAGCAGAAGTTCCAGCGGCGCATTGCCCGCGCTCTTTCCCATGCCATAGAGCGTTCCGTCCGCCAAGAGACCGCGCTTCGAATCGAGCGAGAGAAAGTGTTTCGCATTCGCATAGCCGAGTTGGAAATTGTTGTGCGCGTGGTAACCGACACGAATCTGCGGGTCGAGATTCGCGTCCAGAATGCCGTATATATGGCACAAATGCTCCTCGTCGAGCAGTCCGTAGGTGTCGACCATCGACGTCGCATAGGGCATGACCTCGTTGACAAGCTTCGCATACTCGGCGAGCTTCTCATCCGTATACGTCGTGACGGAAACCATCTGTGCAAAGACCTTGTAGCCGAGCTTCTTGACCTCAGCGCAGAACTTCAAGGCAGCTTCCATCTTAGATTCCTTGAAGATCACGCGGATGCCGTCGAGGAACGTCTCTTCGCATGGCTCCAAACGCTCAATACTGCAGGCGCCGTAGTCGATCATGCCGAGAACGAGCGAGTTCCCCTTGGAAACTCCTTCGAACATGCGGCTGACGGAAGCCGTGTCGGGCAAGACCGTACGCCCGCGGTCGAAGCTGCTCTTTTCATCGAGGAAGCCCACCTCAATGAACTCCACGCCCGAACTTACGAGACGCTCAAAGATTTCTACAATCTGATCGTAGCCAAACTCCCAATTGTTTACATAGCCGCCGTCACGCAGCGTACAATCCAGCAGCAGCCGCTCTCCCAAAACAATCCCTCCCATCCTTTCAGTGAAGCAGAGTCCTCAAATCAACGTATCTTTCATCGCGACATATATTCGCATACTCCAAGACGCCGTGCCTCTGTAAATATCACCTGCCCTCATCTAGGCACAGCATGGCATATGGAATGCATTCCTCCGCGAAGATAAAATTCATAGTCATCACGGATTTCCTTTATGGCTTCAGGGATTTCTATATAATCATCCCATTTATGATAGGTACAAATCGCCATGTACGGATGATATTTTTCAATAAGGCGTGCCGCTCCCCGAAGCGCCGGAATCTCAAAGCCTTCGATATCCATCTTGATATAAAGACTCCCCGTCACTTCTCCTACACAATCATCAAGAGTGCGAATGGCGATCTCTATCGTCCCGTTCGGGTCGATGAAGCTCATCGTCTTATTCTGCGTGAACCGTACACTTCCCGACTGATCAGAAACCCCGCAACAGAAAGTCTCCGACAGCTCGCACAATCCCATGCTTCTCAGATTTTGCTGCAGGGAGCTGTACGTTTGAGGATTCGGCTCAAAAGCATATACTTTTTTCAAACGCTTGCCAAAATTCCGTTGAAAATCAGCAATCGTATCGCCGTCATAAGCACCGCAATCCACAAAAGTCACATCGTCTTCCCGGGAGATCAGAGCATCATCCACAAAATAACGCTCGTACGGAAGGTAATCCCATACATCCTGCAAACGAATCGGCGCAAACTCCTCAACCCTCTGCCGAACAAGTTCCTCGATATAGGCCAAATTACAGGAATCCCTTTTGTCATAAATCTGCAGCAGCCGCTCTCGATTCGCCTCGCCCCAACATCTCGGCTCGTGCTCTGCATCAACAAAAAACGGCGTCCGCCAATACGGATAGACAAGGATCTCATTCATCCAGCCTTGCTGACGGATATATTGAGCAATCCGTTCGATATCAAAACTCGTGATGACAATTTTCGCCCGCGGATGCTTTGCGATAAAAGAAGGGGCATACATCTTCTTGTCTGAATCCCATTTTGCCGGATTTCGATCAATGCAGCCAAGATACTCTCCACCGGAACGAGAAATAAAATCTCTGACGTGCTGGTTTCTCTCCGGCACGTCGGCATAGATCACGTACTCCACCATAAGCTTCACCTCAAGTTATCAAAGATGCGCCTGAACCATGCAAAAATCTTCCCTGCGGTCTGCGCCGGCAAATGAAGCACGCCTTTAAACACAAATCCTCAACTGCCATACTGCTTCAAAAGCTCCCGATGCTTCTCCTCGTGCAGGAAGAAGAAGTTCGTCTCCTGCGTCGACTCATCCATCTTCTCGAAAGGAAGCAGCCGTTCGCCATCGGACGTATAGCAGTTATACCCCCAGCCTTTGAACATCTCGATGATCTCGTTCGGGTGATAATCGAAACGCGCCGCATGCTTTCTGAGCATCTCTGTATAGACAACAGGTTGTAGCTCACTGAACACACGCGCACCGCCTGCAAAGACCATCTTCTCCGCGCCCTCGGTATCGCACTTGATGAAATCGAGACGCGCAATACCGTTCGCTGCCACGAAGTGATCGAGCGTATCGACGGGGCAAATGATCTCATCCAGACGTTCCTTGCGCTCACCCTGGCTCTGATCACCTTCTTTGAAATAGTACGTATCGGTAACAGGACGCAGAGATGCCGCCTCGTTCGCCGCAGGTACAAAGAATTTCAGGTCACCGCTCTCGCTGTAGAACCCCATGTGGTACGCCTTGATATGCGCCTCTTCGCCATTCAGTCGAAGATTCTTCTCCAAGCCATGGAAGGTATCTTCCACAGGTTCGAAAGCGTAAATCGTCGAGTCCTCATGCGCCTTCGCCAAGCCAAGACTCACGCGCCCAACATTCGCGCCGATATCGAAGATCGTCGCACCTGCCGGAACGAAGCGGCTCATAAGGGAAATCTCCTCGCCCTCCGTACCGATCAAAATGGTTTCCGCCCGGCAAATATTCTGTTCCATATCAAAGAAGAGTTCGATGTCCTGTGTCTTGAGTACGATGCCGTCCTCTCTGATCTCGACACTTTTGCAATAAGGATTCTTCTTGATAATCTTCTGCACCTCAAGCAAAGGCACGAGTCGCTCGCGCGCCAATTCCCAATACAGGCGCTTTGACACCTTCCCCGCTTCGTATAAATCATAGAGCTTTTCCAGTTTCATCGTATCCGTCATCCTTCTTTCTTGAAATGCGCACCGACAGTCTCATTCGAAGACATCCTGTGATATTTTCCAAAGCCTCTCGACAATCTGTGGATCATACAGCTCTTTCGTATAATACTCCTCAATGATATCGAATTTTTTTCGGAAAGATAAAGCTTGATCCTTCGGTCAGATTTTTTCATATGCAGGAAGAATCTCTTCTCTTATCAAACGCCATTTCTCAGCCGGCATCACCTGCAGCATCGCCGCTTCCGCACTCAACTCTGCCGTTCCTTCAGGACATCTTCAAGTCTCTTGCAGATCTCTTCATAGTACGGCTCCTCGCCATAATAGTCGCGAACGATATCAAGCAGCCTGTCCAACGACAGATGGATCTGCTCTTCTTTGACCTTTCTGCACCGGGGAATGATCAATCGATCCATGACCCATTTTTTCTCCTGCGAAAGCTGGGCGGCGGGAACATCCACGACCTCTTGCAAGACATCAAAATAGTTCTTAATAAAGACCTCACCAAGATTGGTTCCACCCAACGGGCAGTTTCCCGTTCCTTCAGCAAAGAAGTTTCCATGAAGTACGACAAAATCCCCTCTTCGCTTCAATATCTCCATTTGCACATATACCTGAGGAATATGTGTATAATCATATTTCTGTGGATCCGATATACGAGCATACAGATCGCGACGCATAACAACGGCGGTGATCCATGTCATGAAGAAGCTCACTTGTCTGAGATATTCCAATGGACCATGCCCTTCATATACGCGAAGGGCATCTTCTCCTTGTCTCAGATAAAACAACGCCGCTCCGCGATGCTGTACGAGCTTCGTGAGCAGGACGAGCAAAGCACCGTCGACAAAATAATCGTCATCACCCGCGACGAGCACATATTCGCCTCGACTCTCCCGTATGGCAGTATGAATATTCGCTTCCGTACCGATATTTTTCTCGTTGCAGCGGTAGCGCAGATTCCCGTACGTCTTTTGCATCTCTTGGACAAATGCCCGTGTATCATCCGTCGAAGCATTGTCTGAAACAAGAATTTCCACGAGTTCGTCGTTGCCAAGTTGCTGCAGCACGCATCGAAGCGACCTTTTCAAATACCGACTGCGATTATAGGTGATGAAAGCGTATGTCAGCAGGGGCGGCGTTTTTTCTCTTTCCAATAGCAGCCTTCTCAGTGCCTTGTCACCTGTGACGGGCAGCCACTTCCCCGCTCGCGGTGAAAAGGCTTTGACGATATGCGCAGGGCTTCCCTCAGCGATGCAGTAAGCGGGAATATCCTGCTGCACGCAGCTTCCTGCACGCACGATACTGCCGCGGCCTATGCGCACGGCCCCCCTGATGAGAACGTTCTCCTCGATGCGCACGCCGCGCTCGACATGAATGCCGCCTTTCTCCGTGAGGAGCTCACGATCAGCAGTGGATATTCCGACACTGCTTTCATCGAGGACGTAATCTTTGATATGTACATTCTCCGCCACACTTACGGCATTTTCCAATTCGATGCAATTTACCGCCGCAAGCGTGCTGCCGATACCGATCTCACAATAATCGCCGACGATGATGCGCGGCTTTCCTGCGAAATTGGGCCGGACGAGTCGGCAGAGCGCCGTCTTGCAGATGTGCGTCTCTCTGCCGACAGCGATTCCTTCTGGAAAAGAAAATTCCTGCCATGAAGGAATTTTGCTCCCTTCGCCGCACGCATAAAGCGTGCTGCTTTCCTTCGACTCCGTACCGTCGAGATATGTATAGTAACGGGTGAAAAACTTTTTCTGATCAGCTTCCGATGCATCAAAGGAAATATTTTTCACCTGATAGGCGCACCAAATGTTCTCAGGCAAGGGAACGACAATCCTGTGCCCTTCTTCCTCAAATGCTCGACAATATGCCAGCACGGCATAATACTGCTTTTCATAAGATTCATCCCAAGGGATATCCCATTGTGTCGCAAAGAAGGACGGCAGGATATAACGGACATCAGCCGCTGCTTGCACTGCCGTGCCGAAGCGCATCTCGGAAAAATCTTCTTCTGTCGGCACATAGACAGCGCCGTATTTATAGGGAGAATCCATAAGACTGCCGCTCACGGGGAGCGACGCACTGCCAAGGAAACTGACCATGCCAATGCTCTCGTCTTGGAAAATCTTCAGCAGCTCTTCGATCGCCTGCGCATGGACGAGGAAAAGATCGTCATTGATATAGATTTTAACCTTGGCATCGGTGTCCGCCAAGACTTCGTTGACCTGTGCCGCATAGGGCTTTTGAGCATCGATTGTAAATACTTCCACTTCATAGCCGTCGGGCCACTTCACATTCTTGAGAGCCTCGAGGCAAACTTCGTGCTGCCCTGTATGGCTGTCCCGCAGGAGCACCGCGATCTTCTTTTCACTCGGCAGGCAACGTTTATGCACCGTCTCGTCTGCCCCTGCACGGCTCTGCAGCAAACGGCGAACCTCCTCCGCCGCCATGAACTTATACCTCTCAGGCACATGCCATTTTTTCAGGAACAAAGCCGCATTTCGTTCAATCAATGCATTGGAGCGCCGAGCTTTTTCCGCCGCCTCTTGGTCGCCATATCCTTTCGAGAAACTTGCATGCCCGAAATGATGAATAAATGTGTCATGGCAGAGGAGAAGATCCCATCCCTGCTGCAAGATGCGCAGAGAGTAGTCGTCATCCTCGAAGTTGCCGGGGCTGAACTGTTCATCAAGAAACCCTACCTTGTCGAACACTTCCCGCTTGAAGAGATAGCAAAATCCCACAAGTGTCGTCTTCTTCTCCCAAGATGCAGGATTCGATTTGTTGTAGTCCGCAGCAAATGCCTGCATTTCCTCCATGCCCCGGTAAGAAACCTCAATCTGCTGATTATTGGAGCAATAATTCGTGACACAGCTCACAGCGCCGACCACAGGATCACTGTAAAGCGCACGGCGCAGATTCGACAGCCAGTCCTTCGTGACGATGGTGTCGCTATTGAGGAGCAGGATCTCCGTTCCTTCCGCAATTTTCAAGCCTTGATTGCAGCCCCTGGGGAAGCCCTGATTCTCCTCGTTGTAGATGCATCGAAGATCCCCCTGCTCTTTGAGCCACTCGGCCGAGCCGTCCTTTGAGGCATTTTCGACGACAATGATCTCATATGTTCCGGCTTCCGTATACTCACGTATACTCGCGATGCAAAGCTGCAGCATCTCCAACGTATTGTAACTCAAAATAATGATGCTCGTCTTATGACACATGTTTTCTCCTCCCCGCCGAATCTTCTTCCAAACACATGCCGATGCCCAAGGTACATTCCTGCAGCCCTGCAGCGATTCCCCTCAAGGCCGTCGTTCGCTCTGCATCTGTTTCTTGTTCCAAAAGCACACCCTATCTGCAAGGCTGTTGCAGCGGCAGCACATAACTCCATATAAAACAGACCTTTTATTTCTGCAGGATACGTCTGAGATTTGCAGCAACTTGCGGATAGAACGATTCGCTGCCATAATACTCTCGAACGATATCAAAAAGTCCATCCAAGGAAATCTGCAGCTGCTGCGCCTTGATTCTTTCGCATTGAAAATATATGCATTCTTCCATCAGCCTCTTTTTTTCTTCTGACAGAACCGTCGGCGGAATCTCCCCCGCTGTTTTGAGCAGATCAAAATAATTCTTGATGAACACTTCGACAAAGTTGAACCCTGACGTCGTATGCTCACCTGACCCCAAACGCATGAAAGGTGCCGCAATGACAGCGAAGTCCGGCTCCTGCTTCAGCATCTCCATTTGCAGGTATACCTGAGGGATGCGCGTAGCATCATGCTTTTGCGGCTCTTTGATCCGCGCATAAATGTCTCGCCGCATGATGGTGCTCGTAATCCACGTCATATGATGGCCAACCATATGAACGTACTCCGCGATTCCGCTTCCTGTATGCACGCGATACGGCTCATGCGCCCTTCTCAGATGAAAGATCGCTCTCCCTCGGTGTTGGAGAAGCCTTCCGAGCACGGCAAGCAAAGACCCATCGATGAAATAATCGTCATCTCCTGCAACAAGCACATACTCGCCGCGGCTCTTTCCGATAGCCACGTGAATATTTGCTTCCGCACCGACATTCATTTCGTTGCGATGGTAACGCAGATTCCTGTACGTCTTTTGCATCTCTTCGACAAAATCTTTCGTATCATCTGTCGATGCATTGTCCGAAACAAGGATTTCCGCCAGATCATCATTTCCCATCTGTCGTAAAACACAGTCCAGAGATTTCCGCAAGTATTCACAGCGGTTGTACGTAATGATGGCAAACGTCAGAAGCGGCGCTGCTACCTTGCGTTCTGCAAGCAGTCGTGCCAATACCTGTTCATTCGCCAAAGGAAGCCATTTCCGTTCTTTCAAAGAAAATGCTTTGACGACGCGTGCAGGGCTCCCCGCTGCTATGCAATAAGCAGGGATATTCCCACACACGGTGCTGCCCGCCCGTATGAAACTGCCGCGTCCGATCTGCACGGCGCCCTCGATCCGAACCCCTTCCTCGATCCGCACGCCGCTTTCAATCCGAATGCCGCCTCCCTCGCTCGAATCCATCTGCGCTTCAAGGGAAAGGCCAATCACCGTCTCATCGTAAGCATAGTCCTTGATGTGGACGTTCTCCGCCACCGTCACATTGTTTTCCAACCGGATGCCATAGAGCGCCGTGATCGTGCTGCCGGCACCAATTGTACAATGATCACCAAGAAGGAGCTTGGGGCGACCGGCAAAATTCGACAGGGCAAAGCCGCAGCTCGCCGTCCGATGCACATGTGTATCGCGTCCGACAACAATGCCCTCAGGATGGGAAAAATCTCGCCAAGATGGAAGCGTCGTTCCCTCGCCGCACGCATACAAAACAGCCTGCGTTCCCTCCGTCTCCGCAAGATCCAGATAAGGATGATATCTTGCAAAAAATTTCGCGTGATCCGCTTCTTCGGCATCGAAGGAGATATCTCGTGACTGATAGGCGCACCAAGCCTCCTTTGCCAAGGACGTCACAATCCGACTTCCGATTTCCTCAAAGCTTCGGCACTGTGCCAGCAAGGCATAATATTGTGTTTCATACTCTTCATCCCACGGCAAATCCATCTGCGTCGCAAAGAATGAGGGCAGAACGAAGCGGACATCCGCTGTCTCTTCTTCCGAAACTTCTCCGAATCGCATCTCGGATAGTTCTCGTCCCGTCGGCACATAGACAACGCCCCGCTTGTAGTCCGATTCCAGCACATTGCCATCGCGAGGCAAGGACTGACTTCCCAACACTCCGACCATACCGATGGAAGCATCCTTGAAAACTGTCAGCAATTCCTCGATCAACTGCGATCGGACAAGACGCACATCATCGTTGATATAGATCTTGTACTTGGCATCCGAAAGCGTCAACGCTTTGTTCGCCTGCGTAGCATACGGACTTTCCGCTGCCAACGTGAAAAGTTCCGCCTCATATCCTGCGGGCAGATGAAGCGCCTGCAGCGATTCCAAGCAGGCGCTATAGCACACTTCATCCGACTTGCGTACGAAGAACGCAAGTTTCTTTTCCCTCATATGGTCTGCCCCCAAAACTACATTTCACTGCCGGTGATCTGCACGATTCCATTTAACGTCGCAAGAACATCTTCATAGTACGGCTCATCCTTATAATACGCCTCAACAATATCAAAAAATCCGTCGAGGGAGACATCTATGTGCTCTCCCCTTATTCTAGCGAGCCACGGATACACATGGTTCTCCATCAAGCGCTTTTTTTCCGCAGACAGCAATTCCTGCGGGATTTTTGCCTCAAACTGCAGCATATCAAGGTAATGCTTGATGAACACCTCGGCGAAGTTCACGCCGGCCGGAGCTCGATCCCCCGACGCTTTGAGGATGAAGGTTCCATACAATACAACAAACTTCGGATTTCGCTTCAATATCTCTATTTGCAGATATACTTGCGGTATATGCGTATCATCGTATTTTTGCGGATTCTCTATGAGATCGTACAAGGTACGCTGCAGGACGATACCGCTGATCCACGTCACGAAGAAGCCCACACTTGCGATATATTCCGCGCAGCCCGAACCTCGCTGCACTTCGTAGGAATCGAAGTTGTTTCCCAAAAAGAAGAGCGCCGATCCCCTATATCGGACAATGTTGCTGAGCAGGAAAAGCAGTGCGCCGTCGGCAAAGTAATCATCATCGCCCGCAACGAGTACATACTCGCCCCTGCTTTCTTGAATCGCTCGATGGATATTCCCCTCCGCACCGATATTCTCCTCGTTACAGTGGTAGCGCAAATTTTTGTACGTTTTCTGCATCTTTTGGACAAACGCCTTTGTGTCATCCGTCGAGACATTGTCCGAAACGAGGACTTCCACCAGCTCGTCGTTTCCAAGCTGCTGCAGAACACATCGCAGGGACTTCTTCAAATATTCACTGCGGTTATAGGTAATGAAGGCAACGGTAAGAAGCGGCGGCGTCTTCTCCCGTTCTGCGCGTACCCTTTCCAGAGCCTTTTCCCCCGCTGTAGGCAGCCACTTCCCAGCCTTCGGAGAAAAGGCTGCGACAACGCGCGCAGGGCTCCCTTCGGCGATGCAATAGGCAGGAATGTCCGATTCTACCGTGCTTCCCGCTCGCACGATGCTGCCGCGGCCGATGTGCACAGCGCCCCTGATCAGCACGTTCTCTTCGATGCGCACACCGCGCTCGATCTGGATTCCGCTCTCTGCCGCGATGATTGCACGATCTTTGAACGAAAGTCCTATATCTCTGTCATCATACACATAATCCTTGATATGGACATTCTCCGCTACACGCACAGTGTTTTCCAGCACGATGCGGTTCACCGCCGCAAGGGTACTGCCAGATCCAATCTCACAACGATCGCCAACGATGATGCGGGGCTTTCCCGCAAAATTGGGCATAACAAGGCGGCACATAGCCGTCTTGTGGATGTGCGTCTCCCTGCCGACAGCGATCCCCTCGGGATGGGAAAATTCCTTCCATGAAGGAATCTCGCTTCCCTCGCCGCACGCATAGAGTGTGCTGATTCCCTTCGGCTCCGTGCCGTCGATATAGGAATGATACCTCGTAAAAAACTTTTTCCGATCAGCTTCAGATCCATCGAAGGAGATGTCCTTCACTTGATAGGCGCACCAGATATTCTTAGTCAGAGGAACGACAATCCTGCCCCCCTCTTCCTCAAAGGCGCGGCAATGTGCCAGCAGAGCGTAATACTGCTTTTCATAAGATTCATCCCAAGAGATGTCCCATTGTGTCGCAAAGAAGGACGGCAGAATGCAGCGAACGTCTGCGGCCTTTCCCGTCGCTTCTCCAAAGCGCAGCTCGGAGAAGCCATCTTCCGCCGGCACATAGACAGCGCCGCGCTTATAGACAGAAGACAGCACATTGCCGTCCACAGGCAAGGACTGACTGCCCCATGCTCCAATCATACCGACGGCGGCGTTCTTGAAGATTGCCAGCAATTCTCCAAAGAACCGGGGCTGAACAAGACACATATCATCATTGATATAGATCTTGTATTTGGCATCGGAAAGAGCCAATGCTTTGTTCGCCTGCACAGCATACGGCTTTCCCGCTGTCAACGTAAAAAGTTCCGCCTCATATCCCACAGGCAGATGAAGCGCCTGCAGCGATTCCAAACAGGTGCGGTAAAGCGCCTCATCCGACTTACGTACGAAAAATGCAACTTTCTTTTCTTTTTTCATATCATTCCCTTCCTGCAAACATCCATCACTGAAAGTCACCAGAGCTTCCAAGGCGCTTTGCCGCTTTGCCACAAGCGCTCGAGCAAAATCTTTTCGCGCAGCGTATCCATGCACTGCCAGAAACCGCTGTGCAGGTAGCATTTAAGCTCGCTTTTCTTCGCCAACTCCTCCAACGGCCTCTGTTCGAACACCGTAGAATCATCCTCGATCAATCCAAAAACGGAAGGCTCAAGCACCATGTAGCCCGCGTTGATCGGCGCGCTGTCCTCCATAGCCTTCTCACGAAAGGCATGCACGGAATTATCAAAGCCGATGTCCAGGATGCCCTTCTGCTGTTTTTGCATGATCGCCGTCAAGGTCGCTGCCTTGCCGTGCGCCTTGTGAAAGCGCACAAGTTCACCGATATCGACATCCGCCACGCCGTCGCCGTATGTCATCATGAACGTCTCATCCCCCACATACTTGCGAATGCGGCGGATGCGCCCGCCCGTCAAGGTATCGAGTCCCGTATCGACGATCGTAACCTTCCACGGCTCCGTATGCTGGTTGTGCACGATCATGCGGTTTTCCTGCGTGAAATCGAACGTGATGTCGGACGTATGCAGGAAGTAGTCAGCGAACCATTCCTTGATCATATGCTGTTTGTAGCCCGCGCATATAATGAAATCGTTGAAGCCAAAATAGCTGTATCCCTTCATGATGTGCCAGAGGATCGGCATGCCGCCGATCTCCACCATGGGCTTGGGTCGTCTTTCCGACTCCTCGGTGATTCGCGTACCGAATCCGCCCGCCAAAAGCACTGTTTTCAAATCTTCATCTCCTTTGTTGATCGCATATCGCCGAAAATCTCATTACTACCTGCCGCTGACATCTAGTAGCATACTCCGCCGTATATTTATCGTCAATGCACGATTATCGCTCAACGCTTCTGTTCCTACAACATGCTCTTGAACAATTCGACGAGCTGCGCGTAGTACGGCTCTTTGCCGTAGTACTCTCGGATGAGCGGAAGAATACCCTCCAAGGACAAATTTATATGCTTTTCTCTGATCTTCCTGCAACGGGGGATGATCAGCCGCTCCATGACCCATTTCTTATCATTGGAAAGCCGATCGGGCGGCAGATCGACAACATCCTGCAGGATGTCGAAATAATTCTTGATGAATATCTCAGCGAAATCGTAGCCGTCCGGCTGGCAGTTCCCTGTTTCCTCCAGGAAGAAATTCCCATGAAGTATGGTGAATTCCGGCTTTTGCTTCAGCATTTCCAACTGCAGATAGACTTGCGGCAGACGTGTGGCATCATACTTGTGCGGCTCCGGAATCCGTGCGTACAGCTCGCGGCGCATGACGATCGCAGTGTCCCATGTCATCTGATAGCTCACCCTTGCGATATAGGCCAAGCACCCCGCATCCTTATATATGCGCAGAGGGCCATCGCCTTGTCCCAGATAAAAGAGAGCGCTCTCACGATAGCGGACGATGCTACTCAGGAGCATCAGCAAAGAACCGTCGACAAAGTAATCGTCATCCCCTGCGACGAGCACGTACTCGCCCTTGCTTTCCAAAATCGCCCGATGAAGGTTCGCCTCTGTGCCGATATTCTTCTCGTTGCAGTGGTAGCGAAGATTCCTGTACGTCTTCTGCATCTCTTCGACAAAGAGATGCGTATCATCCGTCGAGGCATTGTCCGAGACGAGGATTTCCGCCAGCGGGTCGTTGCCGAGCTGGTTCAATACGCATGGCAGCGACCGCCTCAAGTATTTGCTGCGATTGTAGGTGATGAAGGAAACGGTGAGAAGCGGCGGCGTCTTTTCTCTTTCTGCGAGCAGCCTCTTCAGCATCTTCGTCCCCGCTGTCGGCAACCACTTGCCTGATTTCGGCGAAAAAGCGAAAGTGACGCGCGCGGGGCTCCCTTCGACGATACAGTAAGCAGGGATATCCTGCTGCACACAGCTTCCCGCGCGCACGACGCTGCCGCGCCCGATGCGCACAGCGCCCTTGATCAATACGTTCTCCTCAATGCGCACGCCGCGCTCAATATGGACGCCTCTCTCTTTTGCGATGATCTCGCAGTCTTTGAGCGATAGTCCGATGCCGCTGTCATCGTACGCAAAATCCTTGATATGGACATTCTCCGCCACGCTCACAGCGTTTTCAATCTCGATGCACTGCGCCGCCGCGAGCGTGCTGCGAGCTCCGATCTCACAACAATCACCGATGATGATGCGCGGCTTTCCCGCGAAGTTGGACATGGCAAGACGGCACAAAGCCGTCTTGTGGATATGCGTCTCCTTGCCGACGGCAATTCCTTCGGGATGGGAAAAATCCTGCCATGAGCAGACCTCGCTTCCTTCGCCGCATGCATAGAGCATGCTGATTTCCTTCGGCTCTGTGCCGTCGAGGTATGTATGGTATTTTCCCAAAAACTTTTTCTGATCGACTTCATCAGCATCAAAGGAAATACTTTTCATCTGGCAGGCACACCAGATGTTTTCGGGCAAGGGAACGACGACGCGCACACCGGCGTCCTCCATCGCGCGGCAATGATCCAGCACAGCGTAATACTGCTTTTCGTAGGCTTCGTCCCAAGGAACGTCCCGCTGCGTCGCAAAGAAAGACGGCAGGAGGCCGCGAACGTCCGCAGCTTCGCCCATCGCATCTCCAAAACGCAGTGCAGAGAAGTCGTCTTCCGATGGCACATAGACGGTGCCGCGCTTATACGGCGAATCCATGAGATTGCCGCTCACGGGCAATGATTGACTGCCGAGAATGCCAACCATACCGATGCTTTCATCTTGGAAAATCGCCAGCATCTCCTCGATCACTTGCGGATGAACGACACACATCTCGTCATTGATGTAGACTTTGTACTTGGCATCCGTTTCCGTCAAAATTTCGTTGATCTGCGCTGCATAGGGCTTTGCCGCATCCAGAGTGAACGCCTGCACATCATATCCTTGCGGCCACTTCACATTTTTTAGGGCTTCCATGCAAACTTCATAGCGTCCCGCGTGACTTTTGCGGATGATTACGGCGATCTTCTTTCCTTTTGACGGACGGTACTCATAAACCGATTCCCCTGCACCTTCTTGATTCTGCAGGCAGCGGCGAAGCTCTTCCACATCCATAACCTTATACATCTCAGATACATGCCACTTTTTCAAAAACAAGGCTGCGTTTCGTTCATTCAAAGCTTGAAAGCATCTGGCTTTTTCCGCCTCATCTTGATCGTCGTATCCTTTGGAAAAACTCGCATGACCAAAATGATGGATGAAAGTATCGCGGCAGACGAGCAGATCATAGCCCTGCTGCAAGATACGCAAAGAGTAATCATCATCCTCGAAGTTACCAGGGCTGAACTGTTCATCGAGGAAGCCTATCTTATGGAAAATTTCTCTCTTGAAGAGATAGCAGAAGCCCACAAGCGTTGTTTTTTTCTCCCAAAGCATGGAATTCGACTTATTGTAGTCTGCGGCGAACGCCTGCATATCCTCTATGCTTTTATAGCTTGTCTCAATCTGTTGGCCGTTGGAGCAGCAGTTCGTAACGCAGCTCACAGCACCGACCTTTGGGCTGCTGTAAAGGGCGCAGCGCAAATTCTTCAACCAGTTCTTCGTGACGACGGTATCGCTCTTAAGAAGCAGCAAATCCGTCCCCGTCGCAATCTCGAGTCCCTGATTGCACCCCTTGGGGAAACCTTGATTCTTCTCGTTGTAAACACCTTTGATATCATCCTGCTCCTTGAGCCACTCGGCCGATCCGTCCTTCGAACCATTCTCGACGACAACGATTTCGTACGTTCCCTCCTCGGTATATTCGCGTATGCTCTTGATGCAGAGCTGCAGAAGGTCCAATGTGTTGTAACTCAGAATAATGATGCTCGTCTTATGGCTCATTCTTCTCTCTCCTAAACAAATCTCTCACTGATTCCATGCCGCCATCCAAATGACTGCTGCGGCGGCAGAGCATTGATCCGGAGATTCTTCTGCGACGCCTTTTCCTTCTGCCCCGTTTTCTCAAGCACGGAACTCCCGCGCAACGCCATCCATACACTGCTGGAAAACGATGTACGGGAAGCATTCAATTCCGTGAATCACATGTTCGGATCATTTCAATATGTTGTCTTTGAGTATCGAAACGACCTGTGCATAGTACGATTCATTCCCGTAGTAATCGCGCACGATGTCGAAGATTCCTTCCAGAGAAAGATCAAGTTTTTCCCTCTTGATCTTCTCGCACCAAGGAAAAATCATCTGCTCCATCAGCCGTTTCTTTTCCAGCGTCATCTGCTTCGGTGGAATCTCGACGCACGCCGCCAGGATGTCGAGATAGTTTTTGATGAAAACCTCGGCGAAGTTGTAGCCGGCAGGATCGTGATTCCCCGTTCCATCGGCAAAAAAATGCCCCTCGATAATCGTGAACTCTGCCTTCTGTTTGAGTATTTCCAGTTGGAGGTAGACCTGCGGCATACGCGTATCATCATACTTTTGCGGCTCTTTTATGCCCAGGTAGAGGTCGCGTCTCATGGTAATGGCCGTCAGCCACGTCATGGCATGACCGAGCTTCGCGATGTAGTCGAGAGCGCCCGCTCCGCGATACACATGCAGCGGCGCAGGATTTTGCGCCATATAGAAGAGGGCGTCTCCACGATTCTTTTCGATCGTATCGAGCAAAATATGAAGCGCGCCGTCACAGAAATAATCGTCATCGCCCGCGATGAGAACATATTCGCCGCGACTCGCCTGCATGGCTCGATGGATGTTTCCTTCCGCAGCGACATTCTTCTCGTTGCAGTGATAGCGAAGATTCTTGTAACGCGCCTGCCACTCTTCGACGAAGGCTCGCGTATCATCGGTCGAAGCGTTGTCTGAAATGAGGACCTCGACCGCCGCATCATCTCCGACCTGCGCCAATACGCGCGGCAGGGACTCCGCAAGGTACTGTCTGCGGTTGTAGGTGATGAAGGCGATCGTCAAACGAATTTTAGGCGGGAAGACCATATCCCTCTCATCTAAGCCATAGACGATTCGAAGCCCTGCGTCGCTCGCATAATCGACAGCCTCGGAAGAAATATCCGACTTCGTCGTAACGAGACAATCCGCCTGTCGCAGCACGGGAACGGAAAGCTTCGTTCCCATAGGATGCGTCAAAACAAGCGGCGCCGCCTCTCCCATCGCCGCCAATTGCTCCTGCATGTACGATAAGGCATCTGCCGTTTCCGATTCTTGCCGTATGCCAAACAGCAAAGCTGTCTTGTCTGCCGAACGATATGCTTTCAGATAATTTTCAAACACCCTTTGCCAAACCCGATCCTGCACATCAAAGTCAGCGATACAATAGCAGATCGTATAGCCTTGCGACTGCAGTTCCTTCATTGAAGCCGTCAGTTCCGCATCCTCGTCATCTTCTTTCACGTCTTCGCTAAATGTATCGACAAAGCGCCGCACATCCTTCAGTTCCGGAAGTACGGACAAAATTTTTTCCTCGGGCCAGTTCCACCACTTGATCTTCTGCAGCTTTTCAATGATTTCTTTTGAAAATCGATACTTGATGACGCGCGCCGGATTTCCCACGACGACGGCATACGGAGGCACATCCTTCGCCACAACAGCTCTCGCCCCGATGACAGCACCGTTACCGATACGCACGCCGCCCATCAACGTCACATCACAGCCGATCCAAACGTCGTTGCCGATGATAATCTGATTGTGATTGACCTCCTTGGCATGATTCAAAGTCTCCTCATCGATTTGCAGCACATCTTCAAAAGGATACGTCGTGACACAATGATAGTCATGATTGAGTCCCATCTCAAAAACGATCCGATGTCCCAAAGCACAGTATTTACCGATCAAAATGTGACAGTCGTAGTTGCCGTATTCCATGCTGCCATCCACCAGGTACGAACGCCGTCCCAATGTAGCAAGCCTTTTCGTCTTCTTCTCATCCTCGAAGATATTTTGCTCCACAAGAGCGAAATCTGTCATACTGAGTCTCTCTATCACTTTTGGTTCACCGCATCTTTCTTTTCTGCATCCGCTTGATCTCCTGCATCTCCCGCTTCCTGTAATATCTCCTTCATCTTCGCCACGACTTCTTCGTAATAAGGCTCCTCACCGTAATGATGCCGCTGATCCATGTCATCAAGAAGCCTACATACGAGATATATTCCAATATTCCCGTGCCTCGCCGTACCCAGCGTGGCACGGCCTCCTTTTTCAAGCAAAACAGCGCGACGCCACGGTGCTTGACGATGGCGGAAAGCACAGAACGCAGGACGCCATCGAGGATGTAGTCATCGTCACCCGCTACAATCACATATTCACCACGGCTCGCCCGCATGGCGCAATGAATGTTTCCCTCTGCACCAACATTCGTCTCGTTGCAGTGATAGCGCAGGTTCTTGAACCTTTTTTGTTGTTCCTCTACAAGGCTTCGCGTCTCATCCGTCGAGGCGTTGTCCGAGACGAGAACCTCGACAAGCGGATCATTTCCGACCTGCTGCAGCACACTCCTGAGCGACTTCCTCAGATACCGGCTGCGATTATATGTAATGAAAGCATAGGTAAGGAGCGGATCCGTCTTTTTCCGCTCTTCCAAGAGGCCCATGAGCACCTCTTCATCGGGTGTCGCAAGCCATTTCCCCGCGCGCGATGAAAAGGCCTTGACGATACGCGCGGGATTGCCCTCGGCGATGCAGTAGGCGGGAACGTCGCACTTCACGACGCTTCCCGCACGAACGCGGGCGCCGCAGCCGATCTGCACAGCACCCTCGATGACGACGTTCGCTCCGATCTCTGTCGCACAGCCAATCCGGATGCCACATGCATGCCCGAGAAGCTCGCGATCCTCGGCGGCAAGGCCAAGATCCTCTTCTGCGCGAGTGTAGTCCTTAATCTGAACGTTCGCACCCACAGTCACAAGGTTTTCAAGAACGATGCGATTGTGTGCCGTCAGAGTGCTGTAAGCGTCAATCGCACAGTCGTCGCCGACAGAGATGCGCGGCTCGCCCACGAAGTTGTCCGAGAGCAGCCGGCAAAGCGCCGTCTCATGTATCCTCGTCCGAGCGCCGACGGCGATTCCCCCAGGATGAGAAAAACTCTGCCAGCCTTCGACTTGTGCATCCTTGCTGCACGCATAGAGAGCCAATCGCGCCCCAGATGACAGCACATCATCCAGTCTGGAATGATAGGCTGCAAAGTAGCGCCGACGATCTCCCTCGGCAGAGTCAAACGATATATTTTCCATCTGATAGGCGCACCAAATCTCGCGCGGCAGCGGCACGACCATCTTCTGTCCGCCCTCCTCCATAGCACGGCAATGCGCAAGGACGGCATAATACTGCTTCTCATAGTCTTCATTCCAAGGAATATCAACCTGCGTCGCAAAAAAGGACGGGCAGAGGAATCGCACGCCCGTCGTGAATTCGTGAGTGGCTGCCTTGCCGAAGCGGATTTCCTCAAGGCTTCCCTTCATCGGCATACGGACGGCGCCCCATACATCTGGCGCCTCCAAGAGGTTGCCGCTCACGGGAAGCGAACGGCTGCCCAGGAAGCCGGCCATGCCGACGTCTTCCTCGCGGAAGATTTCCAGCATCTGCTCGATTGCCAAGGGCGAGGTCAGGCAGACGTCATCGTTGATGAAGATCTTGACCTTCGCAGTCGTGCGCGAAAGGATTTCATTCACCTGCTTCGCATAGGGCTGCGCTGCCGTCAGAGGGAAGATCTCCAACGCGTAGCCGGCAGGAAGCCTCGCCGCCTGCAGGGATGCCACGCAAAGCGCATAGTGCGCCTCCTGCGTCTGGCGCACGAGGACGGCGATTTGCCGCCCCCCATGGCTCTCTGCCGGATCATCCACGCCTTCCGTCATCGGCTGCTGCAAATGCGACGGCAATTCTGCCGGCACCATCTCACGAGCATTCATCTTTCCGCACATAGTTCTCTCCTCAGCATTTTCTCTCATCATATCATAAACACGCGATAAAAACCAATTTTTTCTAGGAAATACCGCGCTTCTTCCTGCGATAGCCGAGCCACAGCACGAAGAGCCAGACGGGCAGGACGAGGACGGCGAACTGCATGTCGGGTATCTGCGTCATGAGAGCGTACATCATGACGAGGAACGCTAGGCAGATGTAGTTGACAACGGGAAAGAAGGGGGCACGGAACTTCGCCCTGCGTCCTTCTCTCGCATAGAGGCGACGGAATTTCAAATGCGTGATGACGATCGTGCCCCAGCTGATGATGACGGACGCCATGGCGATGGAGAGAAAGAGCATGAATACCTGCCCGGGGAACAGGTAGTTGAGGAGTACGGCGAGAAGCGTCACGCCCGAGGAGATGAGGATGCCGACGACGGGCACGCCCTGACGCGACAGACTCGCGAGAATTTTCGGCGCATCGCCGCCCGCAGCGAGTCCGTAGAGCATGCGCGAGTTGCTGTAGATCGCCGAGTTGTAGACGGATACCGCAGCGGTCAGGACGACGAAGTTCAGGATGTGCGCGGCGGCAGGGATGCCGACGTTCGAGAAGATCTGCACGAAGGGGCTTGCCTCCATGCCTACCTCGTCCCACGGCCAAAGCGCCATGAGCACCGCCATCGCGCCGACGTAAAAGATGAGGATGCGCCAGATGACCTGATTGATGGCGCGCGGAATCGAACGATCCGGGTCGGCGGCTTCTCCCGCCGTGATGCCGATCAGCTCGATGCCGCCGAAAGAAAACATGACGACGGTGATTGAGAGCATCATGCCCCATACGCCGTTCGGAAAGAAGCCGTCATGCACCCAGAGGTTGGAGAAGTTCATCGGGAACGTCTCAGGGCGTGAAAAGACGAGGTACAGCCCGAGGACGATCATCGAGACGATGGCGGCGACCTTGACGATGGCAAGCCAGAATTCCATCTCGCCGTAAGCCTTGACAGCCGCGAGATTCAGTGCCGTGATGACGACGAGCGTGACGAGCGCTGAGAGCCACTGCGGCAGATCGGGCAGCCAGTAGTTCATGTAGATGCCGATGACGGAAAGCTCCGCCATGCTGACGATGACGTAGTTGAACCAGTAATTCCAGCCCGAGAGGAAGCCCGGGAAAGCACCCCAATACTTCGCGGCGTAGTGACTGAAAGAGCCGGACACCGGCTCTTCAACCGCCATTTCGCCGAGCATGCGCATGATGAGAAAGATGACGACGCCGCCCGTCAGATAGGCGAGCATGACGGAAGGCCCCGCAAACTTGATGGTCGACGCCGAGCCGTAGAAAAGCCCCGTGCCGATGGCGCCGCCGAGCGCAATCATCTGCAAATGGCGATTCTGCAGACCGCGCCGCATTTCTTTTTGTTTCTGCATGGTATCATATCACCTCAAAAAATTACACGCACAAACGTCCACTTTGTGGACAAAAGTGCGCCGCTCTCAACAAAAGTTACCCAATCCGTCTGCGCCTTCGGCTTGACTTCTTGGACTTTTATAGAAAATTACTCTTTTTATTATAGACTGTGCATCCTACTCTGTAAACAAAAACGGAATGATGCTATACTAGGGAAGTCCGAAGTGAGGAAGGAGATGCAACTATGGCAGAAGAAATCCACCACGAGAATATCGACTACACGCTCTTTGAGAACATCAAGATGAAGATGCTCGGCATGATCAACGGCGCCGCCAGTCCCTATGACATCATCTATGAGATCGCCAAGGAGCTGGAAGCCGTCACACACGAGGCGGGCTATGCGCACGAGGTGCGCCAGGGGCTGCGCTCCGTCTACGGGCTTGCCATGCACGACCGAAAGCTCCTCGTCGACGAGCTTGCCGATGTCGAAGAACGCTTGAAGCGCATCGAGGAATCACACGAAACGGGCGACTTCACGGACGAGGAGAGGACGCGCATCGAGTTCGCCATCGTGCTGCACAAGAAGAACATCGAACGCCTCAAGGGCCTCATACAGCATGCCGAAGCCTTCCACGAAGAGCCGTATATCGAAAAGACCTGACCGCGCGAAGGCGCACGTCATACATTTTCGCAGATAATACACATACGAAAAGAGGACTGCCGCTTTCGCGTACAGTCCTCTTTTTATGTCGTTATTCCAAGACATAAACCTTGACCCAACGGCGGCCGAATTCCATCGCCTCACCGTAGGATTCCATACACAGGTCGATGCGCTCGCCATTGATGGCGCCGCCCGTATCCCCTGCGATGGCCACACCGTAGCCCGGGATGTAGAGGCGCGTTCCCAAGGGAATCACGTCCGTATCCACAGCTACGACGCCCCGCTCTGCGAGCATACCAGAAGCCGTGATGCCACTGCCGCCGCCGTCGGTCGGCAGGTAAGCCGTCGCTTCCATATCGTACTCACGCACATAGCGCATAGCGCCGCGCGATGTTTCTACAGACTGGGCACGTCTTGCTTCTTCTTCTCTTTCTTTTTCTGCGACCAAATCGTGTATCTTGATGTTGAGATTTTTTTCAAGTCGTGTTGCCCCGTCCAGCTCCGCCGAGAAGCGGTCGCCGACGTATCCGTAGTCCTTGAGTACCTCGCCCACATTGCTGCGAGTCGTATAAACCTTCTGCCTGTCGCCCTCGAACTCAATGACGACCGGCACGGCACGTTGCACAATAATTTTTTCTTCTTTGTCCGATTTCTTTAACTGAAACTCATCCTTGTGCCTAATCTCGACGCCTGCCTGATGCAAGATCAGCTCCGGGCTCGAGTATCGGGTGCTTACCTCCAAAGTCTTGCCATCGACGTCGATGCTGACATTGCGCATCGCGTCCGTAAAACCTGTCGTGAATACGACTCCGAGGATCAACACCATGCAAAGTGCTAGTTTCCTTAAAGTCATTCAATCCCCCCTTAGAAATCTAACGACAGGCTTATTCTAGCACCTTTTTCCCCCTTTGTCAAGATATGCCCCACTTTGACAGAATTAACCACCATATTTAGGGAAAAGAGAAGTGGTGAAAGCCCTTTTACGACAGGCTTTCACCACTTCTTTCTTTGTGTCATATTAAATTAAATTTTCTCTCAAATCCCGTACAGATCGCGCGTATTCTCGCGCGTCGCCCGCGCGAAGGCTTCAAGGCTCTCGCCGCGCAGTTCCGCCGCCTTCTTGGCGACGTAGAGTACATGGGCAGGCTCGTTGCGTTTGCCGCGAAACGGCATGGGAGAAAGGTAGGGGGAATCTGTCTCAACGAGAATGCGCTCCGCCGGCAGGCGCTGCACGATTTCGGGCAGCTTCGCGGCGTTCTTGTACGTCAAAGGCCCGTCGATGCCGAAGTACCAGTCGCCCTTCAAGAGTTCCGCCGCCATCTCCCAGCTTCCCGAGTAGCAGTGCAGCACGCCGCGAAGCCCTCTGCCCTCCGTCTTGAGAATCTTCATCATGTCGCCGTGCGCCTCGCGGTCGTGGATGCAGACGGGCAGCCTGAGCTGACGCGCGAGATCGAGCTGGCGCACAAAGATCGCACGCTGCAGCGCACGCTTTTCCTCGTCCTTCTCCCAATAATAGTCGAGCCCGATCTCGCCGATGGCGACGACCTTTTCCTGCGCCGCCCAAGCGGCAAGCTGGTCGTCCGTCGCCGCCGTCATCGGTTGCGCCTCCTCGGGATGGATGCCGACCGCCGCATAGACGGACTCGAACTCCTCCGTGAGCGCGACGCTCCGCGCCGAGGACTCGAGGCTGTCGCCCATCGTGATGATCTTCACGACGCCGGCTGCCAGTGCACGCTCAACGACGGCGGCGCAGTCGTCCGCGAACTTCTCGCCGTCGAGATGCGCATGAGAATCGATAAGCTCCATCACTTCACCTTGCTCCCTGCGGATGCGGCAGGCTCGACGAGGCGCAGTCCGCTCTCGTCCGCCGTGCACAGGATCATGCCGTGCGAGCGAATACCACGAATCTTCGCGGGCTTCAAGTTCGCGACGAGGACGACCTTCCTGCCAACAAGCTCGTCTGCCGCATAGAACTCGGCGATGCCCGAAACGACCTCGCGCTCCTCCGTGCCGAGGCTCACGGTAAGGCGCATAAGCTTCGCCGTATCGGGCACGCGCTCCGCCTTCCGAATCTCAGCGACGCGCAGATCGACGCGGTTGAAATCGTCGATCGTGATGACGCCGTCCGCAGGCGCAGCAACGTTCGTCTTTTCCGCCTTCCCCTGGTTTTTCTGCGCCCCCTGGGACTTTGCGGCAGAGCCTTTCCTCCCCTGCATCGTAGGCTTTTCCTCTGCCTCGACCTCGATGCGCGGGAAAAGCTGCTTGGGGCTTCCCACATGCGTTCCCGCTAGGAAGCCGCCCCACGTGCGCACGTCAACAAAGCGCACGCGAGAGAAGTCTCCCTCAAGGCCGAGCTGATGCCAGATCTTCGCCGCCGTCTCCGGCATGAACGGCTCGATGAGCACGCTGATGCGACGCAGGCTCTCGGCGAGATTGTAAAGCGTATTCGTCAGTTCCTGCTTTTTCGCAGCATCCTTGGCGAGCGCCCACGGCATCGTCTCGTCGATGTACTTGTTCGCACGGCTGATGAACGCCCACGTCGTCTTGATGGCGCTCTGCAGCTTCATCTCTTCCATCTCGCGCTCGTAGGCGGCGATTGCACTTTCCGCGTCCGCAAGGAAGGCGCGGTCAATCGCGCTCTCTCCCTGCGCCTCTTCCACGACACCGTCCTGGAACTTGCCGATCATGTTCAGCGTGCGGTGCAGGAGGTTGCCAAGGTCATTCGCAAGGTCAGCGTTGATGCGCGTAATGAGAGCGTCGCGCGAGAAGTTGCCGTCCTGTCCGAGGTTGATCTCGCGCAGCAGGAAGTAGCGGATGGCGTCGGCGCCAAACTCATCGATGAGCTGCACGGGATCGACGACGTTGCCTTTCGACTTCGACATCTTGTCGCCGTCTACGATCAGCCAGCCGTGGCCGTATACCATCTTCGGCAGCGGCAGATCGAGCGCCATGAGGATGCACGGCCAGATGATCGAATGGAAGCGCACGATCTCCTTGCCGACGAGATGGATGTCGGCCGGCCAATACTTCTCAAATTTCTCGGGATCGTCCAAGAAGCCGATCGGCGTCAGGTAATTCGTCAGGGCGTCGAACCAGACGTAGATGACATGATCGGGTGCGATCGGCACGGGGATGCCCCAGTCGAACGACGTGCGCGAGATGCACAGATCTTCAAGCCCCTGCTTGATGAAGTTGATCATCTCGTTGCGCCTCGAGACGGGCTGTATGAAGTCGGGATGTTCCTCAATGTACGCGAGGACGCGGTCGGCATAGTGCGACATCTTGAAGAAGTAGGCGTCCTCTTCGACCTCCGCCACCTCGCGCCCGCAGTCGGGGCACTTGCCATCTATGAGCTGACGCTCCGTCCAATAGCTCTCGCACGGCGTGCAGTAAAGCCCCTTGTACTTGCCCTTGTAGATGTCACCCTTCTCGTAGATGCGGCGGAAGACCTCCTGCACAACGCGCTGGTGGCGCTCCTCAGTCGTGCGGATGAAATCGTCGTTCGAGATGTGGAGCTTCTGCCAAAGCCCCTGAAATCCCGCAACGATCTTGTCGACGTAGGCAAGGGGCGTCACGCCCTCCTCCTCTGCCTTCTGCTGGATCTTCTGCCCGTGCTCGTCGCTTCCCGTGAGAAAGAACACATCGTGATCGGTCAGCCGCTTGAAACGTGCGACAGCGTCGGCAATCGTCGTGCAGTACGCGTGTCCAATATGCAGCTTCGCGCTCGGGTAGTAGATCGGCGTCGTTATGTAGAATGATTTCCTTGTCATCAAAAAGCCTCCTCAACGGCATGATGCCGCATTTATATATCCTCACTATTATAGAATAAATTTGTCCTCCTATGCAAGATTTTCAAGTTCCGCACATCGAGAAAGTGCCGATCATTTCAATCATTGCTTGAAGATTTGGCAGCAAAATACTTTCTCTCTCGCCATGTCCTTCATCAAAAGCACAATGTCCTTCTTGTATAGATTTATTATTTCTTCTTAATTATTTCACTTGAAACATTTCCTTGGAAATGCTATACTGTAAGCAAAGGAAAAAGTATACATTTTTAGTCAAAAAATGTTTCTTCATGTAAATGTTGTAAACTTTCAGGACATATATTCAGCCGTCGCACGAAGCGGCATGCATTGCTTTTTCTCCCGTTTCCTGCATGGCATCATCAAAGAGGCACGTTGTACATATGTTCTCACGCTTTACAGAAGTCTAACCGATCAGTCTGCGCCTTCGGCTTGACTTCTCGAGGCTTCTTGTAAACATGTAATAATCACTCAACCCTGCTTTTGCACGTTGAATGACTATTTCCCCGCAGTTGGCTGGCCTGCTTCTAAGGAGGAGATAGCTATGAAAGCCACAGGAATCGTCAGAAAAGTCGACGAACTCGGTCGTGTCGTCATACCGATCGAGCTGCGCCGCACGCTCGGCATCGCAGAGCGCGATGCCTTGGAGATCTACACCGATGAGGATCGCATCGTGCTGCGAAAGTACGAACCGACCTGCACGTGCATCTTCTGCGGCAGTGTAGACGACGTGTCGCTCTTCAAGGGGCGCAACGTCTGCAAAAAGTGCGCGAGAGATCTGCAGAAGGAAGCCGTATAGATTTTGCGCAAACATCCAGAAACCCGCCCATTCCCGCAAAGGGAGTGGGCGGGCTTTTTCATTCTTCCAGCAAGGTCTGATAAACGTCGCGACGACTTAAGTTCAGTCGCTTCGCTGCTTCGCGCATGGCTTCCTTTTTCGACCTGCCCTCTCGCATAAAGCGTGCGACGAGTTCCTGCGGCGTCTCCTGCGGTGTCGCCTCCTGTACCTCTCCATCTGCCGTACCCGCGACGATGAGGACAAACTCGCCGCGCGGCTCTTCTGCGCTGTAGTGCGCGAGCAAATCGGCGAGCGTGCCGCGCCGAAACTCTTCGTAGCGCTTCGTAAGCTCACGCGCAGCTGCCGCAGGCCGCGCTCCGCCGAAAACAGCAACGAGCGCCTTGAGCGTATCCTTCAGATGGTGCGGCGCTTCGTAGAAGATGAGCGTTTCCCTTCGCGCGGCGACTTCGGTGAGAAGATCGCCGCGCTTCGCCGTCGTGCGCGGCAAAAAGCCCACAAAGGTGAAGCGCCGCGTGTCCAGCCCCGAACAGATGAGTGCCGAGAGTGCGGCGTTCGCACCGGGCAGGGGCGATACGGTGACTCCTGCGTCTATGGCCAGAGCAGCGAGGTGGCTACCGGGATCAGCGATGCCGGGAAGCCCCGCATCACTGACACAGACGAGATCGTTTCCTGCGAGCAGGAATTCCACGAGGCGCGGTCCCTTCTCAAACTTGTTGTGCTCATGGTAGCTAAGGAGGCGCGTGTGGATGTCGTAACGTGCGAGAAGCTTGCGCGTGTGGCGCGTATCTTCGGCCGCAATCAACGGCACTTCCTTGAGAATCCGCACGGCACGCAGCGTCATGTCCTCAAGATTGCCGATGGGCGTCGCCGCGAGGTAGAGCGTGCCCTTTGCATGCCGAGCTTCCTTTGGCGGCGATCCCTGCGCCCCTTCCGTGCGCTCCATCTTACGCCTTGTCTCCCTTTTCTACGGCAATGACGTCCTCCCACGCTGTCACGAGTGTCTTGTGCGAGTCGAGCAGGATCGTCGCCGTGCGTCGCTGCGCATTGATGGAGATGACCTTTCCCTCTCCTTCCGCCGACGCGACGCGGCTTCCCTGCTTCGGCGGCTTCGGACGGCGCTTGGGGCAGCTCTTTTTGTAATCCGAGCACTCATATTTGAGGCAGCACATGAGCCTGCCGCAGATGCCCGAGATCTTCGTCGGATTCAAAGAGAGGTTCTGCTCCTTCGCCATGCGGATGGACACCGGCTCGAAGTCGCCGAGGAACATCGAGCAGCACAAAGGCCTGCCGCAGCAGCCCATGCCGCCCATGAGCTTCGCCTCGTCGCGCACACCGATCTGTCTGAGCTCGATGCGCGTGCGGAACACGGAGGCCAGATCTTTGACGAGCTCGCGAAAGTCAATGCGCCCGTCCGCCGTGAAGTAGAAGATGATCTTATTCAAGTCGAACGTGCACTCGACATCGACGAGTTTCATCGGCAGACCATGCAGCTTGATCTTCTTCTCACAAACCTTGAACGCCTCTTTTTCCTTGCGATGGTTTTCCTCGACCTTGCGAAGATCCTGCTCCGTCGCCTTGCGCTGTACGGTCTTCAAGACTTGAGAGCCGTTTTCCTCCACCTCTCGCACCCCCAGGACGACGCGACCGCACTCCATGCCACGCACCGTCTCAACGATGACATCGTCGCCGAGTACGAGTTCGTATTTTCCCGGGCTGAAATAATAGATCTTGCCCGCTTTCTTGAAGCGGACACCCACAATCGTCTGCAACCCCTTGCCTCCTTCATCTATTGAAAGCGCGTTCTTTCGCGCCCAGCGTCACCTTTCCGACTCCCGTGCATCCCGCAGGCGCATCAGCAGCCCTTCAAAGAGGAGCTGCACGCTTGCGTTGCTCCGAAGCCTCCCGAGCGCCTCGCGCACGAGAGCGAGACAAGCGAAGATGCGCGTCTCGGGAAAATCCGCGAGCGCATGAGCCAAAGCCCCGCGCTTTTCCTCATGGTAGAGCGTACCACGCCCCGAAAGGAGCGCGAGCATGTCACGAAGAAGGTGAGAGAGCGCGAGCAGCCACTCCTCGGCACGATCGCGCGGCAATTTGCCAAGTTCTTCTGCCTTCGCCCAAAGGCTGAACATATCGAGCGCAGAAAGCGAAAAGAGCGTCTCTGCCGCATCCTCCATGAGCTGCAACCCACCCCCTTCGAGCAGGAGCAGTGCGTGACCAAGGCTGCCGTCCGCCGCCATGGCGAGAGAATGTGCCTTCCGGTTTTCCACGCCGCGCGCGAGGAGTGCATCTTCAATTACCTTGGGAGAGAGCGCACCGAAGTACATGTCGCGCACGCGCGAGAGGATCGTCGGCAGAAGCGCTGTGCGCTTTGCTGTCACGAGCAGGAAGAAGACCGCGCCCTGCGGCTCTTCCAAAGTCTTCAAAAGGCTGTTCGCCGCTGCCTCGTTCATCGCGTCGACATCGTCCACAAGGACGACGAAGCGTCCCGAGAGCAGTGGCTTTCGCGCGATCTTCTTCTCAATCTCGCGCACGGCGTCGATGCGCAGGACGCGCACGCCCTTGCCGCGGCTTTCAGGCGCCGCCTCAACGTAATCGGAATGCGTACCTGCGAGAAAAGCACGGCACGACGGACACTCGCCGCAAGGCGCATTCTCCCTGCCACACAGCAAAGCTGCGGCCAAGAGGCGCGCAACCTTCTTCTTGCCCACGCCGGAGATCCCCGAAAAGAGGAGCGCATGAGGCAGGCGACCGTCACGCAGCATGGTCCGCAGCCTATGGATATTCCCTTCGTGCTCGAGGACGTCCTTCCAGGAAAGCGCCTCCTCCATCACATATAGAGGTCGACGAGCATTCCACGAATCGCATCGTGACTCGCCGCGATGTCCAAGGCGTCCGTCTGACCCGTGCGGATTTTTTCCGCAAGCTCTTCGAGCTTCCGATCGATCTTGCGCACCGTCGTGTAGACCTTCTGCCGTCCCATGCGATCCCAACCTGCCTGCACATGAAGCTGATACATGCGCCCGACCGCCTCGTCGACGAAATCCTTGACGAGATCGCGATACGCCTTGAGCTCATCGTACGTCGGCGTATTCGTAAGGCGTGCGCCCTGCTCGTCAATCTTCTTCAAGATTTCCTGCAGCTGGCGATCAGAAAACGCCGCATGCTGATCGGCGAGTTCCGTTCCAAAATCCGCATCGCTGCGTGAGGGTTCATGTACAGCGATATCACGCTCAAGTGTCTGCAGCGCAGATCGCTGCGAGCTTAAGGCATCTATCTTCATAAATTCACAAGCCACCTTCCGCCTGCAATTTTTGACTCTCCTTGAATTATAAAGGTTTTTTCATTTTCGCGCAAGCAGAAGCCCTAAAACTCCTCACGCATCGACTTCCAGCGATCGTGCAGCCAAAACCATTCCTCGGGATGCTCGCGGATATGCTGCTCCAAGACGCGGTTGACCGCCTGCTCTGCCGTGCGGATGTCAGCGCGCTTATCCTTCGTGTGAGGTACCTCGACGGGCGCATAAAGGATGATCTTATGCGTGCCGTCCTCCTTGCGCGTGATGTATCCGGGGATGACACCGATCCCTGCCGAACGAGCCATCGCGGCGGGTCCAGGTACGCAGTTCGTCGGCTTGCCAAAGAAATCGAGCACGATGCCGTCATGCCGATTCGTATCCTGATCGGCAAGAAGTCCGACAACCCAGCCTTCCTTCATCATTCGAAACATCTCGCGCACGTCGTTTTTATAGATGATGTGCATACCGACGAGCCGCCGATACTCGTTGATGAAGCGATCCATCGCCGCATCCCTCTGGCGCATGGCGACGCCGATGAGCGGAAATCCCGCCTGTGATAGCGCACCGCCCATAAGTTCCCAGTTGCCCGCATGTCCCGTGGCGATGACCGCGCCCTTGCCTTGGGCGAGGACTCCTTCGAGATGCTCTCTTCCCTCGATCTCGACGTAGTCTGCCATATGGCGCACGATGACGGGAAAGCGCAAAACCTCGAAGAGCATGGGGCCGAAACGCACGGCACTCTCCTTGGCGATGCGCTCTGACTCCCGCTCATCCGTCCCCAGGCACATGGCTACCTGCGAGGCCGCGAGCTTCTTTCTGCGCACGGGCAAAAAAGGCCAGAGGGCGAGCGCCAGAGCGCGTCCCAGACGATCGCAGAAATGCCCGGGCAGAAGACAGACGACGCGGCTCAAAAAGCGCACGAGGTAGTACGTCATGCCTTTGCTTCCCTCTCTTTGAGTGCCTTTTCCAGCTGTTTGACCTTCTTGACGAGATCGGGCAGACGCTTCATAGCCGCCTGCATGCGCAGCCATTCCTGATGGCTCTGCACGGGGAATCCGGCACAGAACACGCCTTCGGGCATGTCGCCGATGATGCCCGAACGCGCTGCATAGACGGAATGTCCGCCGATGTGGATGTGTCCGACCGTGCCGACCTGTCCGCCGAAGGTCACATTCGGCCCTGTCGTCGTCGAGCCGGAGATGCCTGTCTGCGCGACGATGAGATTCCCCTCGCCGATCTTACAGTTATGCCCGATATGGACGAGATTGTCGATCTTTGTGCCGCGTCCAATGACGGTCGATCCCGTCGTAGCGCGGTCGATGCCGACATGCGAGCCAATCTCGACATCATCTTCGAGGACGACGTTGCCGACCTGAGGCACCTTCGTATGAACGCCGCCCGACGTCGTGAAGCCGAAGCCGTCGGAGCCGACGACCGAGTTCGCATGGAGCACGCAGCGCTTGCCGACGCGGCAGCGCTCGCGCACCGTGACGCTCGCGTAGAGGACGCTCTTCTCGCCGATTTCAGCGTACTGCCCGACGTAGACGTGCGGGTAAATGACGGCACCCGCAGCGATCTTCGCGTGCTCATCGACGACGGCAAAGGGAAGAATCGAGGCACCCTCTTCTACCTCGGCGGTCTTCGCCACGAAAGCCTGCGGACTGACGCCCGCGGGAATCTGCAGCGGAGGCGTGAAAAGCTCCAAAAGCTTCGCAAAGGCGGCACGCGGCTCCTTCACATGGATGGCGGGCAGAGGAAAGCCCTGCACATCTTCGGGCAGGAGGACGGCGGCCGCCTGCGACGCCTTGGCCTCCTCGATATGGGGCGGGGCGGCAAAGGTGATCTCCGTCCTGCCCGCCGCCTCGATGTTCGTCGCGCCCGTGACGACGATGTTTTCATCGCCTGCAAGCCGTCCTTCCAGGAAGCGAGCAATTTCCCCCAACGTCTTTTTCATCGTCATGTCCTCTCCCAGTCTCACTGAAGCGCTTTGATCACATCGTCCGTGATGTCCGTGCCGCCGAGATGGACGAGCTTCTGCTCATCCACGTTGAAGAGAACAGCATCCAACTTCTTCGTGCGTGCAATCTCGCCGACGGCCGTCTGCAGTTTGATCGTCTTCTGCTGGTCGTAAATGCTGCTCGTCTGCTGAATCTTGCCCATCGCCTGCTGCTGCGCCTTCTGCATCTCCTCGGGCGGCGCACCCTGCGCCTGCTTCTCCTTCAAATCCTCTTGCGCCTGCTTCTGCACTTCTTCCACTTTTGACTTCATCTCGGCATCAATATTCATGATGGCCGGCGCTTCCTTCTCGATGCGGCTTGGATCGACATAGCCGATCTCTGTCTTGCCGCAGCCTGCGGCGAGCGTCATGATGGCAAAGGCACCTGCGAGCATCGCCATGCGCTTCTTGTTCTGCTTCATGATTTTCCACTTCTTTCTAAGTATTTCCGGGCGCAAGCTCGGCAATCAATTCTTCTGTCAGATCGAGTGCGGCAGGAGCGACGACAGGAAAGCGAAGCGAGGGAGCGTCTGTCTCTTCTCGCCGCAGATCTGCAGCTTCATCCGTTTCCTTCGCAACGACGAGAGAAAGATGATGAAGGAGCGCGAGCTTCGCCGTCTTGCTCTCAATATCCTTGCGAATGTGCTCGCGAATGATGCGTACTTCCTCGCCCTTCGCCGCGAGCGCCGCTTTCTTGCGGCGCAGGATCTCATCGATCTCGACTCCCTGCATTGCCTGCAGGAGCGCCTCGCTGTTGCGCCTTTCCGCTTCTGCCTTTTGGCGTGCGGCTTCTTCCTGTGTGCTTGCTGCGGTAGACTTTGCACTCTTTGCGTCGCGCGCGATGAGCGCGTCAAGATACTTCCGCTTCTCCTCGTCGTGGGCGGCAAAGAGCGCCCGTATGCGCTCGCCACGCTCCTCGCGCAAAGCCTTGAGTTCGTCGAGCAGGCTTTTTACATCAGCCTCCGAAAGGAACATCGCCTCTCGGTTGTCAATCTTCATCTCGATGTTGACGATGCGATTCTGATAGGCGTCTTCTAGCGCCTTCTTTTCCTTGAGAAAGGCGTCCTTCGTGTCTTCCTCCCAGGCAGCGAGCGCCTTGCGGCGCTCACGCGCCTGCTCTTCCGCCGCGAGACGCTGCTGCTGCAGATTCTTCTCTTTCGCTGCAAGCTGGAACGGCTCATCTGCAAGCGCAGGCGGCTTCAAGGCGCGGCGCGCACGACTCAGTCGATCAATGTCGGCGGCGAGCGATGCATACTGCGCTTCAAGATCCGCCAGCTGCACATACGCCTCATGCGCCTTCTCAGCTCGCGCCACATCGACGACGCCGATCCCGCCCTCTTCCTGCTTCGTTGGAGCGGCGGGCGGCGGCGCATCTCGAAAGAAAAAGAACGCGCCGCCAAGAGCCGCCAAGAACAGGACAGCAAGAGCACCGCAAATTTCCTTCCGGCGCTTTTTCCAAAAGCCGCCGCCCTGCGCCTTTTCCTGCGGCATCTCATCCACCTCCCGAAAAGCCCCTGCATTTAAAAGTACCGGGCAGGAAGCCCGCCCGGTACATCATGCGCTCGCGCGCGCATATCCGTATTTTCTTATTTGAACTTCTTCATGACATCGTCCGTGATGTCCTGACCGCCATAGACGACAGCGCTCTTGTCGATGACGACGGAAAGCCCCTTGGCTTCAGCGACCTGCTTGACGGCATCGTCGATCTTCTTCTGGATGCCCGAGATGAGATCCTGTTCCTTCTGCTGCAGCTCCATCTGTGCCTGCTGCATCGCCTTTGCCTTCTCCTCATCGCTCTTGTTTGCGTTGTCCGCCTCGAAGCGCATCTGCGCTTCCTGCATCGCCTTCTGCATCTCGTTCGAAGCCGAAGCGTAATCCGGATGACTCATCATCACCTTGCGGTAATCGACGACGCCGACGGACGAAGATGCTGCAGACGCTGTGCTCGTGCCGAGCTGCGAAAGGCCGAGAGCCACGACTGAGCCAATGAATACGAGCGCAAGCGCCACGCAAAAGATCTTGACCTGCGTCTTTTGAAGTTTTACCATTTCTTTGTCTCCTTTTCCCTTTTGAAGAACGCTGCATCGCGATCCTTCCTCAAATACCCAACGATAAACATTATAGCAAACTCTTTTGGGGGATTCAAGCCCAAGAGGGCGCGGACGCCCTTAAAAATCGCCAATCAGGCGCAACCAGTTACCTGAAGAGTCCCACACGAGCTCGGCACGCAGAAAATCGTGCAGACGATAGCTGATTCCAGCCTCACCCGTATGATCGGCGCGGCGGTACTCCCAGCGCACTTCAACGCGCGGCAGGGGGTCTGTGCGCACCCCCGTCGTCCACGCATGTTCGCGCATATCGTAGCGAAGGCTTGCGAAGATTCCAGGAAAGACGCGTCTCTCGTAGGCCGCTTCCCAGCCCCAGTCAAAATTCTGCGGCAATACATCGGCCTGCACGAAGATTTCATCCGCTGCCGACAACATCGCTCCGGCATGGGCGCGAAACGTTATGTCATTGCCGTCGGCAGAAGGTCTGCCAATATCGCTCCATCCTTCGAGGCGCAGGCGGTATCGCGAAGTATCGCTGCGACTCATAACCGAGGTCTGCTCACCTGCTGCAATCGTCGCATGCGTCTTTAAACCGAGCGTGCGGAACTCGCCTGATGTGTCGAGAACTTCTTCCATGCCCCGCGCAAATTCCTTCTCGTGACGAGCCACGAATGCAACGGGAACACCGAGCATCTCGTTCGCCTTCGCCTGCAGAACGCTGCGCTTTTCCAGCAGAGCGAAGTTCGCGATCGTATCCGAACGCATGGCGAGATCAATCGTGCGCACGACAGGCATCTTCGGATAAACCGTCAGCGTGACGTGCGTGTGCCCTGCCGTCTCGACATCGAAGTCGGCGCGAAACTCGGGCAGATGCTCCGCCATGTAGGCGTTCAGACTCTCCTTCAGGACGCCGTTCGTCCAGTCGACAGCGGCCACTGGAAGCCCTTCGAGGCTTTGTCGAAACACCGTCTCGACACCTGCGAGATCTTCTTTCGCCATCTTCCCTATGACAGGCGAGACACCATCGACCACAACTTCGACCTCGACCGCCTCAACGCGATTCGCCCAAGGAGCAAGAGTCACACGGACGTACGTCTCCTCGCCAGGCTCAATGGCGACGTCCGTTACAGAATAGCCGACGAGTACCTTGTCGAATACCTCACGGATTGTCGCCTCGTCCGCCGCCCTGCGCCCTTCATACGAAGAAAGCGGTTTTCCCTCGATGATTTGTGAGGAAATGGCGGCGACGCTCTTTTCCATGCGCACCTTGACCGTGGGTGGCAAGGCCTCGCCGTCCGCTACAACTTCGGCATGAACCGCCGTGACCGTGCCCGAAGCAAAGGCGTGTCCACCACCCATCCAAAGGAACACGAAGGCGAAGAGCGCGAGGAGCATCTGCGCCCTTGCCCTTCGCCCAAGCATCAGAAGGAACCGCCGACGCTGAAGTGCACGCGCCCGCCGTCCGAGCCACGTCCGTAGTCGAGGCGAATCGGGCCGATCGGCGTCTCAAGCTGCAGCCCCATGCCGACGCTACCCTTGATCCTATTCGGCCAGCGATCATCGCTCCAAGCATTTCCCCAGTCGGTGAAGACGGCGCCCTGCACCTTCTTCACGATGGGGAAACGGTACTCAACCGTCGCGAGCAGTAGATGCGTGCCGCGGAACTGGTCGTCACGATAACCGCGCAGGGAGTCCTGTCCGCCGATTTTGTAGAGGTTCGATTCGGAAATCGAGCCGTGCGCGTAGCCGATCTGTCCGCGTACAGCGACGGTCTGCGCTCGGCCGACCTTGAAGAAGCGCTTGTCCTCTGCCGTGAACTTCTGGTAGTTGAAATCGCCGCCGAAGCCCGCAAACTCTGCTTCAAGGCTCATGCGTCCGCCAGATGTCGGATTGTAGATGTTGTCGCGTGTATCGTTCACGCGCGACAGCGTGACGCTGCGCGTCGTGCCGAAGTTCGCATCGCGCCACGCCTTCCATGCCGGCGTGCTGCGATCGCCCTGATTTCCGCTGCTCTTATGATTTTCATAGCTGTCCTTGCGATTGCGCAGCGTGATGAAGTTCGTCGCATATTCGTTGACGGGACGGCTCAAGGTGATCTCGCCGCCCGCGTACCTGCGCATGTACTCTTCCTCCAAGTTACCGTCCGTATCATAATCGTCATACTCGTAGGTGCGGTTGTAGATACGCAGAGAAGCCGCTGTCTCCTTGCTATCAAGCCAAGGACGGCGATAGGAGAAGACGAAGCCGTGCGCGTCCGTATCATCGCCGCTCATCTCGTAGAGAAGACTCACGGCATCGCCCGTGCCGCGGAAATTCGTATCGCCAACATTGATCATGCCGACGAGGCCGTCCGATGAACTGTAGCCGGCACCAATGCCAAAGTTACCCGTGCGCTTTTCGACGACGTCCGCTTCAAGGACGACGGATCCCGACTCCTTCCCGGGATTGAGCTTCATGTTCACGTCCTCGAAGAAGCCGAGGTTGTAGATGCGCTGCATGCTGCGGCGAGCCTTCTTCACGTCGAACGGCTCACCGATCTTCAGGCGCATCTCGCGCAGGATGACGCGATCCTTCGTCTTCGTATTGCCCTTGACAGCGAATCCTTCGAGCTTTCCCTCATTGATCTTGAGCGTGAGGTCTCCCGCAGCATCAATATTCATGTCTTCGATCTTGGTGAGGATGAAGCCGTCTGCCCTGTACTTTTCCTGCACGGCAGAGACGTTCTTTTGCAGTTCGCGGCTGTTCAGCACCTTGCCCGGCTCAAGCGTGACGAGCTTTTCGAGATCTGCCGTCGTCTCAACCGTATTTCCCTCGATCTTCACGGAATGAAGCACGGGGTTTTCCAGGACATGATACGTAAGAACGACGCCCTCAGGCACATATTCCCACGACGGGTAGAGGTCGTAAAAATAGCCCGTATCGAAGATGGCGGAGCGATCGCCCTGCGCCTTCTTCGCATCATACACATCACCTACGCGCTGCACGAGGGCAGCGCGCGCCGTCGCCATCGTATCCTTGCCCGCGCCGTCGATAACGATGTCGACGATGGTTTTACCATCAGCGATCTTCGCCTCCTCGTCAATCTTGCGCTCCTCGGGGCGCTTAGCCTCCCACGCCTCGACACGCGCATCCTTCAGCTGCGTCTTAGCGGCAGCGCTTTCAGCAGCAGTCTGCGCATCCACGCGCCGGATTTCTTCGGCGTCTGCAGCGGCGTTCTTCATCTCCTGATCGCCTTGCATCGTACCCACGACGGCGACGGCCGCAGAGGCATCTGCGGAAAAGCCGGCAAAGCCCGCAGCCAGTGCGACGGCCCCGGCGAGGATTCGCGTTCTCTTCATATCCAAGTTTTCAACCTCCTATGCTTCACATCCTCTTTATTGTACCATGAATGCCCACGAGGTCAAGGGGGACGCAAAGACTTAACAACAGACTCATCGAATTATAGGAAACATAAGAATCATTCGCGCAGCACACGCCCTGCAGCGACCATGAGCTCCTGCATGTCTTCGGTCGGCGGCGAAGCGGCAGAGGTCTGCTTCGGCTTCTCCATCTGCTGCTCCAAGGCAGGCTGCGGCTCCGGCGGCTCGGTAGACTGCGCCTGTTCTTGTGCCTGTACAATCGGGCTTTCCTGCACCCGAACAGGCATGACGGGCAGCTCGATCTCACGAGATTCCGAAAGATTCGCCGCAGATCCCATTCGTTCGGCGAGAGTCTCACTTCCCTTCTCCTCGTGAATCATCGTCCCCTGTCCGACGGTCGGCGCAGGACTTTTCTCGGCAGGTGCCGCCGTCGGTTCTGCACTCCTCTGCAGGGTGATGCCGCCCAAGGCGAGGAGCACGGCGAGCGCCGGCGCTACGAAACGTGCGAAGCGCTTCCCTTTGCGCGTCTCTCTCGCACGCTGCAGTTCCGCCTCCGCCAGCATGAGATTGAGTCCGCCTCGGACATCCTCTTCCTTCTCCAATGAGGACTCTGCACGCCCCAGCCAGTCCTTCGCCGCCTTGACGTGCGCACAGATCCTTTCTCTTTCCTCCGCCATCTTCCTCTCCCTCCTCCCCTAGAAGCGCATGAGGCGCGAGAGCATGCCGCGCACGCGGCGTATGCCATTCTTCTGCAAGCGGTAGATGTGCGAAGCGCTGACGTCGAGCACATCGGCGATCTTCGGAATCGTTTCGCTCTTCAGGTACACGCTTTCGAGGACGACGCGCTCCTTCTGCGGCAGCCGTGCGAGCGCCCGATGAAGCTCCCGCGTCATGAAACCCAGTTCCGCTTGCTCAGCGACGGAAGGCGTCGTGTCGGGCAGAAGTTCCCAAGGCACCTTGCCGTCGGCGCGAGGCGCATCCATGCAGGTGACATCGCGTCTGCCTTCTTTCTGCAGGAAATTCAGCATCCTGCCGCGTATGCGATGGACGGCGAAGAGACTGAAGGCAACGCCGCGCTTCCAGTCGAAATTTTCCACCGCCTCGATGAGTCCAACTGTTCCTTCCTGTATGATGTCCATAATGCTCTCGCTCGTGCGCCACGGCAGCGCCGTCTTGAACACGAGCGGCTGGTACGACTCGATCAGGCGCTGCCTCGCCTCCCTCTCGCCGCGCTCCTTGAAGGCCTGCCACAAGGACTTTTCTTCCTCGGGCGCAAGGAGTTCGACCTTTTCGAGTTCCTGCAAATATTCCTCAAGTCTCATGACAATCCTCCTCGCGCTTAGAATTTGATGCGCGCTTCGATGCCAACGACAGATTTCGCGTCCTCGTCGCGATTCCAATAGATGCTCATGCGGTCATTGAAGTCGTAGCGCACACCGAATTCGCGCACCTTGTTGCCGATGCCTTGCTTGTAGCGCAGCATGACCCTGTCGTTGATGTACTTGCCCACTTCCAGCATGTATTCGAGTCCGTGCGCCACCTCACCCGGCTTCATGACGTCCTTATCCGTCGTCGTCACGTCCTCGCCCGCGATGCGGAATTCATCGAGGCCGAGCGCATTCTTCACGTTCGTCTCGAATTCGCCGAGAACCGTCATGGAAAGGCCGAAGGTCAAAAGCGATGTGAGCGCCTGGGAACTTTTCAAATCGGGCGTCTGAAAGGTCAGGAGACTTACGATCTCCGTCTCACTCATCTCGGGCATCGAACTGAGGTGCGTTTCCATCGCCCCGATAGGACCTTTCGAGTGCAGGAAGATGCGCACTTTGCCGACGTGCGCCTCCGCTTCGAGCGTGAGGCTCGGCAAGAACGAACCGATCTGGTTGAAGTACGCCTCACCGTCGCGGATTGTAAAGCGCGTCTTGTTGTATGTAATCGTGCCGCGCTCGACGAGGATCGTGCCGGAAGGCTCGACGTGCTGCGTCGTACCGCCGTAGCGGAAAGCACCCGAAAGGCGCATGTCGTAGAGTGCGGGATCGTAGAAGCGCACGCGCTCGCCAAGTGTCACGCCGACGTCCAAGATCATCTCGGGCAGTGCGCTCTCGGCATCGGGAAGGGAGGGAACGGAAAGCGTCGCATGATGGATGCGGACATCCCCCGTGATTTTCGGCATCTTCTGTCCGAACATCTCACCCTCTTCGATGTGAAAGTCTGCACTCAAGGGGCCGTCATAGAAACTGCTGACGACAGAAAGCTCATCCGCCTTAAAATCGAGCGCATAATCGCGCCACCTGCCGCCGCCGAACGACGTCCTGCCTGCGATGCGGTAAGAGCCCGTGCCCATCTTGCCCGTGCAGTCCTCAAGCGTGATGCTGCTGCCAAAGAAGCGCAACCGCGCCTTCATCTCCGTGACGGGCGTCGCGACGTCCTTGAACTTCAGCGCTCCGTCCGCGAGACTGACCTCACCGGCGAACTGCGGCCTTTCGAGCGTCCCTGTCACGCGCACCTTGCCCTTCGTCGGACCGATCGCCCACTCGACGGCGGGCGAGAGGATCGGCAGAAGCGAAAGATCGGCATCGTCGAGCGCGAGCGAAAGATCGATCTGCTCGGACGACGCAACCGTTTCATCGGCGGCCGCCGTCAGGCTTCTCACGGGGATCTTACCCTTGGCGCTCGCGCTGTATTCGCGCTCGCCAAGTTTCTTCTTCACGCGAAGCTGCTCGATGTTGATGACGCTGTCCTTGAGACTCGCCAAGCCTGTCATATCGTCGAAGGTCGACGCGCCCACGCCGCCGTTCTTCACTTCGACGGAGGCATTCGCCTGCGGATTCTCCAGCGTGCCGCCGAACTGCACGGCAAGATCGATCGTACCGCGCACGTCAGCGTCTGCCCCCGCCGCCTTCGCAACCATACCGGCAGGGATACCGTTCGCGGCAAACTGCGCATCCATCACTGCACCGTCCAATGGAATGCGCCCCTTGGCGGCGAATACGCCGTCGCCCTGCCTGCCGTGCAGTTCATCGATCGTCACGACGTGGTCGGCGAGCTTGATGTCCAGAGCCATATCACGAATCTCGTAGCCTGCCGCCTTTCCCTCGACGACGACGGCGTCAAGCGCCGCCATGGGATTATCCAAAGTGCCCCCAAGGCGGATCGTGCCGTTCAGTCTTCCGTCGAGAATGTCATTCTTGAGGTTCGCAATCGCAAAGAGCGCGCGCACGTCACCGTTCTCGACGTTCAAGATGCCGTCAAGCGCCTGCGTTTCGAGATTCGCCGTGCATTTCATCGCGTAGGCGCCGCCGTTCTGCTGGAAGCGGATATTCTCGGCGCGCAGCACATCTGCGCCATAGACGATCTCGCCGTGCACGGACTCGATCGCCTGTCCGTTGAGTCGAAGCGTCTTTGCATCGAGCACGCCGATGAATTCAGGCGATTGCAGCGTACCCGCGATATGCCCGGCAAACGTGCCGTGGCCGCTGACCGGATACGGCAGTCTGCTGCCGAAGCGGTCGAGGCTCACATCGTGCACATCGGCATAGAGGTCAAGCGCACCGTCGCGCGTGACCGTGCCGTTGAGGTCGACGTCGACGAGTGGGGAGAAGATATGGAAGTCCTGCAGGCGCACGACGCCGTTCTCCAGATAATAGTCGCCATCCATGCCCGAGAGGATGTAGCCATTGTAGCTGCCTCGATAGAGATGGATGTAGCCGACCGCCGACGGATTGTCGAGCGTGCCCGTGAAGCGGATCGTATTGTCGACATTGCCCGTGATCGGCTGGTCGGGAGCGACGAGAGCCGCGATGTCCTCCATGCGCGCACCAATGGAATCGACGCGCAGGTCGATGCGCCTCTCACCCGTAAGGCCGACGCTGCCCTCGGCGATCCACGTCTCCTTGCCCGCACGCTCCACGGAGAAGCGGTCAATGGCGATGCCGTCGGTGCTGCCGTGCACGGCGCCGTGGAATGCGTCGAAAGGCTGATGGAAGAGACTTCCCGCCGTTCCCTCGAAATCCGCCTCAATGGCAGGATTCGACGCGTCGCCGCGCACTGCGCCCGCGATGTCGAGCGTACCCGCTCCCTCGGCCTCCGGCACAAAGGCGTCGACGAGCGCCAGCGGCAATGCCGTACCGTAAAAGCGCAGGTCGAGCGCCGTGCCGCCCCGCACGTCACCCTCGACAACGAGCGTGCCGCCCGCCGCAAACGACGCGTTGAGGTTATCAAAATGAAGAAGCTCCCCTTGCTTGAAGAACGATGCGGAAACCTTCTCGGCCGCAACGCCGCCGAAGGACGCGCCCTCGCCCGAAAAGGTGCCGTAAGCGAGAAGATCTGCCAAATCCGTCCCCTTGCCGCTCAATGCGATGTCCGCAGCGCACTTCCCCGTCAGGGAAAGACCGTCCACAGGCAGCACGGCGGCGATTTCCTCGCCCGAAAGCCCCTTCGCTTCGACGTGTGCGCTGTAGGAGCCGTCCGCCGTGCGGAGCATCCCCCCGCCCTCGAACGTGCCTCCCAAGGCTCCTGCCTCGCCGCTCGCCGTCAGAAGGCCGTCCTCGTAGTGCCCCTTTGCCTTCACCGCTGAAAGCGATGTGCCGTAGAGCGTCACGACCGGGGCTTCGCACTCTCCGTCAACCTTCCAGTCCTGCGGCGTGCCGTAAACGGAAGCGAGGACGCGCACCGAACCTTGGAAAGGGCTCTGCGCCAAGATTTTCGACGGATCAAAGGCCGCGGACTCGACGACGAAGTTGAAGCTCGGCACTTCCTCCTGCCAAGCGACCTTCCCATGAATGGACGCTTGCTGCTCTTCGGCAGAAGCACGCAAAAAGATGCGCGCCTCCTTGCCCGAAAAGACGACGAGTCCACGCGACGCCTCAACCTCCATGCCATGGACGAGCGCCTTCGCACCCGAAAGGCGCACGTCGCCCGCAAGCGAAACGTCATCCGCCTCGCGCACGAGCTTCAGCGCCGTCTCGTCGACGTGCAGCGCCTGCAGCTCGATCTCGTCGGGAAGCACGCCTTCGGGTAGGAATGCGATATAATCCATCGCATTGATATTTTCCCCCTTGAGCTTCAGTTCCTGCCGCTCTTTCGAGACTTCTCCCTCGACAGCGAGCGGTGCGCCCTTGCAGCTGGCCTCAGCTTCAACGGAGACAGAAGACTTGTGCACGAAGTCAAGCTCCGCCCCGATATCTTCCAAGGCGATTTCCTTGCCCGAAACGGCAACGTTCGCCTTTCCTTCCTTCACGCTGACCTTGCCGCAAAAATCATTTTCCCCTGCTTCCTGCTGCACGAGGTCGGCGACGTTCCAGCTTCCGTCCGCGCGCTGCTGCAGGGAAAGCTCCGGCTCTATGACCGTCACATGGGAAATCGCGGCAACAGGCGAGGCGGAAAGAGCCGCAAAGAGACTCATTTCCACCTCGGCGTGCGCAGCGCGCAGGATCTCCTCTCCCGCCCTATCCTGCACCGCGATGCCGTCAAGGGCAAGCGTATGCCAAGACTCGACCCGCACGGCGTCGATGGCGACGGGAACGCCGAGCGAATCGGACGCCTTTGCAGAAAGCGTCCTGCCCGCCTCCTCAACGTAAGCGCCCGTATGGGCGATGTAAGCCGCCATGCCGCAAACGAGCGCAAAAAGGAAGAGTGCGATGACGACTGCAGCGAAAACAATGCACCCCTTCTTCATCGGCTCTTCCTCCTCGTTGTCTCTTTTTCAAGTTATGCGGCACGAAAGGACATCGCGGCTCGATGCGCTTTACATCTCCCCCGCTGCAGCCGCTTCAGCTGCCGCATCCTTCTCTGCGGTCTTGACAGGTGCGGTCTTGACGGGTGCGCCGTGCGTCACGGGAATCATCGCATCGTCCTTCGCCGTGCGGCTCTTCCTGCTCTTCTCATCGAGCAGCTTCTGCTCAGCGGCCATCTTCTCCGCCGCCTCATCCGTATGGTAGAGCGCTGTCTCGGCCTGTTCCTTCGCCGCCTTATAGTACTTGCCGTCGACTTTCTCACGGTAGGAAACGGTGTCGAGATCGACGGGCAGGCCCATGGCCCGATCGAGCGCCGCCTTGCTGAGGTTGTAGTTGTAGAGCGCATCGTAGTAATTCGTCTGCGCCGCGACAAGCTTTTCGTCGGCGTCCGTCACGTCGAGGTTCGTGCCGACGCCCGCCGTGTAGCGCACCTGCGCGATCTTGAAGTCCTCCATGGCATGCTCGACGGCGACACTTGTCGTCTCGATATTCTTCTCCGCCGCCAGAAGACTCAGGTACGCCGTCTGCACGTCGAGCGCAATCTGCTCGCGCGTGTCCTCCGCCGCCTGCTGCAGCTTGTGCACCGCCGCACGCTTCTGGTTCACCTGCGCCTGCGTCACGTTGTTATCAAAGGCCGCCCAGTTCGCCTGTATGCCGATCGACCAAGTGTCCGCCGAATCCGTGTTGTTGGAAAAGAGGCTGTCGCCGCCGACCGTGCGGGATGCCGCTGCACTGACCTGCGGCAGCGCAGCGCCGCGCGTCGCCTCCATGGCAGCGTTCGCCTGACGCACGGCATAGTCCGCCGCGATGCCGTCCGCACGGTGCGCGAGCGCGTACTCCGTGCAGTCCTCAAGGCTCAGATCATACTTTCTGTAGGCGAGTTCGTCCGCCAACGAGAGCTTCGTGTCCGTCGGCAAGCCGATGATCTTATTGAGTTCAGCGATGGCGACGTCGTAGTTGTTCGTCACGTTCACGAGACTCTGCTCAGCATTCGCGAGCGAGACCTGGGATGCGAGCACATCGGAACGCGCGACCGTGCCCACCTTGTATTGCGCGTTGACATTTGCCAGATGACTCTTCAAATTGGCGACGGACATCTCGCCGACCTTGATGAGATTGCGGTATTCGAGCGCCTTGAAATATTGTCCCGTCGTCTGGTAACGCACCGCCTGCTTCGTGCCTTCGAGCGCGAGATCGGCATTGTTCACGCCGTAGCGCGCCGCCTCGATGCCGCGCTCGATGCTGCCGCCCGTGTAGAGCGGGAAGGAAAGCGCCGCGCTGCTCCGAAAAGCATAGTCGTGGTCGTACATCTTGTATGCCTTGCCGCCGACGCGGTTGCCCTGCGTCGAGAGCGTGAGCTTCGGGCCTGCCGTGCGGCGCGCCTCATGGTATGCCCAGTCCGCCGCATCCACATCGGTCACGGACGACTTGATCGAGCGATTGTTCTCAAGCGCCAGTTCCACGCTCTCGGAGAGTGCGAGAGAGCGCGTCTCCGCTGCGGACGCAGATGCGAAGCTCAGGGAGAAGAGCCCGCCCGCGACGAGCGCCGCAAGCTTCTTGGAAAAATGTTTTGACTGCTTCACAATGATTCCTCCTAAAATGACTGGTGCAGACCGAAGTAGGCGGTGCGCCGCTCGCTGCGGTTGAGATCTTTGAGTTGGCCCATCAGATACGTATCTTCACGCAGACGATACTGCGCGGAAAGGCGCAGGCGGAAATCGTCGGGGTCGTAGGCGTCGGCGGAGAAGCACCAGCGATTTCCCACATTCGCATCAAGTCCGATGCCCGGCTCGCCCGCGATGAGTCCCGCGCGTGCGCCGAGCCTGCCCTTCGTGCGGCCGACCTCAAGATTCAAATCGTTCCCCTCGCCGATATCCTCGACGCCGACACGCAGGAAGCGATCGGGCCTGTCCTCCTTGGAAACGTCGACATTGAAGTTCGTGATCCAGTCGCGATCCTTGCCGCTGTATAGGACGTCGAGCGAAGGCTGCGCCTCGATGCTCTTCAAGTTATCGAGCGTGTCGTTCGCCTTCTCTGTGACAGCGCGCGCCTGATGGATCGTCGCCTTGAGATCTTCGCGCACCGTGGGATCGCCCGTGACGTCGTGCAGTTCCTCCGCCACTTGCCGGATGTTCTCGCTCGCCTTGGCGACGTTCAGCAGCGTCAAGCGAAGATTCGCGGCCGTCGCGCCGCCGTCGGAGACGTCCGCCGCCATCTGGCGCACCGTCTCCGTCGTCGCAGCAAGGTTCGTCAAGATCGTGCGCATCTCCTGCATCATCGCGTGCATATTGCCCTCGTTCTGCAGCGCGACGCGCCCGAGCACAGCCGTGAGATCGCGGATGTGCGCCGTGACCTCGCGCACATTTTCCGCCGAGCCGAGAACGGACTCTTTCATGCGCGGATTGCCGAGGATGTCGTTCAACGAACCGAGAAGATCGTGCACGTCGGACACCGCCTCGCTCACGTTCTCAAGCACGGAATCGACGCTCGTCTCATCCGTGCCGATGACGAAGTCGCCGTCCTTCAAGTAATCCGTACTCTTCGATCCCGCCGGTGAGATGAGGACGAACTTGTCGCCGAGGACGCTGTTCGCTGAGAGCGAGATTCTTGCATCACGCGGGATCTGAATGTCGGGATGGACGGAGAGCGTCACGCGCACGCCCGTTCCCTCCGGCTCAATGGCTTTGACCTTGCCCGCGGGCACGCCCGCATAGCGCACGTCCGCTTCCGGGGCAAGCCCCACGACCTGCGTAAAGCCTACATAAATCGTATAATTGCGGCTCGTCGAAAAAGAAAATCCTTGAAGCTGCAGGAGCACTGCCGTCAAAATCGCGATGCCGAGAAGCGTGAACGCTCCCACCTTCGCTTCCGTCGTCATAAACCCGCCTCCTTCTCTTCCGTCTCCACCGCGCGAAAAAACGCGCGGACGCGCGGATCCTCGAGCTTCCTGAACCCTTCGACCGTATCGAGTGCAATGAGCGATCCCTTGTGCAGCATGGCGATGCGGTCGGCGATGCGGCAGGCGCTCGCCATGTCATGCGTCACGACGACGCTCGTCACGCCAAGCTTCCTCTGCGTCTCGATGATAAGGTCGTCGATCTTCGCCGACGTCAGGGGATCGAGTCCCGAACTCGGCTCATCATAGAGGATGATGGACGGGTCGATGGCGATGGCGCGCGCCAAGCTCACGCGCTTCTTCATGCCGCCCGACAATTCCCCCGGCATCATGCGCTCGCTGCCGTCGAGGCCGACGAGATGCAGCTTCTCGCGCACGATGCGCATAATCTCCGTCTCCTTGAGGCGCTTGTGCTCGCGAAGCCCGAAGGCGACGTTCTCCCCTACGGTCATGGAATCGAAGAGCGCCGAATACTGAAAGACCATGCCCATCCTCAGGCGCACCCGGTCAAGCTCGGTTTCCGTCATCTGTGAGATTTCGGCGTCATCGATCCAGATCCTGCCCGAGGTCGGGCGGATCAGCCCGATGATGAGCCGGAGAAGCGTGCTCTTTCCCGAGCCCGAGCCGCCGATGACGGCGAGCGTCTCGCCGTCTTCAACGCAGAGATCGAGAGGATGCAGCACCTCATGGGAAGCGAAGCTCTTCGTCACACCTTCCAGCCGTATCATATCTTCCACCTCAGCCCGTCAATAAAGCAAGAACGACAGGAACACATTCAAAAAGAAAATGCAAACGATCGCCGCCACGACGCTCTTCGTCGTGGCGCGTCCCACGCCCTCCGCCCCTTCGGGCGCATGAAGCCCGTACCATGCGCCGAGGACGGCGATGACGACGCCGAACACCGCCGCCTTGATGAGTCCGCCCGTGACGTCGTGCGGCACAGCAAAGACATGGATGGAGTTCGTGAAGGTATAGGAGGCGATGCCCGCATACTGCGTGGCGACGAACCAGCCGCCGAAGACGCCGATGACATCGCCGAAGACCGTCAGGAGCGGCACCATGCACATGCACGCGATCATGCGCGGCACGACGAGGTAGCCGATGGGACTCGTCGCCATGACGCGCAGGGCGTCGATCTGCTCCGTGACCTTCATCGTGCTGATCTCCGCCGTGATGGCAGACCCCACGCGCCCTGCGCAGACGACGCCGACGAGCACGGGACCAAGCTCGCGCCCGACGGCGATGGCTATGACGCCGCCGATCGTCGACTGTGCGCCGAAGCGGATGAACTCATGCGCGACCTGCAGCGTCATGACCATGCCCGTGAAAAGCATCGTCAAAGAGACGATGGCGAGCGAGTCTACGCCGAGATGCGACATCTGTGCGAAGACGTGTCGGAAGCGCAAGGGGCGGCGCATCTCTTTGAGGGCGGCGGCGAGGAGCAAAATGACGGAGCCGACCCACTCGAATCTTTCGAGCACGAACGAACCGATTTTCTCCAACAGCCGCGTCATCATCTCTTGTCCTCTTCCTCAATCAGCAATGAAGTATGGATCACATTGTCTATGACATAGCCCGTCTCGAACTTCGCCTCAAAGGGATTGCCCTGCTTCTTCGCCTTCTGCCCGAGGAGGTCAATGCGCTTCTCCTGCTTCTTCCGCGGTGCGCCCTCCTGCTTCTTCAGGCGCTTCTTCGCTTCCTTCTTCTCCTCCGCTGAAAGGGGCAGTTTGGGCGCGATCGCAGGCGCTACGATGATCTCATTGTTCCTGCCGAGCTGCAGGAACTGCTTGAGCTTGTCCGCCGTCGTCTGCGTTTTGTCCTCCTCGGCGCTCGTATCGATGCCGAGCGCGTTCTGTAGGAGAGCCGCTGTCACGGGGATGAAGCTTCCGCCGCGCACATCGAGGCTCAGGACACCCGGTGCTTGGCTCTCCGGCACATGGTAGGGAATCAGCAGCTCTTCCTTCTCCCTGCGGAAGGGCTTGATCGTCGTGCGGAAGTTCACCGTTTCGCCCGGTTTTGCCGAGGGCTTCTCGGGCACGGCGGAAATCAAGGAGGCCGTCTTGCGCGTACTCTCCATCTCGATGTCGACGTCGATCGAGGTCACGTCGGCCTCCTCCTCCGCATTCTGACAGAGGAGCGTCATGACCTGCGCCAACTCGCCCACAGAAGCCTGTCCAACATCGGAGGCTGTATAGTACATGTTCGAGCGCTCAATTTTACCATCTTCGCCCGCTGTCGTACGGATCGTGAACTTGAGGTTCGCCGTCGCCTCACCGAGCGTATCCGATGTCTTGCCCATCGCCGCGTAAGCGATGCCCGGCACGAGAACCGGCAAAAAATCCTCGTCGTAGGCGATCTGCGCCGCAAACTTCCTGTCGTAGCCGAGTGACGTGTCCTTCACGCGCACGCGCATCGGCACGCTCTCAGGAAATGCGCCGATGATGCCGGCGACACCCGCCTCTCGGTCCTGATTGATGCGCCCGATGATGTTGCCAATGCTCGCAATCTTCATGCCGTCCGTCGGGCCGCTGATCGTGCCGACGACCTTGGCATCCGTCATGAAGTAGTTGACATTTCCCTTGTGCAGGAACGGATGCCCGAAGGCAAGCACGCGCTTTCCGTCGACCGCCGTCACCGTCCCCGTCGCACCGACGGAAAAATCGCCGTAGGAAACGGCGACGCCGACGGCGCTTCCTGGCGCAAGAGCCGCATCATAGACGACATGCGCACCTGGCGTCGGCGTGCCGAAAGCCGGCATCTCGCCAGCCTTGAAACCGAGGGCGGAAAGCTTCTCCTTCATATAGGCGGAACCGCTTCTGCCGAAGCCTGCGAGATAGAGCGCTGACTTCGCCTGCGCCTCGTGCTTTTTCGCTGCGGGCTTCACGCCTTCTTCAGCGACGGGCTTCTTCTCCGCAGGTTTCTCTTCCGCCGGTTTCTTTGATGCTCCTGCCGGTTCTTTCGTCTCCTTCACTGGCTCTTTCATCGCCTCGGCGGGTTGCTTCTCTGTCTCAGCAGGATCTCCCTTCGCCTTGGCAGGCTTCTTCCTCGCTTCTTCGGATCTTTCTCTTTCCGCTGCAGGCCTCTTCTCCGCTTCTGCAGGCTTTTTCTTTTCTCCCGCAGGCTTCTTTTCTGCCTTTGCAGATTCCCCCTTCTCAGCCGCAGATTTCTTCTCTGCCTTTGTCTTCTTTTCTTCAGCAGCTGCAGCTTTTTCCTTCTCTGCTTTCTTTCTCTTTTCGGAGTCTTTCCCCTGCTTTCCTGCCGGCTTCTTGTCGGGCTTTTCCGCCGTTTCCTTGGCTAGCTCAGGCAGTTCTTCCTTTTCGAGCTTGGCACGCTTTCCTGCCGTCTGCTCCGTCCCACCTTCGCCGCCTTCGCCAGCACCTTCACCGATGCCCTCGCCCATGCCCTCGCCCATCGGCTCATCGGCGTCCGCTGCCTTTTCCTTCTTTTCCTTCTTTAGATGAACCGCCTTGTAGTCGGGCATATCCCAGATGGGCAGCATCTCATCGATCGGTGTGATGAAAAACGTATAGAGGCTCATGCCCTTGATGCCTGCCGAAAGCGCCCCGACAAGTGCCCCGTCCACATAGACGGGGCTGCCGCTCATGCCCTGCAGCGTGCCGCCTGTGCGTTCAACGACAGGGCCTGATGCCTTCGCCATGATGCGGTTCGTCGACGATCCTTCCTCGTACGTGCCGACGACATCAACATGGAATGGCACGATCTCGCCCGACTCATCGACCACGGTGTACGCCGTCCCCTCCATGCCCGGGTATACCTCCGAAAGCGGCAGCGTCGGCGGCAGGGAAGCCGCTGCCGCCACTCCCATGGAAAGAGACAGGGACAGACCGAGCGCGAGCATCTTCTTTTTGAAATTACGCAAATATATCACCTCGTACAGATTGGAGAGCAGCACAAAAGAGGAAGCCTCCCCTCGCAATCATTCATCTTGTTTCTTCAAGCGCGCGACGACCTGTCCCGCAACGATGTCATCACCGACGGAGACGAGCATCTCACTCACGCTGCAATTCTCTTCGGCACGCGCCGCCGCGACCTCGCCCGTCAATGTGCGCACGCGCACGATCTCCGCACCCGCCGCAAGCATACTTCCCGGCTCAGCCCGCCATGTAACTGTTCCAGCAATACCGGACGTTGCGTCCACTGCCGCCTCTGCCGTCAGCGCATGGACAGCAAATATCATAACGCCAAGAAAAAGGCCTAATGCCAGTATTTTTTTCATTTACATCTCCTCCATTATAGCGAATTCTTTCTGATGTGCCAACAAAAACTATAAGAAGACCGTCGTCAGCGCGGCAAGAGCGCGAGCGCCGAGCCGACGGCGCGCTCCTGCCCGTCGGACGGACTGTTTTCGAGCTCGCCACCGACGACGAGCGCACTCGAACCGCCGCCATCGAAGTTGATCGCCTGAACGGCGCCGAACTGCAGCATGAACTCCGCCATCTCCTGCAGCGTGCAGCCAATGCTGTGCGACTGGCGTCCGTCAACGACAGCGAGCAGGTAATGCCCGGCCGCCGTCACGCCGAACGCCGTGCGCGGCGCACGGCCGCGTGCGATGTCGGGAGGAAATTCCTCCTCCTCCGCCGTCACATGAGCGATGCCGTCCTTGACAAGCATCGGGCCTGCGCCGATGACTGTCGGCAGGCTCTCCCAAGGCGCACCGATCGCCTCCTCCACACGCACGGCGTCGCCGACCTTCACTTGGGCGAAGGCGTCCTTCGCCTTGCCGTGCACTGAGATGACGAGGCCGTCTTTCGGAATTGGGCTGTCCGACAAGTTGACCGCAGCGACCCTGCCGCCTCGAACAATGTACTCCTGTCCATATTCATTCGTGCGCGTCGTCGAGCCATAGTAATGATTGTAAATCACGAGACTGTCCTCGCCGCGCTCCGCATCGACGCCGCCCACGGGCCAGCTTCTCTTGCCGAGCGTCACCGTTCCGCTGTAATCGACAGGGCCGAAATATGTCCTGCCGTCAGCGGCAAACCCCACGGCACTGCGCCGAAAGTACGTCGTGCCGACGATCGTGCCGTCCAGCTTCAAAAGGCCAAGGATCTCGCCGCTCGGTGCAAAGTAGGATGCATTGATCGCCGCGGCGGCTTCTGCCATATCCGACATCGTGCTGACCGTGGCGCGTCCTGGCACAGCTCCCTTGGCGAGTACAGGCACAACGCGGTAGCGAGCAGGATCAGCCTCCAGCACCCATCCCGTCAGACGGCCGCGAGCGTCGAGCCTCTTGAGCGTCGAGAGCTTCAAACCGGGCGCAGGCGTCTCCTCAGAAACGACCTCATACTCTTTCTGTACATCGATGAAGAGGCGCGTCGGGTTCGCCAGCGTCTTGACCTCGTAAGATGCCGGCGCCGCAAGATCGATGACGACCTTGACGCCCTGCGGCACGGCCGATACACGCACGTTCTCGACCATGCTGCCCGAAATCTCCGGCTGCACGGCCTGACTGCGTGCGCCCGCAAGGAAAAGCACGATCCTCTGTCCGTCGTTTTCCGTATGGACTTCGTAGGCGGGCAGCGTCGTCAAGTCGAAGACGACGCGCTCACGCTCGTCGCTCGTACCAAAGCGCACGCCCGTCAGCGTCTTCGCCGCTTGCTGCTGCACCTGCACACGAGCCTGCGTTTGCGGCAGTGCCGCAAAAGAAACGGCATCTGTTCCCAAGGCCACCGCCAGAGCCAAAGCCAGACTCAGCGCCATCTTCCTCATACTCTCGCCATCCCCTCAAAATCCATCTAGTGAAGACTATTATAGCACGGATTCAAGCGAATCGGTGGAAAATCTTTGACTGAAAATCCTTTAACGAAGGAACGGAACATGCGCCGCATCATGCACACGCAAAACAGGCATCCTTCCATCATCGGAAAGATGCCTGTTGTTTTTCGCGTTATTTCTCCGCACGTCCTCAGTCGCGCTTTCGATTCATCCATTCGGGGATGTCGAAGTTGCTGAAGCTCGGCGCCTTCGGCAGCGGCGTGTCGGCCTGGGGGACGGGCTTTGCGCCGGGTTGCGCGGGCTTTCCCTGGGCAGCCGTCGCAGCGGGACGCTGGATGCCTACCGTATCGTTGTCAAATCCCGTCGCGATGACGGTCACGCGCACGGTATCGCCGAGCGTTTCGTCGAGGGAAGCGCCGAAGATGATGTTCGCATCGACGTTGACGGCCTCCTGAATCGTCGACGAGGCTTCGTTGACTTCGTACATGCTGAGGTTCTCCGCCGAGCTGGAGATATTGAGGAGAACGCCGTGCGCCCCTTCGATGCTCGTCTCCAAGAGCGGCGACTCGATCGCGTACTTGGCGGCGGCGACTGCAGCGTTCTCGCCCGTCGCCTCGCCGATGCCCATGAGCGCCGAGCCTGCATTGCTCATGATGGACTTGACGTCAGCGAAGTCGAGGTTGATCAGCCCCGGCACAGCGATGAGGTCGGAAATGCCCTTGACGCCCTGGCGCAGGACGTCGTCGGCGAAGCTGAACGCATCCGTGATCGAGGTCTTCTTGTCGACGACCTGCAGCAGGCGGTCATTCGGAATCGTGATGATCGTGTCGACGTGCTGCTGCAGCTTCTCGATGCCCGCCTCCGCCTTCTTCTGGCGCAGACGTCCTTCAAACGTGAAGGGGCGTGTGACGACCCCGACGGTCAGAGCGCCGATCTCACGCGCACACTCAGCGACGACGGGCGCCGCTCCCGTGCCCGTGCCGCCGCCCATGCCGGCGGTCACGAAGACCATGTCCGCGCCCTGCAGCGACTGCAGGATGTCATCGCGGCTCTCCTCCGCCGCCTGCTCGCCGATCTCAGGACGCGCACCCGCACCGAGGCCGCGCGTAAGTTTCTCGCCGATCTGGATGCGTTTCGGCGCCATCGCGTGCAAAAGAGCCTGCGCGTCCGTGTTGACAGCGATGAACTCCACGCCCTGCAATCCCGCTGAAATCATGCGGTTCACAGCATTGCTGCCGCCGCCTCCCACGCCAATGACCTTGATCTTGGCGAACTGGTCCAAACCCATATCATCCAATTCAAACACGATAGCAACCCCCAAAATATAGCATAGTCCGCCTTTCGTCCCACCAGAGGGAGTACGGCAGTCGTCCTCAAAAGTTTCCCTACCATTCTATCATTATTTTAATACGTACGCCATAAAAAAATTATGAAAATGCTTGCTTTTTTCTCTTTTTGCCTCTCTAATTATGCTTTTCGAAGAAATGACGGCGCAGAATCGCCAGATTCTGGAAGACACGCAAGCCGAACGCCAAGAGCGCCACATAGTAGAGGTCGATGCCGAGGCGATCGCCGATGTAGACGAGAAAGGCGGCCATGAGAGCGTTCATAAAGAAGCCCGAGATGAATACGGCATTGTCGAAGTGGTTTTCCGACGCCGCCCGCAGGCCGCCGAAAACGGAATCTAGCGAGGCGAGCAAGGCGACGGAGGAGAGCTTCGCGTAGGCGAGCGGCACAGTGATCGGCGAGAGCATGCCGACGGCGACGCCGACAAGAAGTCCGAGAACGGGCAGGATCATCTTGCTCCCTCCTTTTCATCCGAAAGCGTTTCGATGGCTTTCGCGTACTTGAACGACGCCGCGCCCTTGTAGGCGGGCACCTCGACATGCTCTTCCTTCTTGACGTCGATCTGTATGCCCCAGACCTTCAGAGTGTCCTCGACGCCGCCACGCATCTTGATCGACTTCTCCAAACTGTCGGGGTCGCCGATGGCATGAATCTTGTAGGGCGGTGCCGAACGCACATTGTTGACGGAGAGCGTCGGCCCCGCGCAGCGGATCTCCGACGTGCCCGTGAGCCTCTGCCCATTGATGGACACGGCCTCTGCTCCTGCGGCACGCAGTTCGTTGATGACGCGCAGGAGATCGTCGTCATGTATGAGGTAGAGGTTCGGATTCTCGCCCGCCTTCGACGTCGCCTTGCTGTCGTCGAGCGTGACGATGACGCCCGGTCCCGCGAGCGCCGTGAAGCCGCCCTTCATGCGCTGGTAGTCGTTGCTTGGCCCCTCTGACGCTGCGTCTTTCGTATCCTTCAGTTCTTCCTGCAGACGGTCACGCTCCTTCTCCGTCTCCAGAAGACGCGTGGCAAGTTCCTCCACACGCTGCTGCGATACGGACTGACGCATGTCCTCCGTCGCACGGAACTGCACGGCGAGCATGAAGCCCAGCACCATGCAGACAAAGGCGATGGACCACCGCCCCTGCTTGAAATTGATCATAAAATGCCTCCCGAACTGTTGCTGAAATGAGATAATAAAGGAATTATAACGCAAAAGATCTTATCTGCCAATAGAATACCCCCGCCGCTCTACCATGCGGGAAATCACAAATATCTAAACAACTGCACCAGGCAGCCGCCTTCCAAAACATCTGCCTCATCCCTATCGAGCATACGTCTACCAAAAGTATGAAACCCATTGCGTTCATAAAATTCTACGAGGGCAGGCTTTTCCTCACACTCCAAATACACGACCTTTCCACTGGATATACGCTGAATCTGCGCTGCCTTGTCACAGGCGATCTCCAGAAGTTCATCGCCGCGAATCAGTCGATCGTAACCATGCGCATAATTCTTCCCTAGCTGTCCGATCAAGATGGCGGAAACGATATATCTATGCAGCGACTCTTCCCATACGGCAAACTTGTTGATCCTTTTTCGCAAAGTCTTGCTTAATGCCCCTCGCTTCAAATCAATATGAAAATACTTCTGTGCGATAGAAAAATAGCCGACCACAACATCTTCGCCTTTATATTGCTTAAAGACAAGATATGTGGCGGCTATTCTCTGCTTTGAAAAAGCAACCGCCTTTTCCTTGAGAAAGTTCTCCACATCTTTATTGCAGGGACATGAAAACTCCACGAGGATGTTGTTGAGCGCCTCTTCTTCGCCGCCCTCGATCAAATCCAGCAAATTGACAATCGGTGTACCGAGCATTATGAAGCCCTACGCATTTCGATACTTCGACAACAAGACGCGCATCTTCTCCTGCGGAACCTCATATACAGGCTGCCCCAAATTCTTGGCACGGTATTGCTCCGCCTTTTCCAAGGCATTCGCAAATATCCGAACCTGCCTGTCCTCTTTGATATTCACGCTCTTCAAGAAACTCTTTGTCGCCATGACAGCCACCCTTCCGATTCACACAGCAAAAGGCTTCCATCGAAGCACCGTCTCACACCTCTTCAAGGTTATTATACTGCCGCATTTCGAGAATGTAAAGGAATCACTGCTTGAGCTTGATAAACGGCGCCGTGTATTTGAAGTCGACGTACTCGACGGGACGCTGCTTGACCTCCTGATCGACGATGAAGCTGTCCGTCAGATGCGCCTTTTCTTCCAAGCGGTCGAGCGCACCGAGGCGGATCTGCACACCGCCCGTCGTATATGCCATGACGTCGTCCGGCTTCTTCAGCGACACCTCGGAGATCTGCGCATTCGTCTCAGGCTTCAGGGCATTGAGATAGACGAGCGCCGCTTTGAGATTTTCATCCGTCGTTTTGTCGCCGATGTAGATGTCCTTGAGCTTGATGCCCGTGACCATGGGAATCGCCATCTTCTTCAGCGTCTTGTAGGCGTCGATGACCGTGCCTTCACGGTCGAGATCGACGTAGCCAAAGTCGCAGTCGACGGTGGCAACGGGGCGGCGCTCGACGATCTGGATCTCAAGCGTCGAGGGCAAGGAGCGTCGCACACTCGCCTGCTCGACGCGCAGATCCTTCATCAGGAGCTGCGCCATCTCCGCCGTCTTCACCTGGAAGAGCGGCACGCCCGGGTAGACGCCGGCGACGCGTCGGATGTCATCGGCTGGCATGTAGTGGTTGCCGATGATGCGCACATCGCGCACGGAAAAGAGCGGCGAGTAGACGGCAACGGCGAGGAGCGCGCCCGAGACGACGAGGAACAGGAATCCCTTGAGGACGCGGCGCGGGCTGCGGCGGCGCACGATATGCGTCTCGCCCGGCAATGCGCCGGGCTCGGTAAAGCCGAGATTCTCCTGCCTTTCCTCCGCCATCGTCCCGCCTCCTCTTTGCATCTTTGTCGGTCTTGCCGTTTCTCATACAATATCCGTCTTCGGCTCTGAGAAAATATCGCCGTTCTTTGCATCTTCGTCAATCTTGCTGCTTCTTGTACCCTGCCATTTCCAAGATCTTCTCGCAGAGTTCGGGGAACTCGACGCCCATGGCGCGTCCTGCATCGGGCACGAGCGAGGTCTCCGTCATGCCGGGCATCGAGTTGATCTCAATCACATAGGGCGTCATGTCCTCGCCGAGCATCATGTCGGCACGCGCCACGCCGCGGCAGCCGCAGGCGCGGAAAGCGTCGACGGCGAGCTTCTGCACGCGCTCCGTCACATCTAAAGGGATGCGTGCGGGAATGATGTGCGTCGAAGCGCCCTTCGTGTACTTGCTCGCGTAGTCGTAGCGTCCCGAAACGGTCGTGATCTCGATGACGGGAAAAGCCTGCGCTTCTCTCGTGTCGCCCCAGACGGCGACGGTCAGCTCCTTGCCACGAATGAACTCCTCGACGAGCACTTCCTCGTCGTAGCGGAAGGCGTCCTTGAGCGCCGACTCAAGCTCCTCCTCCTTCTCGACGATGGCGACGCCGATGCTCGATCCCTGCGACGACGCCTTGATGACGACGGGCAGCGAGAAAGCCTTTCGGATGCGCGAGGGAAGCTCCGCGTCAAACTCAAAGCGATGAAACGTCTCGGAGCGCGGCGTCGAGATGCCGGCGCCGAGGAACACGCGCTTTGACATGACCTTGTCCATCGTGACGGCGGCGGCGAGGACGCCCGAACCCGTATAGGGGATGCCGAGCATGTCGAGCGTGCCCTGCAGCACGCCGTCCTCGCCGTACCTGCCATGCAGCGCGTTGAAGACGATGGCGCAGCTGCTCTTTCTTATCGCCTCGGCAAAGTGCGGCGGGTCGAGTTCCATGCCCTCGACTGCATAGCCCTTCGACTCCAAGGCGCTGACGATGGCGGCACCCGTGCGGCGCGAGACTTCCGCCTCGCTCGACGGCCCGCCCATGACGACGACGATCTTTCCCTGCTTCATGAAATTACTTCCCCTCCAAAAGGGCGACCAGTTCCTCGCCCGTCTTCCATATATCGCCCGCACCCATCGTGAGGACGATGTCGCCGGACTGTGCGATGGCGGCGAGGTGCGCGGCAATATCTTCCCGCTGCGGAATATAGACCGCATCCTGCCCCGTCGTCTGCCGCACGGCGTCGAGGATCGTGCGCCCCGACACGCCCTCGATCGGCGCTTCTCCCGCCGAATAAATATCCGTCAGTACGAGCACGTCCGCCTCGCGAAAAGCGCCGCCAAATTCAGCGGCAAGAAGCTTCGTGCGCGAGTAGCGATGCGGCTGAAAGGCGCAGATGATGCGGCGCGGCTTCGTCTGACGCGCCGCGAGGAGCGTCGTCGCGATCTCCGTCGGATGATGCGCGTAATCGTCGACGACCCATACGTCCTGCACGCGCCCCTTCGTCTGGAAGCGCCGTTTCGCGCCGTGAAAGAGCGCAAGTCCCGCCGCCATCTGCTCGACCGTCAAACCGATGGACAGCCCCGTGACAACGGTCGCGAGCGCGTCGAGCACGTTGTGCCTGCCGGGCAGATTGAGGCGCACGCGGCCGAGATCTTTTCCTTCGTGCAGCACGGAGAAATCAACGCCCGCGCCGTGCATCTCAATCTTGCCCGCGCGGTAGTCCGCCTCATGGTCAATGGCGTAGGAGATGACCTTGCGACCGAGCGTCTGAGCGATGTCTCGCACGTTCTCGTTGTCAAAGCACAGGACGGCGTGGCCGCCGGGCTTTATGTTTTCCAGAAATTCGCGAAATGCCTTGCGAATGTTCGCGAGCGTGCCATAGTGATCGAGATGATCGTCCTCGATGTTCGTGACGACGGCGATGTGCGGCCGGAGCTTTAGGAACGAGCCGTCACTCTCATCGGCTTCGGAGACGAGATACTCGCCCTTGCCGAGCTTCGCGTTGCCACCGAGGACATCGACCTCGCCGCCGATGATGATCGTCGGCGAGATGCCCGCATGGTCGAGCGCGACGCCGAGCATCGAGGTCGTCGTCGTCTTGCCGTGCGCTCCCGCCACAGCGATGCCCTTCGCCGCATTGAGGAGCGCGGCATTGATGTCCGAACGATGGAAGCGACGCAGGCCGAGTCGCGCCGCCTCAACGATCTCGGGATTCGTCTCAGGAATCGCCGTCGAGACGACGATGGCTTCTGCCCCGTGCACGTTCTCTGCCCTATGCCCGTGATGGATGTGCGCGCCGAGACCCTTGAGCTGCTCGATCAGCGCGGAAGAGCCGAGATCGGAGCCCGTTACTTCATAGCCCTTTTCCAGCAGAATGTGCGCGAGCGCACTCATGCCCGCACCGCCGATACCGACAAAATGTATCTTATGGATGTCCTTCAGCAACTCTCTCTCCTCCTAATCCTTCGCAATCTCCAGCACGAGATCGGCAATCTCATCGGCCGCCTCGGGGCGGCCGAGCGCACGGCTCTGCTCTGCCATGCGGCGGAGCTTTCCTTCTTCCGACAAAAGCTCGCCGAGCAGGGCCGAAAGCGTCTTGTCCGTGAGATCGCGATCCAAGATCACGCGCGCCGCGCCCGCGCGCTCCAAGGCGCGTGCATTGTACTCCTGATGGTTCTCCGCCGCGTACGGATACGGCACCAAGATCGCGGGCACGCCGCGTGCCGTGAGCTCGGCAAGCCCCGTCGCACCTGCGCGGAAGACGGCGAGATCCGCCATCGCCATCGCCTCGGGCATATTGTAGAGGTAAGGCTCGACCTTGATGTGCGGCGCGGCGGCGAGATCCACGCCCGCTTCCTCCAGACGGCACATGACGTTCTCATACTCGCCCTTTCCCGTGACGAGCAGGAACTGCACCTCGGGATACTCCTGCGCCGCCTGCAGGACACCGACCATCGCGCGGTCGATGCTCCTCGCGCCGCGGCTGCCGCCCGAGACGAGCACCGTGCGCTTTGCCGCATCGAAGCCGAACGTTTCGAGCGCCTTTTCGCGGCTCGCCGTCATGACCTCGCGGCGGATGGGATTTCCCGTAAAGACCGCCTTCTTGCGCGGGAAGCGGCACAGAGCCTCTTCCGTGCCGACGGCGATCTTCGTCACGAACTTCGACAAGATCTTGTTCGTCACGCCGGGCACGACATTCTGCTCCTGAATGAGCGTCGGCACATGCGCGAGGCTTGCCGCCATGAGGATCGGCCCACAGACGTAGCCGCCCGTGCCGATCACGACGTCGGGGCGGAAGCGGCGCACGATGGCCGCCGCCTCTGCAACGCCGTGCATGGCGCGTCCGAGCCGCACGATGTTCGCGGGCGAGAAGCTGCGCTTGAGCCCCTCGATATCGACGGTTTCAAAGGGGATGCCTTCCTTCGGTATGATGTCGGCTTCCAGACCTTTCTGCGTGCCAACGTAGAGAAATTCCGCCGTGCGCTCCTTCTTGGCGAGAGCGCTCACGAGCGTCAGCGCCGGATATATGTGGCCGCCCGTGCCGCCGCCCGAAACGATGATCTTCATGCCTGTTCCCCTTTGCCTGCCATTTCTGCGTTTTTCTGCAAACTCCTATGCCAGCTCGCGTGCCAAGCGCTTGAACACCTCGCCGCGCTCCTCAAAGCCGTCGAACATGTCGAAGCTCGCGCACGCGGGCGACAAGAGCACGACGGCAGGCGGCTTCGCGAGCCGCGCAGCGATGTAGACCGCCGTCTTCATCGAGTACGCGGCGTCGTGGATGTGCGCGGCGGGAAAGCCCGCTGCGCGCGCGGCTTCGGCGAAGCGAACGGCGGCATCGCCGACGAGGATCAGTTCCGTGCAGCGCTCCGAAACGAGATGCATGAAGTCCGTCAGATCCGTCATCTTGTCGTCGCCGCCCGCAATCAGCACGATGCCGTCCGAGAAGGATTCGAGCGCCTTGATCGCCGAGTCCGTATTCGTCGCCTTGGAATCGTTGTACCAGGCGACGCCCGCGAGATCGAGAAAATGCTCGATGCGGTGCTCGACGCCCTTGAAGGAGCGCAGCACGCGGCGGATCGCCTCAGCCTCGACGCCCGCGAGGTGCGCCATCGCCGCCGCCGCGAGCGCGTTCTCGACGTTGTGCGCCCCCTTGATGCCAAGCTCCGCCGTCGTCACGAGCGCGATCTCCTCGCCGCCCCGGCGCAGGACGAGCTTGTCGCCCAGGAGCAAAGCGCCCTCTTCGAGCGCCTCCCTGCGGCTGAAGAAAAATACGGGGCACGCGGCACGCTCCTGCATCGAGCGCGTCCTCTCGTCGTCGTAGTTCAGGACGAGCCAATCGCCTGTTGCCATTTCGCGGAAAAGCCGCTCCTTCATCGCCTGATAGACTTCCATCGAACCGTGGCGCTTGATGTGGTCGGGCGTCACGTTGAGGACGGCGGCGACCTTCGGACGGAAGTGCTCCGTCGCCTCCATCTGGTAGCTCGAAATCTCGGCGGCGACCGCGCCGCCCTCGCCCGCCTCCAGCACCGCTTCTGACAGCGGATAGCCGATATTGCCGCCGACGCGCGTCTTCTCCTTGCCGAACTTCTCGGCGAGCAGCAGCCCCAGGAGCATCGTCGTCGTCGTCTTGCCGTTCGTCCCCGTCACGGCGAAGATCGGCGACTTGGCAAGTGCCGCCGCCAATTCCACTTCGCTCGTGATGCGGATGCCGCGCCGCTTCGCCTCCTCGGCGAGCGGGATGGCGATGGGAACGGCGGGCGAGAGCACGAGAAGATCGCAGCCGTCCAGGAGCGCGGCTTCCTGTGCGCCGAAGATCAGCCCGATGCCGAGTACGCGAAGCTCCGAGACGTCTTCTTTGATCGCCGCCTCGTCCTTCGCATCGGAAAGCGTGACCTTCGCGCCGAGCCTCTTGAGAACCTTCGCCGCCGCAAAGCCGCTGATCCCGGCGCCGATGACGAGAACCTTCTTTCCTTTGAAATCCGTATCGAGATGCAATATGCTTCCTCCTCGCTTTATCTCTTCCCCGCAGCCGAGGGAGGCGTCCCAAGATGTCAGACGTCTGCCTGCGTCAATATGCAAGCCATGCGCCGAGCGCCGCAAAGACTGCGCCGACGAGCCAAAACGTATGGACGACGCGCGTCTCCTGCCACCCCTTTAGCTCGAAGTGGTGATGAATCGGACTCATGAGGAAGACGCGTTTTCCCGTCGTCTTGAAGGAGATGACCTGGATGATGACGGAAAGCGCCTCGGCGACGAAGACGATGCCGATGACGGCGAGCAAAATTTCCGTATGCGTGAGAATGCCGAGCGCGGCGACCGCGCCGCCGAGCGCCAAGGATCCCGTATCGCCCATGAAGACGCGAGCCGGATGATGATTGAAGCGCAAAAAGGCGCACGAAGCGCCCGCAATCGCCGCCGCGAACACGGCAAGCCCCGTCGCGCTGAAGGCGAGCGCGACCGCCATGTAGGCGAGCGCGGCGACCGTGACCGTGCCCGCCGCGAGCCCGTCGAGGCCGTCCGTGAGGTTCACGGCGTTGCTCGTGCCGACGAGCACGAAGAGCACGAGCGGATAGTAGAAGAGTCCGATGTCAAGCTCCGCGTGTACGAGCGGCAGCCAGACCGTCGTCGCAATGCCGAGTTCGTGCTGTGCGAAAAAAATGACGACGACGGCGATGACGATCTGCCCCAAGAGCTTCTGCCGCGCCTTGAGGCCAAGGTTGCGCTTCTTCACGACCTTGATGTAGTCATCGAGGAAGCCGAGCGCGAAGTGCCCGAGCATCACGAAGAGCGCGAGCCATACGCCCGCCGTCAAGGGCGCGGCGGCAAGCGTCGCGAGCGTGATGGCGGCGATGATCATGATGCCGCCCATCGTCGGCGTGCCGCTCTTCGCCTGATGGCTCTTTGGCCCTTCCTCGCGTATGCTCTGCCCGAACTTCAACTTGTGCAGCTCGGGAATCACGAAGGGGCCGGCCGCGAGCACGAGGACGGCGGCGAGCGCCGCCGCTCCTGCAAGAGAAAGCGCCGTCGTATTCACATCCATCATTTGCCTGCCTCCAGCGCCTTCTTCAACAGGGGGATGATCTCATCCATCTTCATGCCGCGCGAGCCTTTGAAGAGCACGGCGTCGCCCGGCTGCAGGATCTCTTTGAGCCTTGTCGCCGCCGCCTCGTGCGACGCCATGCGCTCAACGAGCGGCACGCCGCCCGCCTCTGCGGCCTCCGCGATGAAGCGGCTCTCCTCGCCGCGCGAGAGGACGGCGGCAAAGCCCAGATGCGCCGCCTCCTCGCCCACGCTCGCGTGGCCGCTCTTCGACGCACTGCCAAGTTCGAGCATATCGCCGAGAACGGCGATCTTCCTGCCCGCGAACATCTCGGCGAGCGTCTTCAAGGACGCGCGTGTCGATGCGGGACTCGCATTGTAGGCGTCATTGACGAAGGTGTATGCGCCGCACTTTTCGACAGCGAAGCGCATCTTCTGCGCAGGCGGCACGGCGAGTCCGCGCCGGACATCCACGAGCGAAAGGCCGAGCACGCGGGCCGCAGCGATGGCGGCGAGCGCATTCGACACGTTGTGTCTCCCGGGCATCGGCAGGAAGAGCTCGTGCCGTTCCAGTCGCCCGCGCTCGTTTTTCCATTCCAGCATGAATCTCATGCCGCCCTCGGCCTTGCCGACAGCGACGGCACGCACATCGGCATCGCGCGAAAGCCCGAAGGTCACGACGCGCACGCCCGCCTTCGCCTTCTCGCGCATCGCGAGGACGCGCGCATCGTCGGCGTTCAGTATGACCGTGCCGCCCGGCTCCACTGCCTCGACAAGCTCCGCCTTCGCCCTCGCGATGTTCTCGATTGAGCCGAGGAGCTCCATGTGCACCTCGCCAACGTTCGTCACGATGGCGACGGTCGGCGCGGCGAGCGGCGCGAGCGCGGCGATCTGCCCAAGTCCTCTCATGCCGATCTCGACGACAGCCGCCTCGTGCGCGGCGCGAAGGCCAAGGAGCGTCAGCGGCAGGCCGATCTCGTTGTTGTAGTTCGCCGCCGTCTTCTGCACAAGAAGGCGTGCGCCAAGCACGGCGGCCGTCAAGTCTTTGGTCGTCGTCTTGCCGTTCGATCCCGTGATGGCGACGACGGGGATGGAAAACTTCCTGCGCCACGCGGCGGCGATCTGCTGATAGGCGAGCAGGGTGTCCTTCGCCTTGAGCACGACGCCCGTCTTCGGCAGCTTCGCCTCGGGCGTATCAGCCGCTACGAGCACGCCCGCCGCGCCCTTTTCGACCGCCTGCGCCGCGAAGTCCGCGCCATCAAAGCGCTCGCCTTGAAGCGCGACGAAGAGCGATCCCGCCGCAATCTTTCGCGTATCCGTCACGATGTCGGAAAATGCGATGTCCGCCGCCGTGCGCACGGCTTCAGCCTCCGCCGCACGCTCGACGTCGGCGAGCGAAAAGCGCATTGCATAGCTTTTTTCCCGCGCGGCGACGGCCTCGCGTGCGACTTCCTTGTCGTCGAAGTGGATCGTCTTGTCCTTCAAGATCTGGTAATTCTCGTGCCCCTTGCCCGCGATGATGACGATGTCGTCCTTTTCGGCGAGCGCCACGGCACGCACGATCGCCGTGCGGCGGTCGGCGATTTTCTCATGGCGCTTGTCGCCGATCTTCTCAAGCACGCCGACCTCGACCTCATCGAGGATGCGCGCGGGATCTTCCGTGCGCGGGTTGTCCGAAGTCACAAGCACGACATCGGAAAGCGCCGCCGCAATGCGTCCCATGATCGGCCGCTTCGTGCGGTCACGGTCGCCGCCGCAGCCGAACACCGTGAGGATGCGTCCTGCCGTAATCTCCCGCGCCGTATTCAAGATGTTCTCCAAGCCGTCAGGCGTATGCGCATAGTCGACGATGATGGAGAACGCCTGCCCTGCATCGACGAGCTCAAAGCGCCCAGGCACGCTCTTGAAAGCTTCGAGCGCCCTCTTGATCGCCTCGGGCGCGATCCTTTCCGCGAGCGCCGCGCCGACGGCGCTCATGACGTTGTAGACATTGAAGATTCCCGTGACGCCGAGCGAAAGATCCATCCTGCCGAAAGCGCCTGTAAGCGTCAGCTCCATGCCCCGCGCATGGACGCGGATATTCTCGGCGCGAAGGGCAGCTTCCTTCTTCACGGCATACGTGAGATGCGCACACTTCGCATGGGCGAGCATCGTCTCGCCCGCTGCATCGTCATCATTGACGACGGCCGTCTTGCCCGTCTTCGCGCCCTTTCGGCTCACAAGGTCGAAAAGGCGCGCTTTCGCGCGCTTGTAGTTTTCGAGCGTCTTATGGTAGTCGAGATGATCCTGCGTGAGGTTCGTGAAGACCGCCGTATCGAACTCGATGCCCGCCACGCGGTTCTGATCGAGCGCGTGCGAAGAGACTTCCATGACGACGAAATCCATGCCGCGCCGCACCATATAGGCGAGCGTTCGCTCCAGGACGACGACATCGGGCGTCGTATTGTGAATCGGCAGAGCCTCATCCTCGACGAGGATCTGAATCGTGCCGATGAGTCCGACCTTGTACCCCGCCTCGCGCAGGATGGCACGCGTCATGTAGCTCGTTGTCGTCTTGCCGTTCGTGCCCGTGATGCCGATGATGCGCATCTTTCGCGATGGGTAGTCATGGAAGAACGGCACGATGACCTCAAGCGCCGCCGCAAGGTTCGGCACGCGAAGAACCGCCGCCGCACCCTCGGGAATCTCGATCTCGCGCTCCGTCAGAATCGCGCACGCGCCCTTCTCGACCGCCTGCGCGATGAAGGAATGGCCGTCGACATGCAGCCCCTCGATGGCGACGAAGAGCGTCCCCTCCGTCACCTCGCGCGAATCGTGCACGATGTCCGCGATCTTCGCAGCTGCATCTCCCTTGATTTCAGCGCCCTCGACGAGCGCCGCCAACTCGGCAAGCGTCTTCATTGCCATCCCTCCATGAAATTTATCGGACCTATTCCTTCGCACCTGTCGCAAAGTAGACCGTCTTCGGCGTGCTCATGCCGAGCTTTTCCGTCGCGATGCGGCGCACGCGCTCGGGCGATTTCATCTGTGCGATCTCGATCTTCAGATGCTCATTTTCCTTTTCGAGCGTTTCCGCCTGCTGTTGGATCTTCACGAGATCGTAGCCGCGGCTCGCCGTGATGCCGCTTCGGATCGTCACCGCCATCGCCATGATAGAGACCAGCGCGAGCAGCAAGAAGCAGCGGGAGCGCAGATGCGTGTTGAGCGTCGGCCGCCTCTTAGGAGGTGGCGCAGGCTTCTCGATCCGCTGCGGCTGCAGCTCCTCCTCATAATACTCATACTCCCTTTGTCTTGCGAGCATCTGTCGATCCCTCCTTGATAGCGGTGCTGCCGCTTCCTGCGGCCTCCGCCTGCTTCCTCATACGCCCTACCGAAGAGCGGCTTCCTATAATTTCTCAGCCACGCGCAATTTCGCGCTCTTGGCGCGTGGATTCTCTGCAGATTCTGCAGCGCTCGGCTTCTGCGCCTTGCCCAAGAGCTTGACCTTGGGCTCGTGACCGCAAACGCAGACGGGAAGTCCGGGCGGGCAGATGCAGCCGCGTGCAAGTTCCTTGAATGCCTGCTTGACGATGCGGTCTTCGAGCGAGTGAAACGTGAGGACGGCGATCCTGCCGCCGGGCGCGAGCGCATGCACCGCATTCTCGACACTCGCCTGCAGGATGCCGAGTTCGTCATTCACCTCGATGCGGATCGCCTGGAAGATGCGCTTCGCCGGATGGCCGCCCGCCGCGCGGCGCACGCTCTTGGGCACGGCGCGGCATACGATGTCGACGAGTTCGCCCGTCGTCTCGATGGGCTTTTCCTGCCGCGCCGCTACGATGAATGCGGCGATGCGCTTCGCCCAGCGTTCCTCGCTGTAGTCGCGGAAGATACGCCAAAGCTCCGCCTCGTCATATTCGTTGACGACCTCGTGCGCCGAGAGGAGGCGCGACGTGTCCATGCGCATGTCGAGCGGCGCGTCCTGCATGTAGGAAAAGCCGCGCTCTGCCGTATCGATCTGATGCGACGACACGCCGAGGTCGAAGAGTACGCCGTCGACAGATGTGACGCCGAGGCTTTGCAGAACCGAGGCTAGCGCACGGAAATTCGAGCGCACGACGTCGACGCGGCACGAGACGCCGGCAAGCCGCTCCTTCGCCGCTCGGATCGCCGCCTCGTCCTGATCGAGTCCGATGAGCCGTCCTGCGGGAGAGAGCCTGTCAGCGATGCGCCGCGCGTGACCCGCGCCACCCAGCGTACAGTCGACGTAAGTGCCCGCAGGCTTCACGGCGAGAGCCGCCAGAGTCTCCTCCGGCATCACGCTCGTATGGCGAAACTCCATGCACTCACCTCAAATCCCGAGATCCGTCAGCGTCTCCGCGATCTTCGTGACCATCGGATTCACCTCGGCGTTGTAAGCATCCCAAGCCGTGCGGCTCCAGATCTCGGCGCGCGTCATGACGCCGTTCAGGACGACGTCCTTCTTGAGGCTCGCATAGGCGCGCAGGTTCGCAGGCACGAGGAAGCGTCCCTGCCTGTCCAATTCCAGCTTGCGTGCGCCCGCAAAGAAGAAGCGTGCAAAGGCGCGAGCCTCGGGCTTCGACATCGGCAGCGCCTTGAGCTTTGCCGACAGCCGCTCCCATTCCTCCTCGCCGTAGAGAAAGAGGCAGTTGTCAAGCCCCTTCGTGATGACAAACGAGCTGCCGAGCTCCGGGCGAAAATCCACAGGCAGGATCACGCGCCCCTTCGCGTCGATCGTATGCGTGTATTCGCCCATCAACATCTCGCTTGCCACCTCCTTCACCAGTGCTCTCTATATTAAACCACATTTCCCCACTTTTCGCCACTTCATTGTCTAGTTTTAATTCTTTCTTTCCCGTCTTTTTCCTGCCTCTCGCTTTCATTTTTTTCTTCATGCGCCCCTTTTTGCCGCAAAAATAAAGAGAAAGCACCCCCTTTGCCAAAGGCAAGGGACTGCTTTCCCACAAACATATTTTCTTTTTTAGGCAAGAAGAAGCCGCGCTTTTCCCTACCGCTTCTGCCAGCCGGAATGCTCGAAAATCGGCAAGTAGCGCAGACGCTTCTGAAACGATCCTTCCGTATTTTCCGTATGGAAGATCGGCACGCGGTCGATCGCATAGAGATTGCTCGCGCGATCCGCGTTGCCGTAGCGCACGGTGAACGCCATCTTGTAGCCCGCTTCCTTCACGAGATTCGCGATGTGCAGGTTGTACGCGCCCCCCGGGTAGGCGAAACATGTGACCGTCTTGCCAAGCTTCTCCTCGATCATGCGCTTCGAAGCGGAAAGCTCCTCCTTGACTTCATCATCCGTGAGGCTCGTCAAGGCGCGGTGCGTCATCGTGTGCCCCTCGATGGAAAAGCCGTTCTGTTCCATCTCGCGCAGCTGTTCCCACGTCAGATAGCCCTTCTTCTTTCCCACCATCTCCGTGACGACGAGGATCGTCGCCTTGAAGCCGTACTTCTTGAGAATCGGGTACGCCTTCTCATAGTTGTCGACATAGCCGTCGTCAAATGTAATCATCACGGGCTTTTCAGGCAAATCGCCTGCTCCCGTCAATGCGCCGTAAAGCTCTTCAGGCGTGATCGACTGGAAGCCGTTCTTCTTGAGCCACGCCATCTGGCGATCAAAGTCCTTCGGTGCGACGGCGAGTGAATGATTCATGTCGTTGACCATGTGGTAGTTCAGAATGCGCACCTTCGCCCCCTGCTCGACTTCCTGCGCGATACGCGCGTCAATATCCCCCGTGCCCGCCGCCAGAAGCAGCGCAAAGGACAGCACGAAGAGCGGCAGAAACCGCCGCAGAAATTTTGTCATCTCTTTCCTCCTCAGTCGCGAATCGCATTGGCAATCGTCGCCGCCTTGACGGCAGCCGCTTTTATAGCATCAGCATCCGCCCCCGTGACGTTGACATTCTTCGTGACCTTCGCCTCGTAGCTCTCGCCGCGCACGATGTCCGCGAGGTCGATGCCCGTCGCCGCCTTGACCGTCTGAAACGTCTTCGCCATGACGAGCGGCACGTTATCTGCCATCGGCTCGACCGCAGAGGCGCTGCTGCCGCCGATGATGGATACATTGCCGATGCGCTCAAGCGGCTTTGCCACTTCCGAAGCGATCTGCGGCAGAATCTCAACGATCATCTGCGCCATAGCCGCCTTGCCGTATTTCTTCAGCGCTTCTGCCTTGCGATCCATTGCAGCGGCTTCCGCCTCGCCTTTCGCCTGAATTGCGGCAGCTTCAGCCTCGCCCTGCGCCTTGATTCCTGCCGCTTCCTGCTCTGCCGCATAGCGCGAGGCCTCCGCCTCAGCCTTCTTCGCCTCCGCCTTGCGCTGCGTTTCGTAGAGCGCGGCTTCCGCTTCACGCTGACGCTTGGCAAGATCGGCAGCCGCCTTCTGCTCGACGGCATACTTTTCTGCGTCCGCCTGCTTCTGAATCTGCGCCGCAAGCTCCTGCTCACGCACGGACACCTGCTGCTTCTTCAGCTCCTGCTCACGCTCCGCCTTCGCGATCTGCGCGTTGACCGTAGCGGCCTGAACGGATTTCTGCTGCTCCTGCGCCTGAATTTCGTAGGCCGCATCCGCCTCCGCGCGCTTGATATCGGACGCCCGCTTAAGCTCAGCCTGTCGGATGGCAAGATCGGTCTGCCTCTGTGCAATCTCAAGGTCCGCCTCGACCTGCGCATCGTTCGCTTCCTTCTGCGCCTGCGCCTTGGCCACAGCGACATCGCGCTCCGCCTCGGCGCGCGAGATGGCCGCGCGTTTCTTGATTCGCGCCGTGTTGTCCGCGCCGAGGTCGACGATGAGACCATTGTTGTCCGTGACATTCTGTATGTTGCAGGAAATGATCTCGATGCCGAGCTTCTTCATATCCTGCGCCGCCTTGTTGACCACTTGATCAGAGAAGCTATCACGATCCGTATTGATGGCTTCCAGCGTTAACGTACCGATGATCTCGCGCATGTTGCCCTCAAGGGAATCCTGCAGATCCTTCGCGATCTGTTCTCCCGTGAAGTTCAGGAAGTTCCGCGCTGCAAGCTGCACGCTCTCCTCGTCGCGCCCGACCATGACCTTGGCGACAGCATCGACATTCACATTGATGTAATCGTTCGTCGGCACGGGTGTCTCCGTCTTGATGTCCACAGAAATCTGCCCGAGGAAAAGCTTGTCCATGCGCTCAAAGAAAGGGATGCGCGCTCCGCCCCGCCCGATGAGGATACGCGGGCGCTTCTTGATGCCGGAAATAATGAGTGCCGTCGACGGCGAAGCCTTCACATAGCCGCCTGCTAAAATCGCCAAGAGCACGACGACCAGCACAACGGCGCCAACAATTCCTCCGATAAATAAGATTCCCATACACTTCGCGACGCATCGCACAGGCAAGGCGCCGCTTTCACCTCCTTGAAAGCAGCACAAAAGGATATGGCGGGAAAGGACATCGTCCTTTCCCGCCCTTCTATTTTATTGTACCATGAACCTTCAAGAACTCAAGCCCCAAAGGTACAGAGCAGATCGAACAAATGCACCGCATCAGCTCCGACATCATGCAGCAGCCCGCCGCGCCGGCTTCGATACAAGCGTCGAGCTTGTCCATGCCGATGCCGCCGAGCGCGAATACGGGGAGCGGCGACGCCTTGCAGGCGGCGGCGAGGGCGGCCGTGCCGAGAGGGGCAACACCCGGCTTGCACGCCGTGGCGAAGATGGGACTGAGCGTCGCGTAGTCTGCGCCAAGGGCGGCGGCTTCGGCTATTTCGGTGGCGGAATGCGCCGATGCGCCGACGAGCTGCACAGCGCCCTCGCCGCCTGACTGCCGCCCGCTCGCCGCTCGCCATTCGCGCAGGACGTCGAGCGGCAGATGGATGCCGTCCGCGCCCAGTTCCGACATCATGCCGAGCGCAATCCGACCGTGCGCGAGACACTTCTTGCCGCCCTTATGCGCGATGCGTGCGACCTGCACGAAAAGCTGCCGATACTCCTCAAACCGCAAATCCTTTTCGCGCACGATGATCCAGTCCACCATCTCCATCGCGGCGACACGCTCGATCTGGGCGAGGAAATCGCCCTCGACCAGACGGCGATTCGTGATGCATGCGATGATTTTTCCCCTATACATAGACGTAATCGTTCAGCACGGGCTGCAGACCGCCGCGCGAGAGTCCTGCGTACATCTCAGCGAGTGAGCGTGCGTCGGCGATTTCAAACTGCTCGTCGCCCGCCGCCTGCGCTTCCTTTCCCTCGTACTTTTCCTCGTGGTCGCCGATGCCCGTCGAGACGCCCGCCGACACCTTCGTCGCCGCGATCTTCACGATGCCGTCGCGAAAACTCGCCGACTCGCGCGAGGAAACCGTGATGCCGACGTAGGGCAGGAAGATGCGGTAGGCGCATAGCACTTGGCAAAGCTCCCTTTCATGCACGTCGCGCGGGTTGATTCCCGCATTGTTGACGATGGGGCGAAGCCTTGGACAGGAGAGCGAGTATTCGACATGCGGATATTTGCGCTGCAGGAAGTAGACGTGCAGCGCCGTCGCCAGGGCGTCGCGCCGAAAGTCGGTGAGTCCCAGAAGAGCCGAGAAGCCAACGCCCCTCATGCCGCCCAAGATGGCGCGTTCCTGCGCCTCGAAACGATAGGGAAAGACGCGCTTTCGGCCCGCGAGGTGAAGCTCCTCGTAGCGCGTGGCGTCATACGTCTCCTGAAACACCGTCACATAGTCCGCGCCGCACTCGTGCAGATAGCGATAGTCCGCCGTATTCACGGGATAGATTTCGAGTCCGACATTGCGGAAATGCCGCCGCGCCAGGCGGCACGCCTCGCCGATGTAGGCGATGTCGCTCATCGCGGGGCTTTCGCCCGTCAACAGCAAGATCTCCTCGATGCCCGACGCCGCGATGACCTCCATCTCGCGTGCGATCTCCGCCTCTGTGAGCCTTCGACGCACGATGTCGTTGTAGCGGTTGAAGCCGCAGTAAATGCAGTAATTATCGCAGTAATTCGCGATGTAAAGCGGCGTGAATACGTAGACCGTGTTGCCGAAGTGACGCCCCGTCTCCTGCTGGGCACGCCTCGCCATGCGCTCCAAAAAGGGCGCGGCGGCAGGAGCAAGGAGCGCCGCGAAGTCCTCGATGCTGCACCGCTCGTGCGCGAGAGCACGCTCGACGTCGGCGGCGCTGTAAGCGGCAGGATCGTACTCCGCTGCCGCAGAAAGCACCTTTTCGCGCACATCGGAATCAATCCGCTCCATATCTCTCGCATACGCCATGACGTCCGTGCGGCTCGTCGGATCGTTTTCGAGGCGGTGCTTCCTTTCGAGCGCCGCGCCGCTCAAGCGCACCGAATCTATGAAGTAGCTTGCATCTTCTCTCATCTCGTCGCCTCTCCCTCGTGCAGAAAGCCCGTCAGCGGATCGGAAGCAGACGCGCCGCGCTCCAAGACGCGGCCAAGCCCCGCAAGATACGCCGCGCGCCCCGCCTCGATCGCCGACTTGAACGCCCCCGCCATGCGCGCCACGTCGCCCGCCGTCGCGATCGCCGTGTTCGCCATGACGGCGGCGGCGCCAAGTTCCATCGCCTCGCACGCTTCCGACGGCCTGCCGATGCCCGCATCGACGATGATCGGCACGTCGATCTCCTCGACGAGAATCTTGATGAACGCTTTCGCCTGCAGCCCTTGATTCGAGCCGATGGGAGCGGCGAGCGGCATGACCGCCGCCGCTCCCGCCGTCTCAAGGGCGCGTGCCGCATAGAGGTCGGGGAACATGTACGGCAGGACGGTGAATCCCTCGGCGGCGAGCAGTTTCGTCGCGCGAACCGTCTCCTCGTTGTCTGGCAGAAGATACTTCGCGTCGCGCATGATCTCCACCTTGATGAAGTCGCCGCAGCCAAGCTCGCGCGCCATGCGTGCGATGCGCACGGCTTCCTCTGCCGTGCGTGCGCCCGACGTGTTCGGCAGGAGCGTCACATGCTCAGGAATGTAATCGAGGATGCTCTCGCCTTCGCGCGTATTCGTGCGCCGCACGGCGAGCGTCACCATTTCCGCGCCCGCATTTTCCACGGCGGCGCGGATGAGTTCGAGCGAATACTTGCCCGAGCCGAGGATGAAGCGCGAGCGGAACATTTTGCCGCCGAGCTTCAACATATCTTCCCCTTGCTTCTTTTCCATACGATTTCCCCCTTCGCCCTCCCTTTGGGAGAAGCCTTCCCTCCATCGACGGCACGTCCCTACAAAAGCACGACGCGCCTCATCGCCTCAGCCGCCGCCGACGAAGCTCACGATCTCCACGACATCGCCTGCCGCAAGCCGCACCGATTCATACGTCGCCCGCGGCACGATCTCGCCGTTTCTCTCGACGGCGATGCGTGCGGGCACATAGCCGGCTTCTCGCAGATAGTCCAAGAGCATCCTGCCGTCCGCCGCAGCCTCCTCGCCGTTGACCTTCACCATCTTCATCCCTCCCAAAAAGAAAACCGCACACGCCAAAGTGGTGTATGCGGTCAAAATCGCCTTCTATTCCCTACGTTGGCATGATCCAAATCAGGTTTCGGGTCGGAGCGAAAAGCTCCCTCTCAGCCCATTCGTGGACTCCCCTTTTGCAGTATTCATTATAGCGCAGTTGTAGAAAAATGCAAGGAAAATTCTCCCTAAGGCAGCAAGGCCTTAAGGAAACGCTGATAAAATGAGGTTGCCCAGATTTGCACAGATACGCTGTTCCTGTCTAGGAGACAAACCGCAGGCGTAGCAGTGGCTACGTCGAGGATTTGTCGACGACGACAGGACAGTGTAGATGTGTGAAGATGGGTAGCTGAATTTATCAGTGATTCCTTAAGTTTTCCTCCCAAATAAACGAATAAATCAAGGGAAGAAGTCTAATCTTTTTTTAATGAGGAGGGTCATCATGCAGATATCCAGATTTTTGATGTCGCCCGTCCTGCATCGCCGTGCTGCAGGCGGCATGACTGCTGCAGCCATGCAGAACAAAACGGAAAATCTCGTGCAGTCGTCCAACGGTGCTCCTGCTGCAAATCCTGCCGGCTCGAAAAAAGCCAATCCCTTGCAGGAAAACATTTCACGCTTGCAGGCACGCATCGAAGAAGTCAAGGGCAACGACGAGATGCGCCCGGAGGCGAAGGACGCCCTGCTGAAAACGATGATGCAGCAGCTTGCCGATTTGCAGAAGCAAATGGCGGAAGCGACGCGGGCGGACAAGAAGAGCGAGGACGAAAGCGATGCGTCCGGCAGCGCTCGTGACCGCTTCGGCACGGCGAGCGTCCAGGACAAAAAGGTCGACAAGAAGAGCCGAGAAGATGCACGCCTCGCCAATCTGCTCTCTGCAGGAGCATCGCTGCAGCAGTCGAAAGAGAGCGGCGCGTTCGCAGCAAAGGCGCAGTCTGCAGCACAGCGCATGGAGCGCGAGCTTGACTATGCGACAAACCATCCCATAGAAGCGCTTCGGCTGACGAATCCGGAGGCCATGCAAAACAGGCAGAAGGAAATCGCCTCGCTGCAGCTCGGCATCAACCAGATGCGAGCCGCGCAGGCGTACGGAGTCCAGGCAGCCAACGCGCCGGCATCCGACGCCCCTGCCCCTGCCGAGGACGCAGATGCGAACGCGAGCGCTGCTCCTGCGGCGAAAGACGCAGAGGACGGCCAAGAGGTGACAATGTCCTCCGACAAGAACGTGGACGACGAGATTCAGAAGCTCAAGGCCAAGAAGCAGCAGATGCAGGCGCAGCTCGCCGAAGCAGCCTCGCCCGATGAGAAGACGGCGATTCAGCAGCAGCTGCGCCAGTTGGACGCGCAGATCAAGGGCAAGGATTCCGCCGCCTATCGTCAGTCGCACGCCCACTACTGGCAGGCATAGCGTACGAAATGCAAAACACGGAAAAGGAGCTGTCGCAAGCATGTACGACAGCTCCTTTTCGCATCCTATAGATGCGCTGCATTCCACGCAACATGACAGCAACTATTCTCAAGAATCGAAATATCCTCTAGCTATCGGCTAGGAAACATGATATAATTTAGCCAGTAGTAAGGTGTTTTTCGTATGCGGCTCTGCCGTATACTCGCCCTTACAAGGAACCAATCAACCGGCTGACTTCTGTCGGCTTCTTGGGAGTTTCCCTGTAACAAAGGAGGTTTTTGTATGACCATAACGAAAGATATGGGCATCGGAGAGGTTGTCCAGAAATATCCCGCCACCGTTCCCGTATTCATGAGTGCCGGCATGGGTTGCATCGGCTGCGCCGCCTCGCACTTCGAGAACATCGAGCAGGGTGCACTCGCGCACGGCATCGACATCGACGCCTTGATGAAGGGTCTGAACGAAGCTGTCACCGCGGGCTGATTTGCACGAAAAAACTGCCGCAAGCCAGAAGGCTTGCGGCAGTTTTTTCATGCGTTTCCCAAGCAAAGAGGGCTGCTCCAAGAAGCGAAATCTCGCTTTTCGGAGCAGCCCCTCTTGATTCGTTTCTCAGTTGTCCGCCCAGATGGTCTTCATCGTATCACCGAAGGTCTCATCGAGGTGCTGCAGGATGACGTCGAGGATCGTGCGCACGATGTCCGGCTCGAATCCCTCGTCGGAGGCGGGCAGGCAGGCATCGAGGACGAGGCTGCCGTCTTCCACCGTGTAGTACTTGAACACCTTGTAGCGGCTGTTCATCTCGTTGATGTATGCCGCGAGGTCGCTCTCGTTCTTCTCGTTGACGACCTTGCTGCCGACGATGACGCGCACAATACCGTAGATGGAGGCGTCAAGGATGACGATGACGGGCAGGAACTGCCCCTTGATTTCCATCGAGGAGCGGTAGAGCACCGTACCGTACTCATCGCCGACTTCCTGCTTCTGGAACGCCTGAATGTCAAGCTCCTTGAGCATCGCGTCAAACTTCGCGGCTTTTTCGGATTTGACAGCTTCCGCAGTCTCTACTGCCTCTGCTGCCTTCGCCGTCTTCTTCGCGCCTTTCGTTTCTACCTCGAGGTTTTCTTCTTTTTCTGCCATGTGAACTCTCCTTTTCATTGTGGAAGGATTGTGCTGCCCAAAGGTTCGTCAACACATCTTTAACATTTGCGGAAACCAGGTTTCCTGCTCTCAAACATCGCTTAACGGCGCTTTTTCAAGAAAGCGCCGTGCAAGGATGATGGCAACAAAATCATCGACAGGCTCGGGCGGCACGAGCATCGAGGCGGGCAGAAGCCTCCGCCAGCCACGCGGCGGACGTGCCTGCCAGTACGCCCGCTTCGCCATGTCCGTCGTACGGTACTCGTCGACAAGCACCACGCGCAAACCAGGCACGGCCTCTTCTATGCGTTCCTTCGCTTCCTTGCTCGTCGTGCCGTTTCCAAGCACAAGAACAGTAAACGCATACCTAGAATATTTATCGTTGATTTCACGCGCAAGATTAAGCGTCTCGATCACTTTTTGAAAAAGCACCACGCCATGTACATCGAGAACCGCAATCCCGCACTTCTCGCGACCGGGATCGACGGCGGCGAGCGTCCCGTTCTCCATCATTCGGCTGCTCGCTCAACCTTGATGTTGAGCCGCAGAGGACCGAGTGCATCGGTGTCATCTCGCGCATAGGCGGAGAGGAGGATCATGCCGTAAAGCGGTTCGAGTGTCTGCATGATGCCATACATCTGCTCACCATCGATGACGCCGACCGTGCCGCGGATCGGATCGGGCAGAATGCCGTGTGCCGAAGCAGCGGCATTCACGCGCTTCAAGAAGTCCATGACGACTTCCTGTGATGCCTGCGCACCGCCCGTACCCGTCAGACGGTACGATTGCGCGAGGATGAATTCTCCCTGCCGATAGACGATGCTGTTCGGATGCAAGTCGAGGGCGGCGCGCACGGCTTCGCCGCGCACGAGATTGCCCGCTGCGACGATGCGCACGACCATATCGCCCGGGCCTTTGGCTATGCGTGCGACGGCGTCATCGACCTCGGGCGAGTAGACCCAGATCTCGCCGTCGGGCAGATCTTTGCCGAGGTGTGCTGAGACGTTGCGGCTCGCGAGCTGTGCGAGTGCAGCGACATCGGCGCGCACATCGTCCTCGGGCCGTCCGCCCTTGATGACGCCCGCCGCGATGACCTCGCCCGCGCGATAGACGATGTCGCCCTCGCGGATGATCTCAAGCCCGCGGCGCAGCTCCTGCGTGCGCGTTTCCAGCGCCTTCTTATCGCCGGCAAGCTGCGCGTTGCTCGTCGCAAGCGCCGCATTCTCCGTGCCAAGCGTTTCGTTCGCCGCACCGAGCGCATCGTTTTCTGCCGCAAGTGTACGGTTCACCCCATCGAGCGCAGTGTTTTCCTTTGCGAGCTCATCGTTCTTCGCTGCGAGCGCACGGTTGCCCGCAGAAAGCTTTTCGGCTTCCTCCTCTAGTGAGCGTACACTGCCCTTGAGATCGGCAAGCGCCTTGTCCGCCGCCGCCTGCTCGGCGCGCGCCGACGTAAGTTCGGCCGACGCATCCTTGAGCTTTTCCTCCGTTTCCCGCATCGAGCGGTTGAGCTGCTCCATGCCGAAGAGCGCCGTGCGCACGTTTTCTGAAGCGGCGGCAAGGATGATGAACGTCAGCGTCGTGATGACGAAGCCCGTGACGATGGTAACGATGGTCGACGTATGACGCGGCCTGAGGCCGAAGAGAGACAAGCGCTTCTTGCCGACCTTCGTGCCCACGCGGTCGCCGATGACGGCAATGACGCCACCCGTGATGATCAGCACGAGTATCAAGACGATCCCGTACATCAAGACATGCTCCTTTCTCTCCCGAGAGTTTTCCCTTGGCAAGGCGGGAAAATCCGCCTTTTCCTTATCAGTGCGCCGCCTCGCGCATCAGATACGCTCCAATGAGAAGCCCTGCGACATTCGGCAGCCAGACGGCGTAAGCGGGGTTCAGTGCACCCGACTGCCCGAGCGCCCCCGCGAGCGTCATGAGAACGTAGTAGCAAAAGAAGATCAAGAGGCTCAAGCCGATGCCGCGCGAGGAGCTGCTGCGCGTCGGCTGGATGCCGAGCGGCACGCCGATGATGGCGAAGACGAGGCTCGCCATCGGAATCGTGATGCGCTGATAAAGCTCCGTCTCCAACTTCTTCGTATCGACGAACTGCGTGCGCATGAGTTCGATCTGCTGACGCAGCTCCTTCATCGTCAGCTCCTCCGGCTTCTTCTGCTCACGCACGATGCGCCCGGGACCAGCGTTGATGGGCAGCACCTGCTTGTCGAAGCGCATCGTATGCTCCGACTTGCCGCCGGAAACCTCGTAGATCGCTCCCCGATACATCGTCCACTGCGTGCCCTCCCACTTCGCATAAGCGGCATCCTGCACGTACTTCGTCTCACCCTGCTCGAACGACTGCAGCGTCACGCCTTCGAGCGTTTCCGTTGCAGCATCGTAGCGACGCGCATACATGAGGCGCTGCATCTCGCCGTCCTTGATCTCCTTGATAACGATATGATCCTGCGACTTGGGTGCGGCGTTTCCCTGAATCTCGTAGGCGATGACATTCTCATAGGCGTTGTTCGCTCGCGGTACGACATGCTCCGTGAAGAGGATGGAAAAGATGCTGACGACGACGCCGAGCACAATGACGGGCGCAGCGATGCGGTAGAAGCTCACGCCGCACGACTTCATCGCCGTGATCTCACTCGAACTCGACAGCCTGCCGAACGTCAAGAGTGCCGCCAAGAGCATCGACATGGGAAATGTATAGATGGCGATAGCGGGCAGGCTAAAGATGAACATCTTTACGACAGAGCCAAACGATGCGCCGTATTCCGTAATGTACTGTGCGATGCGAAAGAGTGTGCCTGAGCCAACGAATACGGCAGACGTGCCGCATATACCGAAGAAGAAGGCGAGGCAGACCTCACGAAAGATGTATTTGTCCAAAAGTCGTATCTGCATAAGGACGCTCCTATAACGTGAAGTTGTCGCCAAGGTAGAACTTGCGTGCGAGATCGCTCGCAGCGATGGTCGCACTGTCCCCTTCGAGGAGGATCTTGCCGTCGTTCAGGATGTAGGCGCGGTCGACGATGTGCAGCGTCTCGCGCACGTTGTGGTCGGTGATGAGGATGCCGATACCGCGCCTGCGCAGATACGCGATGATCTCCTGTATGTCGGCGACGGCAATGGGATCGACGCCGGCAAACGGCTCGTCGAGCAGGATGAACTGCGGCTCGATGGCGAGGCAGCGCGCGATCTCAACGCGGCGGCGCTCACCGCCCGAAAGCTCCGTGCCGAGACGGTCACGCACATGGCCGATGCGGAACTCCGCGAGCAGATTCTCCATCTTCTCTCTGCGTTCCTGCGCGGAGAGCTTCGTCATCTCCAAGATCGAGAGGAGGTTTTCCTCTACGGTCATCTTGCGGAAGATCGAGGCTTCCTGCGCGAGGTAGCTGATGCCGAGACGCGCACGCGCATACATGGGCATGCTCGTGATGCGCACATCGGAAACAAAGACATCGCCCGAGGTCGGCCGCTCAAGCCCCGTGATCATGTAGAACGTCGTCGTCTTGCCCGCGCCGTTGGGCCCTAGAAGCCCGACGATCTCGCCCTTGTCGACGCGCAGGGACACATGATCGACGACACTGCGCCGCTTGAACGTCTTGACCAGATCTTTCGCTTCCAGATGCAAGACCCTCCACCTCTCTTCTTATATTGAATCCTTCTCATTCTACCGCAAGATTGCCTGTGTTGGCAAGGTAAACCGTCAGATGCTTGCTCTTGAGCATGTTATTTCCCTGATATGCCCAGGCGTTGCCATCGAGCACGCACTTGCCCTTGCCGTCCTCAGCTTTGGCAAAGTAGTCGACCGTATCGCCGCCGCCCTCGAAGCTTCTCGGCGGACTGACGACATGCACGTTGCCCGTGCCGCGGTAATGCTCTTCTGTCAGCCAGCCTTCCATGCGATCTGCCGTGAAGGTGCCGTCCGCCGTCGTCATCGTGCCGCCCGCCGGAACGAGCATGTAGTTCGCCGACTGCGTAAATTCGGCGCGCGTGCCTGTAAACGTCTTATCCGCCTTCACGGCACGAACGTCACCTTCCGCGACGTAACGATCCTTATCAAATACAGAGAGGCTTGCAGCAGTCAGACAAAGATCATCCTTCGTGATCTCTGCACCGCCCGTCGCATGGATGGCGTCGACAGATTCGAGCGTCACGGTCTGTGCCGTCAGACGCATCGCATCGCGCACAGCGATGACGCCGCCCGTGATCTCGCCCTGCTGTGTCTTCGTGTTGTAGCTGGCTCTCGCCCCTGTGATGGTCGCCGCGCCTCGCTTCAATGTAATGCCGCCCTCCGCCGTGATCTCGCCCGTCGCCATGTCGTAGCTGACGCTCTCTCCCTCCAAGGACGATGGCTCATCCGCCGCCTGCAGCGTCCCCATGTTCAGAGCTGCAGCCAAGGCGGCAGCTACGAGTGCAGCCTTCCCTTTTCTCTTCCTCAATTCGCTCCACTCCCCTTTTCAATCCGCGCCTTCTTGCCTTCCTTGCCACTCGCCGTGAACTTCGCGAAGCCGTCTGAGCTTTCGATGCGCTCCGCGCTCACGCGAAGCTTCTCTTTATCCTGCGTGAGCAGGACGTCGCCGACGGCGGCGAGCGTCTCCTTTTCTGACGACCAGATGACCTCTCGGCTCGTCAGGTGTATGCCGTCCGATGTCTCGATCCTCACGCCGCCGTCGACGGTAAGATCCTTAGACGTCAGATCATAATGAGCACGAGGCGCAGTGAGCTTCAGTTCGCACCCGCCTTCCTCATGAAAAACGCCTTCGATGTTTCTCGCCTCTGCCGCCTTGCCATCAGCATCCGCCTCGATCGATTCCGCCGTCAGCTGCCAGACGGTACGCCCGTCCTTCTCCAAGCTCAGCGTATTTCCCTCATAACGCAACGTGCGCGCAGGATCGTTCAAGGCCGGAACCTCGGGAACGGAGAGCACTGCCCATGCGAGTGCAGCGGCGAAGAGGGCTGCGGCGAGGACTGCGAGAAGAGTCTTCCTATGCTTCATCTTTCCCTCCTTGCAGCATCGCGCCGTGGCGCTTCTCCTTCTTCATCTCAGGCGGCGTATTCCAGCGTTTCTGAAACCACAGCCACTGCGTCGGATTTTCGCGGATGACCTCCTCCATAAGGCGCGTCATGCGCACGGTCAGGTCGTAGAGATCCTTTTCCGTATCGCCCGTGTCGACGTACTCCATGCGCTCATAGACGCGCACCGTATGCTTGCCGTCGGGGCGGCGCAGGATGAACGCGGGAATGACGGGCGCACGAAACTTGCGCGAAAAGACGGCAGGTCCCAAGGGCGTCGCAGCCGTCTTGCCGAGAAACTCGATGAAAGCGCCGCCGGGACCTGCATCCTGATCAGCGAGAAAACCGAGGATCTTGCCATTCTTCAAGGCGCGCCCCGCCGCCAAAAGTTCGCTCGTGCCGCGCGAAAAGATCTCCGCACCGATCGTCGCACGAAGATCATCGAGGACGCGCGAATACTCGGCATTCGGCTGCGTCTTAGCGATTGCCGTGACGGGCAGGCCCGACAGTGAGAAAGCGGCGGACAGCCACTCCCACGTGCCGATGTGACCCGTGAGGACGACGACGCCGTGCCCTTCGGCTAGCGCGTCTTTAAGGCGCTCCAGGTGCTCGATCTCGATGTATTCATGCAGGTTCTCTCGGTTGAGCTTCGGCATGTAGAGAATCTCCAGCATGTTTTGCGCGAGGTTCACGAAGGAGGCGCGCACGATTTTCCGTGCTTCCTTCTCCGAAATGGAAAGCCCCTGCATCATCTGGCGCACGGCACGCTCGCGCTGCTTCTTGATGATCATATAATAGAGCCTGCCGAGCAGCGCGCCGAGTAAGAGCAACGCGCCGTGCGGCAGGAAGCGCAGCGCACGGCTCAGCGCCATTAACGAGTTGTAGAGCATGAACATTCACCTGCTGTCTTCAGATATGTGAGATCTTGGGCGCACGCACGTCCGCCTCATATAGCGCTGCGTCGCCCTTGCCAAAGCCATCACTGCGAGACGTTTGTGACCTTCGCCGACGCGGTGAAGCGTGCGACGACGTTTTCCCAGCGCCTCTGCGCCTTCAGAAGGAACTCGATGATCTCGCGCACAGCTCCCTTGCCTCCCGGCTTTCCGGACACAAGGCATGCGAGTCTCTGCACCTCGGCCACCGCATCAGCGGGCGCGGCAGGAAAGCCGACCTGCGCCATAACAGCGAGGTCGATGAGGTCATCGCCGACATAAGCGACCTCATCATCTTGAAGACCATGACGCTCCTTGATCTCAGCATAGGCGCTGCGCTTGTCGGCGTGCCCGAGGTAGACATCCCCGATCTTCAACTCGGCGGCACGTCGGGATACAATGGCAGAGTCGCGCCCTGTGATAATCGCCGTACCGAAACCTTCGTTCTGCCACTGACATATACCGAGACCGTCGCGCACATGGAACGGCTTCATCAGTTCGCCCATCTCACCCGTATAAATGCCGCCATCCGTCAGGACACCGTCGACATCGAAGATGAGGAAGCGCACGCGACGCGCACGCTCCATCGCATCTGCAGAAAGAATCATTTAGACCAGCTTCCCTTTCACCACGTCGTAGATTGCCAGCACTTCCTTCAAAAGCTCTTCGAGCTTGTCGAGGTAGAGGCTATTCGGGCCATCGCAGAGCGCCTCCTCAGGATTGTCGTGCACTTCCATGAAAAGTCCGTCGACGCCAGCGGCGACGGCGGCGCGTGCCAAAGGCTCGACGAATTCGCGGTTGCCGCCTGACGATGTGCCCGCGCCGCCCGGCAGCTGCACGCTGTGTGTCGCATCGAAGATGACGGGAGCACCAAACGTGCGCATGATGGGAAAACTGCGCATGTCGACGACGAGGTTATTGTAGCCGAACGAGGCGCCGCGCTCCGTCAGAAGGATGTCAGAGCAGCCGCCTTCGTGCAGCTTGTCGACGACGTTTCCCATGTCGCGCGGCGCGAGGAACTGCCCCTTCTTGACGTTGACGACGCAGCCGGACTTTGCCGCCGCGTAGATGAGGTCTGTCTGGCGGCACAGAAACGCAGGGATCTGCAGCACGTCGACAACCTTCGCCGCAGGCGCGATCTGCGACTCCTTGTGGACGTCGGTCACGACGGGCACATCGAGCTCTTCCTTGATCGCCTGCAGCATTTCGAGTCCCTTCTTGAGCCCCGGGCCGCGGAAGCTGTTGAAAGACGAGCGGTTCGCCTTGTCGAACGAGGCCTTGAAGATGTAGGGGATGCCGAGCCTCGATGTGATTTCCTTGATCGTGCGTCCGATCAAAAGGCAGCGCTCCATCTCCTCAAGGACGCACGGCCCCGCCATGAGCACGAGCGGGCTTCCCCCGCCGATCGTGAAATCTCTGACCTTCACCTTGTTCATCATCATAGTACCGCCTTTCTCTTGGGGAGTCACGGATAAACTCAACTGCCCAGCTTCACACATCCGAGCGACCTCATTTTATCAGCAAATTCTTAAAAACAATTAAGGATTCGCTGATAGATTCCTTGCGCCATATCGTTTTGATCCGAAACACATTTCTTACGCCAGCCCCTGCTCGCGATAAATCTTGTTCACGAGCGCGAGATCTTCCGGCGTATCGACGCCGACGAAGCGGCAGTCTGTTTCCAGCACGCGGATGCCATAGCCGTTTTCCAGCGCCCGAAGCTGCTCCAGCGACTCCGCCCTCTCCAAGGGCGTCGGTTCAAGGCGCGCGTAGCGCAGCAAAAAGTCGCGTCGATAGGCGTAGATGCCGATATGCTTGTACACGGGGCCAGCCGCTGCACGCGGATAGGGCACGAGCGAGCGCGAGAAGTAGAGTGCGTAGCCAAGCTTGTCCACAACGACCTTGACGTTGTTCGGATTGAGCTGTTCCGCCGCGTCTTCCATGCGCGTCATGACAGTCGCCATCGGCAGGTTCTCATCCATCTCGAAAGGCGCGATGAGATCGTCGATCACGGCCGGCTCGATCAGAGGCTCGTCTCCCTGCACGTTGACGATGAGGTCGACCTCAGGGTACGCCTCTGCCACCTCAGCGAGCCGATCCGTGCCCGTCGGATGGTCGGCACGCGTCAGGAGCGCCTCGCCGCCTTCCGCTCGCACGACATCGTAGATGCGCTGGTCGTCCGTCGCCACGATCACCTTCTCGGGCTTTTGCGCGCGGTTCGCACGCTCCAGGACGCGGCAGATCATGGGCTTGCCGCAGATGTCGGCAAGCGGCTTTCCCGGCAGGCGCGTCGACGCGTAGCGCGCCGGAATCACGCAAAGTGTCCTCATGTTTCTTCTCCTCCCTTTCGCAAGGCAGCGATCCTTTCCTGCAGATGTGCGGCGAGCATATTCTGAAACTCCTTCGCTCCCTCCTGAAACGTGACCTCGACGCAGATGACGAATACAGGGATCGGCACCTTCGCCTCAATGATCGTCAGCGGAATCTTCACGGCGTCTTTCTCCGTAATGACGATGGCTTCCGCCCCGAGGGAGATCGCCTGATCGAGGACGTCCTGCAGTTCCTTCGTCGTGTACTCATGATGGTCGGGGAAGCGCAGGCTCTCGACGATCTTCGCGCCAATATCGAAGAGCGTCTGCTCGAACGACATCGGATTGCCGATGGCGGAGACCGCCATGACGCGTTTCCCCGCGAGCGTCTTGATGTCGACGCCCTCGCCTGCGATGTCGCGATGCCAGTCCTTGAGGTTGACGAAGCGGCGCGGCTGATGGATGCTCTCCATGATCAGCGCCTTTTCGTTGTACTTGCGTATCGTGTTCTTGATGTGCTCGCGCGAGACGCCGACCGCCTGATCGACCTTCGTCAAAAGGCACACGTCGGCGCGCTCGATGTGCGAAACAGGCTCTCGGAGCGTGCCGCGCGGCAGCATGTAGCCGTTGCCAAAGACATTGACCGCGTCGACGAGCAGGATGTCCATGTCGCGCGCGAGCTGCCAGTGCTGGTATCCATCGTCCAAGATCGCGACCTCCGCGCCGAAGTGCTCGATCGCGTACTGCCCCGTAAGCGATCGTTCGGCGCCGATGAGCACGGGCACTTCAGGCAGATGCTTGGCGAGCATGAAGGCTTCGTCGCCCGCCTCGGTCGCGTCCATGTAGAGCTTCTGCCCGTCGGAGACAATGCCGACGTCGCCGCGCCACTTCGCACGGTAGCCGCGATTCAAGATGACGACGCGATATCCCATGTCGCGGATCGCCGCCGCCAAGTACTGTGCGGTCGGCGTCTTGCCCGTGCCGCCGACCGTGATGTTGCCGAGGCTGATGACGTAGCAGGAGAGATGCTTGCGCTTGAAAAGTCTCGCCTTGTAGCCCCAGAGTTTCAAGTTCACGAGTTGGCGGTAGATGAGGGAAAAACTGTAGAGCGTCCCCATGACGACGCGCAGACAAAAGCCATCGGCATGACGGCGGCGCATGAGGTCGGTGACATAGGTGCGGAAGTTTTCAACGCGCTCCGTCGTGCGCACCTTGCCCGCATTCTCGCCCTGCTCGAAGTCCTCCAGGAAGTCATGCAGGAGCACAGCCGTCTTTCGGGACGCGCCCTTGTTCTCGCCGATGATGGCGAGCGTCTCGCGCTCCATGCGCCGCCGTTCCCCTTCGTCCTCAAAGAGCCTGCAGACAGCTGTGGAAAGTTCTTCTCCATCGTGCACCGTGATGCAGGCGTTCCTCTTCGTGAAGAGTACATGTGTATCCTTGAAGTTGAACATGTTGTGCCCGACGACGATCGCCTTGCCGTGCGCCGCAGGCTCCAAGATGTTGTGACCGCCGTGCGCGATGAGGCTGCCGCCGACGTAGACGACGTCGCCGATGCTATAGACCTTGCCGAGCTCACCGATCGTATCGAGGATCACAATGTCGTGATCTTCGCTCGGCTCTTTCAAAAGTTCTGTACGGCGCGCGACGGAAAATCCCTTGTGCCTGCAGAGCGTGGCGACTTCCGTCGTGCGCAGAAGCTCCCTCGGCGCAATGATGAGCTTGGCCTCGGGGAACTTTTCCCGGAGTGCGGCAAACGCCTCGAGGACGGGCGTCTCCTCACCGCGATGCGTGCTGCCTGCGAGAAAAATGCCACCATTCTTGCGAAGTCCCATTTCACGCAGGAGCTTTTCCTTCTCCGCGAGGCTCACGTCCGTGTACGTCTGATCGAATTTCGTATTCCCCGTGACGGTTACAAGCTCGGGCGGTGCGCCGAGGCGCATGATGTACTCGGCGTCGATGGGTGACTGCATGGCGAACTTTCGGACCGTGCCGATCATGTCATCAAGGACACTGTGCAGATGCTTATAGCGCTTGACGCTCTTGTCGCTGATGCGCCCATTGACCATCATGACGGGAATCTTGAGCTTCTTCGCCATCCGCAGGAAGTTCGGCCACAGCTCCGTCTCGACGGGCATGAAGACGCGCGGATGGATGCGGCGCAGGATGCTGCCGGCGCGCCACGGCAGGTCGAGCGGGAAGTAGATGATGCTGTCCGCATCCTTGATGATGCGATTCGCCATCTCGTACCCCGCCGTCGTGACAACGGATACGAGGATCGGGTTCTTCGGGAATTCCTTGTGGAACTCGCGGATCAGTGGGCTGGCGGCGACGATCTCGCCAACGGACGCCGCATGAACCCATATACAGTTCTTCTTCGCCACCTTGTCGAGCGCGTGCTCAGGAAAGAAGCCGAGGCTCTGGCGCACGCGCTCGACGAAGCCGCGCTCACGCACGGCGCGCACGAGGAACACGGGTATGATGAGGACGACGGCGAGGATCGCCGCGAGATTATAGAGTAACCGCATATTTCCTCTCCTTCATGTAGCGGGCTGCAAAGCTCCTTCGCCCTTCTTCTCGCCTTCTCCCTCGCCTCGGAACTGGATATTGTAGAGCGTGCTGTAAAGCCCGCCCGCCGCCAGAAGTTCCGCATGCGTTCCCTGCTCGACGATGCATCCTCCGTCGATGACGTAGATGCAGTCGGCGTTGAAGATCGTCGACAGCCGGTGCGCGATGGCAAAGGACGTCCTGCCCACCATGAGCTTGTCGAGCGCCGCCTGCACGATCTTTTCGCTCTCCGTATCGAGCGCCGACGTCGCCTCGTCGAGGATCAGGATGCGCGGATTCTTCAGGATGGCGCGTGCGATAGCGATGCGCTGACGCTGGCCGCCCGAAAGATTCAAGCCGCGTTCGCCAATCTTCGTCTCATATCCTTCAGGAAGCTGCAGGATGAATTCCTCGGCGTTCGCCGCACGCGCCGCCTCCTCGATCTCCTCATCCGTCGCGTCGAGCCTGCCATAGCGGATATTCTCGCGCACGCTGCTCGAAAAGAGCATCGTTTCCTGCGGCACGATGCCGATCTGCTCGCGCAAAGAGTCGAGCGTCACGTCGCGCACGTCGTGACCGTCGATCTCGATCACACCTTCGTTCACCTCGTAGAAACGCGGGATGAGGTTCGCGATTGTCGACTTGCCCGCGCCCGAAGGACCGACGAAGGCGACGAGCTGGCCGGGACTCGCCTCAAGCGACACATGGGAGAGCGCGGGAGCGCCCTCCTTGTAGGAAAAGGACACGTCCTTGACAGCGACGCGCCCTTCGATTTCGGGCAGCGGAACGGCACCTTCCTTGTCATGAATCGTCTCTTCCATATCAATCACGTCAAAGACGCGATCGGCCGCCGCCATCGCACGCTGCACGGTGCCGTAGATGCGGCTGATGCGCTTGACCGGGTTCGCGAGATTCACGGCATACGTCAGAAACGCAACGAGAGCGCCTGCCGTCAGATCGCCTTGCACAACCTCGTAGCCACCGATCCACAAGATAAAGGTGACCGTGATCGCCGCTAGGAACTCCACGGTCGGGGTCAGGAGACTCGTAAGCTGCACGTTCTTCATCTCAGCCTGGAAATTCAACTCGTTCTGCCGATGAAAGCGTTCAATCTCGTAGCGCTCGCGCACGAAGGACTTGACGACGCGCACGGCAGAGATGCTTTCCTGCAGAAGCGAATTGATGTCGGCAAGCCTTTCCTGTATGACGATGCCCGACTGCTTGAGCTTTTTGCCAAAAATATTCATCGCTTGTCCGACGAGCGGCACGGTGATGAGCGTGATGAACGTGAGCTTCCAGTCGAGATAAAACATGAGCACGATGGAGCCAACAAGCACGGAGCTTTCCGTCACAAGCTCGATGAGCTTGTCAACGAGAGCATTCTGCAATGCCTGCACGTCGTTCGTCACGTAGCTCATGATCTCCCCCGTCTGATGGCGGTCGAAGTAGGCGAGCGGCATGCGCTGGAACTTCTCGAAGAGCGCCTCGCGGATGTCGATGACGACGCGCTGCCCAACGAAGGAAACGAGGTAGCTCTGCCCATAGTAGAATATGCCGCGGAAGAAAAAGACGACGATGATGCCACCCGCGATGAGGTTGAGCATCGCCATGTCGCGCTCCATGAGCACCTTGTCGATCATGTCCTTGATGATCCACGGCACATAAAGGTTCGCTGCCGCCGCAAGCACGATGCAGACGATGGCAAACGCCAGATGCTTCACATAGGGCCGTATGTAGTTCATCAAACGGATGTAGTTCTTCATGCTTCCCTCTCGTTTTCCCTTCCTGCGGCCGCCGCGAGCACATGCGCCGCGACGCGCACGGAAGCGCCCGGCGGCCCGAGCTGCAGCACGGCGACCTTGAGACGCGCCATGACGGAGTCGCGCTGCGGCTCGCCCTTATAGAGCTTCGCAGCTTCCTCGGCGATGCGCTCCGGCGTCACCTCGTCCTGCAGCAGCTCCGGCTCCGCCTCCTCTCCGAGGATGATGTTCGGCAGGCTGAAATGGTCGATCTTCACGAGCATCCTGCCGATGGCGTAGTTGAGCCTGCCCATGCGGTAGCAGACGACAGCGGGCAGATCCATAAGCGCCGCTTCCATGACGACCGTTCCCGATGTCGCTATGGCGAAGTCGGCGATGCCCATGAGGTCGTAGACGTGCTCCTCCGTCAGTTCGACGGAAGCGCCCGACTTTTCGATATGGCGTTCGAGCTCTTGGCGCTCGAGTCCCGGCGCGACGGGCAGGAAAAAGCGCGTCTCGGGGCGCTTCTCCTTCAAGATTTGCACCGCCTTGAGCATGTCGGGCAGAAGAAACGAGATCTCCTGCCGTCGGCTGCCGGGCAGGAGCAGCACGGCACGCTCGCCCTCCTTGAGTCCGAAAAAGGCGCGCGCCGCCTCCGGTTCCATATCGGCGCGTACGGTGTCGACGAGCGGGTTGCCGAGGAAGGAGACGTTCGCGCCCGCCGTGACGTAGGGGCCGATCTCGTGATGGAAGATCGTGACGATCTCCTTGGCGATCGCCGCGCACTTCTTCGCACGCCCCTTGCGCCATGCCCAAGCCGACGGCGGGATGTAGGAAAAGACGGGGACGCCGAGTGCCTTCGCCTTCGCCGCAAGCCGCCAGTTGAAGTCGGGATAGTCGATGATGAGAAGGAGATCGGGCTTTTCCTCGCGCATGGACTCGACGAGCGTCTTTTCCAACTGCAATAGGCGACCGAGTCCCAGGACAACCTCCCACACGCCCATGATGCTGTAGTCGCGACAGTCGCGCACGAGGCGCACGCCCGCCTCCGCCATCTTGGCTCCGCCGAAGCCGAAAAGCTCCACGTCCGGCTCCATCTCCAGCATTTCTTTCGCGAGGCGTGCGCCGTGCAAATCGCCTGACGCCTCGCCCGCCGACATCATGATCTTCATCTTGCCCCTCCTCTTCGAAAAGCACGGACAAACACCGCCCCCATCTTCACGCATCTGCCATCTGCGCAAATCCGAGAACTTCATTTTATCAGCGCTTCTTTAAGCCGAAAAAGCGCGAGGATGCAGATCTTGCATCCACCGCGCAAATCGTCAAATCGCCGCGATCGCTATGCCGTTTTCGTCAGCGAGCGCCGTGACCTTCGCTTGATCGACGACGAGTACCTTGCCCGCCTCGATGGCGAGGGCTTTCGCCCCGGCGGCGATCATCGACTCGATCGTCGCCGTGCCGATCGCCGGCACATCGAAGCGCATGTCCTGCTGGGGCTTCGCCGCCTTGCCGACGGCAGCACCGCCGCCCGAAAGCTCCCCGCCGCGCCTTATGCAGGCGTCCGTCCCCTCGATCGCTTCGAGCGCCATGACCGCCTTCGCCTTGACGACGGCGGTCTGTCCGATGTCGAGCCGGCCGATCTCCTTTGCCATGGCGAGCGCCATCTCCATATCGGCGCGTTCCTCTGCGGTAGGTTCACGCTTCGTCAGCGTGCCCGCAGGCGGCATCAGCGCCTTTAAGAGAGCCGTCTGATCGAAGGCTTCCAAGCCTTCCTTCGCAAGCTCCCTGACGAAAGCGAGCATGATCGTGTCGTCCTTCTTGTCGGGCAGCGACATCAGGAGCTGCATCATGCGCATGTCGGGCTGCTCGTGGCTGCCCGCAAAAAGAAGCTCCTTCGTAACTTTGCCGAGAAGCGTCACCTTCGTCACGCCGCGCTCCTTGAGATAGTCGATGATCGCGCCGAGCTGTGCGACGTTGATCGCGCGATGATCGGAAGCGACTTCCGCAAGTTCTTTATCCGTGCCCGCGAGAAGCGAAACGGCGCTGACCTCGATGCCGAGCGCCTTCGCCGCCTGTGCGCAGACGACGGGCAATCGCCCCACGCCGGCCAAAAGACCGATCTTTTCCAAAGATTTTCCCTCCGATTTCTATTCGTTCTCGCGGCGCTCGCGGCAGATGCCGCGGTCCACGTTGCGCAAAAAGCGCAGGAAATGCTCGACCTCTTCGGACGTCTCGACCTCCTGCTCGATGACGGCGATCGCCTGTGCGAGGCTCAAGCCCGAGCGGAAGAGGATCTTGTAGGCGCGCTTGATATTTCGCCGCGCCTCGACCGCGATGCCCGCACGCGCGATTCCGACGCTGTTGAGTCCGACGACGCGCGCCGGATGACCGTCGACGATCGTGTAGGGCACGCAGTCCTGCACGATCTTCGACATGCCGCCGATCATGACGTTGCGGCCGATCTTCACGAACTGGTGAATGCCGCACATGCCGCCCAGAACCGCGCGATCTTCGACAATGGCGTGGCCTGCGATCATCGCCGCGTTCGACATGATGACATGATTGCCAACGACGCAGTTGTGCGCGACATGCGTGCAAGCCATGAGCAGGCTGTCGCTGCCGATGCGCGTCTCCTCGCCCTCGCCCGTCGCACGGTGGATGCTCGAATACTCGCGGATCGTCGTGCGGTCGCCGATGATCGTATAGCTCTTCTCGCCCTTGAATTTCAAGTCCTGCGGCTCCGCGCCGACCGAAGCGAACTGAAAGATATGGCTGTCTTTGCCGATGCTCGTCCAACTGTTGATGACGGCATGCGGCTCGATGCGCGTGCCCTCGCCGATCGAAACGTTCGCACCGATGACGGCGTGCGCACCGACCTTGACGTTCTCAGCGAGCGTCACATTCTCTTCAATCACAGCATACGGACCGATCTCCACGCCCTTCGCCACATGGGCACGAGGGCTTACGACCGCTGTTTCGTGGATATATGCCACTACTTTGCTGTCCATCATTTTTTCCACCCCTTATTCCACTCGAAAAGAGCTGACAGGATTTTCAATCTATGCTTTCTATAGAAATCGCTGAAACTATCCGCGATTCCTGTGCGGATAAAGCGCCATATTGTTATAATCCTGCAAATCCTGTCGTTTTTTGCCTGTGATATTCAGGCAAAATCGGCAATTTTCGGGGGTTGATAAAAGACTGGCACTCATTTTCCCGGCAAATCTGCCCCTTAAGAGAGATTTTCAGCTCTTTGCAGGGCAAAGGTGAAGTCCGCTTTGGCGACGAGCACACCGTCGACGTAGCCGTCGGCATGAAGCTTGCCAAAGTCGCCGTGCACCTTCGTGATCTTCGCCTTCGTCACGAGCTGATCGCCAGGCACGACGGGCTTCTTGAACTTCACGCCCTCCATGCCGCCGAAGAGTGCGAGCTTGCCGCGGTTCTCCTCGGGATAGAGCATCGTGATGCCGCCGACCTGTGCCATGGCCTCCAGAAGGAGCACGCCGGGCATGATCGGCGAGCCGGGGAAATGACCGCGGAAGAAGTCCTCCATCATCGTCACGCACTTGATGCCCGTCGCCGACTCGAACGGCACGAGTTCGATGATGCGGTCGACGAGAAGCATCGGCGGGCGATGCGGCAGGATCTTCTGAATTTCATTGATGTCCAAAATCATATAGTTTCGCTCCTTCTTTCTTAATTGGAACCGACACGAAATGCACCGGATTTCACCGTAAGCAGAAACACCTTTCTGCGCTTTCACACCAGCGAGGCGCAGAGCGCCTTCGCGAGCTGCGCGTTCAGCGCATGACCCGACTTCACGGCGAGAATATGCCCGCGCACGAAGCCCGCGAGACGCAGATCGCCGATGAGGTCGAGGATCTTGTGGCGCACAAGCTCGTCGGGGAAGCGCAGCTCGTTGAGCCAGCGCTCATCGTTGTAGACGATGACGTTTTCAAGCGTGCCGCCGAGTCCGAGTCCCGCTTTCTTCAGCGCCTCGACCTCGCCTTCATAAGCAATCGTACGCGCAGGGGCGATTTCCTTCTCGTAAGCGTCCTCTCGCACGAGGAAATCCCGGTACTGCGTGCCGACGAGCGCATGCTCATTGAGCGACGTAAAGCTCACACGCAGGCCGCCGCCATAGGGAACGGCAACGAGGAAGCGTTCGCCGTCGTCGATGCGGTAGACGCGGTCGATGACGATCTCCTGCCGCTCCTTTTCCTGCTGCACCTTCCCCGCTTCTTTCAAAAGAGAGAAAAAGACGAGCGAGGAGCCATCCGCGACGGGAGGCTCCTCGGCATCGAGTTCGACAAAGCAGTTGTCGATGCCGAACGCCGCGAGCGCACTCATCAGATGCTCGACCGTGAAGACGCGCACGCCGCCCTCAGAGAGCGTCGTCGCGCGCACCGTCGACGTCACATGCGGCGCGGTCGCGCGAATCTTCGGCTCGCCCGCAACATCCTTGCGCACGAAGACGATTCCCGCATCGACAGGCGCCGGCAGGAGCGAGAGATGCACGAGGACGCCGGAATGAAGCCCCACGCCGTCGTAATCAACGCGCCGGGCGATCGTCGTCTGAAAGGGCAATAGAAATCCTCCTCCGCTGGAAAATGCAAAAGCCGGCAATATAAAGTCGCAGCTGCCAAATGCAGCCCTCCGTTTCAACGTTCTATTATTGTACCATGAAATAAGGACGCATAATAGTTATTAGGCGGCTTTTCAGTAGAATCCGTTTCAACATTTTATTATTGTACCATGAAACCCCAAGAAGTCAAACCCGAAGGGTGCAGACTGATTGGCTAGGTTTCTGGTAAGGGCGGCGCACTATTCATCCTTCCTGCTCGCCTTTTGGCAGCGCAAAATTCACGGGCAGCTCTTCGATGTCCGTTTCCAGCCGCCGATAGTGAACGCCGGCAGCAGCGAACATGCGTTTCGAGGCGCGCGTGCTGTCGGTCGCCGCGTACTTGTCCGACAGGTAGATGACCTCCTTGATGCCACTTTGGATGATCGCCTTGCAGCACTCGTTGCAGGGAAAGAGCGACGTGTAGATGCGGCAGCCCTTCAAGGAGGTGCTCGCGTTCAATATGGCGTTCAGCTCAGCATGCACGACATAGGCATACTTCTTGTCGCCGAACTCGCCCGTGCTGCCCCACGGGAACTCCGCATCGGAGCAGCCGTTGGGCATACCGTTGTAACCGACGCCGACGATGTGCTTGTCCTCGTTGACAATGCAGGCGCCAACCTGCGTGTGCGGATCCTTGCTGCGGTACTTGGAAAAAAGGGCGATGCCCATGAAGTATTCATCCCACGATATGATCATGGCTTTTCCTCCCCTCGCATCTCAGACGATTCCGTCGCGCTGTCTGCGGCATCCGCGTCGCTCGCTTCCCCCGCTTCAGACGTTTCATCCGTGCCGCCCGCCGCTCCAAGCGTCGGCAGAACCGTGCCCAGAAGGGCGCGCAGGCCGTCGGCAGCGGCGTGCAGTTCGGCGATCTTCGCTTCCTCGCCCTCCTTGATTGCGAGGAGTTTCCCCGCATCCTGCGCCATCTTCTCGTGCAGCGCACGCGCCTCGACGAGCGCCGGCAGGGATCTTGCCGTCCCACTTCCGCGTCTTGCCGTGCGCCTTGCCGCCTCCTCCAGGCGCGCCGCCGTATCGGCGAGCGCACGAAGCGCCGTGCGGTTTTCCCGTGCGCCTCGGCCGCCCGCCTCGATGGCCTCGGCTGCCTTGGAGACGTCGCCGGCGAGCGCCGTCAGAAGCTCTGCCGCATTTGTGGAAAGCTTACCCGCATCCTCCGACAGGCGGCGCACCTCGTCGGCGACAGCGGCGAAGCGCCTGCCCGCATCACCCGCACGCGCCGCCTCGACCGCCGCGTTAAACGCGAGGAGGTTCGTCTGGCTCGCAAGCTCCGCGACTTCGGCGAGCGTATCGCCGATCGCCGCTGCACGTTTTCCCAGATCGCGCGCCATCTCGTCCGCCGCCTTCAACTCCTTCGCGAGCGCGTTCGTGCGCTCTGCCGCATCGTGCGCCGCCCTCCGGCTCTCGCCAAATTGACGGCGCACTTCTTCGGCTTCTTTCTGCGCTTCGTCCGACGCGTCTTCGTCCATGCCGTCCGCGGCTTCGGCGAGCACCGAAGCCGCTTTCTCCGCCCGCTCTTTCAATGTCCCCGCTTGTGCGAGAGCCGACTCCATCGCCTGCGCCTGCTCCCGCGCCCCCGCGAGAAGTTTCGTGCAAAAGGCGCCCATGCGCGAAAGCGTCTCCGATGGCACGGCCTCGAACGCTGCATCTCTTTGAGGCGTCCCCAATTCCTGCGCGGCAAGCACTTCACCTGCAGGAACATCCGAGACCTCTGGCAAAGGAACCTGTTCCTCTTCTTTCTGCCCCTGCAGCGGGAGTGCGATGCGCCCGGCATAAGCGAGCAGAAGCCCCAATCCCGTGAGCACGAGCAAGAGCAGCAGCAACCCCGCCAGAGTCATGGAGTTCGTCAGTGCGCCGAGCGAGCGTTCCTCCTCCGCCTCGGGCACGCCGACGAAAATCATGCCGACCGCCTCGCCGTCCGCATCGAAGAGCGTACGATACGAACCGATGGGTCGCCCGCCGCCGAAATCGGAGCGACCGAGATACGGCGTACAGCCCGTGAGCACGATCCTCGTGACGGCGGCATCCGCCTTCTGTCCGACGAGCCTCTTACCGCTCGTCTCGTACGTCGAGGATGCGCACTGCTCGCCGACGAAGAGAGCGACGTCCGATCCCGTAACCTCTTTCAAGTGATCGACGAAACTGCCATTATCGTTGAGCAGTCTGCCTCCCTTGTAGATGCGTCCGTCCTGCACCGTCCAATCGCCGGGATGCGTCGAGTCGATCAGCAAGAGAATGCCGCGCATGTCAGCGTCGACCTTCTCCTTCCAGATCGTCGCGTTCGACGTGCGTGCGCTGTCGTAGGCGCGATAGCCGAGCGCGAGGAACGCTGCGAGGAAAAAGACCGCAAAAAGGACGACGCCGCGCCTCAGTCGCGCTGCGTCATCCTTGCTCTGAAAGAATCGGGAAAGGAAGCTTTTTTTCTTGTCGTTCTGCATATCAGCGAACCACCATGACAGGGCAGTGGACGTGCTGCAGCACATACTGGCTGACGCTGCCCATCAAGAATCCCGTCAGACGGCCGAGACCGCGGCTGCCCATGACGACGAGGTCGTAGCCTTCATCGTCCGCCGTCTCCACGATGACCTCGGCGGGCGAGCCAAGTTCCACCACGCTGTTCGTGCGGATGTCTGCGGGCACCTCCCGCAGGATCTTCGCCAGCTCCTTGTAAGCGCCCTCCTTCAGAGCCGCAGGATCATAGCCGTCCATGCTCACGCGCTCGAAGGCCGCGACCTCGGCATTGAGATCGACGACCGAGAGCAGCATGAGTGTCGCCCCCTGCAGCCGCGCGATGTGCGCCGCCTGCCGCACGGCCTGCTGCGCCTGCTCCGAACCATCATAAGGCACGAGAATCCGCCGAATCTCGCTGTCCTTAAAATCCATCATCTTGCTTACCTCCCGGAATTTCCCAAACTCCCATAAGTATTTTCTTATTTCGCCAACGAAGGGAAAAATTCCTCTTTTTTCTGCGGCTTAGCTGCCAATTTCCCGCACCCTGCTGCGTTGATTAAACAATGTGCTCGCCATCAAGCAAACTAAGCAAACGCCCGCCGGGCAACAGGCGGGCGATCTCTTCCGCCAACGCATCGATATAACCGTAAAAGTGATTCGTGCGCACGGCAAGCCATTCGACAGCGGCAAGGATGCACTTCTTTGTACGATCATCCTCGTCTTCTGCACTCTCCACGCCAGCAAAAGCCGTCCGCACCACGCTGTGCGGCGCAGACACACCGCCCCCATCGAGCGAGGCATCCACAAGAAGCAGGAACTCCAGCAGCTTGTAAAGCACGACGAAGACCTCATAGTTTGCCAGAAAGCTCGTGCCTCCTGTCAGAGGGTAGCGTCCGAGCATAAATTCGTTGACGAGCCAGTTCTCCAAAGCATTGCCGTACTTTGAATGGATGCTCTTCGCATATTGTCTGCGCCGTTCCAAAAAAGCGGCGATGCCGCTTTGCCGAGACTGCGCCGCGCCCGTATGCGCCGCATCTGCCCGTTCTCCCGGCACATCGCCGTCCCCTTCGCCGAAGAGTCTGCGAATCCTCGCCAAATATGCCGCTGTTTCGGGCAAATCATCTTTCGTCGCCTTTGCCAGAGCAGGAAAGAGCCGTTGGAAGAAGCGCAGATACAGCGCCGCGTCGAAGGGATTCGCCGCGAGGAGAGCCTTTGCCTCCCCTGCGGCGGCATCGGCGATGGCGGCGACGTCCCTTGTCAGATCTTCCGCCGCCCCCTGCTCGACATACGCTTCGGCGCGCGCGAGCAGGAGTCCGAGCGCCGCGAGACGCGCGTCGAGCGAGAGACGGCGCTCGGTCAAGAGCGCGATTCCGGCAAGCTGCAGGCTGCGGAAGGCCGCCGCCGACAGTGGTGCGCCAAGCGGCGTGCGGTCAACATAATCGGGGCGCGGTGCGGCAAATTCCATCCACTCGAACGCCAGCGGCTCTTCGGTGAACAAGACTTCCTCTGCCGCCACAGGACAGCTCAGGCACAGGGCGCGGTCAAGCGTATCGCCAACCTCGTGCATCTTGCGTGGATACTCAGCGCAGACGTCGGAGATCGCGCCGATGCCGAAGCGTCGCTGCAGCGAGCAAAGTCCGTCAGCGCGCAAAAAAACGCAGCGTCCGTTCTCGTGGCGCATGATCCAGCCGCCCGTCGCCTCGCTGCGTTCCAAGCCTTTTTTCAATTCGTGCAGAAGCTCCGGCCGCCCCTCATAGCGCGCCAATGTCGCCGCATCGAGCGCGACGCCCCACTTCGCGCAGCAGCAGAGCGAGCCGCATCGGCTGCCGTCGCAGACGAAGCGGCGCATGTAAACGGGCTGCAGGCACAGTCGCGACGCGGCGGCAGGCGCGAAGATGGACGCAGCGCCCTTCCCGTCGCCTTCATCGCTCTCCAGCCCCCGTGCCGCAACCTTTTTCAAGCACTCATCCTGTCGATTCACGCCTCCGCCTCCTCGAAGTAGGCGGCAATCTGCGCCTCCATGACGTCACCGACGTCCTCGCCTGCCCGCCATGCCTTCGCCCAATCGACGGTATGCGCGATCGCTTCCTCGATGTGCCAGCGCGGCTGCCAGCCGAGATGCGCCTTGATGCGCGAGGAGTCGAGCTTCAGAAATCCCGCCTCGTGCGGCGCGGCACACTCCTCCTCAGCACGCCACGAAGCACCCTCGCCCCAAGCGCGGCAGAAGAGCTCGGCCAGCTCGCCCGTCATCACGCAGTCGGAGTCCGCAGGCCCGACGTTGTAGCTTCCGGCGAGCGACGCATCGCATGCCTGCGCATGCGCGATGCGTAAATACGCAGAGAGAGGCTCCAAGACATGCTGATAGGGCCGCGTCGATGCGGGATTTCTGAGGACAACGGCGCGCCCTTCGCTCGCCGCGCGGATGCAGTCGGGCACAATGCGCTCGGGCGAGAAGTCTCCGCCGCCGATGACATTGCCCGCGCGCGCCGTCGAGATGCGCACGCCGCCGTCCGCGAAGAAGCTCTGACGATAGCTCGCCGTTACGAGCTCTGAGCAGCTCTTGCTGTTTGAGTACGGGTCGAAGCCCATGAGACGCTCGTCCTCGCGGTAGCCCCACTCCCATTCCTTGTTTTCGTAAACCTTGTCCGTCGTCACATTGAGAAAGGATCTGACCGTATCGCTTTCCCGCACACATTCGAGGACGTGTGCCGTTCCCATGACGTTCACGGCATACGTCTCGACGGGCGTGCGGTAGCTCTCGCGCACGAGCGGTTGCGCCGCAAGATGCACGACGATCTCGGGACGAGCCTCGCGAAAGGCCGCGCGAAGAGATGCGAGATCGCGCACATCGCCCTCGATCGAGCGCATGGATTCCGCTAGCTTCAACTTCTCAAAGAGCCGTGCGCCGTCCGCCGTCGGCGAAGCGAGCGAAAATCCTGTAAGCTGCGCTCCTGCGCCGAGCAGCAGTTTCGAGAGCCATATCCCCTTGAAGCCCGTATGCCCCGTCAAAAGCACGCGTTTGCCGCGATAAAAGGCAAGGTCATCCTGCCGCGTCATTTTCTTCATCTGCGCTCCCCCTCTCAGCCATGCTGCAATTCTTTTCCGTATTCGGCAAGAAAGACCTGCCGCGCCGTCTCCCATGCGTCATCAAGGCGCTTGCGCCCCGTCTCATGGATGCACGGCGGCTTTTCAAAACGCGGAATCATGAGGCGCATGCCGCGCCGCCGATACTCCATGGAAGCCGAAATGTCATAAAAGTGCCAGCCCGTGAAAATATCTTCGCGCCACGGCACATCCGTCCGCGTCGCCAGGAAGATACCGTCGAGCGCCGCCACCTCGATGCCTTCGTCCGGCACAGCAAGGCGGCTGACCAATTCCATGGACTCCGGCTCACGAACATGCCAGACCGAGCCATAGCACTCCTTCGAATCCCACCAGACGCCGCTGTCCGGGATATGACGGCAGCCCGCAAAGCCGATGAGTCCGACTTCGGGGCGCAGGCGGAAGATTTCCAGCATACGGGGGATGAGCCTCTTCTCCGTCAGCAGAATATCCTGATGCATGTAAACCTTGAAGCGCGCCGTGGTCGCGCGCCGCGCCGCCTCATAGCCCGCCGTCATCGACGAGGCGCCGTACACGGGTACGAGCTCGACGGAAAAGCCCTGCGGCACTTCCAGATGGCGCAGATAGCGCACACTTTCCTCATACATTTCTTCATCGTTCACGCAGGCAATGAAGGCGATCTTCTTCGCGTCCCCGTTCATCCGAACAGTCCCTCCTTGCGCAGGATGTCAAGCAGCCTCGCAGCGTCCGCCGCAACACTCTTGACGAATTCTTCCAGATAGCCGGCCTCGATGCCGTTTTCAACAAGCAGCTGCCGCAGCGATACGAGCGATGCCTCTTCCTCCACGCCGTTTTCGAGGCGGTGCAGAAGACGCGCCAGCAGATGACGCACCTCTGCTGTATAGCGCGCCTTGAGCCGCACGATGCCCATCGGGATTGCCGTCATGTGGATGATCCACCAGGCGATCTCGGGATTTTTCCCCTCATCTTCTGCACCGCATTCGCGAAGCAGCCGAAGCAGCTGCGGCTCCCCGGCCTCCGCGATTCTTCTCACGCTCAAAGCTTCGTAGTGCGAGAGCTTCGCGAGCCGTATGATTTCAGGAAAAGAAAAGAGCCTGCCCTGCCCCCTGAGCAGAGGATTCGTACTGTAACGCATCTCACCGTCGCACCACGATTGAAAGACGCTCCAGTGGCAGACGTTGCGAAAGGGCACGATCAGAGCGCCGCCGGGCGTGAGAAGCACATGCAGATATTCGAGCAGGCTCTCCACGGCAGCCACTTCCTCAATGCCGGGCGCCGCGACGATCAGAGAAAAGCTGCCGTGCCAGGTCTCCGGCACCTCCGTATGCAGCGAAGCCGTCTGAAACACATCGCTCGGAAAATCCTGCCGGAAGCGCTCCTCCCAAGCGCTCGCCATGCCGAAAAGCAAGATATCTCCGGCATCCTTCTCCGAGAAAAATGCCGCCATTTCCCCATAAACGGCTTCATTGAAGGGCATATCGAGCATCGTATCGTCTCCTCATTGCGTCAGCACTTTATCTCCATGCGCTACCACGTCCGGCAGCGTGCACGCCGTCACGCCTCTTCTTCACAGACGAAAAGCGGCTGCCGCTTCCCCGTCGCCGCCTGCTGCAGCAGCAGATGATACGCTTCGAGCACCGTCGCAGGCGCAATCGAGGCGATGCAGTGCGCTTCCCCCGTGTGCTTGCAGCCGTAAGCATCGCGCGGCTCCTCGGCGCAATCCGCCAGAGCCCTTGCGGGCTGCACGACGACGGCAGCCGTGCGGTACGGATAATGGTGCATGGGAATCGCCTTTTCATCGAGCGGCAGATCGGCGCCGTAGCAACAGATCTCCAGCACGGGCAGACCAATGACCGCCGCTATATGCAGGAGGCTCGTATCGTTGCCGATGTACGTCGAACAGAGCGTGACGGCAGAAGCCGTCTCGCGAAAGTCGAGCGCGCCCGCGAGGGAAAGCGCCCGCTCCTCGCCGAGCGCACGGGCTACTTCCGCCGCTTCCGTCGCATCGTCCCTGCCGCCCAGGAGCAGGAAGAACGCCTCGCTCTCCTCTGTCAAAAGCAGGCGCAAGAATGCAGCGTAAGCGGCGGGCGGCCAATGCTTGCGCCGCGTGCTGCCGCCCAGACCGATGGCGAAGAGCTTTCGCCCTGCCGAAGGTGCTCCGAGATATGAGAGCTTTTCGCGCACGCCCGCGATGTCCTCCTTCGTCAGCCAAAGCTCCAGCGAACGATCGGCCACGGGTGCGGCAAGCATCTGATCGAGCACATCGAAGCAAAGATCAGCCATGTGCAAGGGATGCACGGGCTTTTCCAAAGGGCGCGTCAAAAGCGCCGCGCAGTTCTCGCGTGAAAGTCCGCCTGCCGAAAAATCGCCTATATGACCGATGCGCTCCTTCGCGCCTGCCATGTAGGCGAGAAGGTAGGCGCTCGCATAGTGCCCGAATACGAAGGCGAGATCGAAGCGCTGCCCCAAAAGATGCTCCGCCGCATACCCGGCGTGCGCTGCAAAAAGCTCCGACACATGACGCAGCACGGGAAGCTGCTCATTGCCGAGCAGGAAGTCGATGTACGGACATTGCTCGGCAAGCTTGAATCCCGGCGGAAAGATCATGAGCGTAATCGCCGCCGCAGGATAGAGGCGGCGAAGCTCGCGCAGAGCGCCCGAAAAGCACAGGAAGTCGCCGACGCCCGCATCCATGATGACGAGCATCTGCATCTTCTCGCCTGCGGTGCGCGGTGTGCGGTACCCTTCCGCCGCAAAGACAGGCTCCATGACGCGCACGAAATCCTGCGCGGGAAATGGCGCACCGGGCGAAAGGCGCTCGCCAAAGGCCTCGAATGACTCAAGTATCGTTTTCATAAATCCTCCTGTACTAGCAAGGTGCAAAGCCGCTGACGAATCCGCTTCCCTGCCGCGCCGCAATTTTCTCTACCCCTTGAGGACGCTGTGCAGGACCTCCGCCATATAGTCAATCTGCTCCGCCGCCATGCCCGGGTAGACGCCGAGCCAGAAGGTATCGCGCATGATGCGGTCGGTCGCCGAAAGCTCGCCGACGACGCGGTAGCCACTTTTCGCTTCACGTAGGCGGTCAAAGCACGGATGCTTGACGAGGTTGCCCGCGAAGAGCATGCGCGTCTGTATGCCGTGCGCTTCGAGGGCACGGACGATTGGCTCTCTTTCGACGCCCTCGCGGCAGGTCAGGAGGAAGCCGAACCAGCTAGGCTCACTGTGCGGACACGGCTCGGGCAAGATGAGCTTTTCTTCGATACCTTGAAGCGCCGCCTTGAGGCGTGCAAAGTTTTGCCTGCGCTTTTCGACGAAGGAGGGCAGCTTCTTGAGCTGCGCGCAGCCGACCGCCGCCTGCATATCCGTGACCTTGAGATTGTAGCCGAAGTGCGAATAGACATACTTGTGATCATAGCCCTTCGGCAGTTTGCCGTACTGCCCGTCGAAGCGGTGGCCGCAGAAGCCGTCCTCGCCCGGCGGGCAGATGCAGTCGCGCCCCCAGTCGCGCAAAGAACGCAGGATGCGGAAGAGCAGCGCGTCCTTCGTATAGACGGCACCGCCCTCGCCCATCGTCATGTGGTGCGGCGGGTAGAAGCTCGACGTGCCGATGTCGCCGACCGTGCCCGTATAGCACTGCTTGCCGTCAATCTCATAGCGCGAACCGAGCGCGTCGCAATTGTCCTCGACGAGCCAAAGCCCATGCTTTTCGCAAAATGCCTTGACCGCCCGAAGGTCGAACGGGTTGCCGAGCGTGTGCGCGAGCATGACGGCACGCGTCTTGGGCGACAGCGCCTCTTCCAACCGCGTGACGTCGATGTTGTACTGCGGGATCGTCACGTCGACGAAGACGGGCACGGCGCCGTACTGGATGATCGGCGCGACCGTCGTCGGGAAGCCCGCCGCGACCGTGATGACCTCATCGCCCGGGCGCACGGCGCGCTCGCCGAGGAGCGGTGAAGTCAGCGCCATGAACGCCAGCAAGTTCGCCGCAGAACCCGAATTGACGGCAAGCGCGTGACGCGTGCCGAGAAATGCGGCCAGCCCCTTTTCAAACTGTACGGCATAGCGTCCCGCCGTCAGCCAGAATTCCAAAGAGCTGTCGACGAGGGCTTCCATCTCCTCGTGATCGTAGACGCGCCCCGCGTAGGGAATGCGTGCGCCCTTCGTCCATGGCTCAGGCTTGTGGTATTCGTCGGCGTACTCGCGCACGAGCGCGAGGATCTTGTCATGAAGTTCCTGACGCTTCTCTTCTCTTTCTTTCATAACGTCATCTCCCTCTCGCACGCAAAAACATCTCGATGAGTTCCGCCTGTTCGAACATCTTCTTGCGTCTCATGCCGCTCTCCTGCGCCGCACGCTCGCGCAAGAGCTTCGCCCAAGCGCGCGCGCATGCAGCGTGGATGGCAGGATCATTGCTCGACTGCCCCTCATGCTTGCGGAAGTAGCTGAGCGTATCGACGATGTAGAGAAGATCGCCCTTCTCCAGCAGGCGAATCCAGCACTCGACATCGACCAGCGCACTTCGAGGCTCCTCCGTCAGAACCTCGCGCACCGTTTCCTTCGCCGAGCGCGGCAACAGAACAGTCGTATACTCTCCGATGAAGTTCGCCTGCTTTTCGAGAAGCCCGCAGATCGCCAAATCGCCCGGGATGCGTGCGGTTTCCTCGACGGGCAAGGGGTCGATCGCCGGATCGGGGACGATGTTTCCCGCCTCGTCAATGGCGCAGCGATGCGAGGTCACGAAGGCAATGCCGTCCTCCATGCTCAAAGCGTCCGCCATGCGCTCGATCTTCTCGGGCGCATAGAGGTCGTCATCGAAAAGATAGGCGAAATACTCACCGCGCATTCGTTCGAGCGGCCTCACCCAATTCTGCATGGCGGGGAGTCCTGCATCATGCGTATAGTGTATGCGCTCATCGTCGGCATAGGCCTTCATCAGCTCTTCCGTCCGCGCATCCTCGCTGTTGTCGCTGACGATGACCTCGATATTGCGATACGTCTGCGCGAGCGCACTTTCGAGCGCCTGCTTGAAAAGTTCCGGTCTCTCGTGCGTCGGGATGATGATGCTCACCAAAGGCAGAGCCTCCGTCGCGTACTCCGCAAGGAACGCCTGCCTTCCTTTCTCGTCCGCGGGGAAGCTTTCACCCAAGAACTCCACGAGCGGCTCCTCCTGTCCCACGACGGCAGAGCGCAGCCCTTGACGACGGAACTCCAGGCACTGCGCCGCATCGAAGAACGCCGCGCCATGAAAGAGATCCTCGCGCCACGGCAGATCGACCTGCGTCGCCATGAGGAAGCCGTCGACGGCGAGCACATTCTCCATCTCGCCGAGCACCCGCCCCCAGGACACCGTGCGCGCACCCTCGGCAAGCCGGAGGGCGCCGATGCGCCGCGTCGAATGAAAGGCGATGCCGTCGGGCGGCAGGCGCTTCGTGCCTGAAACACCGAGTATGCCGAGATCGATGTGCTTTTCAAAGAGGCGGACGAGGCGCACCAAGAGATGCGAGTCCAGGATGCGCACGCGCTCATCGAGATAGACCTTGTACTTCGCGTCGCTCGCTTCCATCGCCTGTCCGTATGCCGCCGCCATGCCGGCCTTGCCCTCGACTTCGACGAGTTCCATCATGAAGCCCGCCGGCTGCTCCAAAAGTCGAATCGACATCAGGAGATCCTGAGGAAGTTCCTCTCCTTGGCGTGCGACAATGACGGCGATCTTCTTCGCGTCCTGCACGACTTCGTTCTGAGGCTGGATTTCTTGATCCTTCATCGCCTCTTCCCTCTTTTCTTTATTCATCCATGCACGCTCCGTCCTTTCACCCATTCATCGCCCACAGTCTGTTTTCGTACGTTAGGGCCTGCGTCTTCGTCTATTCAAAACAACTAGACATCATCGATCAAGCGGATGATGTCCTTGAAAGGCATAAGATCCGCATCCGCCTCAAGAGCACGATGGTGCTTCAAGATGGACATTGCCGTGTGCTCCATCGCGGGAAAGGCGCTGCGCGTCAGTTGGTTCGCATAGATGACGATATTCACGCCATGCGCGGCAAGCTCCGCCTCTGTCACCGCGCTGTAGGATGTCGGAACAGCGACGAGCGGCACAGCCGGATGCGTCTTGCGGAAAACGTCGGCAAAGGCGAATACCTCGTCCGGCTCCTTCTTGCGCGAGTGGATCATGATGCCGTCCGCACCCGCTGCCACATAGGCAGAAGCGCGTTCCAAGGCATCCGCCAGTCCCTTTTCAAGAATCAGGCTCTCGATGCGTGCGATGATCATGAAATCATCCGTTCGCTGCGCCTCCTTGCCTGCCCGAATCTTCGCCGCGAAGTGCTCGATCGTATCCTGCTGCTGCTCGACCTCCGTGCCGAAGAGCGAGTTCTTCTTGAGACCGATCTTATCTTCCAGTATGACAGCGGAAACGCCCATGCGCTCCAACGTGTGCACATGGTAGACGAAATGCTCGATAAGACCGCCCGTATCGGCATCGAGGATGATGGGCTTCGTCGTGACGTCCATGACATCATCGATCGTGCGGATACGCGACGACATATCGACAAGCTCGATGTCGGGCTTGCCCTTCGCCGTCGAGTCGCAGAGGCTCGAAATCCAAAGCGCATCGAACTGATCGAGACCGCCCTCATGCTCGACGACGGTCTTTTCTGCGAGAAGTCCCGTAAGCCCGTCGTGCACCTCGATCGTCTTGACAATCGGTACGATCTCCAAGAGACGGCGCAGACGCCGCCGCCGAAACTCTGGCATAACGAGCCGCTCTTTCACGCGCTCGTCAATCTTCTTGACATCCGGATTCCATGTGTATGGCACCTCGATGAGTGTACCGCCCGTCTTCTTGAGATTGGCCAGCACGTTCTCGCGAATTGCAGACATCGGACCGCCGCGCCAGTTGTCTCCGTGCACGACGAAATCAGGTCTCAGAGATGCAATGACCGCATCGTACATGATGGCGTCCTGCACGATGACGCGTTCGACCTCTGACTCGGCCTCCAAAAGCGCGATGCGCTCTTCAAGCGATATGGAGGGAAAGCGATTGTAACGCACCATCTCGCGGTCAGAAAGGACACCGGCAACGACCGTACCGTGCTTCTTGGCTTCGCGCAGAATGTTTCGATGCCCTTCGTGAATCACATCGGTGCAGAAGCAGGCGTAAGCAATATTTCCCATAGATTCCTCCTCATGCGTGCCATGATTCCTTCACCTTTTCCATGAAGTGCTCTAGCCATTCATGCCCCTCTGTATTAAATGAGCGCGTATGGTCATCGAGCAGAGAAATAAAATAACGGTAAAGCGCCTCATCTTCCACCTGCTCATGGCCTTCGCGCGTATAAATCTCGATAGATGCTCCCGCAAGATTGACGGTGCCTTCCTGCGTCACGGGAAAAACACTTTCCATGCGGCATTCATGCAATTGGGTGCGTATGCTTACGCGATACGGCTGCCCGGGAAACTGCGTGCTGGAAACCACATATTCACGCTCCTTACCGCCCAAGACTTTCGGCAGATTGCCGTCAATGGACGCGCTGGGCAAGAATCCCAGGCTGTGCGCCGCAATCGGATAAAAATCGAGTCCGCTCACGAGTTCCGCACAACGCCCAATCTTTGGAATTCCCGCGCCGCGTAGCATCAATGCGGCGCAGGCCTGGTTTTCGCTCGTCGGATAAGGCTCCTTCTCGTAAACGGGAACCCCGTGGTCGGAATAGAGATGAACCACATACTCCTCCGGCGCAAAGCGGCTCTCCAGATGCGAAAAAAAGTCCCCTAGGATCCGATCCACCCGACGTATCCCCTCTCGATTGGCATGGGAATAAATGGCGCGTTCCGAGAGAAATACGCTTGTTTTTTCGTCTTCCGCCCCCAGTAAACGCTCTTCCAACGGCAGATGCGTCTGCGTCGCAAGAGGCAGTGCATCCATCAATATGGAGCGCGTATGCGTATCGGAAAAATGCAGGAATACATACTGATCGTATTCATCAAATGCCTCGATCTGGCGGATCGTCCTTTCCACAGCCTCGGCAGACGACAGGTGATTCAGGTTGACGATGAGCCGATGGAAGCCGCGCGTGACACCGTTGTAAACGCCCTCCGAGGCTCCCATGACGTTGACGCAGTAGTACCCGAGCTCCGCCGCGCCTTCCGAAAGCGTCTTGATCCCACCATCGATCTCCCCGCCGAAACAGTTATCAAACACCTGCAGGCGATGCATGTAAAGTCCTGTTTCCATTCCAGCCAACGACGGGTATGTATATTCTGCAGCAGCATAGTGATTGTCGAATATGATTCCCGAGGAGAAAAATCGCATGAGATTGGGCACTGCCCTGTAGCCTTCCCTTTTGAGATAACGGATACATTTGACGATACTGCTCAACAAGAGCAAAAAAGGTCTCATCGTACATACCGTCGCGACTCTTCTGCAGCAGAACCTGAAAAACTTCCGCTCCCCTTGCGTTTCCCGGCGGAAATGCGCGCGTAGCCATCACTTCTCCTCCATTTCCCCGTACTTCCGCCTCAACGTTTCCAACTCCTCAACCGTATCGATTTCCTGCACATCCTTCTCGCTGCAGGCACGCACACGGACGCAGAAATCCTCGATGTCGGCCGAAAGAGCCGCCTCGTCCCAATAGCGTTCAGACCCGCCAGGCGTCTCATAGAGCCTTTGCAAAGACTCGGAGAGTTTCCTGCCATCCTTCGGCGTCCAATAGGATATGCCGACCATCTTCCAGCACTCCTTACCGCCAACCGCCATGCGGCGGATGACGCCCTCCTCATCGGGGAAGAAGCACCAGTCATCCGTCTCTTCGACAGGAATCGCCAGATAGTTCGTCCCTGTCTGCTCACGGCAAAGGAGCGCGGGATTTTGCAGAAAGAGATCTCCCTCGACGATCATCGCATTCTCGACAAGCTCTCCCACGGCGAGCAACGATGCGATGTTGTTCGCCTCATGCCAGTGCGGGTTATCGATGAAGCGGATCATCGGGTACTCCTCCTTGAGAGCCTCAAACTTCTCGCTCAAGTAGCCGCGCACAACACAGATCTCAGGGTAATCCGCCGCCACAAGCGCCGAGAGCAGAGTGTCGATGATGCGGCGCTCGCCGACGCGCACCAAGGGCTTCGGCGTCTCATCGGTCAAGGGACGCATCCTCTCGCCGCGCCCCGCCGCAAGGACAATGGCGCGCTCAGCGATGTACGGCGCTTTTTGCATAATCTCAGTCATCCTCCTTTGCCTTCGGGAACAGCGCCTCATTCGGGAAGAGACGCAAAAAGTTCCTCAAACACGCGGCGCGCACACGCAAAATCCGCTCTGCTGCAAAGAGCTTCGCGCGCAAAGATGTCATACGCTTGCTGCGCCAGAGCCTCCCTAGCTCTCTTTCGTGCCGTCATGTCAACCTCGCCGTCGCACGAAAGGAGCAATGCCGCCCATTCCGCCGGATGCCATAAAATCTCGCCTGCATCCTGCATTCCGCGGGCGAGCAGAGGAATCTCGAAGACGCCGGCACGGAAATCCGCCCGCGTTTGGAAGAGCAGGACAAACGCTGCCAGAGGGAAAAAGCGCCCCTGGAAGAACGCCGGTTCCAACCACGCGCACTCGTCCAGCACGCTGCGGCGCAGCAGTGCACCCGACAGCCCTCCTGCGGGCGAACGCCCTTCCGAGAGTACGAAACTGCGATGCCATGCGCCAGAGGCGACGATGCAGTGCGACTGCCTCATGCGAAAGGCGAAGCTCTCCAACGCATCATTCTCCGCATTCGCCGCTTCTTCTGGATCGGCAATCACGAAATCAAGTTCATCGTCAAGTTCCAAAGTCGTCACCATCCGCACGACCTTCTCGGCAAGAAGCCGGTCGCCGGGTACGATCCATTGAACGTATGCTCCGCGCACTGTGCCGGAAAGCCGTGCGCCCCATCCCGAAGAGACGGCGGGAACAATTCCATGCGGCGCTCCCAAGGCCTCCAGAGATTCCTGCAGGCGCGCTTCATCGCCCACGAAATCAAGCGCAACGACTTCAATATGCGGATACGTCTGTGCTGCAGCGCTTTCCAAAGAACGCTGCCATAAGGAAAAGTCTCCAAGATACGGCACGACAATGCTCACGAGCCTCCGGCGCGCAAGCACACGCTCCTCGGCAAAATCCTGCGCGAGCTGCTCAGATAGACGCATCAGACTCTGCAGCGGAGAGAATGCCGCACCTTTTGTATAGTGCAGTTCAATCTGTCCCTGCGGCAAGACCAATCCCTGCACTGCCTCGCTTTCCTCCGGCGAAAGCGCGACGGGCGGCACTCTGCCCTCGAATACCGTGTCGAAGTGCTCCTTCCAATAATAGCAGCGCGCCGTGTGCACGGAATACTTCGCCGCATTGCCAATCCAACCGTTCAGGACCTTGACCGCCGTATGCAGAGTGCCGCGCCATTGAAAATGCGCGAAGTGCAGGAAGCTGATGGGGAGCGCAGGCGCCGGCACGCGCTCCTCTCCTTCCATGCGGTAGAGATAGTGCGTGCCCTGCGCCAACAACGGATACGAACATGCAGCCTCGCGCCCAATGATCGCCTTCTGTACCGGCTCATGCCGCTTCTTTCGTCGCAGCGGACGCGAGAGCAGAAACTTTCCTGCATCTTCTTCCGGCTTCTCCAATTCATACATCCAATGCCATGCGCAGAATGTCACATCGGTGCGCAAATGCGAAAGGACAGCACGGCAAGGTTTCGCCGCGTCCTGTGTTACGAGAAACTCATCGGCATCAACAGGAACAACGATGTCGGCATCATACTCGTCAAACGCCCTGTGCATCACAGCCGTCATAATCTCGTCATGGCGAAGCTCCGCCGCCTCGTAGCGCTCAATGCAAAGGGGCAGTCCTTCCTCTTGAAGTGCGTGCAGGACATCTCCCGTGCCGTCCGCCGCCGCATGGTCGACCACGAGCATCTCATCCGCGTACGTCAGCGTGTGACGCACGAAGCTTTCGATGATGTCAGCACAGTCCGCGACTAGGGATATAGCGATAATCTTGTTCATTCCCTCGCATCTCCTCCTACGGTGCTTTCCCTATTGCAGCCATGCCCGCCACGCTTCTTCATAGAGCGCCTCAACCTCGCGCGCATAGCCAGCGCCATCCATCAAAGGCGACTCTTCCATACGCACACGCAAAGTCTCGTGCAGCGCAGTCAGAAGTTCCGTATCACGAGCGAGCGACACGGCCTTCGCCGCATACTCCTCAGGCGTCGCTGCCGCAAGCTCCGAAAACCCTGCAGCCGACAAAAGACTCAGGCCAAAGCGCGAGCCAAAGCGCCTGCCATAGCGCGTGACGACAGGCACGCCCATGTAGAGCGCGTCGCATGTCGTGCCGCCGCCCGGATAAGGGTAAGTATCGAGTGCGATATCGATGTCGAGATACTGCGCGAGGTAATCGCTCGACGCACGCCGAAATTCGACCACTCCCTCGGCGAAGCCCGCACGCTTCGCCATGCGGCGCATGCGGTGCTCCTGCACCTCGCTGTCTGCCGTATTCTTGAGCACGAGGCGTGCGCCCGGCACACGCTCTACAATCTCACGCCAAAGAAGAAGCTGCTCGTGCGTAATCTTGTAAAAATTATTGAAGCTGCCGAACACCGGCGCCGCGTGTCGCTCGCGCTGCTTCGTCACATACTGCACCGAGGACGGCGGCATGTAACAGAGCAGGGAGTGATCGTGCAGACGCAGCGGTTTTTCGAGGAAAAGCTCTTCGTTGTCTGCCGTAGCCGAAAGGCGGTCAGCAAGCACATGGTCGATCGCAGGCAGCCCCGTCGTATCGAACCAGCCGATCGCCGTCACCTGCACGGGAGCGGGGCGATGGGCGAGAGCGACGAGAGTTTCTCCGCCCGCTGCATGACCGGAAAGATCGACGAGGATGTCGATCTCGTCCGCGTGGATGCATGCCGCCTGCTCCGCTGCAGGCAAAGACGACACATCTCGCCAGACATCCGCGAGAGAGCGCATCTGCTCCGTCACGCTGTCGCCTGCGCCGCGCGTGTCATAGCAGTAGACCTCAAAGCGCTCCTTCGTCCGATGAACAAGAAGCGGCATGATGAAGAAAGCATTGATCTGCATGGCGAAATCCGGCGAAATATATCCGATGCGCAATCTCTCATGGCGGTGAAGCAGCGCATCGTGCGCATATTGCCTCACGCCCTCAAAAAGCGCCGCAAAGCCGCAGTGTTCACGAAAAAGCCGGGCATCTTCCACGCCCGGCAAGTAGTGAAGCGCAAAGAGATAGTTGCTGTACGCCATGCGATGTTCTTCCGGCAGAGCACCGCCCGACGAGCATGCTGCACGGTACGCCTCGACGACTCCGTGCGCATCGCCCAAGGCTGTGTAGGCAGATGCCTGCGCCGCCGCCAGTTCGAAGGCGGCACGCGGCGAAAGAGGCGCTCGCGCCAAGCGGCGCAGCGCCTCAAGCGCGGCTCCTCCCCTGCCTTCAGCAAGGAGGGCACGAACGCTTATCATCGCCTCCGCAAAAGAGTGCGCCTCAGCCACGGACAGCGACCAGAAGGCCAAAGTCGGGCACTTTCATCTTAGCGGCAAGTTCCAGCGCTGCATCGCGCTCTCCAAGGGCAGCGAGTGTATATCCCATGTTTTTGAGCGTCATCTCATCGTGCGCATCGAGACCAAGCGCCTGCTTCAAGAGATGCTTCGCTGCAGTGAAAGAACCTGCGAGGAAGAACCCCCCTGCGAACGAATTCAAAAGACGCACCTTCTCCGAAAGCGCGACATCCTTCCCAAGAATTTCCTGCGTCAAGCACATAGCCTCATTCTCATCATCCCCCGCACTTTGCTGCACAGACTGCTTCTGCTGCGCCAACGGCATTTCGATGCGCTGCACCTGCTGTGCCAACGGCTGAAATGCCTCCGTCTGCTTCTCCGATGCCGCATGATCGAGCTGCAGGAAATGCGCGATGGCGGGATAACCTGCACGGATCTCATCTTTCTTCGTCGCAGCATAGTAATCGAGCACCTCGGAAAGGTCTTCCTTATCTTCTGTCGAAAGGGATGCCGCATAATTCTTCAGCACGAATTCGAAAATGGCAAGGCCATCCGACGTGCGCTCTTCCAAGAGGCAGATGCGAGCGAGCAGGATGCGCGCCCTGACGTGCTGCGGCATAAGGCTCAGCGTGTTGTCTACCCACTGTGTTGCGCGTTCATAGTCACCGCTCATGAAGTAGCTGTACGCTGCATCATAAAAGGCGTCGGCATCCTTGATCCCCTTTTCAATCATCGCCGCAACCGTGCCAAGCGCCTCTGCATACTCTTCATCTGCCATCTGCGCAGCAAGCTTGCGCTTCATCTCATCTGCCGAGATCACCGTTCCCTGCGAATTTCTCGTATTCCAATTTGACAAGATATATTCCTCCTAGATTTCCTTTACGTCTATTATATCATATGTCTCTATATCGAAAAAGCTCGATATAGGCTTAAGGAAGTACAAATAAACTTTCAGGCCATACATGAAAGAGCCAATCAGCCTGCGCCCTTCGGGCTTTACTTCTTGGACTTTCATAGTAACTCCAATATTTTCCTCAACGATTCTCCCCATCGAGCCATTCCTTCCAAATCTTCTCATACATCGCCTCGACCTCACGCACATAGCCTCTGCCGTCCATCACGGGGGATCGCTGCATCATGGGACGCAAGTTTCGGTGCAGCGCTGTCAGCAATTCTCTGTCCGAAGCGAGCGCCGCAGCTTTTTCGATATATTCTGTCGGAGTCTGTGCCGCCAGTTCGCCAAGGCCGACATTTTCCAGAAGCGACAATCCGAAGCGTGTGCCATGGCGCGTGCCCGCGAGCGTGATGACGGGCGTTCCCATGTAGAGTGCCTCGCACGTCGTGCCGCCGCCCGTATAGGGAAAGGTATCGAGTGCTATATCCATGTCCATATACTCGTGGATATAGTCAAGCGTCATGGGGCGCACCTCGATCTGATCGGGACGATAGCCGAGAGAAAGTGCCCTTTTGCGCAGGTTCTTAGGCTTCCACGCCTTCAGCACGAGCTTGGAGTCCGGCACACGCATAAGGAGCGTGTGCCAGAGGCGCAGCATATCGTCGGAAACTTTTGCGGAGTTATTGAAGCAGCCGAACACCAGTCGTTCATGCGGCTGCCAGTCAATAGTACTTTTGAACACGGCTTCGAACGGCGTATAGCAGAAGTGTGAATGTGGAAGGCGCAGAAGTTTTTCGGAGAAATACGCATCGCCCTTGCCCTCTGGATCTAGAAAAATATCCGACAGGCAGTAGTCGACCGCCTTGAGCCCCGACGTGCTCATGTAGCCGATTCCCGTGAGCTGCACGGGCGCCGCCTTGTAGCCAAGCGTCGCCAAACCATGTCCGCCGTCCGTATGACCACTGAGATCGAAGAGAATGTCGATCTCATCTGCAGCAATCGCCCGCGCGCGATCCTTCGCCTCAGGCAGGGCGATGCTGCGCCAAATGTTACCGAAGGATCTCATCTGCTCGGCCGCCGCATCGGAATCGTTGCCAAAGTCGTAGCAATAGACCTCGAAACGACTGCGGTCAGCGATGGCGAGCAGCTGCATCATGAAGCAGCTCATGATGTGCGTCTTGAAGTTCGACGAGAGGTAGCCTACACGGATCTTCTCGTGGCGGCGGTGAATCTCTCGCTCGTGATGCAGTTCCTCCTCCGAACGGAAAAACTGATTATAGGTGAAATGGCGTATGGCAAGCTCCTCGTCACCGATCTGCGGCAGATAGTGACAAATCATGAGGTAGTCACTGTAGAGCTTTCTCTGCTGTGCAAGGTACGGCGCAAGGGCGACCGCCTCTTGATAAGCAGCAGCCGCCTTCTCAATGCGGCCAACGAAATGCAGGAAGTAGCCGAGCCTGCCGCAGAGGAAACTCTTCTCGCCGCGTTCAAGCTCTGACGCACGCCTTCTAAGCAGGTATTCTACGCGCTCGATTCCCGCCTCCCATCTCCCCTTGTCCTGCAAAACAGCAAGCTCTCCAGCGATTTTTGAAAAATCTTTCATCCTTCGTCCGACTCCTCCTTCTTTCGTTCGACTGCCGTGCAATAGAAACGTTCCAACTCCTCCATATAGTTCGCAGCCTGCATGACGGGCGAAGCAGCAAGACGCGCCCGAAGCGTCCGGTGCAGCTGATCGAGAAGATCTGCATCATGAGCGAGCGCCGCGGCTTTCTCAATGTATGACCTCGCGTCAGCAGCAGCAAGCTCCGAAACGCCCACGTTCTTCAGCAGTGACAGTCCGAAGCGCGAGCCGCGCCGCCTGCCATAGCGCGTGACGACGGGCACCCCCATGTAGAGCGCGTCACACGTCGTGCCGCCGCCCGGGTATGGGTAGGTGTCGAGCGCGATGTCGACCGTCCTGTATCGCTCCATGTAGTCGCTCGTCGCAGGCTCCAGGTCGACACGCTCAATGTCGATCTTCACCTTTGCCATGCGGCGCAGCACCTCTTCTCGCATCTCTGGCGCAAAAAACTCCTGGCACTTGATGAGCAGACGACTCTTCGGCACGCGCTCCAAGATCTCGCGCCAGCAAAAGAGCATTTCTTCCGTGACCTTGTACCAGTGGTTGAAAACACCGAAAACGATATATCCCTTCACCCTGCATGGTGCACTCGAAGGATTCGGCACATCACTCTTCGCCGTGTAGAGGAACTGGCTCGTCAGGCATACAGGCTCTTCCGTGAAGAACGCGTCGTGTCTTTCCGGCGGGTCAACGATATCGTCCGTGAGGAAGTAATCGACCGAGGAAAGCCCCGTCGTATTGACATAGCCAAGACCCGAAACCTGCACAGGAGCGGGACGATAGCAGAATATGGGGAGTGCGCCGCCCGCGCTGTGCCCTGCAAGATCGACGAGGACATCGATCTCATCGGCACGAATCCTTTCGGCGATCTCCGCATAGGAAAGTCCCGCGACGTCGCGCCATGCCGTCGCGTGCTCCTTTAGGGCAGCGGTGAAGCCGTCCTCCTCCTCTGCGAGCGAATACGCATAGACCTCAAAATGCGTGCTGTCATAGCGTACGAAAAGGCCGTAGATGAAGGAGAACATGACGTGTCGGCGAAAATCGGGCGACACATACCCGATGCGAATTTTGCTGCGTGTCTGTAAAATACGCGCGGCAAGCGGCTCGATCCCTTCGAGAATCCTCTCATAATCCCGATGCGCAGCAAAAAGCGCCTCCCGCCCAATCGCTGTATTGTGCAAAGCAAGCAGATGCGAGCTGTAGGCTGCCGTGCGTGCGCGAAGATCCTCTGTTAAGTCGGCAGCCTCACGATAGGCTGCAGCAGCCTCGTCGGCATGGCCGAGCATGTATGCGGCATGACCATGTGCAAGCGCAAGACGATAGCGGAAGGGGCGCGTCTCGTGCGTCTTTTCCGTCAGCGCAGCCGCCTCTTTCAAACTCGCGAGCGCCGCCTTATGATCGCCCGACAGCTTCTGCGCTTCGGCGAGAAGCTGCAGGATTTCCGGCTCTTCCTCCTGCGTCTTCTCAAGCGCCATTTCAAGATAAAGGCGTGCCCGTGCCACTTGCTGCAGCTGCAGGGCGGCAAAGCCCATGCTCATCAAGAGCCGCCCCGAGGCAGCATGGAGAGCCATAAGACGTGCGGCGACAGGGAGAAAACGCCGCCAATCGCGTGCGTTGAAGGCCGCATCCGTCTCTTTTTCCATCTTGAGCACAAGCGCCTTGCGTACCTCTCCCTCATCTTCTCCAAGCCGATGCGCCCAGATCTTTTCATACGCCGCTTCGAGATGGAGCATGTAGCGCGCGGCGTCCATGAGGGGAGACGCCTCCATGCGCATGCGCAAGGTACGCCGCAGGTCAGCGAGCGCCTGTACATCAGCGGCAAGCGCACATGCTTTCTCCACATATTCGTCCGCCGTATGCGCACAGCAGGCGTCGACAAGGCCAAGATTTGCCAAAATGCTCACGCCGAAGCGTGCGCCATGGCGCACGCCCGTCCGCGTGACAACGGGCACGCCCATGTAGAGTGCGTCGCACGTCGTACCACCGCCCGGGTATGGAAATGTATCGAGCGCGATATCGACCTCGACGTATGCCGCGAGGTACTCTGCCGTATGGCCTTCCATCTTGATGCGTGCGAGGTCGATGCCCGCCGCCTCGATGCGGCGGAGCGCCTCCTGCCTGCCGTCCGCCGCATCGAACGCTGCCGTCTTGAGAAAGAGACGCGAGCGCGGCACGGTGCGGAGAATCTTCGCCCAAAGATGCAGCACCCGGTCTGTGACCTTCGCGAAGTTGTTGAAGCAGCCGAACGTAATATAGCCCTTCTCCCGCGCAGGCAGCGGCGCAATCCGTGAATCTTTCCCCGCGCGGCTCGCACGGTAGCAAAGGTGGCTCTCGGGCAAGCGCAGAAGCTTCTCTGTAAAACAGGCGTCGTTTTCCCCAACGGGATCAGTATGCACGTCCGTCAGGAAGTAGTCAACAGCGGAAAGCCCAGTCGTATCGAAGTAGCCAATACCCGAGATCTGCACGGGTGCAGGACGCAGCGCGAGCACGGGAAGCGCATTGTTTGCGCTGTGCCCCGCGAGGTCAAAGAGGATGTCGATCTCATCGGCGCGAATCCTCTCCGCAATCTTTGCGGGAGTCTCGGCGCCCACATAGCGCCAAGCCGACGCATGAGAAGAAAGCTCCTCTGCCATCGCATTCTCACCTGCAAGCGAGTAGCCAAAAACCTCGAAGCGGACTTTGTCGAAGTGCGTGAAAAAGGCGAAGCTGAAGAGTGCGACGATATGGAACGTGAAGTCGGGCGAAATGTAGCCGACGCGAATCTTCTCGCGCCGCTTCGGCGTTCCCTTCCATCGCGGCGCATCTTTGAAAAGCTCCCCGTAGCGGCGTGCCGCATCGAGCAGGAAGCGCGGCTCGCGCTCGACATAGTGCAGGGCGAAGAGGTAGTTGCTCCATGATGCCGCCCTGTCTTCGAGCGTATCGGCGACATCAAACGCCGCTTTCTCCGCGCACAGAGCTTCTTCAATCTCACCCATACTGCGGCAGATGCGCGCGACGAGGTTGTGCGCGAGCACCTGCTCCCCCCGTGAGAGTGTGCCGAGGGCGAGTGCGCGGCGTGCATCTTCGAGCGCATCACGCCAACGGCCGAGCAGAAATACGGCGCGCGCACGCAAGAGAAATCCAAAGCCATCCGCCTTGTCTGCAAGGTACAGTCCAGCCGCACGCGCGGCATTCTCCCCCTCTTCGGCATCGACGTAAAGCCCTGCCAGAAGCCGCCATACATCGCGCGATGCCCTGCCTGCAGCAAGGAGCGCGTCGGCAGCGGCAAGCGCCTGACGCAAGTCCCCCGCCGCGAAAAAGCGTTTGAGCGCAATGGCGAGCCTCGCCGCTCCTTCGGGCGAAGGCCGCGCCTCAGTCGCATCGTGCGCGGCAAGTGCCGTTTCATAGCCGGCTTCGAGAGCGGCAACGTAAGAAGCGCCGTCCATCAGAGGCGAATTTTCCATCATGGAACGCAGATTCCCGTGCAGGGCGGCAAGAAGCTCCGCCTCCTTCGCCAGCGCCACAGCTTTCTCTACATAGCTTGCCGCATCCGCTGCCGCCAGATCCTCCAACCCGAGATTGGCGAGGATGCTGAAGCCGAAGCGCGCGCCGTGCGAATCTCCCTTGAGCGTGACGACGGGAACACCCATGTAGAGCGCGTCGAACGTCGTGCCGCCGCCGGGATAGGGGAACGGATCGAGAGCGATGTCGACATCATGATACTCATGCAGGTATTCATGGGTATCGGGGCGAAGCTCGACGTGCTCGAGATCGAAGCCAGCCGTCCGCAAGCGTTCGAGCGCGGCAGTGCGTCCCTCCTCACTCGAAAAGGCGGCAGATTTCAAGAGCAGGCGCGAGCTCGGAACGGCTGCAAGGATCTGCACCCACACCGCGAGCACTTCGTCTGAAGCCTTGGCGAAAGCATTGAAACTGCCGAAGGTCACGAATCCCTTCTCCATGCACGGCGCAGTACCCGCAGGCGGCGCATCCGCTGCAGGTGTATAGCAGAGATGTGTATGCTCGAGCACGAGCAGTTTCTCCGTAAAAAACGGCGCTTCCTTGATACCCGCCGGTGCGCCGTCGAGCCATACATCGCCGATCATATAGTCGACCGTGGGAAGCCCCGTCGTCGCGAAGTAGCCGATGCCTGACATCTGCACGGGCGCAGGGCGATGAGCGAGCACAGGAAGCGCCGTGCCGCGCGTATGACCAGCGAGATCTACGAGGACGTCGATGCCGTCCTCGTAGATGCGCCGCGCCGCCTCCTGTGGCGAGAGCGGCGAGATGTTGTGCCATTTGTCGACGAGATGCATGAGGCGGCGGCTCTCCTCGTCCTCAGGACCGTTCTGGTAGCAGTAGACCTCGAAGCGCTCGGCATCGTAATGCGTGAAAAGCGCCTCGGCGAAGCGCAGCACGACATGACGGCGCAAGTCGGGCGAGATATAGCCGATGCGAATCTTGCGCCGCTTCTGTCGAAGGCGGTGGAGGAACGGCGTCACATCGCGGAAAAACTCCGCGTAGGCGCAATGTGCACGATACACTTCTTGCTGCGGCACGCGCAAAAAATGCAGCGCGAAGAGAACATTGCTCCACTCCATCCTGCGAAGCTCGGAAGTCTCTGCCGCAGCCGCCGCCTTTTTGTAAGCGGCAGCAGCCTCTTCTGCCAATCCCATGATACGCGCCGTCTGCCCTAGAAGGTTGCAGACCTTCTCGACATATACCGGTGCGAGTCCTTCCTCGCGCTTCAGGAGCGACGTCAGCGCGTCATATGCCGAGATCAGTTTCCCCTCAGCGAAGAGGATTCGCGCATGGAGGAACGCGCCGTAGACGGACTGCGGCTCCTTCTGCAGAAGCGCCGCAACGAGAGGAGCTGCCCCCGCAAAGTCGCCCGCCTCGATATGGATGCTCGCGGCGGCACCGAGCGCTTCTGCCTCTGCCGACTTATCCTCCGCCAGTTCACGCACAGCGTCCATCGCACCATCGAAGTCGCGTACGGCAAGGCAGTCGCCGATTCTTTCGCGCAGCCTATTTTTTTCCTTTTCCTCTTTGCCTGCCATGCGCACGCCCCTTTTCCTTCAGCTTCGCCAAGATGCGCCGCACGCCGCGCATCGCATCTTCATACTTACGCCAATAATCGCCTGCCGCCGCACGGTCAAAACGATCGCGCTCCGTCAGATACTCGCCGTAAAGAAGCTCCAATGGCTGTATATACTCTTCTTCCGTCGTGATGTATATGCGGCGCTCAAAATACTCCTTGATGAGTCGCAGCCACTCCAAGCGGCTCAAGAGGATGACGGCTTCCTGCTGCCCCTCCTGCGCCGCATGACGCCGATAGCAGCTCAGGGGCTTCTGGAAGAAAACGCAGTCTCCTCCTTCCAAAAGTTCCAGCCACATCGCCACGTCAGAAATTGTCTTGTAGCCGCGGCTCTCGGCGTGCCAATAGTGGTGCTTGAGATCAGCTCGCCGGAAGAGGACAGCCGATGGCTCACCAAGGAAGTTTCTGCAGCCGAGCAGCGTCTCCTTGCCGACGGCCTCGCCCTCGAATACGGAATAATCCGCTTCACTTTCGGGCACTCCCTCCGTACAAGGATTCGGTTGCACCCTGCCCTCCCCATCAATCTGAGCGCGCCTCGAAGTCACTAGTCTCGCCGCAGGATTCTCGCGAAACGCCTGCATCATCTTCTCGACCTTGCCGTCGAGCAGGATGTCGTCGTCCATCAGCCACTGCAGGTACTCACCATTGGCAAGCTGCTCAAACGGCACGAAGTTCTCCTCTTTCGTCTTTGCCGCCTTGTTTCTATGATATTGCAGCCTTGAATCGTTCAGATACTTTTCGACAAGAGCTTCCGTCTCATCGTCCGCGCTGTTGTCGCAAACGATAATCTCAAGATTCTCATACGTCTGCCGCAGGGCGCTTTGGAGCGCAAGCTCAAAGAACTTCGGGCGGTTGTACGTCGGGATCATGATGCTGACGAGAGGCAGCGCCTTCCTGCGCCACTGCTTTCGGTAAGCATCGGCAAGCAGGAGCGAGGCGCCATCCATCTCGGGCAAGATGTGCATCTCGCCCTTCGCCTCGGCGAGCACAGAAGAAAAGCTCTTGAGCCGTGCAGAAAATTCCACCGCTGCGGCATCCATGCGATTCGCCGCCATGTAGAGATATGCTTCATCCTTCTGATCCTGCGGCAAAAATCGCGCATAGTAAAGCACGATCGGCGTCGCCTCCCGTGCGCGTAAAGCCTTCGTAAGAAACAGCGCATCGTGCTCCTTGTCGTAGAGCGTATCGAGGAGTGCGATGACGTCCGCCGCTTCCTGGCCTGCGAGAGCATCGTAAAGGGCGAGGAAAAGCCCCTCGTCATACGGATATTCCCGGAGACCGCGCAGGAAAAGATCGAATGCCTCGTCCGCTCTTCCCTGCATTGCCGCTATCTTTCCAAGAGATGCACAGACAAAGGGAAACATCTGCAGCGAGTTGTCCGATCGAAGCGACGCAGGCGCCTTCTCCTTGAGCTTCATGCCAAGGCGGAACATCTTTTCTGCAAGCAGATAGTCGTGCTCCTCCCACGCCAGGAGTCCATACTCCATGGGAAACTCTGCGAGATCAGGGTACTTCTCCATCGCCTTTTCCAGGACGGCTACGATCTCTTCCTTCGGCCGTTTCTGGGCAAGTAAAGCGCGCGTCAATCCCCAGTACTCAGCACCTTCACGCCCCAGATAGATGATCTTGCTTTCAATCGCTCTGCGTGCATATTCTTCCGCCTTGGCAAAATCGCCCAAGCCATAGTAGCAATCCATATAATGCAGAGCGTCATCCGTCGACTCGCCTTCCGTTTCTTCCTTTTGTCGAAGGAATTCGAGGTTGCGCTCAAGCTTTTTTTGTACGAGATGCTGTGAATAGCCCGTATGGAAAATCACAAGTTCCGGTGTCGCGAACATCTCATGCTCCGCCCTATGAGCATCTACAACATGCTCATGAATCTTGCCCTCGTAGCGAAGGTCGGGGCTATTGCGGAAAATGCGCAGTTGGAAGATCGCTCCCGTAAAGCGGTTTCCCTGATCCTTGTCAATGTTGACGAGCCGGCAGATTACGCCGACGATGGGCTTCGTGCTCTTCTCCACCTCCATGAGGAGCGGGCGCACCTTGGCAATTGTCTGTGGACTGAAATATTCGTCAGCGTCAAGGAAGAGGATCCAGTCGCCCTTCGCCTTTTCCAGCGCACAGTTCTTCGCGGCGGCAAAATCGTTCTGCCACGCATGATGAAAGACGCGTGCGCCCGCCGCCTTCGCCATCTCGACCGTACGGTCGGTCGAGCCAGTATCGACGACAATCATCTCGTCAGCAATCTTCTTCATTGAAGAGAGCCACGTGCCGATATTCTCTTCTTCATTCTTCACGATCACGCAGGCGGAAAGCTTCATGCTCCGACTCCCTTCATCCATGCTTCATAGGCGGCGATATCTTTCGCCGCTGAACCCAAAGCCCGCGCACGCGAAAAACACTCGCGCGCTGCAGGAAAATCTCCCAATTGATAAAAAGCGACGCCTGTGTCATGCCAAAAGGTATCATCTGCTGCTGGAGAATCTGCAGGAATCTCCGCCAAAAGAGCCATAGCGGCTTGCCACTTTTCCGCTGCCAAAAGGAGCGTCGCCGCCTCGCACTTCTTTTCCGGCGTCAGTGCAGAAAGGATACTGACGTATTGCAACAGGACTTCGTTCGGCAGTCTTTGTGCGAGCACGGGAAGGAACGCTCGGCACTCTTCCCAAAGCTCTGCGCTGATCGGCTGCTTCTTAGCAAAGCTGCGCAGGATCTCCTGCAGCTCGGGCAGAAGCGGCTGCATCTCCGATGCATGTACACGCACGGAATCCCCTTTGGCCAGCGCCAGCAGCAGCACGAGGAAGAGTTCTTGCATCACAGCGGCAACGTTCTTCATCGCCACATCCGCCATTTTTTCCCAATCTTGCACCTGCCAAGCGGCGAGGCATGCCGCCTCGGGCAAATATTCACCCGAAAGGTCCGTAAACTCTGCAGCAGCATCAGCAGCGAGCTGCGCCTCTCCCGCAGAAATCGCCCAACGTGCCAGAAAGCGCAGCGCTTCAGGCGTATGCGGGAAGAACTTATACAGTTCCTCACCGCAAGGAACACCCCAGATTCTCCGCCAGAGTCCGAGCGCTTCCTCACTGAATGGGTTGAGGTGCAGAGAGGAAGCGATCGCCTCCCTCGCCTTTTCCTTCTCGCCGAGAGCGAGGCGAATCTCTGCCAGCTCGCGCCAGGCGACGGGAGCCTCCGCAGCAAAGCGCGTGGCCTGTCCTGCGCCATCTTCATGTGTAAAAATATCGAGTGCCTGTTCAAGACAAGCGGCAGCATCCCTGAGTCTTCCTGACGAAAAGAGAATCCTGCCTTTTTCCGCATGAAAATCGGGCAGACTTGGAAATTTCTCCGCCGCTTTTTCTGCCAGGGAAAGCATATCCTGAGCCGACATTCGGCATTCGCGCATCGCGCGCAGCGCCGTTCGATACAAATCGCTGTCACTGCCGATGGAATTCGCTGAAGAATCGAGTGCCGCCAGAGCATAGTACAGCGCCTTCCTCCAATCGCCAAAAGCGATGTAGCAGTCTGCCAAATAACGGTAGTGCCTGTCCTGTTCGCCGTTTTCTTTGATATCGTCCTGCAGCAGGGCAAAATTGCGCTCCATCTTCTTCATCACGCGCCCCGATGAGTAGCCGAGGTGATGGACGGTCAGATGCCTTCTTTCCATTTTGATCTCAAGTTTGCCATCCATCTTGCAAATGGTTTCGTGAATTCGGCCGGCAAAGACAATATCCTTCCTGCGTCGAAAGAGGCGTATGGCTGGAAAACGCTGGATCTCCCTGAGTCGATCATCCTCGTCGAGATTTACGATCGTCAGCATGACTGCCTCAATCTCCGGCTGCTCGACGGAAAGCGATGCAAGATACGGCCGCACCTGCTGCGGTGCAACAAAATACTCATCGGCGTCGAGAAAAGCGACCCATTCTCCCGTTGTATGAGCAAGAGCCGCATTCTTTGCTGCTGCAAAATCATCGCTCCATGGATGATCGTAAACACGCGCCCCCGCCGCCTCCGCGAGTGCCTTCGTATCATCTTCGGATCCCGTATCAACGACGATGCGCTCATCGCTATAAACCGCCGTATTTTCGAGCCAGTGTGGCAAATCATGCGCCTCATCGCGCGCGATGGTGCAGGCTGAAATTTTGAGCGTCTTCTCCCTTTCCGCGATCTTCTGCCAAAGGGCTGTGCGCTCCTTCGCCACGGCGAGCATCGCATCATCAAACTCCATGGCTTCGCCATCTTCCTCATGCTCAGCATAGGCGCGAAAGGCCTGCTGCATCACCTCTGCAGCCTCCGAAAATCTCAAATCGCGTGCGAGATGCTCAGCATATTCGGCATGGAACTCCGGCAGGCTCGGGAAGTCGCGCCGCGCCTTTTCCAGCACACGCGTGCGCTCCTCACCCTCAGGAAGCGTGTAGAGCAGCATGCGATAGCAGCGACTCGCAAAAAGCACGGGGCGAGGGCCGTCTGCGATGTCGAGCCGCGCGTAGTACAGGGCGCGCTCCGTATCACCCACCCCCTCATACGCCTCAGCCAGATAGCGATAGAGATCCTGCGGGCTTTCCGTCTGCTTCAATTCCCGCAGGAGGAGTTTCAAGTTGCGCTCCGCCTTTCCTTTCAAGCGGCTCTCCGTATAGCCCGTATGAAGCAACACCAACATGGCCTCCGGGATGAATGCGAGCCGCAGTTCCGCCCCCTTTCGCTCAATGTGCTCGTGGATACACCCCACATAGCGAATCTCAGGTGAACGCCGGAAAGCACGCACGACGTAGGTGTGATCGATTCGTCGCTCCTTCTCGCCGTCGATATCAAGATTCACGATCTTTACGGCAAGCGCATCATATTCCTTTGCCTCTTCAAGGATGACGCGCAGATTCCCCCGCGTTTCTTCGGAAAAGCGCTCATCTGCATCGAGGAAGACGACCCAGTCCCCTGTCGCATGGGAAAGCGCCTCGTTTCGTGCTGCTGCAAAATCGTCATGCCAAGAACCTCGAAAGAGCTTTGCCTTGGGAATCTTCTCTACGATGCGGCACGTATCATCCTCTGATCCTGTATCGTAGACAACAATCTCATCTACACTCGCTGCGACACTTGCGATGGAAGAGCTTATATTCTTCGCCTCATTTCGTGTAATCCAGCATGCCGATATGCGCATCATCGATCTCCTTTTTCTTCTTCACAATCTCATAGCCGTTCCACTTTTCCTGCAAAGTCTTTGGCAAAAAAGCGAGCATTTCTGCCTTTGCCCGCGGCACACGAGCCGCTGCCACAAGAAGCAAACCACAGCGGCACATCCGTGCCATAGCAGGTGAAGCCGACCGCCTGCCCTGCAGCAAACGCTTCTGCAGCAAGGCAGGAAGCATCATCGTGCTCCCATTCCCTGCAAATTCCTTCATCTGAATCCCACAAATGCGGCACATTTCTTCCAATAGTTCCTTTGCAGAAGGAGGCATCCCTCCATGAAAGCAGCTGCTTTTCAGAAAATTCAAGGCTGCCAAATCATAACGCCCCAGAACGCGATAGATCTGTGCAAGACGTTCATAGGCAATCCCACCGCCCTTATAAAAGTACGGAAACACCTCATCTTCCCGAGCAGCCTCAAAAAGGACGGCTGCTTTCTCCAAATTACAAACTGCCTCCTCCAGTTCTCCCCTACACGAAAGAAGAATGCCTTTTTCCGCATAGAATTCGGGAAGATGAGGAAACTCCGCCTGTGCACAATCCATAAGATCACACATCAAGTCCAAGGGAAGGCTAAGGGATCGCATGGCTTCCAGTGCAACATGATAAAGGCCCCTGCGGGTATCTCGTGGATACGTAGGGAATTCCAACCCCGAAAATGCCATCTCCAAACAGCGTTCGTATTGTCGAAGGTGGTAGAAACAATCCGTAAGTCCGGGATAAAATCGCTCCGCATGACCATTCTTCTCAATGTCCTTGAGCATCAGGGACAGGTTGCGTTCGATTTTTTCCTCAATCATGCCGCCGCGATAACCGTCATGATTGAGTACGAGTCCTTCGGGATAGGAAACTCGCAGACGGCCTTTGCTGCTGTATACATTTTCATGAATCTTTCCATGATAGCGCAGCCATGGTGCATTGCGAAATATGCGCAGACTTCTGTCGCGTGAAAATTCTTTGCCTTGGTCGTCGAGATTCAGGCGCAGAAGCATCATCGCTTCCAGATTGGGAGCGGCGCCGATCTCCGCTTCAATCGTACTGCGCACACCTTGCGGTTCGACAAACCACTCATCTGCATCAAGAAAAACAATCCAATCCCCTGAAGCTGCTTCAACAGCGAAATTTCTCGGAGCGGAGAAATCGTCCTGCCAGGAAAAATCCAATACGCGCGCTCCCAGCGCCTCAGCAATTTCTCTTGTCTTATCCGTCGATCCCGTATCGACCACGACGATTTCATCCACAGCGTCTGCCAGACTCTGCAAGGAGCGGGCGATATTTCGCTCTTCATTTTTCGTGATATAGCAGGCAGATATTTTCATGATGCCCTCCCGATAAGCTCATGTCTTGTTATCGTGATAAGCAGAACGAAACTTAAAACGACAAAGAGCAAAAAAGAACCTCCCCTTCTGGGGAGGTTCTTTTTTGCTCTTTGTGTAATTTTGACGAAATTACTGGAGCAGGCTGAGAACGCCGGAGCTGGACTGGTTCGCCTGAGCGAGCATAGCCTGAGCAGCCTGCATGAGAACGTTGTTCTTCGTGTAGTTCGTCATCGCCTTTGCCATGTCGGCGTCGCGGATGGTGGACTCGGAAGCCTGGACGTTCTCGCTTGCCGTCGTCAAGTTCTGGCTCGTGTAGTTCAAGCGGCTCTGAACAGCGCCGATCGTCGTCTGCTGGTCGAGTGCCTTGCTGATCGCGTTGTCAAGAACGTTGATGGCAGCATTCGCCTTGTCGCGCGTGCTGATGTTCAGCGTGGAGCCGTCCGAACCCTGGAGGCCGAGAGCCTGGGCGCGCATATCGGTCATGCCGACGCGGATCGCCTGGTTGGCACGCGTGCCGATCTGGAAGTTCATCGAGTTGTCCTGCGAGTTATCCTGCGCACGAACCGTCTCGGTGAAAGCGTCGAGGACAGCATTCGCGGACTTGTTGATGTTGCCCTGCGTGTCCGTGATGCTGAACGTGATGCCGCCGATCGAGTTGCCGACACCCGTGCCGCCAGCGTAGATCGAAATTGCACTCTCACCGGAAGCCGTGTAGACCGTATCGCCGGCGACGTTCGTGCCGATGATGGACGTTCCACCAACGGTCGAAGCCATCTTGCCAGCGCCGGAAATCTTGGCGATGATCTCGCTGAACTTGCACTGACCAACCGTGAAGGACGTCGTGACCGTCTTGCCCTGGTTGACGTAGGAAACCGTGATCGTATCCTGCGAATGGATGTTGAGGTTGCGGCCCGTGCGGTCAAGCAGCGCCGTCAGAGCCGAAGCACCCTCCGTCGCCGTGCTCATCGCCTGGTTCGTGAACGTCGTCGTCGTAGCCGTGACCTTCTGGTTGTGCGTGCCGTCGACGAGGTACTTGCCGTTGAACGTGATGTTCGCGTTGTCGTTGATCTGGTCGATGCTCTGGTTGAGCTCCTTCTGGATCGTCGCGCGATCGTCATCCGTGTTCGTATCGTTCGCAGCGTTGATGACCTTCTCCTTGAGGGTCTTGAGGATGTCAACCGTGCTGGAAACAGCGCCCTCAGCAACCTTCATCATGCTGTTGCCGTTCTGCGTGTTCTGGTTGTCCTGATCGAGCGAACGGATCTGGACGCGCATGCGCTCGGAAATCGCATAGCCCGAAGCGTCATCGACAGCGCCGTTGATCTTCATGCCGGACGAAACCTGCTTGAGGCTCGTCGAGAGCGCGCTCTGATTCTTGTTCAACGTGTTCAGCGTGTTGACCGCCATCATGTTGTTCTTAACTACCAATGCCATTTGTCTTTTCCTCCCTGGTTGTTCCTATTTTCTCTTCTGCCGGGCATCCTTGTCCGGCGTTCGAGACGGCTTTGCCGTCCCTGCGCCTTGCGGCGCAAATAAGCAAAACAGGCGTTTTCCGTCTTTGCTGCATGCCGCCGCTAGCTAGCTTCATGCAGCGGGTTGATCGGAGACCCGCCTGACTGCTGACATCTGATGAGCGACAAGTGCTTCTTGCCTTTGCTCAATTAGTTTATCGGTGGGACGCTCTATTTTCTTAAGCGTTTTTTGAAACTTTTTTCCCGCCGGTGAAAATTTATTTTACGGAAGGCTGCACCACCCCGTGCTTCTTCACATTTCTCGATTCACGAGATGACCGCTGGGGTCAAAACCCCTGACCTCATAGTCGCGTACGGTTTCATGCTGCGTGCGCGACTTGTTCAGCCAGACCTTCGTGTTGTAGATGATCTGCATCTCGATGGGCTTGAGCTCTTCGACGAGAGCTCGCCCCTCCTGCGTCACCTTGAAGGCTTCGATGCTGCACTCTTCCATCTGTCCAAATACCTTGGCCCTCTGCGCTTCAAGATCGAGGAAGCGATCGATATCGTCCTCCTTGATGAACTTCAGCATCTCGTGCGAAAGCTCCAGGTACAGCTGCCAAAGCGCTTCGGGCGTGCGCATCTCCATCACGCGCCCTCGGTCGGAGGCGTCGTCGAGATCTCGGGCACGGGCGGCGCCGCGCTTTCCAAGCTCTCGCCCGATTTTTCGGCGCGCGCCTTCTTCATCGCCTGTGCCCAAGCGTCGCGCAGTTCGCGTATGATGCCCGCCGCCTCGTCGATCTTCGCCGTGTCGCTCGCCAGATTACCCTGCACGAGGCAGTCGTAGACGTAGTTGTACAGCGGCAGTAGCTGATGCGAGATCTCATAGTCGAAGTCGAGCGTCACGCGAAATTCCGTGATGATCTTCTCCGCCTTGATGATCGAGTTGTTCGCCGACTCGTAGTCCTTCTTCTCCAGAGCCTCCTTGCCCTCCGACATGAAGCGCAGGGCGCCGTTGTAGAGCATGAGCGTCAGGGCTTCGGGCGTCGCCGTCATGATCTGCTGTCTCTTATATGCTTCCGCTGCTGCATTTACCATTCGTTTTCCCCCTGCCTTCCCCTATCACTTCGCGCCGAAAATCGAGCTGTAGGTGCTGTTCATGCGCTGCAACGCCGATTCCATCGCGTCGTATTTCTTATAGAGCTGTGACTGGAAGTCGTCCAAGAGATTCTTGAAGTCCTTCATCTTCTTTTTCTGCGAGCGTATCAGGTTGCCGAGCGTCGACGCATCGTCCCAATCGGACTTCGTGCCCGCTTCCTTGCTGATCTCCTTGAGGCTGTCCAGAGCGACTTTCGACAGGCGCATCGAAACGCCCGAGTTCTTGAAGTCGTCCTTCTCGTCCAGCGAACCAAAGACGCGGTAGACGGAGTCGGGATCTTCCGCCAGCGCCTTCTTGAGCTTGTCCTCGTCCAGCGACAGATGACCGTGGTTGTTCCCGACCTTCGTCGTGATGCCGAGTGTCGATGCGGAGTTGTACTTCGACTCGGCGGACGCGACGGGCGTCGCGACGGCTTCTCTCATCTTGCTGATGAGCCTGCCGAGGTAGGTGTTGTGGTAGAGAAGCCCGCCCTTCGCCTTTTCGTTCCAGCGCTTGACCTGCTCTTCCGACATGCCCTTTTCCTGATCTTTCGTCAGCGGGTCGTAATCCTTGTCGTGCTGCGTGTTGTATTCTTTCTGCAGCTCGTCCAGGAGCTTGTTGTAGCTCTCGACGAACTTCTTGACCTTGTCGACGACGGCGTCGACGTTCTGCGAAACGGAAACCGTGACGGTCTGTCCCGTCTGCGTCTTGTTGAGGAAGTTGTAGGTGACGCCCCCCGCGACGAGGCGATTCTCATCGACAATGTACTCTCTGCCGTCGACCTTGACCTTGCCTGCTGTGCCGCCGAACTGCTGCTCTGTGCCCTGCACGAAAGAGGGCAGGTTCGTCAAGGTGTTCGTAGACTGATCGAATTTCGCGAGGTGAAGGTTGTTCACGAGCTGTGTCGAACCTTTGTCGAGCGTCTTGACGCTGATGACATTGCTAGCGCCGCCGTTCTTGTTGTAGATGCTGAAAGAACCCGTCGCCGCATCGTAACTCGCGTTGAAATTAGCCTTGTGCGCGACATCCTTCGGCCCTTTCGGCGGACGCTTGGCGTTCTGTATGCTGCTCGCGAGGTCATTCAGCGTCTTCTTGTTTTCCACGAGATCCTTGAACGTATACTTGACGTGGTAGATATCGTCGGCAGATGCCGAACTCTTGTCCGCGAGATCCATATCGATCGCCGTGTCGCCTTCATTGACGACGGCATCCGTACCGTCCGCATAGTAGACGTGATACTGCTGCACGCCGCCGGGGCCGGGCGTCGTCAGCTTATCGATGCGCTTGAAAGCGATGTCGGCAAGCTCGGTCGACAGTGCTTTACTCGGATTATCCGAGGAGCGCGTGATCGGCGCATTTGACACGAAATAGGCGTTCGACGCGAGACTCTCGACCGTGACCGTATGGCTCATGACGGCCGCCGCACCGTTCGCATTGACCGTAACCGTCTTGTCGTCCGAGCTTGACGCGCTCTTCGCCGCCATGTCGGACTGCTGCTTGTATTTCGTAAGCTCGGAGAGGTTGTATGTATTGACCTTGTTGTAAAGCTCGTTGAGCGCGGTCTTCGTGTACTCGTTCGTCATCTCGCGCTTGTACATCTTGTCGTATTGGTTCTGCTTGCCCTTCATGCCCATCTTGACGAGGGATTCTACGTCAAGACCCGAGCCGGAAAGGCCGTAAATTCCGTTTACACCCATAATTCTTCCTCCTTAGGCCGGCTGATCCAGGAACGTGCCCAGCCATTCGCGCGTCTTTTCCATGCCCTTGATCATGTACTCGGGCGGCATCTCCTTGATGAGCTTGCCCGTCTTCTTTTCGAGCATGCGCACGCTCATGACGTCGACTTCCTTGTGGTACTCGAAGGCGATGTTGCAGTTCATGCGGCTCATGATGCGGTTGATCTCCTTCATGAGGTACGTCATCTGCGACTCGTCGACCGGCTTGTCCTTGCCGGCCTTTTCCTTGCGCTCTTGCTCTGCCGCCTCGCTCTTCGTCTTCGCCGCTTCGCTGATCTCCCGCGCCTGCAGCTGCGTGCTCAGATGCTCGTCGACGACGGCGGCGGGCGAAGCCTCGCCGGCAAGGCCGCTCGCCGCGGGGTTTTCCACGCCCGTCGCCGCTGCCTGCTGTCCGCTGTTTGCGGGTGCTGCAGGAGCGGGTGCCGGACTCCCCCCCACGGCAAGATCGGTCATCTGCATGACGGCCGCCGCGCCGAGCGCGTCCTGAATCTTGCTTATCATAGTTTCTCCCTCCATAGATAAAATATATGCAATCCCTTGTTTGCCGAGCGCTTCCTGCGCGGGGCAATACAGGAGCTTCCTGCTCCTGCAAGGAACGACTTGCCAAAGTCTTGCCTCGGATGAGACGCTTCACTCCGTCCCGGGCAATGCGCCGCTGAGGTCGATGTCAGCAGGCGCTGCCGCCCGCTTGTTCTCGTCCTGTATGGCGCGATATATTTCGCCGCGGTAGATCTTGACCTCGCGCGGCGCTTCGATGGCGATGCGGACGTTGTCCCCCTGCACTTCCACGACATGAACGACGACGTCGTCGCCAATCATGATCTGTTGGCGCGGCTTGCGCGTCAATACCAACATTCAGTTCGCCTCCCGCTCGCTTGCTTCCTTGTCCTCCGCCTTCTTGGAAAACAACTTGTGCTTCGTGCAATAGCCGCTCTTGTCGAGGACGATCTGCCGCCCCTCGTTCGTGCGGCTGTTGATGACAATCGGTGCGAGAAGATTCGCCGTCATCTCGCGTATGTCACTGCCTGGGATTGTCAAGAGCGTGTAGAGCAGAAGATCTTCCTGTCGTTCAAGGGCAAGGCTTTCGAGAACATCGTCCTCCAAGCGGAACTCGTAGTCAGGGAAGAAGATGAACGGGATCGCCATCAGAAATGCGAGATCGGGCGTTGTCACCGACTGCAGAAAGACGTAGGGGCTTTCCTCGTCGTATGGTATGATGATGAACTCATGCTCGTCTTCGAAGGCTGGAAGGCCTGCAGCAAAATGAACAATTTTGCTCTCGTCTTCCTCGATTTCTCCAAAGCGCGTCGTCGTGATCTTTCTCATGTTCTTCTCCCCTATGCGTATACATCATAATGGCCGATGGATGTCCACATATGAATGGAACCTTCCACTTTCATATGATAGTCGATACTGCCCGGCTCATAGTCGTACGTGGCGAACGGATCGGAGCGTATGTCGATCGAGTGCTCGCCGACATCGGGCGATCCTTTAAGCTCTGCCGGATGCACTGTGATCTTCGGACGCGGGATGGGCTTGAGCTCGATTTCCTTCTGTTCCTTGATCTCAGCTTCGATCTTGCCCTTCGCCTGCTTTTGGAAAAAGTCCGCATTTGGCTTCGCCGCACCGTCAATCGCCTGCCAAGCCTCCGATGAGCGGCGGCTCGTGCCACTTTTCACGCCTGAAAGGCCTGCGTTTTTGAAGTCCGCGCAGAGATCGGCATCCTTGCGGAAACCGTACGCCTTACGGCTCTCGTAGCTGTCGATGTCAATGCGCACCTGCGTCGCGCCGAGATTTGCGCTCGCTTCGCGCCGCACCCCTCGCATCTGTGTCGGCGTCATGCTCGTTTTAAGCTGGAAGGAGCGCGTCTGCCAGCCGAGCATGGGCAGGGTATGGCGCACATTCAGATACGTCATATTGGAAAGCATCGCGTCCCTCCTTTCTTCTGTCTTGTTCTTACCTCAAGTAGTCGGTCAAAGTCGGCGGCAGGATGCGCGAGCCGACGGAGAGCGACATGTTGTAGATTGCCGACGCCTGCATGAGCTGGACGGCGAGCTTCGCGACATCCGTGCTGTTCGTGTCGGAAATATCCTGCTTGATGGAAACGGCGTAGTCGTCGAGGATGTCCGCCATGCCCTTGTAAACATTGTGGCGCGCCGCGATATGATCCTGCGATATGACGACGTTGTTGTGTGACTCGTCGGCGAGCGTCACGCCGTCGGAAATCAGCCAGTTGACGTCGGAGGAATCGACTTTCGCCGCCACGGTCAGCATATCGTTGATCGCCGCCGTGCCCGACTGGGTGTTGCCCGAATTTTCATCGTCAAAGATGTCTGTGCCGAAGATGTCGCCCGCCGTCGCATTGACGGTGTCGGCGGTCGGCTCGACGGCGCCGTTCTTTTTGACCATGGAGATCTGTTTGAAATCGCCTTGGTACTTGACGATCTGCTGGTCGATGGTCTTGAGCTTCAAGTTAACCGTATTGCCACCGACCGTGATGCTCTGTGACCAGCCTGCGCCCTTGCCGGCAGCAGCCGGCGGCGTCGTCGAGGCGTCCTTGATCTGCCCCGTATTGAGGAAGTTGTCTGACACGTTGAATGCGCCACCGAGGGTGCCTGCACGGTCTGCCGACGGGTTGACCTCCGTCTGCCCTGCCGCGACCTTCTTCTTGTAGCCATCCTTCATGAAGTCGTAGGAATAGATGTCGCCCGTCTTCGTGTCGAGATAATATTCATTATTGTCGTCGCCCTGGAGCGTGATCATCTGCTTCATGCGGCCCGACACGTTCGTATTGTTGAAGAACTTCGACTGCTGATCGTCGAGCGTCTTGGGCACGCCGCGCGCGACCTTCTTCTCCGTGAGGAGGAACGGCTGCGTGAGGTCGGACTGGCCAGAGAAGATGTAGCGGTCGCCCTGCTGCGAATTGCCGAGGGAGACGATCTCATGCAGCTTTGCTGTCATCTCCTTGGCAATTGCGTCCATATCCGTATCCTGGTGCGGCGACTGCGCCGCTTGAATCGTCTTTTCCTTCAACGTCTTGAAGATGTCTGCCATGCCCGAGACGGCGCCGTCCGTGCGCTGCATCCACGATTTGCCGGCGTCGACGTTCTTCTGATACTGCTCGTTCTCGTTTTGCTCCGTGCTGTAGCGAAGCCAGTTCGAGTAACGCACGGGATCGTCCGACGGGCGGTGCAGCGACTGTCCGTCCGACTGTTCCATGAGCTTCGCCTGCTCCTCCGCGGCGGTGTTCAGCTGTTTCTGATAGCGCGAAACCATCTGCAAGCTGCCGATTCTCATCTATTTCACCTTACCTTCCCACCATCCCCGTGTTGTTCACGAGACGGTCGAGCATTTCGTCCATTGTCGTCATGCAGCGTGCGCACGCACTGTAGCCCTGCTGGAACTTGATCATGTTGGAAAGTTCCTCGTTCCAGTTGACGCCCGAGACCGACGTGCGCCAAGCCTCGATCTGCGTCATGACATCCTGTTGGAACTTGACCTTCGTGTCCATAGCGTTCGAATCGATGCCGAGTGCACTCGTCACCGAATTGTAGTAGTTGTTGAGCGAGACCGTGCCGGTCGGACGGTGCTCCGTCGGGCTGCCCGCCGTCGGGTTCTTGTATATTGTGAGGCCCGTGTCCTTCTGTTCCATGTTGAAGATGTTCGTCAAGAGAACGGCGTTGCTGCCGTCCGCCGTGCCGTTCATGTCGCTCGTCGTATGAACGACGGTACCCGCGCCCGTAAGATTCGGCGGGATCGTCGCATTGTTGTAGCCGAGATTCTGCACGTAGGAGTTCTTCGCATCGCTGTTGTCACCGAAGCCGCGTGCAGCAAGCTTGAGCTCGCCGTTCTGTGCGACGAGTTCGGCACTGACCTTCATCGCCTTGATGATTTCAAGGCCTTCAAGCTCTTCCGTATCGCCGGCCGTCGTAGAGAGCGTCGTCGTATGTGTCGTTACGGGAGGCGAGCCGGCTGTCGTCGACGCCGTGCCCGTCACCTTCGCCGCGAGGAGCGACTGACGTTCCTTGTCCCAAATATAATACTTGTCATTTCTGCCAAAGAAGTTGAGGTTCGACGTCTTGTCCTTGTCAATTCCGGCACCCGCGCGATGCTGGTCATTGAACTGCGTCATGAACGTCGCCGCGATATTCGCGAGCTTATCCATGTACGCTTTGTCCTCCTTGATGGAGTCGACGGCAGCTTGCAGCGAGCCATTTCCCGGCACGAAGAGTGTGTTCGTATCCTTGAAAATCAACGAGTAGTCATTGACGCCGTAACGCTTGTTCTCAACGGGACCGTCCATCTTGAGCTCGAGGCGCGAGACGCCGTTGACGATGGACGCGCCGCCCGAGACGACCTGGTACATGCCGTTATCCATCTCGTAGACATGCAGGCTCATGTAGCCCGACAATTTATCAACAAGGAGATCGCGCTTGTCGCGGAGGTCGTTCGCCATCGCACCATTCGCTTCGGCGAGCGAGATATTCTTATTGAGTTCGACAATCTTCTGCGTGATCTCGTTGACATCCTTGACCTGGGTATCCATCTCACGATAGACGAGATCAAGCTGCTTCTGCACGTTCTGCGCCGATTCCTCGAGGCGGTCAGCGAACTGTTTGCCCGATTCAATGACGGAGACGCGCTTCGCGGGATCGCTCGCATAGACGCTGAGGTCGTTCCACGCACTGTAGAACTTATGCATCTCGTTCTGCAAGCCCTTGGTCTTGGAATCATTGAAGACCGCCTCGATCTTGTCGTAGTTCTTCTGGCGGTACTTCGCGTAGGACTCCGTCGCCTCCTCCTGCCAATACTGCTTGTCCGCGAAAAAATCGCGGGCTCTCGTCAGCGAATCCGAATCGACGCCGGTACCGACGAAAAGTCCGCCATACAGACTGCTGTGCTCCAATGCCCGCGTAGTCGCAGGATTCACGCGCTGGCGCGAATAGCCCTCTGTGTTCGCGTTCGTGATGTTGTGCCCCACCGTATCAAGGGACAGCTGATTGTTGTAAATGCCGCGAACCATCGTGTTCAGTCCGGAAAATGTTGATCGCATTCTTTCACCCTTTTCCCTCGGAAGCGCCGCCTCGCTCTTGCGAATCTGCGCTTTCTCTATCTATCCCGTCAGACGTTCGCATCAAACACTTTCGTGTCCGCGCCCGCCTGCTTCTTCCCTTTCCGCACGTCCTTCGCCGTGTACGTCGCCTCTGCAGGCGTCCCCGCCATCACATTGATGTTGAAGAGGATAAACTGCATGTGGCGTTCGAGCAGGGCGTCGTTCATGGCGACCGCTTCCTGCATCTCGCGCATGATCCCGTTCGTTTCCTCCAGCAGGCGTCTCGCGACAGCACGTTCTTCAGACGGAGCCGTGCGCGAGAGGAGCTCCGCGAGGTCGTGCGTTGCTGTGCCCTTCAGGAGCAGCTCCTGGCGCTTCTCTATGCGCCGCAGCTCGATGAGCAGAACCTCGATTGCCTTCGTCTCCTTGCTCATCGAATCGCCCGAACCGTCGCAAAGAGCCTGGCGCTGACGTTCCACCGCGAGGAGAAGCCTCTGGCACAAGTCGATCTGCTGTCTGAGCAGCTTGATGATCTCTCCCATAGCTTCACGCCTTGAAGTCGAAGCGGCGCTCGCGCGTCACGCTTTCCTTGCCGCCCGCTCCGTAGGACGCGCCCGCCGCCGTGCCGCCGATACGATTGAGGTTCGCCGTCACTGCGGCAAGTGCACCTTCGGCAAGCAGCGTATTCCGCTCGCCGAGGCGCTCGACCTCCTTCATGCGCCGATCAAGCTCCTCGTGCAGCGTCTCAAGTTCTCCGGCAATCTGCTGATCTGGGCAGCGTGCCAGAAGCTCGCGCAGTTTCATCGTCGCCTCTATGCCCGCGTCCTTTTCCGCAAGGCTTCGGAGAACCGCCTTGCGGCGCGTCTCAAGCCGCTCGATCTCCGCCGCGAACCGTTCCTCTTCCTTCACGACGCGCTCGATCGCCTTGAGATCCATCGCGGCCAGTGCCTTGTGCTTTGCCCCGCTGACTTTTGCAAGCTCCGCATAGCACGAAGAAAGTGCCTTCATGACTTCCTTCATTTCACGCCACATAAGCATCCTCCTCGTGACAGCACGTCAAAACAAGGTTTTCTCAAATGCGCTGGTCGAGCATTTTCGCAGCTATATCGCGCCCGGCAACATAATAGTCACCTGCGGCGATGCGCTCTTCATAAAAACCAACTCTGTCCTCTCGAACCTTATCGTTATCCGCTTTCAAGCGGTTGAGAATCTCACCGAACGTCCTGCCTTCCTCGGAAAGCACAACGGCGTCCTTGCGCGGCGCTTCCGTCCGGTATCTGTCCTGCGTCTGCACGGCGGAAAGAGCTTCATTCGCTGCATAGACACCGTAAAGAGTCTGCACACGTCCCTGCACCTGGATGGACATCGCACCTCACCACCTTTCTTGTTATAGACGGAAACGGAGCATCCTCACTCACATACCCGTCTTTCATGAGTAGTATCGGAAAAAAATTCTTTCAGCTTAAGCGCCGCTCCATGAGAAGTTTCTGCGAAAGAGCGGCTCTCAAGCGCCCTGTTCCTTGCCAACGGGCACGGAAGTGCGCCGCCGGAAAGAAGCGGCCATCCACTCTCAGCCGATGCGGTCCGCCCCCGCCTTGAAATCGCGCATACAGCCCGCGCAATAGCGCCCGCGCGAGATCAGCGTGCCGCAGCTCTCGCATGGATAGCGGATCTCCCGGTCCGCCTGCAGGAGGCGGGAGTCGTGGATCATGCGCAGGATCTCCTTTGGCTCAGCCCCCGTCCCTGCGGCGATCTCATCGAGCGTCGTCACCTCCGGATGCGCATTCACATAGCGGATGATGCGCTCTTCTTCCTCGCGCTGCTTTTCGAAACAGTCCATGCACAGCCTCTGCTTCGGCTGTGCGATAAAGAGCTTGCCGCACGAAGGGCAGTTTTTCAAATTTCCGTTCATCTTGTACCTCTCTCCGTAAAAGTAGCCAAAATATATGCGTCTAATGTATCTATCGTCGCGAACGCCTCTATTCCTAAGGGAAGATTCAAGGATTTTTCCAATAGCTTCCCCCCGCCCGTCAGATGCTTCCCTCCAAGAAGCAAAAAGGCTGCACCCAAGGCAAAAAGCTCGGGCACAGCCATAAGGAAGCGCGGATAAAACGAAGTCACTCATCCCGACGCATCTGCGTCGGGAATTCATGCAAAGTGCTCCTGCCACTCCTTTTCCTTGAAGCCGACGAGGACAAAGTCAGTGGCGACGAGAAGCGGACGCTTGACGAGCATGCCGTCGGAAGCGAGCAAGTCATACTGCTCGGCCTCACTCAACGCGGACAGTTTGTCCTTGAGTCCAAGTTCCTTGTACTTCAAGCCGCTCGTGTTGAAGAAGCGTTTCAGCGGCAAGCCGCTCTTCGCGTGCCAGGCCCGCAGTTCGTCGGCCGTCGGCCGCTCCTCCTTGATGTCGCGCTCCTCAACTGCAGCACCGCGCTCTTCCAGCCAGCGACGCGCCTTTTGGCATGTCGTGCAGCGCGGATAGCATACGAAAAGACCCTTCTTCATGCAAATGCTCCTTTCACTCATAAACTACACGCATAAAACAGTTCTTTTCTCGACCATGCGTTATACCAATGGATACCCTGCTCCGATCCCCGCAGCAGGGGTGTCGACAAATTCGTTGTCATTTTATCGACATCTTGCTATACTGAACGCAGAGTATCTGCATGATCTGGAAAGGATGGTTCATCATGCCGCAAATACACCCGCTCCCCCCTATGATTCCCATCACAGCCTTCAATCGCGGCCAAGCCGGAAAAATTTTCTCCAACGTAAAACAAACCGGCATGACGGTCGTCATGAAGAACAATGAACCGGAGTGCGTCCTGCTGTCGCCTGCCGATTACAACGCCCTTGTCGAGCGCTTAGAAGACACTGACCTTCTGCATCTCGCTTCCGAAAGACTGAAAGACTTCGACAGCAAAGAGCAGGCGGCTATTCCCTTTGAAGAAGTCTGCAAGCGAAACGGCATCGACCTTCCTTCTCTCGATTTTGAGAGCGTTGAAATCGAATGATGTGGCAAGTACAGTTTCTGGAAGCAGCGCAAAAAGACTTCGAGCGTCTTGACGGCAGTCAGAAGCAGGAAACGGCAAAAGCCATCTGCAAGGTTTCTCAGAATCCACTGCCTGCAAGTGAGGGCGGCTACGGCAAGCCATTGGGCGCACATGCCGACACGAATCTCGTCGGTCTATTAAAAATCAAACTGAAGCGCTCAGGCATCCGTATCGTCTACAAACTGGTGCAAGACCGCGATCACATGCTTATCATCGTCATTGGGCTGCGCAGCGATGCTGCCGTATATAAAATCGCTGCACGCAGAATTGCAAAACTTGACGACAGTGAGTCCCTATAAGCCTAAGCGGAGCCGATCGCACCTACGCTTCTCTCTCCACTCTGTGCTCCGCACCATCAACAATCACTGCCTCACTGTTGTCCATTGTCAAAAATTCCAGTTTCCCATCGTATACACGAAGCGTTTCTTCCACAGCTTCAACAAACGGTTCTTCTCCTCGATGAGGCAAAATATAAAAATCCACAACAGATAAGCCGCTCATGTCTTTTAGGTCCGGTGCGGCTTTTTTGTCGTCCATGATTTGACCATAGGCAATATCCCTAGCCGTGATCATTGCTCCTGCCGACTCTCCGATATAAAGCATCCCCTCTTCAATTCTCTCATGCAAAGCCCCCAGAAGATTTTTGCGGCGCAGCTCCTGCAGCAAATAGAAGGTATTACCGCCTGAAACATAAAGGCTATCGCACATTTGCAATTCTCGTTCACATTCTTCCCGTGCGAATTTGCTAAAATCCATACGTTTCACACGGTAGCCAAGAGCGGCGAATGTATCCGCCGCTTCCTCCACATAGTCGGTATATTCTTCGACATTCGCCGCCGTTGGAACGAAGAGAATCTCTTCCGGCCTTTTCTCCTCCAACCATGTTCCAACCAACGTCTTCACTCCGGCCAAATAAGATGCTAGAAAAAGTTTTTTCATTTTTCCACCTCATTCATACACATGAAGGATATTGAAGTTGCAGTCACATGCCGCGGGGATGCGGCCGGCTTCCTTGACGATGCGGATGATGCGGTCCTCCGTCAGCGCGCGCGGACTCTTCGCGCCCGCGTCGTGCAAAATCGTCTCCTTGTGCACCGTTCCGTCGATGTCGTTCGCGCCGAAGCCGAGCGCCACTTGGGCGACAGGGACGGTCAGCATGACCCAATATGCCTTGATGTTCGTGAAATTGTCAAGCATGAGGCGCGAGATCGCCATCGTCCTGAGGTCGTCCCACATCGAGGTCTGAGAGATGCCGCTCTCAGCGGCGAGCGCCGTGTTCTTCGGCAGGAACGGGAAGCAGATGAATGTCTGGAAGCCGCCCGTCTCGTCCTGCAGAGAGCGCAGTGCGAGCAGATGGTCGACGCGCTCGGCGAGCGTCTCGATATGCCCGTAGAGCATCGAGGCGTTCGACTTGATGCCGAGTTCATGCGCCGTGCGCGCAGCGTCGAGCCACTCCTTCGCCGTCGCCTTGTTCGGACACAGCTCTTCGCGGATGCGGTCGGAAAGGATCTCCGCACCGCCGCCCGCGATGGCGTCAAGTCCTGCCGCCTTGAGCTTTTGCAGCACCTCGTGCACGGAAAGCCCCGAAATCTTGGAGAAATGCGTGATCTCGACGCCCGTGAAGCCCTTGAGGTAGAGCTTGGGGAATCTTTCGTGCAGCGCACGAAGCCGCGCGAGGTAGTCGTCGAACGTCCACGCGGGATGCAGTCCTGAGACGACGTGCAGTCCCGCAAGGTGCGGATCCTTCATCGCGTCCTCGACAACGGCGACGGCGTCGTCCGCCGCCATCTCATAGGCGCCCTTGTCCTCGGCGTCACGTCCGAAAGCGCAGAATTTGCAGTGCGCGCAGCATATATTCGTGAGGTTCACATGGCAGTTCACGTTGTAGTAGACGACGTCGCCGCACTTTTCGCGCCGCACATGGTCGGCGAGTGCACCGAGCCAAGCGATGTTCCTGCAGTCAAAGAGGCGGACGCCGTCCTCGCGCGTCAGGCGCTCTTTCGCCAGCACCTTTTCTTCAATATCTTCATAGCCCTTGGGAGCGAGCAATTCCGTCACTTCTTTCCTCATCCATAAAATTCAATCCTTGCGCAAAAAACGCCCGCGCAAAAACGGCAGGGCGGCGAGCGCCAAGGCGCTGTTGACGACGCCTTCCACGAAAAGCCCGGGGAAGGAGGCCAGCGCCGCCGCAAGGCTGTCGTAAAGGACAGCACCTGCGAGCGTGTAGGCCGCCGCCATCCAAAGGCTCGCGAGAGCCAGCGCCGCCGCGATCCGCCAGAGCCCGCTTCGCTCCTGTGCCATGCGGCAGACGATTTCCGCCATGACGAACTTGATGACGAGCGTCGGCACGATCCAAAGCGCGAAGCCGCTCATGAAGTCGGCAAGCGCCGAGCCGAAGCACGCGGCAAAGAGCGCCGAGCGCCGCGGCGCCAAGAGCGCAAAGAGGAAGATTGCGGCATCGCCCAAATGCGCGTAGCCGAGCGGAATCGGGATGTGAGGCACGAAGGTGGCGAGAAAGACGATCGCCGTCATCAGCGCCGTCAAGACAAGATCCTTCGCGGCAAACTCACGGTTCTTTCTTTGAGCGGCCATCATGACTTCTCCTTCGGCATACCTGCAGCAAAAAACTTCTCCTCATATCCGATGCCGCCCTCACGCATCGCCGCTCTCAATCAGGTCGACCTTGCCCGTCCTCGGGTGCAGCATCAGTCCGTGAATCTTAAGATCCTTCGGCAGCAGCGGATTCTCGCGCAGTTTTTGGACGACTTCCTTGACATTTTCCGCCGGATGGCTGAAGCTGTCCGCCCAATGCACAAGCTCCTCGCGCAGGGGCGTGATCGCCGCATCGTCAACGCCGCGCGCGTGCATGGCCTCGATGAGGCTCTTCGCCGTCGTCTTCGCCATGCCGCATTCGTCGTGTCCGACGACGAAGATCTCCTCAATGCCGAGCTCGTATGTCGCAACCATGAGGCTTCGCACGACGCCGTCGAAGGGGCCGACGAGCGTGTTGCCGACGGTCTTGACGAATTTCGCGTCGCCGCGCTTTAGCCCCAAGGCAGGCTCCAAAAGCTCTACAAGGCGCGTGTCCATGCAGGTGAACACGGCAATTTTCTTCTTCGGCAGCTTGCTCTCGTGCACATCTTCTCCCGTGTAGTCGACGGGCGGGTTCTTGCAGTACGCCTCATTCGCCTGCAGCATCTCTTCCAATCGTGTCATGGAATCCACCTTTCCAGGGAAGCACGGATAAATTCAGCGATTCCCCCATCATTATTTTTCGTTCATCATTGTAGTGGAAAAAGCGCGATATTGCAAGAGATTTGACGGCAAGACGGAAGAAATCGCACGCCTTCCCGCTTTTCCCGAGGAAAAGGATGTGATATAATAGCGAAAGAGTTCCATCAAAAAAGATTGCGAGGGATAAACATGAATGCAATAGAGATTACAAAGGAAAACTTCGAGAGCGAGGTCACGGCCGCCAAGGGCACGGTGCTGCTCGACTTCTGGGCGCCGTGGTGCGGCCCGTGCCGCATGCTCACGCCCGTCATCGACGAGGTGGCTGCAGCGCATCCCGACCTCAAGGTCGGCAAGGTCAACATCGACGAGCAGCCCGATCTCGCCGTCCGGTTCGGCGTGCAGTCGATTCCGACGCTCATCGTCTTCAAGGACGGAAAGAAGACGAAAGAATCCGTCGGCTTCGTGCCGCGCGAGATGGTCGAGAGCCTGCTCGACTGAAGGGACCGCGGATAAATTCCGCACTTCCTCAAGACGTACGAGAAAGAGCCACCATGGTTTTGCAGCCGTGGCGGCTCTTTTTTTGATAGGCGCTGCATCCATCCGTGCTTCTTCAGATGAATACGAACTGTATGAGCAGCATATAGCAGACTGTACCGCCCACCTACGCGCCGCGCTCGATGTTTCGGATCAGGAGGTTGATCGCCTCCATGCGCATATTCGCCGACTCGCTGACCTTTTCCAGCTCGCTGACTGAGCGCGCCGACTCGGCGATGTGCACGAGGCTTCCTTCAAGCGTCTTCTGCAGCACAGTCATCTGCTCGTTGAACTGCGCGTCGAAAGCACGAATCTTCTTCTCCATTTCCTCGTTTGCCTCCATGATGGCGTCAATCTTGTGCACTTCGTTCAGCAGCTTTCGCACCGCCTCGTCGGATGCCGTGAGGTTTTCCTGCGTCGTGCCCGAGAGCTTGCTGACCTCCTGCGCGACGACGGCGAAGCCGCGTCCCGCCTCGCCCGCACGCGCCGCCTCTATGGTCGCATTCAAGGCGAGCAAGTTGATCTGCGAAGCGATGCCTGCAATCAGGCGGATGACCTCGTCGATGCGCTTCGTGTCCTGCGCCAGCTTTTCGAGCGTCGGTCCGATCTCCTCGCCTTGGTGCACGATCTGAGCGAAGAGCTGTTTCTGCTCGGCCGAGCCGTCCGAAAGGTTCTTGAGAGCCGCCTGAATCGCATGCACCTCATCGGAAATGCGCGTGATGGAGGCGATGATCGCAGGAATCTTCTGCTGATAGTCGCGGAACATGGCGACAAGGTCATCCTTGAGCGCCCCCACATGCGCCTGCCGATCGATCATGCGGCGGAAGAAGAAGGCGTCGCAGTCGGCGTAGATGCTCGCGAAGTTATCAATGTAGTCATCGCGGAAACTCACGCCCGAAGGCACATGATAGAAGAAGAGCGCCGTCAGCGTCTCGTTGACATGCAGGCCCGCGATTTCGCCGAAGCTCGAAAAGCCTGCGACAGGCACATCGCGGAACTCGTCAATGTGCCCCGTCTCCGACGCATAGCAGAGGCGGCGCAGGATGCAGTCGTTCAGAATACCGCCGAGCGGTGCAGGCTTGCCGCGCTGGAAATCAGCGAGACCCTTGGCGAGCGTGTCGGCAAGAGAGCCGCGCTTCATCAGATGAAGCCGCTCGCCCGTCACGATGTCGCAGTAGAGATTCAGGCGGCCTCGTGCATGGTCGAGCGCACTGACCGAGCGGATGAAGAAGTCTTCGTTGATATCGGAAGCGAACGTGTACTTCTGCATTGCCGCATCAAGATCGGCGGCAGAATGCACGCCAAGCGTGCGTTTCAAAGCCTCCAACGCCGGCAATGTCTCGCCCGACGAAAGCTGCAGCGTCTCGACGGAGCGAAGCGCCGTCGAGGCCTTGTCGATGATGAAGGACGTATCCGTCTTTTCGACCGCCTGCGTCTTGAAGATGCCGTAGCGGTAGCCGCGCCTGAGACGCACGAGTGTGATGACGGCATGATCTTCAAGGCTCGCTTCGCCGTCGTAGACGCAGGCGCGCCCGTGCGCATCGGGGGCAGACGAGCCGCCGATATAGGGGCACGGGAACTTGCGCGACTCGTAGAGCGCCTGCATGAGGAACGTCTCCGAGCGCGAAAGTCCATCGATGTAGACGAGCGCAAGCGTGTGGTAGAGACTGATGCGAAACGGCGGCGTATGCCGCTCAAGCTCGCCCTTGATCGCCTGGAGACGCGCCTCAAGGCTCATGTCGATGCGATCCGCCTTCAAGTCCTGCGAGTGAAGCGGAACGCTCATCGTGAAGACGCCCTCGATCATGCGGCGCGAATATCCCTGCAGAAGCACGCGTGCGCGTCCTTCGCCGGCTTCCTGGTAGAGCGTCGCACTGCCCTGCGGACGACAAAGCTCGCCCGCGTCCGTCATGAGCACGATGCGCACCTCCTTGCCGAGCGCCTGCTGCACGGCTCTGCCGACGTCCGTCAAGTCGAGATCGGGCGAGACAAAGCCGAGGACGAGCGCCACGCCATCGGGCAGAGAGGCGATGGGCGCGAGGTTTTCCCGCGCGATCTCGCTTCGATGCAGGTAGCAGACGGCGACATCAGCGCCCTGCAAGTCTCTGCCTGCCGGCGCTCCGTTCTGCGCGGCCGCCTTTTGAACCTGCGGCAAGGGCTTCGCATCCACGCGGTCGCGCAGAGAAGATTTCCCTTCCTCATCTTTTCTGCTCTTCAAAAAATCAAACACCTTCGAACCTCCTGACAAAAGAAGCACGGATAAATTCGGCCGCCTATCCTTACACTTCTATGCGGCCTCAACTTATCATCATTTCCCAAAGAAACCAACCGGACACGCCCGCGCCCAGCTGCCGTACATACCTTGACCATCATTATAGCATGGAAGGGGCGTCTCTTCCCAATTTTTTCAAAGAAAACTTTCCTTCAGCCGCACGTCTTCCATTCAAGCCTTTTTGCCGCGCAAAAACTTCAGCGCCGAAAGCCCCGCGACCGCGCCCTCGTGCACGGCCTTCGCCACCTGCAGGAGCCCGCCCGTCGCATCGCCCGCGGCAAAGACGCCGGGCACGTTTGTCTCCATCTTCTCATTCACTTTCAGATATACACCGTCGAGAAGAATTCCGAGTTTCTTGGCAATCGCCGTGCTGCCCGCCGTGCCGAAGGCGACGAATATGCCGCTGACGGGAAGCGTCGCGCCGCCCGCGAAGACGACGCGCTCGACCCTGCCCTCGCCCTCGACCGCGGCGAGCCGTTCCGTATGCACGAGAAGCCCTGCCGGCACATGCGCGGGCGCCGCCTCGCCATTCGTCAAAAGATGCACCTTCGCCGCGTGCGTCAGGAGTGCCGCAGCTTCTGCAAGCGCATAATCACCCGCGCCGAGGACAGCGGCCTCCTTGCCGCGATAGAAGAAGGCGTCGCAGATCGCGCAGTAGCTCACGCCGTGCCCTTCCAACTCCTTGAGTCCTGAGAGCGGCGGCGCGAGGCGCGAAGCGCCCATGGCAAGAACGACAGCATCCGCTTCGAGCGTCCGATGCACGAGCTCAGCGACGAAGCCGTCCATCGTGTCCTTGAAGCGCAGGCCGACAAGCTCCCCATCGACGAAATCCACGCCGAGACGCTTCGCGCCCTCGATGCCCTGTGCGGCCAATTCCCTGCCCGTCAGCGGTTCGCCGAAGCCATAGTAGTTTTCAATCCTTTCCGCCTTTTCGAGCGCACCGATGCCATTCGCAACGACCGTGACCGCCGCCCCGCCGCGCTTCGCGTAAACAGCCGCCGAAACGCCCGCAGGCCCCTGTCCGATAACAAGAAGATGCTTCATGCCTGAATCTCCTTTCCGTCCCAAAGGAAGCACGAATAAGCTCAAGCGCCCATCTTCGCATATCCGGACGACTCCATCTCAGCCGCGCTTCCACCATTCTTCCATTACTATACTACGTAAATTTTCCGCGCTTTGTCAATAACCGCTTGCAATTCTGCCCCATTTCTTCTATAGTCGTAATAGGCAATATCAACGAAAGAGAAAGGATGTTGTTCATGGACAAGCAAACCCTCATTGAAAAGGTCAAAGAGATCGTCAGCGCCCCGAGCTGCTACGAAGGGCTCCGAAAACTCGGCGAAGACTGGCTCGCCGCCATCGGCACGGACGCGGAAAAGAAGCTCTCCGAAAAGCTCATCGCCGCTCTCAAGGAAGATGTCTCCAGCATCGACGCCTCACTCGCCTTCTTCCAGTCCGACGAAGCGAAAAGCATCTTCGGTGCCGAAGAAGCTGCAAACCTCGCAAAGAAGGCCGAAGAGTTCAAAGCTGCCGGCAACAAGATCTGCTTCTGCCCCGCGTGCCAGGCAGGCGAAACCGTGCTCGAAAACGCGAGCGTGCTGCTCAAGTAAGACGCGGAATCAAACAGACTGCCAAAGCCGGATGCAGAAAAAGCTGCACCCGGCTTTTCCTGCATCGAGAAGCGCGAATGCTTGCCAATGGGACGGATTTTTTATAAAATATGAGGTAAGCGAAGCCTCGTTGCAAAGGAGCGGCACATGACGATTTTCAACACGCCGGAGCGACAAAAAATCTATCGTGACATCATCAAGAAACTGCGTTTGATTGACGACGCTTTTTTCAACAGCTGTTTTGACGGCGACATCGCCTGTATGGAACTTTTGCTGCAAATCATCTTTGGCAATCCGCAATTGCGCGTCAAAGAAGTATTGACGCAAAGATCTGTCCCAAACCTCTTCGGACGCGGTGTGCGTTTCGATGCAATTGCCACTGACGGTGAGCGCATCTTCGATGTCGAAGTCCAGCGCGATGACGAGGGCGCCGATCCCATGCGAGCGCGCTACAACAGCTGCATGATGGACGCACGCGAGCTCGACAAGGGGAAAGACTTCAGGGAACTGCCCGAAACCTATGTCATCTTCATTACGGAACACGATGTATGGAAAGGCAATCGACCACTATATCATGTACAGAAGTCCTTCGCTGAAACAGGAGTCGCCTTCGACGACGGCGCACATATTATCTACGTCAATGCCGCATATCAAGACGACACGCCGCTCGGTCGCCTGATGCATGATTTCTTCTGTGAAAACCCCAACGACATGCATTACAGCGTCTTAGCAAATCGAGCGAGATTTTTCAAAGAAAACGAAAGGGGAGCCTCCACCATGTGCAAATTAATTGAAGACCTCGTCAAAAGTGACTTGGAACACATTCTCAAAGCCGAAGTAGCCGAAGCCGAGGTTCGCGGTGAGGCCCGCGGTGAAGCTCGCGGTGAAGCTCGCGGTGAAGCCCGCGGCGAAGCTCGCGGCAAAGCACATGGCGAAGAACGCGCCTTTCTCAGCAGCATCCGCAATCTGATGAAGAATGCGGGCGTCTCGGCAGAGAAAGCCATGGATCTGCTCGGCATTGACGCCATGGCTCGCAGCAAGTATATGTCGTTGCTATGAAACACACTCCCAGCAAGGAATCATCCATGACGAAAAATCGCGCGAACCGCAAAACCTCCCTCGTTCCTCTGCTCCTCTGTCTGACCATCTTCTGCACCAGCCTGCTCCTCGCGGGCTGCCTTGCGCGCTCTGACGATGCCGCCTCGAAAGATTCCGCTGCGAGCCATACGCAAAAAAGCCTCTCGCCCGATGAAAAAGCGGCCGCCATTGTACAGAAGATGAGCGACGCCGAGAAAGTCGGGCAGCTTCTCATGATCGGCATACAGGGAACGGAGCTCGATGCGGACAGCCGCTTCATGCTTTCGGAGTACCATATCGGCGGCATCATCCTCTTCGACCGCAATATGAAGAGCCAGGAGCAGGTGCGCGCACTGAACGATTCCCTGCAGAAAAATGCCTCGGATGCAGGCCTGCCGCTTTTTCTCGCCATTGACGAGGAAGGCGGCGCCGTCGCTCGCATGAAGGAGGCATTCCCGCCGCCGCCCGCCGCCGCAGAAATCGGCCGCACGGGCGACCCCCAAGCAGCATACCGCTATGCTGCCGACACGGCGCACGGACTCAAGGCGATGGGCTTCAACCTGAACTTCGCGCCCGTTGCCGACCTCGGTGCGACCTATGGGCGCTCCTATGCCGACGATGCCGCCACCGCGACAAAGTTTGTCGCCGCCGCCCTCGAAGGTCACTCCGACGCCGGGCTTCTCGCGACGATCAAACACTTCCCCGGTCTCGGACGCGGCGAGAGCGACACGCATGAGGACACGGTCACCGTACACGCTGACCGCGCCACGCTCGAAGCGAGTGACCTCGTGCCGTTTCGCGAGATGATTGCCAGGAGGAACGCTGCAAAGAATGCGAAAGGCGCTAGCGGTTGGTTCGTCATGGCAACGCACACGATGTACCCGGCGCTCGATGCCAAGAATCCTGCCAGCCTTTCGCCCACCATCCTTCAGAGCCTTCTCCGAGAAGAACTCTCCTACGACGGCGTCATCGTGACCGACGACCTTGAAATGGGCGCAATCTCCCGCCACTATGGCTTCGACCGCGCGGGCGTCGAAGCGATCCTGGCGGGAGCAGACCTCGTGCTCGTCTGCCACGACTACGCGCACGAAACCGCCGTCTACAACGGCCTCCTGAAAGCCGTGAAGAGCGGCGAGATCTCCAAAGACCGCCTCGACGCTTCCGTCCGGCGCATCGTCAAGGCAAAGATCGAATATCTCGAATAGCTGCTTGCAATCATAGCCTAAAAGATTGACAGCAACGTACAAAAAATCTATAATTACAAAAGAAGAGTGACTGGCGGGTGGTAGCGTCGGTTTCTCCTTCGGAAATTTTTAGTTTCATTGGAAAGAGGAGCCGCCGCAACCGCAGAGCGGTTCTTTTTTCTGCTTAGAATCTAAGCAGATGAAAAGTGATGTCTACTGCAAGCGCAAGCGCTGCAATGAGAAGTGAGAGCTTTTCATAAAGCGTCACACACATCACCTCCTCGCATGGAGGAGAACCGACTGAAGCCAGTCACTACGGCGATTATAGCATAGGAATTGCCGCAAGGAAAGCGCCAGCCTCTACTATAACGAAAACCATGTTCTGAGAATCTTATTGCAACCATTTTGAAGGCCAGCCGTCATGGCAAGCTGATATAGCAAGCAGCCTCCTGTTTCGCCAAGCGAAGTGCAGGAGGCTGTTTGCGTTCATGCAGCGCCTTCGTAACTCTATCTACAGCCCCAACTCCTCCTCAATCAAAACCAGTTCCATCGGTCGATAGCTCATCTTCTTGTAGTGGATCGTCAGTGCGTTGCAGATGCGCTCGGGGCTTGTACAGTCGTAGCACCTGTCGCCCTTTGCGGCGCACGGCGTGCGCTTCTTCTTCCTCGCTGCATTTTGCGGCGCAGCAATGGCGTGGATGCGCTCGATTGCCGCCTCCACATCCTTGACGAGCTTGTTCACGCCGCAGACGAAATACGTCTTCTCATGACCAAAGAGAGAACCTGCGATGCGGTTTCCCGCGCCGTCCATGTTGACGATCTGCCCCGCCTCCGTGATGGCGTTCGCCGACAATAGGAAGACATCGGTCATCAGCGCCTCCCTGCCTGCCGCGAGGAAAGCCTCCAAACCGCCGCTGTGACCGCTCCTCGCAGGATCTATGACCTCGTTTTTCACGCTGAGCTTCTCGTAGAGCCTCAGTGCTCGCAGCGTCTCCGAGTCGCCGAAGCCCACGCGCTTTCCTGCGATCTCCCGCGCGAGGTAGTCTGCCGCCTCCTCCTTCGTCTGAAACAGCGATACGTCGTAACGATTGCGGTGAAACGCTTCAAGCGTGCGCTCGATGCGCTCCTTTTCACGCAGCCTTGTCCCTTCCTCCATGACCATCCTCTCCTTTCGCCAAATACGCGGCAATGCTGCCGCTTTTCCTCCCACGAAAACAAAACCGACAATGACGTTCCCTAAAGAATCCCGAATAAATGCAGCAACCCATCTTCACACACCCGCATTGTCCCTAATAAAGAAATTTTCGGCAAAAGCCGCCGCTTTCCTGCCGCCCCCTTGCCCTTCGGGCAAAAAGGACGTAGAATAGGAATGTATTCTTTAAGAAAAACGCTTATAGCATAATGAAAACGAGGGAAAGCCATGAGCCTGTACGATAACATCCGCCGCGTCACCCCCTACGTCCCCGGCGAGCAGCCTGCGGGCAAGGTCATCAAACTGAACACGAACGAATGCCCCTACGCGCCCTCGCCGCGCGTCGCCGAAGCCATCGCCGCCTGCGACGTCGGCCGCCTGCGCCTCTACCCCGAGCCGGACTGCCACACTTTGAAGGAATCGATCGCCGCGCATTACGCGGTCAAGCCGGACGAAGTCTTCGTCGGCGTCGGCTCCGACGACGTTCTCGCGCTCGCCTTCCTCACGTTCTTTGCCGGGCAAAGGCCCGTGCTCTTCCCCGACATCACCTACTCCTTCTACGATGTCTGGGCTGAGCTTTACGCCATCCCCTACGAGACCGTGCCGCTCGCCGCAGACTTCACGCTCCGCCCCGAAGACTACGCGCGTGAAAACGGCGGCGTCATCTTCGCGAACCCCAACGCGCCGACGGGACTCGCGCTTCCCTTCTCAGGCGTTGAAGAAATCCTCGCGACGAATCCCGAATCCGTCGTCATCGTCGATGAAGCCTACGTCGATTTCGGCGCAGAAACAGCGCTCCCGCTGCTCAAAAAATACGAGAACCTCGTCATCGTGCGCACGATGTCGAAGTCGCGCGCTCTCGCCGGCATGCGCATCGGCTACGCCTTCGCAGCAAAGCGGCTCATCCGTGCCATGGAGGACGTCAAGGCGTCGATCAACTCCTACACGATGACGACGCTCTCTCTCGCCGCAGGAAAAGCCGCCATCGAGGACGAAGACTACTTTCAGCAAACGCTTGGAAAAATCATCAAGACGCGCGAGGAAACGAAGGCGTCTCTTCAAAAGCTTGGCTTTTCCGTCACGGAATCGAAGACGAACTTCCTCTTCGCGCGAAATCCCGACATCCCGGCGCAAACGCTCTTCGAAACCTTGCGAAAGCGCGGCATCTATGTGCGCTACTTCAAGAAACCGCGCATCGACGAACACCTGCGCATCACCATCGGCACGGACGAGGACATGAAGCAGCTTCTCGAAGAACTCCGCTGCCTCAGCCAAAGATGAAAAATGCGCCAGGACGGAGAAACGGAATGTAAGAAATCACGGAACATACGGAAAGGATGATTTTGTCTTGCAAAAGAACACGGAAAACACCAGCGGCAAGAACTTCCTGCAGAACCGCCACGCGAAGATGTTCGTGCTCATCGCTTGCCTCATGATCGCCTGCATCGCAGGCTGGCGCATCGCATGGAGCGAGCTTCATACGGAAGACAACGCTGCGGAACCCTCGACGGCACAGACAACGGACAGCGGCGCTCCCGCAGCCGACCCTGCGAAAAAGACGCCGCCGAGCGGCAACTACGTTGTCGTCAGTGACGACTTCAGCAACCTTCAGATCACCGACGCGCAGACGCCCGTCTACGACATCTATACGCTCGCCGAGCGCCGCGAAAAAGGCCTTCCCACCGAGATGCCGGACCTCACCCCCTATACGATGCCGAATGTCGCCTACCTGACCTTTGACGACGGCCCCGACGCGAAGAACACGCCCGCCATCCTCGACATCCTGAAGGAGCGCGGCATACACGCCACCTTCTATGTCATCGGCAGCATGGCAGAAGCGCACCCCGACGTCCTCAAGCGCATCTTCGCCGAAGGCCATGCCATCGGCAACCACAGCTACAGCCACCGCTACGACATTCTCTATCCGAACAAGGAAAACTTCCTCGAAGAGATTGTCCACACCGATGAAGTGATCTACAACATTCTCGGCGTGCGTCCGCTCATCGTCCGCGCCCCGGGCGGCGCCGCCAGCATGTTCAAGCCCGGCTACAGTGCCATGCTCAAGGAAAACGGCTATGTGAACCACGACTGGAACGTCAGCAGCGAAGATGCGACGGGCAACAACGTCAGCGTGCAGAAAATCCTCGGCTCGATCAGCTACACCTGCGCCAACCGCCCCAAGGATCGCGGCGCCATCGTCCTCATGCACAGCAAGGACGGCAAGGAAACGACGGTCGAGGCGCTGCCCGCCATCATCGACATGCTGCAGGGCGCAGGCTTCACCTTCGGCGTCATGACGCCGCGGACGGCGCAGCCGTGGTAAAGAAGCGCACGCAAAAATCGGGAAAAGCCGCTGAACGTGCAGAACTGCAAAGGAAGCTCGATCGTCTCCACGCGGATGAAAAGACGCCGAAGAACTCCTCCTCGTGGCTGAAAAAAGCGATGCTCTGCACCACCTTGCTCATCCTCGTGCAAACTGCCCTCTGCCTCGGCGTCGCCGAATACATGTGGCAGAAGCAGAACCCAGACAAGCCCTCTCCGTTCCTCGTCGCTCTTCTCGATGGCAGCGACGCCGCGCAAAAAGAACTGCAAGAGCATTGGCAGAGCCTTACGAGCGCCGTGCGCGCCAAGCAAAGGGGCGGCGAGGCGGAGGCGGCGGAACGCAGCGTGCAACAGGATTCTTCGGCTGCGGCTAAGAGCGCGCCACCTGTGCCGAAGCTCGCCGAACGCAGCAGCGATCAAGAAGCGCTGCGTGCCGACTTCTCCGCCATCCTCGCCCAAAAAGCTCCCGACTGCTCCGTCTTCCTGCTGCGTCCGCGCGAAGAAAAAGAGCCGCTTCTCTACCAGTCGCATGCCATGCAGCCTGCGAGCATGATCAAACTCTTCATTCTCGCCTACGCCATGCAGCAAGCGAAAGACGGAACGCTCTCCCTTGCCGAACCGCTCTCCATCACCGAGACGAACATCGTCGGCGGCGCGGGACAGCTCAACTGGTACGACAGGGGCAAGCAGCTCACGATCGAGCAGCTCTTAGAGCGCATGATCACGGACAGCGACAATACTGCGACGAACATCCTTATCGACCGCCTCGGCATCGAGAACATCGACGGCTACATCCGCCAGAAAGGATACGCAGACACGCGCCTGCAGCACAAGATGATGCTCTCCAACCAAGGCCGGCCAAACCTCTCCAGCGTCAAGGACATCGGCACGCTTCTTTCGCTCATCTACCGCGGCGAATGCGTCGACTACGAGCACGACAAAAAGATGCTGCAGATCCTCTCGCGCCAGAAGGACAAGGACTGTCTGCCGTCGGCGCTCCCCGCCTTCCTCGTCGCGAACAAGACGGGCGAAATCACAGGCGTCTACGCCGACGGCGGCATCGCGTGGAGCGACGCGGGCGACCTGATTCTCGTCGTCATGGACGAGAACTGCCGCGACCGCCAAGAGACGATCGCGCTCTTTCAACGAATCGCCCAAAGAGCTGCCGCCTCGCTCTGACGCTTTGCAAACCGATGTCGTTGCCACCCATACGATTTTCTGTTATACTGGAATGGCAGAGATATTGAAGAAGTTGTTTTAGCAGCAGCAAGGAGGTTTTTTCCATGGCAGAAGATACAGCTCCGCTCATGACGAGCAACGAAGGACTCGGCTCGATCCGCGTCGCTGATGAAGTCGTCAGCGTCATCGCGGGACTCGCGGCGATGGACGTCGACGGCGTCGCAGGAATGAGCGGCGGTCTCATCGGCGGCATCGCCGAAATGCTTGGCCGCAGGAATTTCTCGAAGGGCGTCAAGGTCGAAGTCGGCGAGCAGGAAGCCGCTGTCGATCTCTCCATCGTCGTGACCTACGGCGTCGACATCCGCCACGTCGCAACCGACGTGCAGAAGAACGTGCGTCGCGCCATCGAGTCCATGACGGGTCTCAAGGTCGTCGAAACGAACGTACAGGTGCAGGGCGTCGTCTTCCCCGAAGAGGAGAAGGAAGAGCCTGCCGCACGCGTGCGCTGAAGAAGAAGCTCCATGAGGCAGGTGCCCCATGGAGCTTCTCTCGTAAAAGAGCCATTTTGAAGGAACTCTAATATTTGATAAGGAGGTTTTCATGCAGATACAGAAGCGCGACATCGCGCTCTCCATCGTCCTGACCGTCATCACCTGCGGCATCTACGGACTTTACTGGATGTACAAGCTGACGAACGAGATCCACGCTCTTTCGGGCAAGCCGCGCACGGTGGACGGCGGCACGGCCGTACTCTATACGATCCTCACCTGCTCTCTTTACTTCTACTACTGGCTCTACAAGATCGGCGGCGAACTCGTCGAACTGCGCCGCGAAAACGGCCTGCCTCCCGACTCCGTGAGCAACAAGACGTATACGATCGTCACCATTATCATGACAGTCATCTACATCGTCTTCACGATGCTCGAATACACCTTCCAATTCATTCTCAGCGCCGCTACGGAAGCCGCCCCGATGCATCACGATTCTGCCGAGGACGCCATGGCCATCGGCATTGTCATCCTGGCGTTCATCATCGGGCTTCTCGTCACCGCCATCGTTCAGGCCATCCTTTCCGGCATCGTCCTCTGGGCAGTCTACAAGCGCAAGGACGACAGTCCGACGCTCGTCTACCTGCTCATGGCGATTCTGCGCACCTACAATTTCACCATGGCATTCCTGCAAGCCTCTCTCAACGACTTTCTGCAGCAAAAGAACTGCGGCGCACCGTCCGAACCCATCTTTTCGGCAGATGCACCGCGCGTATCTCTGCAAAAGCCGCACGCCTAGCGCTCGCCAAGAGCCACCGTTTTTATCCTGTTCAACCAGAAAGGAAGATTCCTCATGACAAAAAGAAGCATTCCCCTTGCCATCGTTCTTTCCTTCATTACCGTCGGTCTCTACGCCCTCTATTGGGTCTATACGCTCACCGAAGATGCGCACGCAGCAGCGGGCGAACGTACGACCGCTTCAGGCGGCATGGTCATCCTCTTCTCCTTCCTCACCTGCGGCATCTACAGCTTCTACTGGCTCTACAAGATGGGCGAGACCATCGTCATGGCGAAGCAGAAACGCGGCATGACGGCAGACACGAACCTCCCCATCATCTATCTCGTCCTCGCCCTCTTCGGCTTCGGCATCATCAGTTACGCCTTGATGCAGAGTGCGCTCAACGACATCATCGACCACGATGGCGGCGCATCGCAGGCCTTCTAAATCATGAACGATACGAAAAGAGAGAAGCCGTCCGCTTTCGGGCGGTTTCTTTTTGCCGCAAAAACCATCACAGGCAATGCAGAAGGGGCAGCAAGATGGCTTGCTGCCGAGCAGCGAACACGCGCCAAGGTCATTTTCCAGCGCTACGCCCTACTCCTCGCCGTCGGCGTCGCCTATCTCATCTTCTGCCGCACGACGGGACTCAGTCTGCCATGCCCCTTCCACGCCATGACAGGACTCGATTGCCCCGGCTGCGGCATCACCCGTTTGATGCTCTCGCTCTCCGAAGGCGACCTCGCTGCCGCCTTCCATGCGAATGAAGCCATATTCATTCTAGGCCCGCTTCTGTGCATCTTTCTCCTGCGCGACGATCTCCATTGGATTCTGCAAGGCAAAAGAAAAGAGCCGCCTCGTCCCTTCGTTTTCTTCCTCCTCATCGTCTTCGCAGCTTTTACGATCTGGCGCAATTTCTTACGGTGAAAGGCAGCTTATCAGACCATCTATGCGTTGCAACTTGCCGTTTTTTCACGTTCCCTTCCTCAATATGTCCAAATAAGCTTCATAGGCAAAGATGCGTCTTCTTCTCTTCTCGCTTGTTTCTACCAAGATTTCGCATTCGCCAGCCGCTGGATTACCGCCGTGGCCGTATTGAAGGACATCCCCCATGCCTCTGCCATCTTTCGTATATCGGCGATCGGATTCGCTTCGATATAGCGAAAGACGCGCGAGGCATTTTTTCACCCTTCCCAACGTGTCTACGAAAGCCGCGTTTTTTCATGCAGCTCCGTCAAGCGATCGATCGCCTCAACGGCATCCGCCGCCGACTCGTCCAGAGCCTGCAGGAAGAAGCGAACCACCGCTCATGTCCACATGCACAAACGTCATCCTTGCAGATATTGTGCGCTCCTTGCAGCAAAGTTGAAATAACATGTCCGTCTTATCCCTAACTTTGATACAATCTAACGATGCACCCCCTATACCCGATTAACGATGCACCCCCTTGCACCCCCCTGACTATCGTTAAGAGAGTATACGCCGTGAAGCCGCATAAATCAAGGCTTCGCGGCATAGTGAAAGGGGGTGCATTTGCACACCCTAGCCAGAAAAACTGGACACGGAAATCTAAAAATTGGTCAATGAAACCCAGATATCGGACAACTCTGAACGTCGATCTGGCAATTTTGCACATCAACGGGTACAACATTGACCATTGCACCCACAGACTTGAACTTCACACTCGTATTCTTGATTAAAGAATTCTCATACACAAGAACCTCGGACTGCCTATTCTCAGTCCGAGGTTCTTGATTCTAAAATATTCTTAGCCAATCTTCGCCGCAAGCACGTCTGCCTCGCGTACCGATGTCACCATGCCGAGATACG